>CAWVDR010000002.1:0-703467 GCA_963928085.1 uncultured Atopobiaceae bacterium
CTATACGTATATCTATTGTCCGCGGCAAGCCGGCGGATCACGGGCGAGAGCGCGATCAGCGCGATGAGGTTGGGGATCGCCATGAGGCCGTTGAAGCAGTCGGCGAACTCCCACACCACGTCGAGGTTGGTCACGCAGCCCGCGAACACCATGGCGACGTAGGCAACCTGGTAGACGCGCACGGCCACACGCTGGGCGCGGCTCTTGCGGAAGAGGTACTCAACGCACTTCTCGCCGTAGTAGTACCACGCGATCAGCGTGGCAAACGCGAAGAGCACGAGGCCCACGGTCACGATGTACTGGCCGCCGGGGATGCTCTGCCCAAAGGCCGCCGAGCTCATGGCGCCCTCGGACATCATGGGGTCGGCGTGCCACAGCCCCGAGGTGATGATCACGAGGCCTGTGATCGTGCACATGACGATGGTGTCGAAGAACACCTCGAAGGTGCCCCACAGGCCCTGGCGGGCGGGGTGGTCGGTGTCGGCGGAGGCGTGCGCGATGGGCGCCGAACCCATGCCCGCCTCGTGGGTGAACACGCCGCGAGACATGCCAACGCGGCACGCGTACATGACCGTGGCGCCCAGGAAGCCGCCCGTGGCGGCCGTGCCCGTGAAGGCGTCGCGGAAGATCTGGCCGATTGCCGCAGGGATCTCGGCCGCGTTGACCACGAGCACCGCGGCGGCGCCGGCGAGGTAGAAGATGGCCGCAAAGGGCACGAGCTTCTCGGTGATCTGAGCGATGCGGGTGATGCCGCCGATGAGGACCAGCCCCGCGAGCAGCGCCACGACGGCGCCGATGACGGGCAGCGGCACCCCGAAGGTGGCGTTCACGCTGCCGGCGAGCGAGTTGGCCTGCACGCTCGCGCCGATGCCGAAGGACGCGAGGAAGCCGAAGGCGGCAAACAGCATCGCGAGCCAGCCAAGCCCCAGGCCGCGGGAGATGTAGTACATGGGGCCGCCCACGATCTCGCCGCGCTCGTTGCGCGTGCGGTACGCCACCGAGAGCGTGACCTCGCAGAACTTGATGACCATGCCGGCCAGCGCGGAGAGCCACAGCCAGAAGATCGAGCCCGGGCCGCCCGTGGCCACCGCGAGCGCCACGCCCACGATGTTGCCGGTGCCGAGCGTCGCCGCGAGCGCGGTGCACACCGCCTGGAAGGGCGAGATGGTGCCCTCCCCCGCCTCGGCCGCGCCCCTGCGCTGGAAGAGCGTCTTGGTGGTGTAGCGCATGACCACGTTGAAGCGCGTGAACACGACGCCCCTGGTGACGGCGAGCAGGAATGCGCCGGTCCCGAGCATCAGCACGACCATGGGGACGCCCCACAGCACGTTGTCGTTCAGCGCGGTAATGGCGGACATGAGGAAGTCGAACATGAGGGGCCTCTCTACGGGGCGCGGGCAGTCTCAGCTACACAAAGGGTAACTTTGCCCTACCCGTGTTTCCGTAGCGTGACGGGAGCGTTGATTGATGGGCCGCCGGGCGCCCGTGGGAGCGACGCACCGTTTTTACCGCCACTGGCGGTAAAGATTTGACGGTAAAGTCGCGAGCGTCGCGAACGCACGGACCTCACTGTCCACGAGCGCAACGACAAGGTGGTCACCCGCCGAGAAGTGCCTGCCGCCGCGCAGCTCAGAGCGCCCAAGGGAGCTTGTCTACCGGTGACACACGAAACCCAACCGTCTGTCGATAGAGATTCGAACCATATGTCCTTCTCGACTGTCTTGAGCTGGGAACGCAGCTACGTGGAAGACAACTGCAAGACAAGGCCTACCGCCCCCGTGCTAGGGTCTTACCCCTCAATGGAGGCACGGAGGCTTCATGAGGAACTACCTCAAGAGCTTGAACGCGAGCGCGCTACACTTGAAGAGAAAGGAACGACATGGTTGGAGGAGTCGTCATGGACGTCACGTCGGCGCAGGCCGCAGCAAAGAAGGCGGTTGAGATCCTCGTGGAGCTCATCCCGGAGGCCAAGTACGCAGCCCTCGAAGGCATCGAGCTGAGCGAGGACGAAACTAGCTGGCGCGTCGTTGTTGGCTACGTCCTCGGAAGCGATCTTCCGGCCACGGCCCTTGCAGGACTCACTACAAGCCCAAAGTCACTGCGCACCTATAAGACGCTCATCCTCGACAGAGCTACGCTTGAGTTCAAGAGGATGGAGCCCTACCATGAGCCGGCGTAAGGTCGCACTCGATACCAACGTCTTCCTGCTCTTTCTGGTTGGGCTCACAGACCGCGCGGCAATAGCCCGTCACAAGCGTCTTGCCGCCTACAATGCTGGCTCCTACGACGTGCTCTGCAGGCTTCTTGCAAGCTATGACGAAATTGTCGTCACACCAGGATGTCTCGCGGAGACGACCAATCTCCTGGACTCGGACAAGGGTTCCCGCACGCGCTGCTATCAGATACTGAGGGAGCTCATCGAGTCTGGAGAGGCGCTCAGTGAGAAGCACGTCCCCGCCGTCAAGGTAGTTGAAGCACAGCCCTTCATGTGGCTGGGATTCACCGACGCATCGTACGTGGAGCTCGCTGAGGAGGGTATCCCCGTCATCACTGCTGACTTCAAGTTGTACCAGCAAGTAGCCGCACGAAACGAGGAGTCGGTCAACTTCGCGACCGCAGCGTTCGACTTCGCAGGTTGAGACAGCTCGCACAAAATCGAGGGCCCGCCGGGCATGGCAAACCGGCGGGCCCTCTGCAAGAGGCGTGCGAGGAAGCGGAGCTACTTCTCGTCGCGAGTAGTACGTGTGCTTGAGCGGGAGCTCGGTCTGGAGCTCGCCGGTGAGGGCGCGGTAGGCGTTCTGGACCGCGGGTGCGGTGGGGATTGTGGCAATCTCGCCGATGCCCTTGGCGCCGTAGCCCACGTCGAGCAGCTCGTCCTTCTCGACGTAGATGGCGTTGATGAAGGGGATGTCCGGAGCCCTGAAGAGCCCCAGCGTGCCAAACTTCACCTGCGGGACGCAGTCCTCCAGGTCAAAGCGCTCGGTGAGCGCGTAGCCCATGCCCATGAGCACACCGCCCTCGATCTGGCCCTGGATGGCGATGGGGTTCACCACCTTGCCGGAGTCGTGCGCGGCGTGGACCTCGGTCACGCGGCCGTCGTCGTCCAGGATCACCACGTGCGTGGCGTAGCCGTAGGCCACGTGGCTCTTGGGGTTGGGCACGTCCGCGCCGAGCTTGTCGGTCTTCTCGAGGTACTCGTAGGAGAACTCGCGGCCCTCGAGCTTGGCCAGCGCGGCCACCGGGTCCTGCGCGTGGTAGCCGGCGCCCGGGCCCACGTAGGGCGTGCCGTCGGCGTACTCGACCACAAAGCCGTCGCCGTGGGCGACCACGGGGTCAGTGCCGGTCTCGGTCCCCTCCTCCACCGCGAGCATGGCGTCGCGCAGCAGGAACGCCGCGCCGCGCACGGCCTCGCCGGTGATGAGGGTCTGGCGCGATCCGGACGTGGTGCCGGAGTCGGGCGCGTTCTCGGTGGAGCACTCGCCGTTCACGATGTTCGCGAGCGGAAGTCCGGTGGCCTCGGCAACGTCCTGCAGGAAGACCGTGTTGCAGCCCTGACCGATGTCGGAGGTGGCGGAGTAGACCACGGCGCGGCCGTCCTCCACGCGGATCTTGCAGCGGCCGGCGTCGGGCAGGCCCACGCCCACGCCCGCGTTCTTCATCGCGCACGCGAGGCCGGCGTGGCCGGGGTGCGCCTCGTAGATGTCCTTGACCGCGAGCAGGGTCTCCTTGAGGGCGGTGGAACGGTCGGCGATCTGGCCGTTGGGCAGGACCTTGCCCGGCTCGATGGCGTTGCGGTACCGAATCTCCCACGGGGAGATGCCCACCTCGTCGGCGAGAAGGTCGATGAGGCTCTCGAGCGCAAACTCGCTCTGGCAGACGCCGAAGCCGCGAAACGCGCCGGCAGGCGGGTTGTTGGTGTACCAGCCATAGCCGCGGATATCGGTGTTCTGGTAGCAGTACGGGCCCACGGAGTGCGTGCAGGCGCGCTCGAGGACCGGGCCGCAGAGGGACGCGTAGGCGCCGGTGTCGAAGTTGATCTCGCAGTCCAGGCCCACGAAGGTGCCGTCCTCGTCGCAGCCGAGGGTGAACGTGCCCTCCATGTAGTGGCGCTTGGGGTGGAAGTTGATGGACTCCTGGCGCGTGAGGCGCACCTTGACGGGACGGTTCACCACGAGCGCGGCGAGCGCGGCCAGGTGCTGCACGGAGACGTCCTCCTTGCCGCCAAAGCCGCCGCCCACGAGCATGGTCTCCACGACCACGCGCTCGGGCGTGGCGTCCCAGCCGAGCATGTGGGCGATCTCCTTGCGGGAGTCATAGGCGCCCTGGTCGGACGAGCACACCTTGACGCCGCCCTTGTACGGGAAGGCGACGGCGCACTCGGGCTCGAGAAACGCGTGCTCGGTGAACGGCGTCTTGAAGGTACGCGTCACCTTGTGCGCGGCGCCCGCGAGCGCCGCAGCCGCGTCGCCGCGGACCACGTGGCGCTGCTGGCAGATGTTGTTCTCGGGCGTGACCCAGTTGCCAAAGGCGAGATAGGGCTTGTGGAGCACGGGCGCACCCTCGGCGCGGGCCTCCTCGATGGAGCGGACGGGCTCGAGGACCTCGTACTCCACCTTGACGGCCTTCTTGGCCTTCTCGAGCGTGGCGGCGTCCTCGGCCACCACGAGCGCGATGGCGTCGCCCACGCAGTGGGTTATGTCACCCTCGGCCGTCATGACGTCCCAGTCGTAGAGCAGGTGGCCGACCGCGTTCACGGGCACGTCGGCGGCCGTGAGCACGGCGAGGACGCCCGGCATGGCGCGGGCCTTCTCGGCGTCGATCTTGACCACGCGGGCGCGCGGGTACTTGGAGCGCACGGCGCTGGCGTAGGTGAGGTCGGGGAAGTCGCGCTCGTCGATGTCGTCGGGGTACTTGCCGTACCCGAGGACCTTGCGGCGCACGTCCACGCGGAAGGCGCGCTTGCCCACGCCATAGTCGTCGCCGCGCTCGAGCTCGGGATCGATGTTCTTCTCGCCCCGCAGGATCGCGGCGGCAAGGAGGATCCCCTCGATGATCTTCTTGTAGCCGGTGCAGCGGCAGACGTTGCCGCGGATGGCCACCTTGACCTGGTCCTCGGTGGGGTCGGGAACCTTGTGGATGAGGGCCGCGCCCGCCATGACCATGCCGGGGATGCAAAAGCCGCACTGGACGGCGCCCACGGCGCCGAAGGCGTAGACGAAGGCCTCCTGCTCCTCGTGGGGCAGGCCCTCCACGGTCACGATGTCGCGGCCCGCGGCCAGGCGCGTGGTGAGGACGCACGCCTTGGTGGCGCGGTCGTCCACGAGCACGGTGCAGGTGCCGCACGCGCCCTCGGAGCAGCCGTCCTTGACGGAGGTGAGCTTGAGGTCGTCGCGCAGGTAGCGAAGGAGCGGCTTGTCGGACGTGACGACCTGCTCCTCGCCGTTGACGGTGAAGCGGTACTCGGCGGGTGCCTTGACGGCGGTTCCAGCTGCCATGGTCTCCTCCCCTACTGGGCCGGGGCGTAGATGCCCAGCGTGTCGTGGATGACGCCCTTGCGGCACTTGGTGGCGCACATGCCGCACGCGATGCAGAGCGCGTAGTCGATTGCCGCCTGCTTGTCCTCCACGCGCATGGCGCCGGTGGGGCACGCGCGCTCGCAGAGGCGGCAGCCTATGCAGCCCTCGTCGGCGACCCAGATGCGCTTGAGCTCGTCGTCCATGTCTCTCCCCTCCTTGCGTGCGAGGCCCGCGGGCGAGAAGAACCTCGGCCCGCGGGTCGCACGAAGTTACTTGGCCAGCAGGTAGGCGTAGTCGTCGCGGACGGCGCAGATGGTGAGGCGCACGTCCTCGGGCAGGCCGCAGGCGGCGTCGTTCACGTCGTAGGTGCCGTCGGAGCCGGCCAGGCGCACGCGGACGCGTCCGTCGGGCAGCGGCACCCAGCCGCGGTTCTCGCTCGCGTCCATGTCCTCGGCGCTCCAGAAGAGCGTGAGCTTGTCCTTGTACGGACGGCCGCTCCATGGGCAGAAGACGGCGCAGTTGCCGCACTCGTTGCACATGCCGTCCACGTGGACGACCTGCTCCTGCGCGAGGCCCGGCACCTTGATCGCCACGTTGGCGCGGTTGGGGCAGACGTCGCAGCAGACCTCGCAGACGATGGCGCAGCCCAGGCAGCGGCTCGTCTTGCAGCCGGCAACGTCGAGGCAGATGTCGCCCTTGCGGCCCATGATGGCGTCGTACTTGTCGGCACGCACGTTCTTATCGGCATAGGCGTTGAAGTCAACCCCGGCCAGGTCGCGGGCGACGGCCTGCGCGTCGGCGATGGCCTCCACGAAGGTGGCCGGCCCGCGGCGGCAGTCGCCGGCAGCCCAGACGTGGTCCACGCCGGTGGCGGTGCCGGCCGGGCGGCCGCGGCGGTCAACCTCCACGCCCGCGCCCTCGTAGAGCCCGCGCTCGATCTGCTCGCCCACGGCGCAGATCACGGCCGTGGCCGGGACGTCCACGGTGTCGCCCGTGGGCTCGGGACGGCGACGGCCAGACTCGTCCGGCTCGCCGAGGCGCATGACCTCGCAGGCCAGCTGGCCGTTTGCCACGCCGATCGGGGCGAGAAGCTCGCAGAGCTCCATGCCCTCCTCGAGGGCGAGCTGCAGCTCCTCCTCGTCCGCCGGCATCTCCTTCTTGGTGCGGCGGTAGACGATGCGCACGTTCTTGACGCCCTCGGCGCGCTTGGCCACGCGGGCGGCGTCCATGGCGGTGTTGCCGGCGCCCACGATCACGACGTCGGTGCCGAGCTCCATGGGCTCGCCGGACTTGGCGGCCTCGAGGAACTCCAGGACGTCGATCTCCTCACCGGCCTTGAGGCCCACCTTGCCCGGCGCCCACGCGCCCGTGGCGACCACGACGTCCGTGAAGCCCTCGTCGAAGAGCTCAGCCACGCTCGTGACCTCGCGCCCCATCTGGACCTGCGCGCCAAAGGCGAGGCAGAGCGCCACGTCCTTGTCGATGTCGTCGTGGGAGATGCGGAACTCGGGGATGACGTGACGCGCCACGCCGCCGAGCTTGTCGGTGCGCTCGATGATGGTGACCTTGGCGCCGGCACGCGTGAGGAAGAACGCGGTGGCCAGGCCAGCCGGGCCGCCGCCAACGACCGCCACGTTCTTATCGGCAGCAGAAGCCAGGCGAGAAGGACCGGCGGCGCGGAGCTTCTTCACGACCTCGTCGAACCCGCCGCGGGCAGCCGCAAGCTTGGACTCGCGGATGCGCGCGCCCTCGGGCTCGTAGAAGCTGCGCTCGCACTTGGCGCCGCAGGGGTGCGGGCAGAGGTTGCCGGTGATGTGCGGCAGGGCGTTGCGCTCGATGACGATCTGGAGCGCCTCGGCGAGCTTGCCCTCGTCCACGCGGGAGAGGTAGGCAGGGATGTCCTGCTGGATGGGGCAGCCGGTGCGGCACGGCGCGGTGAAGCAGCTCATGAGCGGGAGCTCGGCGTCGACCTTGTGAGGCTTGGCCGGCTTGATGGGCTTCTGGTAGTCCTTGCCGGAGGCGGTGCGGGAGGCCAGCGCGGTCACGGCATCAACGTCCACGTAGTCCAGGCGTGGCGCGCCGGCGAGAAGACCGGCGATCTGGGAGAAGCGCTCGTAGCCGCCGGGCTTGAGAACGTTGGTGGCCATGGTGATCGGCCAGATGCCGGCCGCGTAGAGCTCGCGGATGTTGCGGGCGTCGGCGCCGCCGGAGTAGGAGATGCGCAGGCGGCCGTCAAACTGGCGGGCGATGCGGCGCGCGAGCTCGATCGTGAGCGGGAAGAGCGAGCGACCGGACATGTACATCTCCTCGCTCGGCAGCTCGCCGCGGGTCACGTCAACCGGGAACGTGTTGGTGAGCTTGACGCCAAAGGCGAGGCCCTTCTCGTCGCAGAGCTCGATCAGGCGCTCGAACATGGGCACGGCGTCGATCCACTGCAGGTCCTCGCGGAAGTGCGTGTCGTCGAAGACGATGTAGTCAAAGCCGAGCTCGTTCAGGCGCTCGCGCGCGAAGTCGTAGCCCAAAAGCGTCGGGTTGCACTTGATGTAGGTGTTCACGCCCTTCTCGGTGATGAGATAGGTGGCGATGCGCTCGATCTCGTCGGGCGGGCAGCCGTGGAGCGTGGACTCGGTGACGGAGTTGGAGACCTGCGGGGAGACCGAGTTGACGAAGTCTGCGTCCACGTTCTGGAAGCGGTCGAGGTTGGCGAGGGCCCAGTCGCGGCACTCGGCCCAGACCTCGGTGCCGGAGGCGTCCTTCATGCCCTCGATGTAGTGGTCGACCTTCTCGGACTTGATGCCCTCGAGGCTGTAGCCCACGGACATGTTGAAGACAAAGCCGTCCGGGTCTCCCAGGCCGTACTCGCGGGCGATGAGCTTGCAGGCCCACCAGGCCTTGACGTACTCGGCAAAGGCCTGCGGGACCGTGAGCTCGGTGGACCACTCGCAGTTGTAGCACTCGTCCTCGGCCACGATGCAGGGCTTGTTCACGCAGGCGGAGAGCTCCTCGCCGTCCATGACCTGGACGGTCTTGAGCTCAAAGAAGCGCGAGCCCGCCACGTAGGAGGCGATGATGTTCTGCGCGAGCTGGGTGTTGGGGCCGGCGGCCGGGCCAAAGGGGGTCTCGATCTTCTCGGCAAAAATCGCCTCGGCACCGCCCTCGTGGACGTAGGCCTTGCGCACGCCGAAGATGGCGCCTTGTGTCTCGTGCTCGGTCAGGACCCAGTCCATGACCTGCGCGAACGGGATCGGCCTCATGACGTCGCTCATTGTTGCTCCTCTCCTGCGGATGAGACATTGGGGACAGGTTCCTTTGTCTCATCCGTTACCTGCGGTCAAGAAATCGGGGGATGAGACAAAGGAACCTGTCCCCAATGTCTCATCCGCGGCGTTCTATGCGTTGAGCGTGCCCCAGAGCTTCTTGCTCTGCTCGAGGGTCCAGGCGTTGATGCGCTCCTCGTCAAAGGCCACGAACTCGCGGTCCTTGTAGAGCACCTTGCCGTTGACGATCGTGGTGCGGCAGTTCTTGCCCATCATGCCGAAGAGCATGTGGCCGTCGATGTTCTCGTCCGAGAAGGGCGTGAAGACCGGGTAGTCCATCACGATGACGTCGGCCGCGGCGCCGGGCGCCAGGACGCCGATCTGCCGCCCGAAGTACTCGCTCGCCATGGCGGGGTTGTTCTGGAAGAGCATCGTCATGGCCTCGACCCAGCCCACGTTGGGCATGGCGGCGTTGTGGCGCTGGATGATGAGGAAGACCTTGAGGCTCTCGAGCATGTCGTGCGTGTAGGCGTCGGTGCCCATGTGCACCGGGATGCCGCGACGGAAGAACTCGAGCACCGGAGCGCAGCCCACGGCGTTGCCCATGTTGGACTCGGGGTTGTTGACGATGTGGGTGCCGGTCTCCTTGATGATGTCCATCTCGGCGGGCGTGACGTGGATGCAGTGGCCGAGCATCGTTCGCGGGCCAAGGAGGTCGTGCTGCAGCAGGCGCTCGATCGGCGAGATGCCGCCGCGGTTGAGGCGGGAATCCCAGACGTCGTTCATGCCCTCGCAGACGTGGATGTGGAAGCCGGTGAGACCATCGTTGGCCTCGGCCATCTTGTCCATCGTCTCGTCGGAGAGCGTGAAGGTGGCGTGCCCGCCAAACATGGCGGCGATCATGCCGGAGTCCTGCTTGGCCGCCCACCGCGCGAACTCGGCGTTCTCGGCAATCGCCTGGTCGCGCTTCTCGTCGCCGCGGCGGTCGGACGTCTCGTAGCACAGGCACGCGCGGATGCCCGTCTCCTCGCAGACGTCCTTGATGGCAAACAGGGACCCCGGGATCTCGCAGAAGCTCGCGTGGTGGTCGAAGATCGTGGTCACGCCGTCGCGCAGGCTGTCCAGCACGGTGGCGTAGGCACTCGCGCGGGTGCCGTCGAGCGTGAGGTTGTCGTCGATCTTCCACCACTGCTGCTCGAGGTTCTCGAGGAAGTTGGTGGGGTTGCAGCCCTTGATGGAGAGGCCGCGGGCGAGCCCCGAGTAGATGTGGGTGTGGCAGTTCACCAGGCCCGGCATGATGACGCCACCGTGAGCGTCCACCACCTCGGCATCCGGGTACTTCTCGGCCAGCGCCGCCGCGTCGCCGACCTTGGCGATCTTCTCGCCATCGATGGCAACGGCGCCGTTCTCGAGGTAAGCGTTGTCAGCGTCGCGCGTGATGACGCGACCGTTGGTGACGAGCAGCATTTCGTCTCCTATCCTTTTGGCGAGAAGATCGGTCTTCTCGCACCGCGTTCCTGCTGGGTGGCCCGAGGTCGTCCCGGGACCCGCTACTCCTTGCTCGCGGGCATGACCTTGGCGACGGCCTGCTCGCGGGTCGCGGCGTGACGAATCTCGTACGGCGGGTCCACGGGCAGGATGAGGTTCAGGATGATGGCCATGATGGCGGCCGGGGTGATGGCGTTGGAGCCGATGACGGTGGTCACCCAGCTGGGCATGCCCTCGCCCGCGAGGCAGCCGGACGCCATCCAGATGCCCAGGCCAAAGACGACCGAGGTGCCCACGATCGTGGTGACGCGCGGGGTGAGGCCGTCCTTGGTGAACATGCGGACGCCGTTCATGGTGATCGTGCCGAAGACGCCCACCGTGGCGCCGCCGATGACCGGCTGCGGGATGGCCGTGAGCAGCGCGGAGAGCTGCGGCAGCAGGCCCGCCGCGGCGAAGACCGCCGCCACGGTCACGAAGACCCACTTGTTGACGACCTTGTTGGAGCAGATGATGCCGACGTTCTGGCCCAGCGCGGAGGTGGGCAGGCCGCCGATGAAGGCGGAGACGAGCGAGGTGCAGCCCTGGGAGACGATGGCGCCGGAGAGCTCGCGCTCGTCGGGCATGCGGTCCATGGCGCCGAGGCAGGCCGCGGAGACGTCGCCGATGACCTGGATGGCGACCATCGGATAGACCACGGCGAGCGTGATGCAGACCTCGGGGTGGAACTCGATGGCGTAGGGCATGATCTTGGGGAACGCGAAGATGCCGGCGGAGCCCACGGCGGAGAAGTCGAGCATGCCGAAGGGCGCGGACACGATGATGCCGGCGATCATGCCGAAGAAGACGCTGCCGAGCTTGAGGGTGCCCTTGGCGAAGTTGTTGAGGCCAAAGACCACGGCAAACGTGACCAGGGCCACGCACCAGGCCTGCGGGGTGCCCCACAGCGGCGTGCCCTCGCCGCCGGCCATGTACTTGATGGCCGTGGGATAGAGCGAGACGCCGATCGTGAAGATCACCGTGCCGGTGACGACCGGCGGGAAGAAGGCCTTGAGCTTGCCGTAGAAGATGCCAAAGAGGATGGCCGCGATGCCGCCCACGATCTCGCCGCCGAGAAGGGCGCCGAAGGAGAACGTGGCGCCCATGGCCTGGAGCGCCGGCAGGAACGCAAACGACACGCCCATGACGATGGGCAGGTTTCCGCCGATGCGGCGGAACGGCGCAAAGGCCTGCAGCGCCGTGTCGATGGCGGAGAGGATCAGCGCGACCTGGATGATGTCGGTCTTCTCCTGGGCAGTGAAGTTGAACGTGGCCGCGATGAGGATCGCGGGCGTGATGATGCCGGCGAAGGACGCCAGCACATGCTGGAGGGCGCAGGGCAGCATCTCGCCGATGGGCGGCATCCCCTCGCGCTGGAACAGAACCGCGGAGGACCCCTTCTCCTCCACCGCTTGCGTCTTCGCCATAATCGTCCTCTCCACGATGCTCCGACTATGTTTCGATAGTATTGCGCGGGGCGTGCTAACAAATTGTCTGCTTCGATGAAAATCTGTTAGACGGTAGGTTGCGGGGCGTGAGCGGTCGGGCGCGGGCGGGACTTCAAAAAGTTTTCGTTGTCCACGGCGTGATATAACGCGACGTCAGGGCGTTTTTCTCGGCTTCTTCTGGGCGTCTGCCGACGTACGGGGACCAGACAAAAAGTTTGGCTGGTCCGTTTTTTCGGGTACCATCTTCTCTCGTTCACACGGAGCGAGGAGAACGCCATGACCGAGGCACAGCTCGACTTCTACAAGCGGCTCGCCCACGCGCTCGCGCTGCAGTTTGGCAGCGGGTGCGAGGTCGTCGTCCACGACCTGGAGGCGGCCGACCCCAGCCACTCGATCGTCGCGATCGAGAACGGCCACGTCACCGGCCGCAAGCTCGGCGACGGGCCGAGCCACGTGGTGCTGGAGGCGCTGCACGCCGGCGCGGAGCGGCTCGAGGACCGCCTGGCCTACCTCACCAAGACAGCGGACGGCAAGATCCTCAAGTCCTCGACCGTCTTCATCCGCGACGACGACGGCCGCACAGTGGGCATTTTTGCCGTCAACTACGACATCACGATCCTGCGCGCCATGGGCGACACAATCGCCGAGGTCGTGGGCACAGGCCCCAGCGCGCCGCGCGAGCCGGAGCCGATCGTGCGCAGCGTGGCGGACCTGCTGGACGACCTCATCGAGCAGAGCGTCCAGCTCGTGGGCACGCCCGTGGCGCTCATGACCAAGGAGGAGAAGGTCCGCGCGATCCGCTACCTCAACGACACGGGCGCCTTCCTCATCACCAAGAGCGGCCCCAAGGTCTGCAAGTACTTCGGGATCTCCAAGTACACGCTCTACAACTACCTCGACGAGGCCCGCGCCACGGAGTAGCAACCCCCTCATTTTGAGGTTTGGGTTCACCGTTTTTTCTCGCGTGATGACACCTTTGGAGAAACCGCAGGTCACAGGATTGGCGGCTTTTCCTGTAACCCCCGCGCTCAAGAAAGTGAACCCAAACCGTTTTCCGGTTTGGGTTCACACCGGGGCCTCAAGGAGTCCCATGCTTTTTCATGCAATCCGCTGACCTGGAGCTTTACGGATGGGTCTCCCCTTTGCGGCGGAAGCGATGAACCCAAACCTCCAAAAGGGGGTTCGTCGAGCGCTCGGACACGCGCTAGTTCACGCCACGGAAGCCGCGGCCGATGATCTCCGAGCTGCTCACTATAGTGATGAAGGCGCTCGGGTCCTGCGCGCGCACGAAGAGCCGCAGCTTCATGGCCTCACGGCGCGAGAGCACGCTGGTGAGGATCGTCTGGCGCTTGCCGGAGTACGCGCCCCAGCCAAAGGTCACCGTGGCGGTGCGGCCCAGCTTCTTGACGATGAACTCCTCCACGTCGCGCGGATGGTCGCAGATGACCTGGCAGACCTTGCGCTGGCGGATGGACTCGATGAAGCCGTCCACCACGAAGGTCTTGCCGATGAGCGCGAGCACACAGTAGAGGCCCACGCGCGGCCCGTAGAGCCCAATCGCCGCCACGACCACGGCCACATCCACGGCAAAGAGCGCCTTGCCGATCTCCAGGTCGGTACGCTTGCGCAAGATCATGGCCAGGATGTCCGTGCCGCCGGTCGACGCGCCGATGTCAAAGACCAGCGCCGAACCAACGGCCGGAAGCAGCACGGCAAAGCAGACATCGAGCCAGAGGTCGCCGGTGATCGAGGTGGTAACCGGGAACAGCCACTCAAAGAGCGAGGTATAGCCCGAGAGCGCGAAGGACGCGAACGCGCTCCACAGCACCGCCTTTCGCTCCAAAAAGACCAGGCCGAGAAGGACGAGCACGGCGTTGAGAATCCACATGTACGCAGAGACGGGAAGCGCCGGCAGCGCCGTGTTAAGCAGGATCGCAAACCCCGTGGTTCCGCCGAAGGCCAGGTGGTTGGGCGTCTTGAAGAGCACGAGCGCCACCGCCGTAAGGATGAGGCCCGCATTGAGCAGGGCAAAGAACTGCGGGAAGCTGTAGGCCATGCGCCGGCGCGAGAGCTTCTCCGCCCGACGCGCCTCGTCGGGCGTCATCTCCTCCGCGACTGGTTCAACACCCTCTGTGACCTGCACTTCCTTCTCGCCCACCGCTGGCTCCCCTCGCACGCGACGCCCACTCTCGCCCCGGAAGTCTAGCAGCTTGCGTCGCATCGTGACGGGACGCGTAAGTCAGGATTTCCAGTAATCCCGACTTACGCACCCAACAGAAGAAAGCAGCGCGTGCGTAACTCGGGATTCCCGTACATTTGACGAGAAAAACCGACTTACGCACGCGTCACGCCCAATCAAAGCGCGCGTAAATCAGGATTCCTAATAATCCCAACTTACGCACGCCCCCACATCGGTCGGAGCGGTGCTCGGGGAGTACGGGCAGGCCGGGGCGTGAGGTCCCTACGACTCGAGCCGCTCCGTGAGCATCTTGTTGAAGGCCTTGGGGTTGCCGGAGCCCTTGGCCGCCTTCATGCACTGGCCCACGAGGAACCCGAGCACCTTCTTGTTGCCGTCACGGTACTGCTGGACCTGGTCCGTGCAGCGGCCGAGCACCTCGTCGACGATGGCACCGAGCGCATCCGCGTCCGTGGACTGGCGCATGCCGTGGGCGTCCACGTAGGCCGCCGGGTCCTCGCTTGTGCCGTTGACCGCGTCGAGCACCTCGCGCGCCTGGGCAAACGTGATCGCGTCCTCGGCGAGAAGCGCGGAGAGGCTCGCGACCTGCGCCGGCGTAAGGGCGTCGTAGCTGGGGACGAGGTTCACCATGACCTTGGCCACGGTCTCCACGTTCTTCTCGCCCGCCGCGGAAAGCGTCTCCTCGAAGAAGGCCGCGACCGCCGGGTCGCCCGCGAGCTGGGCGGCGTCGGCGCGCTTGAGGCCAAAGTCGGCCATATAGCGGTCGCGCTTGGCGTCCGGCAGCTCCGGGATGCGCGCGCGGCAGCGGTCGATGAACTCGTCCGTGAGGTCGAAGGGCGCGAGGTCCGGATCCGGGAAGAGGCGGTAGTCGTCCGCGGTCTCCTTGACGCGCATGACCACGGTGCGCCGACGGCTCGGCTCCCAGTGGCGCGTCTCCTGGTAGACGATCCCGCCCTCCTCGAGCACCTCGGCCTGGCGGCAGATCTCGTACTCGAGCGCGTCGTGCAGGCTCTTGAACGAGTTGATGTTCTTCATCTCCGTCTTGGTGCCAAACTTGGTCTCGCCGCGGCGGCGCAGAGATATGTTGCCGTCGCAGCGCATCGAGCCGCTCTCGAGCGAGCAGTCGGAGATGCCGAGCGTGAGGAAGGTTTGGCGCAGCTTCTCCATGAAGAGGCGCGCCTCCTCTGGCGTGCGCAGGTCGGGCTCGGTGACGAGCTCGATGAGCGGCGTGCCGCAGCGGTTGTAGTCGATGAGGGACTCGGTGGCCGCGGTGATGCGGCCCTCCTCGCCGCCCACGTGCACCATCTTGGCGGCGTCCTCCTCCATGTGGATGCGCAGGATGCGGATGGGCGCCACGTAGCTGCCGTCCGCGTCCTTCTCCACCGTGTCATCCGGGCGCTCCTTGGCGCCGGCGCCGGAGACCTCCAGGTCTAGGTGACCGTGCATGCAGAACGCCACGGGACCCTGCGTGGTCTGGAAGTTCTTGGCCATGTCCGGGTAGAAGTAGTGCTTCCGGTAGAACATGGAGTGGCGCATGATCTGGCAGTTGGTGGCCAGGCCCGCCATGACGATCGACTCGATGGCCTTCTCGTTGGGCACGGGCAGCGCTCCCGGCATGCCCAGGCAGACGGGGCAGACGTTGGTGTTGGGCTCGTCGTCGTGAGAGAGGCGGCAGTTGCAGAACATCTTGGTCTCGAGCGTGGTGAGCTCGGTATGGACCTCGAGGCCGATCACGGCCTCCCAGTCCTTGAGGACCTCGGCGAGCTTCTTCATGCGAGCTCACCTCCCTTCCCGGCAAACGCGGGCGCGACGGGGGCCCCGGTACCGCCATCGGACGGCGAGAAGGACCGCTCGATCGCGCGCGCAAACGTGAGCAGCGTGGCGTCGGCGAAGGCCGGGCCCTGCAGCTGCGCGGACACGGGCAGGCCGGAGGTGGCGCCCAGGCCCAGCGGCACGGAGACGCCGCCGTTGCCGACGATGTTGTTGGAGATCGTGAACATGTCCGACGCGTACATCTGCGTGGGGTCGCTCATCTCGCCGAACTTGAACGCCGTGCGCGGCGCGGCCGGCATGAGGATGACGTCGCACTTCTCGTACGCGCGGGCGTAGTCGGCCGTGATGAGGGTGCGTACCTGCTGCGCCGGGTAGTAGTACGTGTCGTAGGTGCCGCTGGAGAGGAGGTAGGCGCCCAGCATCTGACGGCGCTTGGCCTCCTCGCCAAAGCCGTGCGCGCGGGAGAGCGAGGTCTGCTCGGCCAGCGTTGCCTGGCCGGGCTCCTGGTAGCCGTAGCGCACGCCGTCAAAGCGCGCGAGGTTGGAGAAGGCCTCGCACGGCGCGATCACGTAGTAGGCCGCGATGGCGGAGGCGATGTTGGGCAGCTCCACCTCCACGAGCTCCGCGCCCTGGTCCTGCAGCGCGCGGCCGGCGGCGGTGACGGCGTCGCGGACCTCGTCGGTGAGGCCGGCTGCCTCCATGAGGGCGGGCACGATGCCCACGCGGCGCCCCTCGATAGGGTCGTCCAGGTGGGCGAGAAAATCGACGTCGACCGGTTGGCTCGTGGAGTCCCACGGGTCGCGCCCGCCGCACGTGAGCGCGTTCATGGCCAGGGCCACGTCCTCGACGCTGCGACCGAAGGGTCCGACCTGGTCGAGCGAGGAGCCAAAGGCCACCACGCCGTAGCGGCTGACCGCGCCGTAGGTGGGCTTGAGGCCCACGACGCCGCAGAGCGAGGCCGGCTGGCGGATGGAGCCGCCGGTGTCGGAGCCCAGCGAGACCGTGACCTCACCGGCGGCGACGGCCGCGGCCGAGCCGCCCGAGGAGCCGCCCGGGACGCGCCCCGTGTCCCACGGGTTGGCCGTGGGGTGGAAGGCGGAGGACTCGGTGGAGCTGCCAAAGGCGAACTCGTCCATGTTGGTCTTGCCCACGGGCGTGGCACCGGCGTCGAGCATGCGCTGGACGCAGGTGGCCGTGAACGTGGACTCGTAGTTGGCGAGCATCTTGGAGGCGCAGGTGGTACGGGTGCCCACGAGGTGCATGTTGTCCTTGAAGGCCACGGGAACGCCGGCGAGCGGACCGAGCCTCTCGCCCGCCGCGCGGGCCTTGTCGGTGGCCTCGGCGGCTGCGAGCGCGAGATCCGCGGAGACCTGCAGGAACGCCTTGACCTCGCCGTCGCGGGCCTCAACGGCGTCGAGCGCCGCACGGGCCACCTCGGTTGCGGTGAAGTCGCCGTTTGCGACGCCCGCTGCGATCTCACGCGCGGAGAGCTGGTCGAAGTTGGCCATTAGCGGTCACCCCCCTGGTCGCCGAGGATGGACGGCACGCGGAAGCTGCGGTCGCGGGACGCGCCGGCGTTCTTGAGCGCCACGTCCACGCTCAGGTGGCGCACCGCATCGTCCGGCACGTCCTCCCCCATCACGTTGGAGAGGTCGCCGATGGGGTGGAACGTGGGCTCCACGCCCTCGAGGTCGTACTGGCGGATGGGCTCCAGCAGGTCGATGGCATCGTTCATGTACGCGGTCATCTCGTCGAGCTCCTCGGGCGTGAGCGCGATCCGCGCGTAGTCCGCGATGCCCGCGACGTCTTCTCTGGTAAGGGGCATAGGTCCTCCTATCTTGACTGCGCCCCATTCTACGACAGGCGGCCCCGCGTAGCGCGTGCACGCGAGATGCTGTTGCCCCAACGAAACCTTCCCGTTTTGGGCAACAAGTTTGATGCTCTTCTCGGCAATGCATAAATCCTTTGCCCCAAAACCTAGGTTTTGGGGGCAGGGGACGCACCGCGCGCACCGTCGCTGCCGCGAGCCGAGGTCCTTCTCGCCTCCCGCTTCGCAGACTGTCGGAAATTACTGCGCGCAGGCCGCTTGGAAGGCTCGCGGGCAGCAGAAAGCGACAGTTTGCGGAGGAGGGGCGCCGTGCCCCCAACCTTACGAAAGTGAAAGCCAGCAGTAAGCCGCATCGATGGCTCCCAGCCACCCCAAGAACGACGATGGTCCCACCAACCAAGGCAGGGAGGCCATCATGAAGAAGCTCATCTTCATCGCGTTCGTCGTCATCACCGGGCTCGCCGTCATCCTGGACGACGGCCGCCCGCACCCGCGCCGGCGCCGCCCCTAGCAAAGCGTCACGCTGGCGAGAAGAACCTCACGCCCGCACCGCAGCCGGGGTACAGTAACGTCAACTACCGCTCGCGGAGAGGAGCACCCATGGACGAGGTTCTTGCCTACCTCAAGGCCAACCCCACGTACTTCCTGGCAACCGTCGACGAGAAGGGCGACCCGCAGGTGCGCCCGTTTGGCACCATCGCCAAGTTCGAGGGCAAGCTCTACCTCCAGACTGGCAAGGTCAAGGCCGTCTCCGAGCAGATGCTCGCTCACCCGCGCGTGGCGATCTGCGCGATGGGCGAGGACGGCTCGTGGCTGCGCATCGAGGCGGACGCCACGCTCGACGACCGCCTGGAGGCGCGCGAGGCCGTGCTCGCCGAGTACCCCGAGCTGCAGTCCATGTACGCCGCGGACGACGGCAACTGCGAGGTCTTTGCCCTGGAGAACGTCACCGCCACGTTCTGCTCGTTCACCAAGGACCCCTACACGATTCGCTGGTAGCTGGGAGCGCAGCGCCCCGGCTATTCCCCAAACGAGAAGAGCGCCCTGCTCGCACCCGCCTCGCGCCATGCGGCGAGCGCGGCAAGGCGCTCCACCGTCGAGGCCGCCAGCGGCTCCGGCAGCGCGTCCGGCGCAAACCAGCCCACCGCGAGGCTCTCGTCGTCGGCCACGCGCGGCTCGGCACTGCCGCCCTCGGCAAGCCGACACACGAACATGAGGTCCAGGTACTGCGTGCGGTCCCCGTTGGCGTAGACGGTCTCGTAGTGCTGGGCCTGCACGTGAACCAGGTCCGTGGGCACCACGTCCACGCCCGTCTCCTCGGCGACCTCGCGCGCCACGGTGTCCGCCGGCTCCTCGCCCGGCTCATTGATGCCGTAGACGAGCGCCCACTCCCCTGTGTCGGAGCGCCGGCCAAGGAGCACGCGCCCCTGGCCGTCCTCCACGTAGGCGGTCACGCCGATGAGCCACAGCAGGTCGTGGCCGATCTTCTCACGCAGCTTGAGGATGAACTCGGGCGTTGCCATGGTCTTCTCGCCCCTCTAGTAGCGGTCGTTACGGTCGCGTCGGTTGGGGAAGTCGATGTGGATCTTCCCGCCCTTCACAAAGAACCAGATGACCACAATCACAAAGATCGCCGGCAGCATGGAGAGCGCGCCTGCGACGATGTTGACCAGAAACGAGATCACGAGCGAGACGACAAACGCAACGACGAGCAGCGCGAACAGGGCGCCAATGATCTGGGGCATGCGAACCTCCCAAAGACGACTGAGACGATTGTAACCGCCCGACGCCTCACACCTCGGCGCGACTGCCCACGTGGAGGTAGCCCACGCGCTCGCCGAGGGCATCCCGCAGCAGGGAGAACGCGTCGGTTCCGGTGCAGTGGAACGTGAGGTAGCGCGCGGGCCGCGCCGCCAGCTCTTGGGCGAGCGCGCGCGTGAGCGAGGCGTCCTCCACCGTGCCGCCGCTCGGGTCCATGAGGTGGAAGCCCGCGACCACCGCATCGAGCGGCGCGCCGGCCAGCTCCTCCGCTGCGTCCATCAGGTTCAAGATCCCGCCGTGTGAGCAGCCGGAGACCAGGACGTGCCGGCCGCCCTCCTCCACCAGCAGGCTCTGCTCGTGCGCAAAGGCATCCGGGACCAGGCCACCGTCCGCACCCCGCATGAGCAGGCGCGCGTTTGACCTGGCAATTGCGTGGCCGCGCCGCGCGGTCGAGAAGAGCGTGAGCCCGGCGCCCAGATCGTGCTTCTCGCCCACCAGGTGCACGCGCGGGTCCGCGGCGAGCGCCGGGTCCAGCCCGATAGCGTGATGGCGCTCGGTCGTTCCGGAGACGTGCTCCTCGAAGGCGTGCTCGCGCACGTAGACGGGCACGTCGCGACCGGCCTGCGCACAGGCGGCGAGAAACGCGGGCAGCCCGCCGCCGTGGTCGTAGTGCCCATGGGAGAGCACCGCGAGGTCCGCCGAGGTCACGTCCACGCCGAGCGTGTGCGCATTGGCGAGAAACGCCTCGTCGGGCCCCATGTCAAAGAGGACGCGCCGTCCGTCGTCGAGCTCCAGCCACAGGCTGAGGCCGTGCCGCGCGGCGAGGCGGCTCGAGGGGGTGCTGTTCTCCATCAGAACCGTGACGCGCATGGCGGCCTCCCTTGCGATGTGACAGCTCCATGATACGCGCCCACGGACTTCTCGCCCACGCTCACCGAGCACGGTAGCCGACGGCCGAACGAGGGGTATAACGCGGATAGACGGCACGTTCGCGACGAGGGAGGCAACCATGTACTTCAAGAACATCCTGGTTCCCTACGACGAGTCCGATCACGCAAAGAGCGCCCTGCACATCGCGCTTGGCCTGGCCGGGCCCTATCCCGAGGCAAAGGTCCACGTGATGACCGTCATACCCTCCTCGAGCCTGCCCGACCCCACGCTCCTGGCCAACGCGCTCGAGACGCCCTACGCGGTGGTCGACCCCACGAGCTACGAGCGCATCATGCAGTCCGTGGCGGAGAACGCCTGCTCGGATGCCCAGGCGCTCATCGAGCAGAGTCGCGACGACTCCCAGTGCGAGATCGTGGCCGACGCGGTCATCTCCAACTCGCCGGTCGAGGGCATCGCGGAGTACGTGCGGAGCCACGACATCGACCTCGTGGTCATGGGACGGCGCGGCCTTGGCGCACTGCGCGGCATGATCGGCAGCGTGAGCTTTGGCGTGCTGCGCTCCGTGGACGTGCCGGTGCTCACGGTCAAGTGACGCGGTAGACTTCTTCCCGCACAACCTGACGAGAAGAACGGGGCACGATGTCACATCACACGATCGAGACCGCGCGGCTCATCCTGCGTCGCTTCGCCGAGCAGGACGGGCCGGCGGCCTTTCGTTTCCTCTCCGACGAGCACGTCATGCACTTCCTGCCCTGGTTCTGCGCGCAGGACGTTGACGAGGCGACGGCGTTTCTCGACACGCACTTTATGAGCTGGTACCGCCGCGCGGACGCCGGCGAGCGCGGCGAGCTGGGCATGCCGCTCGACCTGCGCTACGCCATCTGCCCGCGCGAGGGCGAGCACGCCGGCGAGCCAGTGGGGCTCGTCAACATCAGCGCGCGCACCGACGCCTTTGACCTCGGCTACGCGCTGGCGCCGGAGGCCTGGCACCAGGGGCTCGCCAGCGAGGCCGCAGGCGCGCTCGTAGCGGCGGCGCGTGCGGCGGGCTTCCCCTACCTCACGGCGACGCACGACCGCGAGAACCCGCGCAGCGGCGCCGTTATGGCGCGCGTGGGGATGACGTATCGCTACACCTACCTCGAGCAGTGGCAGCCCAAGGACATCCCGGTCCACTTCCGGCTGTGGCAGGTCGACCTGGCGCCGGGCGTCCCCACCTACCGCGCGTACTGGGACCGCTATCCCGAGCACGAGGTCGAGGCGCTGTAGGGCCGGGCTCACCGGTCCAGAAACGGCGCCAAGCCTCCCTCGACCAGCCGACAGGCGCGACGCGTCAGCTCCTCCAGCGGCAGCGCGCGGTCCGAGAGCAGCCACCACCGGTACAGTGAGAAGAGCCCGCCGAGCCCGTAGGCGAGCATCAGTTCGAGGTCCTCGTCCGACACGTCCCCACCCACGAGGCCCCGATCGACGACCTGGCGCGTCAGCGGGCGCGCAAGCCGGTCGAAGAGCAGATCGGGGGGCACGTGCTCGCAGTAGCGCTGCCGCAGGACGACGTTCTCGCTCAGATGCTCGGCGAGCGCGGCGAAGAAGGCGTGCAGGGGCCGCGCCGCGTCCGCGCCGGCGGCGCTCGGGGAGACCGCCCGCTCCACCTCGTCGAGCAGGTCGGTGACCACGTCCTTCGCGATGGCGTCGAGCAGCCCGTCCACGCTGCCGTAGTGCTGGTAGAACGTCTTGCGGTCTACGTCCGCCTCACGCGCGATCCGGCTCACGGTGATGCGCTCGAGCGGCTCGTCCATGATCAGCCGGTCAAAGGCCGCAACGATGGCGCGGCGGCTCCGGCGCACGCGACGGTCCACGCGCTCGCCGTCCTTCTCGGCCGTCCGGCTCCTCTCTACCTGAGACATAGTCCTCATTCCTCGCTCGTCTGGAGAATAAGCGTCACCTTCCCGGCTCTTCATGGAAGAGACATTCTAAGTATTCCACATTTGTGGGTTTTCTCATAGATGGGTATAAACAGCGACGACACGGCAGGCACATGCGAAAGGACCCAAGATGTCGCTGACCCAGGCGGCCGAGCGCGCCGCTCTCTGCAAGCTCGTCGACTACGTGGACGAGAACCCCGAGGCCCGCATCCCCAAGCTCATGGACACGGTCGATCGGTACGTCCCTGCGGACGTATTCCCGACGCAGCGTGCGGCGTTCCGCCACGCCATCGACAGCCGGAGCAACTGGTACGAGCTCATGCTGCGCGTCTTCCACCTAAACCCCGAGGTGCGGCGGCGCCTCATCAAGTGCTTCCTGGTGGACGCCAACATCCTCGCCTGGCCTGTGCAGGAGGAGGCACGCGACAAGCACCGGTGCAACATCCCGTGGGCGATCCTGTTGGACCCCACGAGCGCCTGCAACCTGCGCTGCACCGGCTGCTGGGCAGCGGAGTACGGCCACGCGCTCAACCTCAGCTACGAGGACATCTGCTCGATCATCGACCAGGGCCGCGAGCTGGGCGTGCACGTCTACATCTACACGGGCGGCGAACCGCTGGTGCGCAAGGACGACCTCATCCGCATCTGCGAGAAGTACCCCGACTGCGCTTTTCTCTGCTTCACCAACGCCACCCTCATCGACGAGGCCTTCTGCCAGGAGATGATCCGTGTTGCCAACTTCGTGCCCGCGATCAGCGCCGAGGGCAACGAGCACACCACGGACGCACGCCGCGGCGAGGGCACCTACGCCAAGATCGAGCGCGCGATGGACCTGCTGCGCGAGCACGACCTTCCCTTTGGCATCTCCTGCTGCTGGACGCGCGCCAACGCCGACGCCGTGGCCACTGAGGAGAACATGGACTGGATGATTGAGAAGGGCGCGCTCTTCTGCTGGTACTTCCACTTCATGCCCGTGGGACGCGGGGCGAGCGCCGAACTCATGCCCACGCCGGAGCAGCGCGAGCGCATGTACCGCTTTGTGCGCCGGATGCGCGGCGAGAAGCCCCTCTTCACGCTGGACTTCCAGAACGACGGCGAGTACGTGGGCGGCTGCATCGCCGGCGGTCGGCGCTACCTGCACATCAACGCCGCGGGCGACGTGGAGCCGTGCGTGTTCATTCACTACGCCAACGCCAACATCCACGAGGTCAGCCTGCTGGACGCGCTGCGCTCGCCGCTCTTCATGAAGTACTACGAGGCCCAGCCGTTCAACACCAACCACCTGCGTCCCTGCCCCATGCTGGAGAACCCGGACGACCTGCCGAAGATGGTGGCCGAGACGGGTGCGCACTGCACGGACCTCGTGGAGAAGGAGACGCCCGAGCAGCTGCGCGAGAAGACCGCACCGGCAGCGGCCGCATGGGCGCCGGTGGCCGAGCGCCTCTGGGCGGACGAGGCCGACCCCGACCATGCCAGGCGCTTGAACTGGCGCGAGGGCCAGGCCGAGACCGACGTCACGCGCCTCGCGCGCGTGGGGCGCGACCTGACGACGCAGGCGGAACCGCGACTGTAGGTCCTTCTCGGCCGCAGGGCGGCGCGCGTAAGTCGGGATTTCCGGTAATGTGAGGTTACGCGCGCCACAGTCGTGCCCCGAGCGCACGTAAGTCGGGATTGTTGTCTGTTTGGACACGAATCCCGATTTACGCGATCCTATCGCCGCGCGTAAGTCAGGATTTCCGGCAATCCCGCGTTACGCGCGCCATCGCGTGGCATCACGCCAGCTCGCGCAGCCACTCGAGGGCAAGGTCGAGCCAGCGGGCAACGTGCGGGAGGGCGTCTCCGGGGTGATGGGCCGTCTGCTTGGTGGCCAGGGAGAGGCCGTGCCGACCCTCGTGGAAGACGTGGCACTCGTGGTCCACGCCGTGCGCGGCGAGGGCCTGCGCGTAGAGGTAGGCGTTGCGCACCGGCACCGTGGCGTCCACGGCCGTGTGCCAGAGGAATGTGGGCGGCGTGGCAGGGCTCACAAGGTCCTGGGCGTGGCGCAGCGGCGAGCCCTCCGGGCAGATGCGCGCGGCGTAGGCTGGGTCGGGAGGCCATCCGGCATCGAGGTCGACAACGGGATAGCAGAGGATCTGCCAGGCGGTGCATGCCTCGTCCGCGCTCACACCGGCAGCGGCGAGAAACCCCTCGTCGTGGGCGAGCGCCGCGTACGTGGCGCAGAGGTGCGCGCCGGCAGAACAGCCGAGAAGCCCGACGCTCTTCTCGTCCACATGCCATGCATCCGCGTGCGCGCGGACCGTCGCAACCGCGCGGGCGAGGTCCAGATGCGGCGCGGGCAGGAGCGGTTGCGTCTCCACCTCGTCGAGCACGGTGTAGTCCAGCACGAAGGCCTGGAACCCGCGGGCGAGAAGCGCGAGCGCAATCGGCTCCGCCTCACGGTCCGAGCAGAACGCATAGCCGCCACCCGGGCAGATCACGACCCCTGGACGTCGGCGAGCCGCCTGGTCGGCAACGTTATCCTGCACGTAGGCAGTGAGCGTGGCCGCCGCGGAGCCGTAGCCCGCACTCGGCAGTCCGATCTTCTCGACGCGCATGTTGTCCTCCCGTCAGACGCCAACCTCCATCATACGGGAGCACCCGTCTGCCGGGTGTGTACACCCTGATTGTCCCCGCAGATGAAAAAGGGCTGCGAAATCGCAGGTAGCAGTCTCGCTCCTACTTCGATTATCTTCGAGGGGTGTACATACCCGTCATCGAACGGGATGAGAGGGGGTCCAGATCCCCCTAGGGTCCCCAACGGTGCCAAGTTTTCAGTGGTTTTGGGGAAACAGCCTCGTCGTGTATCGCGAAATGCGGCGGATTCAAGATTGGATTGCACCACCCCGGGAGAGGGGCGGTCGTGTACAGTCGTGAGTTCAGGGAGGGCGCCGTCGCGCTCGTCGCGTCCGGCCGCAGCGCGGGCTCGGTCGCGCGCGAGCTCGGGTGCGGCAGGGCGTCCGTCGAGGGCTGGTGCAGGCTGGCGGGCCTCCGCCTGCGCCGCGGCCGGGACGGGGGCCCGGTGAGGAGGCCGGTCGTGGTCGAGGCCGCACCGCTGCCGCCGAGGCCCTCGCCCCGGGCGAGGCTCGACGACGAGCGCAGGGCGCTGATCGCCGACAGGAGGCGCGCCGGGCTCGGCGTGAGGGAGATAGCCCGCGAGCTGGGCGTCTCCCACTCCACGGTGTCGCGCGAGCTCAGGCGAAACGCCATGCCCGACGGGCGCTACGACGCGGGCCGCGCCGGCAGGCGGGCGCGCGAGAGGGCGGCGAGGCCGCGGGCGGGGAAGCTCGAGCGCGACCCGCGCCTCAGGGCCGAGGTCGTGCGCAGGCTCTCGCTGCTGTGGTCGCCGGCGCAGGTCTCGGCGAGCCTCGCGGCCGACTTCCCCGGGGAGGAGGGGATGCGGGTGAGCCACGAGACCATATACCGCGCGCTCTACGTCCAGGGGCGCGGGTCGCTCCGGGAGGAGCTCGCCGTCGAGCTGGTGCTGAGGAGCGGGCGGCGCTCGAGGAGGGCGCGCCGGCTGCCCTCCGAGCCGCGCGGGCGCAGGACGTGGGTCGAGGGCGCCGGGCTGGCCCTCAGGCCGCCCGAGGCAGACGACCGCTCGGTGCCCGGCCACTGGGAGGGCGACCTCGTCGTCGGCACCGACGGGGCGACCTGCCTGGTCACGCTCGTGGAGCGCTCGTCGAGGTTCCTGCTGGCCTCCAGGCTCCCCGAGCACTCGGCCGAGACCGTGGCCGGGCGGCTCGCCGACATGGTCTCGTCGCTGCCGGCGGCGCTCAGGCGCACGCTCACGTGGGACCAGGGCGTCGAGATGGCGCGCTGGAGGGACTTCGCCGACGCGACGGGCTTCGAGGTCTACTTCTGCGACCCGAGGAGCCCCTGGCAGCGGGGCACCAACGAGAACACCAACGGGCTGCTCAGGCAGTTCTTCCCCAAGGGGACCGACTTCTCGCGGGTGTCGGACGGGGAGGTCGCGAGGGCGCAGGACCTGCTCAACGGCAGGCCGCGCAAGACGCTGGGCTGGAGGACGCCGGCGGAGGAGCTGGCGCGCATGTTAACGGAGGATGGTGCAACCACCGAGTGAATCCGCCTGCGAGATTACAGGTTTTGTGGATGATTTTGGGGCAAAGGTTTTATATGCGGACGCGCGGCGAGACGTTCTTCTCGCCAGTTTTGCGGTTTTTGCCACGCTTTGCGGGGTATTGGGCAAAAGCTTTGATGCTCAGACGAGAAGGACATCAAACTTGTTGCCCAAAACAGCGGGGCGGGCCCGAGGCGCGGCAACATCGCGCAGTCGACGTATCATGAAGGGGTTCAACCACGTTGAGATGGAGGGCCATGGGCGCGTCTCTTACCCGCAGGGCAGCCGTGGGACTCGGGCTTCTTGCGCCCCTGTCCCTCATTGGCTGCTCTGCCGAGAAGACCAACGAGCCGCAGGCAGAAGGCCTCGCCGCACTCGGCACGCCCACGCCCGTGCCCCTCTCGCGCGCCACGCAATTCTCGCTTGACGCCTACGACGGCGGCTACCGGCTCGCGACGCTCGCCAGCGGGGACCGCCTGCTCATCGTGCCCGAGGGCGCCGTCGCCCCAGCCGAGCTCCCTGCCGGCGTCGCCGTGATCCAGCAGCCGCTCGCCAACGTCTACCTGGTCTCCACTGGCATGATCTGCCTCGTGGGCGCCATTGGGGCGCTGGACGCGGTCTCCGTCTCCTCGGTGCGCGCCGAGGACTCCCCCATCGAGGCATTCACCGCTCGTCTGGAGAGTGGTGAGATCACCTATGGCGGCCTCTATCGCGAGCCGGACTACGAGCTCATCGCCGCCAGGGGCTGCCCGCTCGCCATAGAGAACACCAACATCGACCACGTGCCCGAGGTCCGCGCCAAGCTGGAGGAGCTGGGCGTGACCGTCCTCATGGAGCAGTCGAGCCGCGAGGAGGACATGCTCGGGCGCCTGGAGTGGATCCGTCTCATGGGCGCGGTCTTTGGCCGCGAGGGCGAGGCGGCAGAGGTCTTCGACGACGTGTCCGCCCGCGTTGAGGATGCCGCCGCGCAGGGGTCGCTCAGCAAAACCGTCGCCTTCTTCTACGTCAACGAGGACGGCGCTGCCGTGACGCGCCGTGCCGGCGACTACTTTGCCCAGATGATCGAGGCGGCAGGCGGCGAGTACGTGAGCTTTGCGGAGGAGGGCGCCGCCGACTCCTCCCCCACCACCGTGACCGTGGAGATGGAGCGCTTCTACGAGGGCGCGCGCGACGCGGACGTCATCATCTACAACGGCACGATCGACGATGGCGTGACCAGCCTCGAGGATCTTGTCGAGAAGAACGCGCTGCTCGCGGACTTTGCCGCCGTGCGCAACGGGGACGTCTGGACCTGCGACGCCAACCTCTACCAACAGATCACGAGCATGGCGGACATCATCTTTGACCTGCGCCGAGCCCTCTCCAACACGGACGAGCCCACGACCTACGTCTGGAGGCTGGTCTAGCGTGGCGCGCGCGGCGGGCGACAAGAGCGCGCGGGCGCGGCGGGCAATGGCCTTTGACCTGGCGGTCCTTCTCGCCCTGGGCGCGCTCTTCGTGGCCAACCTCTGCCTGGGCAGCGTGGAGACGTCACCTGCGGAGGTGCTGCGAATCCTGGCCGCCGGACCCGGTGACGCGTCGACCGCGGCCCAGGTCATCTGGCAGATTCGCCTGCCGCGCGCCGTCGAGGCGGTGCTTCTGGGCGGCGCGCTCTCGCTCTCGGGCTTTCTGCTGCAAACGTTCTTCAACAACCCCATCGCCGACCCCTTTGTGCTGGGCGTCTCCTCCGGGGCAAAGCTCGTGGTGGCGCTGGTGATGATCGTGGTGCTGGGGGCGGGCCAGGTCATGAGCCCCGCACTGTCCGTGGGCGCGGCTGCCGCAGGATCGCTCGTCACGTTAGGCTTCGTGCTGCTCATCTCGCGACGCGTGCGCTCCCAGAGTATGCTCATCGTGGCCGGCGTGATGGTGGGCTACATCTGCTCGGCTGTCACCAACTTCCTGATCGCCTTCGCCGACGACCAGTCGATCGTCAACCTGGACAACTGGTCGCGGGGGAGCTTCTCGGGCGCCACGTGGTCCGACGTGGGCATCGTCGCCGTGGTCGCGCTCGCCATGAGCGCGGCGGTCTTTGCGCTCTCCAAGCCGCTCGCCGCCTACCAGCTCGGGGAGCCGCACGCGCAGAGCGTGGGCGTCAACGTGGGCGCGCTGCGCATGCTCATCGTGCTCGTGTCCAGCCTGCTCTCCGCGTGCGTCGCCGCCTTTGCGGGACCGGTCTCGTTCGTGGGCATCGCAGCGCCGCACCTGGCCAAGCGCGGCGTGGGGTCGTCGCGACCGCTCTACGTGACCCCCGCGTGCCTGCTCACGGGCGCGGCCTTCTGCTGCGGGTGCGACCTCATCGCGCGCACGCTCTTCTCGCCGGTCGAGCTCTCCGTGAGCGCCGTCACCGCCGTCTTTGGCGCGCCGATCGTCATCGCCCTCATGCTCCGCGGGAGGTCGCGATGATCGAGGGCAGCAACATGCTGGAGCTCCGTGGGCTGAATGTAGGGCACGGCGCGCGAGCGCTCGTGCGCGACATCTGCCTCGCGGTGCGCCCCGGCCAGGTCGTGGCGCTCATCGGCCCCAACGGCTCGGGCAAAACTACGATCCTGCGCACCGTGGCCGGGCAGCTCCGCGCACTCGGTGGAACCGTCGAGCTCCTTGGTAGGGAGCTGGGCGATGTCCCCGCGACGGAGCGCGCCCGCACCATGGCCGTCATGCTCACTGGACGCCCCCAGACCGAGCTTCTCACCTGCCGTGACGTGGTGGAAGCGGGCCGCTACCCGTTCACCGGGCGCCTCGGCGTACTGGGCGAGAAGGACGACGAGGCCGTCACCGCGGCCATGGAGGCGACGGGCGTGCTCCCGCTTGCAGGCCGCGACTTTGCCCACGTGAGCGACGGGCAGCGACAGCGCGTTCTTCTCGCCCGCGCGCTCTGCCAGGAGCCGCAGGTGTTGCTGCTCGACGAGCCCACCTCGTACCTGGATGTTCGCTCGCAGCTGGACGTGCTGTGCCTCCTGCGCCGCGAGGCGCGCGAGCGCAGCATCGCCGTGGTGGCATCGCTGCACGAGATCGACCTCGCGCAGAAGGCGGCCGACCACGTGATCTGCATCAAGGACGGGCGCGTGGCGTTTCAGGGGACACCCGACGAGGTCTTCACCGCTGAGCGCGTCGCCGAGCTCTACGACCTGGCGCCCGGCGCCTACGACCCCGCGTTCGGGAGCGTCGAGCTCACACGGCCCGAGGGCGAGCCGGAGGTCTTTGTCATCGCCGGCGGCGGAACGGGGGCGGCGGCCTTCCGGCGGCTCGCCCGCGAGGGCACGCCATTTGCCACGGGCGTGCTGCACGAGCATGACGCAGACGGCCTGCTCGCGCGCAGCCTTGCCGCGCGCGCCGTCTTCGAGCGGGACTTCGAGCCCGTGAGCTCGGGGGCGCTGGTCCGCGCCCGCGAGGTCCTTCTCGGCTGCCGCGAGGTCATCTGCTGCGTGGACGCCTTTGGAACAGGAAACGCGCGCAACGCCGAGCTGCTCGACGCTGCGCGCGCTGCGGGAATCCCCGTCCGGCACGCCGGCTCCTCGCGCGATTAGTGCGCATAATCCGGTTTGGTTTCATATATCCGCAGGAAATCAGTTTAATACCACCTGGATTATGTACACTAATGTGCGCCAGGCATCCACCCAGGCATCCACGCGGGCGAGAAGAACGTCCCGCCCTAGCTCTCTGCGGCGGCCAGGTGCTGGGTCTCCTCGATCTCCATGATCTGGTTCACGCGACGCTCGTGGCGGCCGCCCTCGAACTCGGCGTTCAGCCAGGCGTCGATGATCTGCTTGGCGACCTCGGGTCCCACGACGCGCGCGCCGAAGCAGATGACGTTGGAGTTGTTATGACGCTTGGAGAGTTCGGCGGAGTAGGGCTCGGAGCACACGCAGGCGCGGATGCCGTGCACCTTGTTGGCGGCAAGGCTGATGCCAACGCCCGTACCGCAGATGAGAATGCCGCCGTCAACCTCGCCGTCCGCCACGAGCCGGCCGACGCGGTAGGCGCTGATGGCGTAGTCGTAGCTCTCGGGCGCGTTGGTGCCAACGTCAACCAGCTCGACGTCGGTGCGCTGCGCCAGGTGCTCGAGGAGCTCCGCCTTGATGGCGAGAGCGGTGTGGTCGTTTCCGATGGCAAGTTTCATTGGTGTGCTCCCTTCTGTTGCTCGGATCGATGATAGCGGCAAGGGCCGCCCCTCGCCACACGTTGACTGGCGGGCGCAGGCGCCGTGTTGGCGCACGACGTCTAGCCGAGCGTGTCCAGAGACTGCATCCAGGCGATGTAGACGCTCGGGTAGTGGCCGTAGAGGACCTGCATGGGATTCACGTCGGCGATGAGGTCCTTCACGACGGTGGCCCCTCCGCCGAGCGTCGCAAAGTCGTCGGCCGTGGGAATCTCACGCCCAAGGTCTGCCACGAGCTTGTCCACGCGCTCGCGGTCCTCGGGGACGTAGGGGCTCTCCACGCCGGTGTTGGCCTTGAAGACCTCGCGCATGGCGACGTGCTTCTCGTCAAAGCCCTCGTCGCCGTAGCCGGGCAGCCACAGGTCGTGGCCATAGCGCTCGTAGCCCCAGGACGTGAGCGGCAGGCGCGGCACCAGGTCGCTCGGGTTCATGACGTTGAAGATGTTGTCGTAGAGCGCGTCGTGCGCGGTATCGAAGGTCGTGACCGTGGGCGTGGCGAAGGTGTAGCAGTAGATGCTCGAGAGCGGTGCGAGCACCCGCAGGCCCTGGCTCATCTCGTCGGCATACGCCGCGGCGATGTTGGCCGTGGCCGCACCGCGCGAGTGGCCGGTGAAGAGCAGGCAGATGTCGTCGGTGCCGCCGAGGCCCGCCTCCTCGGTGATGCGCGCCGCGAGCTCGTCCACGATCTCGCGCGCGGCCTCGGAGAAGCCCTCGTGCGTGATCTCCTCCATGTCGTAGGTCGCAGCGCTACCCATGTTGAGGTCGCTCAGCCACTCCGAGCCGTAGCTGCCGCGGATCGACACCAGGAAGAGGGTCTTCTCGGCCCCGCTCGCGCTGGTCACGCGCTTGGTGGCCACCGAGTAGGCAACGACGTCGTCCGTGCCGGTGATGAAGTCCACGACCTCGTCGAAGATCTCGCTGCGGTACTGGTAGGACGCCGTGGAGATCTCCTCGAAGCCCAGCTCGGCCAGCGCCTGCTCCATGTAGGCCGGCGAGCTCGAGCCCGCCTGGTAGTACGCGGACTCCGAGTTTGCCACGGCGGAGAGCACCGAGCACGTGGTGGCGAGCTCGTGGTTGTAGACCGTGGGGTCCTGGAAGAACCACTCGTCGTCCCAGGCGACCTCGGTGGAGATGGTCTCGGCGCCCGTGGCCATGCTCGTGAAGTCGATGCTCGCGGTAAAGGCGCCGGTGCGCCCGGTCGAGCCCTCCAGCGCGGAAAACTCGCTCGGGGCCTGGACCACGCCCTCGCCGCGGCTGCGCTGGTCGAGCCGGTGCTGCACCGCCACGAACAGCGCGACGCCCGCCACGACGAGAAGGACGAGCAGGCCGAGAAGGACGCGCAGCCCCCAGCGAGGACGGCGCCGGGCCTCCGGCGCGAGGTCCTTCTCGGCTCCCGTGTTCTTGTCTTCTGCCGTCATTAGCGGTCCAGCGCGGCCTTCTTGGCGCGCGAGGCGTTGACCACGGCGGTGAGCGCGGCGGCGACGTAGATGGCGTTCATCCAGACCGCGCCCTGGCCACCCGTGACGATAAGGACGATCTCAGCGACGTTCACGATCGCGATGATGCTGGCAAAGACGATAAAGCCGCCGAGGTGGACGGGATTGTTCGCGCCGCGGGCGCCGAGCACACCAGTCACGAACTCAAAGACACCGGCCACGATCATGATGACGGCGGCGGTCTGGGCGCTGATCGGGCCGCCCTCCAGCTGCGCGGCGACGTCGCCCGCGTTCATGAACATGATGACGCCCATCGCGACGGCGGCGAGGCCGATGAGCATGATGAGCCAGCTGAGGCCCTTGACGATCTTGCACTCTGCGGACATGGAAACTCCCTCCGGGCGCACGCGGCGCCAACGTTTACCAGACTCCTCTTGCTTGCCTATATCACGCGACGTCCTCGAACGTCTCGTCGGCGTCCTTCTCGATCACGGACTCGTCGGCCCTCGCGGCGGTGTCGCGCCCGGCGCCGTCGACGCGCGCGGAGTCGTCGGGCGTGATGGTCATGGACTCAAAGCGGTGCGCCATGTAGTCGTTGTCATAGTGCTCGGCGTAGAACTGCTCGACGGGCGTGGTCTGGGGTATTCCCGAGAGGCGCTCGAACCAGCAGTCCAGAGCCTCGAGCGTCATGACACCGTTCACGAGCATGAGCACGGCGCAGAGGGTGGTGAAGGAGTAGCGGATCTTCCACGGGATGAGGTTGATCAGCTTGAGCATCCACGGCAGGCAGAGCTTGATCCACACAAAGCCGAGCACGCCCCACATGCACATGAAGAGCGTGGAGGTGCGGCCGGCAAAGATGACCGCAATCGGGTCGGGGAAGAGCCCGAAGATCGTGGAGCCGGAGTAGTCCCAGGCCACGGCGCCAAAGCCAAGCTCCATGAAGAGAGAGGTCGCCGCCTCGAACAGGCCGCCAATCACGGCGGAGACCACGAAGATGATCGCCGGGTTGGCCTTGTAGAAGCGGTTGAGCGCCACGGTCATGAGCACGGCGCCAAAGCCGTAGATGGGCGAGAACGGGCCAAAGAGCAGGCCGGCGCGGTCCTGGATCTCTCCGGGGACCACGACGGCAAAGTGGTAGACGGTCTCGATGATGAGGCCGAGGAAGCAGCAAATCACGAAGACCCAGAACAGGTTGAAGAAGTTGAGCTCGATGTAGCCCTTGCCCTCGACGTCGCGGCCGAGCATGCCCTCCTCGGCAGCCTCGCGCTCCACCATGTCGCGCACGTGGCGCTCGAGCGCGCGCTCCTTCTTGAGCGACGGGTCAACGGTGACGGAGACCGCGATCAGCAGGAAGAGCTGAAGGGCGTCGGGGATGAGCGAGAGGTCGACGCCCTGCAGCATCAGCTTGAACAGGATCTGCACAACGGACGTCGCGATGAGCACATGGGAGATGCGCGCGGCGTTGCGCCGGCTGCCCTTGCGCAGCATGCGGCCAAAGACAATGAGCGCGATGCCGTCGGCGAAGGTGATCAGGTATGAAATAACGAGAAGAACCACGGGCAGCGTGGGGTCGGTGCCCACGACGATCATTGACGGGTCGGTCTGGAGCGCCCAGGTCATGAGTGCCGCAAACATAACCACGGCAAAGAGCGTGTACGCGCCGAGCAGAATGCAGAACAGGCCGTAGAGCCGGTAGGCGAGCGGCATTTTCTGCTTGGCGTTGCCGGATTCCGGCTGCGTCTCTGGGGTCATGCAGGCTCCTTGGCAGGTGATACACAGACAGGCATACGGGTTAGACGATACCTAACTTAATGAAGTCCCAAAGCCGCAGTGTCCACGCATACCCGATAATCAAGTGCTGGTTGATAATTGAGCACGCGTTCTTCTCGCCGATTGACGCCCTCCCGATCCCGTACCTACGCTGGTCTGATATGTGCCATCCATCCTGCGGGGGGCAAGCATGAACATCCGACAGCTCCAGTTCTTCTATCGGGCGGCGCGCGCGGGGAACTTCTCCGCCACCGCACGGGCGGAGGGCGTCACGGTCCAGGCCGTCTCGAAGTCGATGCACGAGCTCGAGGAGGAGCTCGGCGGGCAGCTGTTCGAGCGCGAGGGGCGCGGGATGCGCCTCACGCCCCTCGGTGAGGCGCTGCTCGAGCCGGCGCGCAGGGCTGTCGAGAGCTTTGAGTCCGTGGGGCAGCTGGTCGACGCCCTGAGCAAGGGGCCGGCCCACAGAAGCGACCTGAGGCTTGCCCTCATCACGCCGCCCTTCTCCAAGCACGAGTTCATCTGCGGCATTGTGGCGCGCCTCATGACTCAGTCCCTTGGGATAAAGACGAGCCTTTCCGTACGCATTGGAGCCGAGGCGCTGACGGACCTTCATGCCGGCAACCTCGACGCCCTCTTCACGATCGGCCGCCTGAGCGCCCCGGGGTGCACCTGCGTCCAGATTGGGACGGTCGCGCCAGGCGTATTCCTAGGCCGGCGACATCCGCTGCGCGGCAGGCGGCAGCTGAGCTTTGCCGACCTTGCCCCCTACCCCGTCCTCTGGAACGACGAGATCGACGGGTTCAACGATACGGTGCTGGTCATCTGCCGCCAGCACGGGCTTGCCTCTCCCCTCGAACACGTCAGCACCAACGAGGGGGTTGTCAACCACCTGGAGAACCGCAACGGCTACATCATGGGCGTCAACCTCAAGGCGCTCAGCATCCTGCCCTTTGCCGCGATGCACGACCTAGACCCGGTCGAGGCTCCCACGATTCCGGTGTGCCTCGTGCTGCTCGAGGGGACGCGCCGGCCCGAGGTCGAGCGCCTCGACCAGTTCTGCAGGAACGAGTTCTCCCTTCTCAAGCGACTCCTGAGCTCCGGGGGCACGGTCACCGGGTACTAGGCGAGACAAAGGCAGCACGCGGGGAGCTTCTCGGCAGCTTGTGGTCGAGAAAGCCACCCATCACCGGGTCGCTCGCGGGCGCCGGCACGCCCGAGCCGCTGCAGCTTCCTGAAAACTGGCGACTTGGCAATGGCGGGGAGCGACGACCTGGGGTTCTTCTCGCCTGTTTCCTGAAATACGGCAACTTGGCAAACAAATTTGTGCCAGGTCGGCAAATTAGAGGAGCGCGCCACCGGGGCCCGAGGCATCCTCCGCAACTTGAACCCGATTCTCAGTGCGCGGGCCAACCGTTACCCTAGAGGGGCAAACGCGCCCCGGCGCACTACCGAAAGGATACACCCCATGGACATTCAGGCAATCATCGCTCAGGTCTCCGCCGCTCTCGCGGACGCCCCCGAGAAGCTCCAGGAGCTCATCTCCGACCCCAAGGGCACGATCGAGGGCATCACCGGCATCGAGCTCGGCGAGGGCGACCTCTCCCAGATCGTCGACGGCGTGAAGAGCGGCATCGCCGACGGCAGCCTCGACCTCAGCGGGCTCGACCTGGGCGGCATCGTCGGCAACCTCGGTGGCATGCTCGAGAACAGCCCGCTCGGCGGCATTGCCAACGGCCTCGGCGGTCTCTTCGGCAAGAAGTAGGAAGGCCGACAAGAGCCTGAAAGGAGGGGCCGCCCACCAGGGACGGCCCCTTTTTCGTTACCTCAGCAGGTAGGCGGAGACGATCTCTGCATAGTAGGCGGTGTGCGGGGCGTCGGCGGCGTAGTAGCGCTCGCGTAGGTCGTCCGGGAGGCGCGACTCATCCTGCTCGCTCTTGTGGAGCACGCGGCACTCCAGGGTGAGCGGCAGCTCCTCGATGGCGGGCGCAGCGACCTTCTCGCCGTCCACGAGCGTGAGGCCGAGCTCGGCCACCTTGTCCGTGTCGCGCCCGCTCTTGGAGCCGCAGACCGCCAGGATCTGGTTGATGCGCTGGTCGAGGTCCTTCTCGCCCGTGCGCATGGGCACGCTGACCGTGAACTCGCCGCTCCTCTCGATGAGGCCGTACGTGAAGCGGCTGCTGCGGACGTACGCCACGAAGAGCTCCCTGCCCCACTCGATTCCCAGCGTGCCCCAGCCGATGGTCATGGGGTTGGTGCGGCCATCCGCGCTCGCAGTGAGCAGCACGCCCTTGGGCAGCTCGCGCAGGATGGTAGGTGCGTACTCGGTAACGTCAATCTTCTTGCGCATGATGACCTCCGGCTCAACGTAGAATCTGATTGACCCGATTATAGGAGGGAAGCCGCCATGAGCAGCCTCGAGAACGTCCGCGTGTTCACCCAGAGCGCCATCCGTCTGGAGGGGGCGGGCGGCACCGTCGCCTACTTCGACCCCTTTGCGCTGACCGACGCCGAGGCCATGCACGACGCGGACTACGTGCTGATCACGCACGCCCACTACGACCACCTCTCACCCGAGGACTACGCGCGCGTGGCCGGAGAGAAGACCGTGGTCGTGGCGTCCGCGAGCATGGAGCGCGAGGTCGCGGGGCTGGACGCGGCTGCAACACATCTTATGAGCGCAGGCGAGAAGATCGAGCTGCCGGGACTCTGCGTGGAGGCCGCGCCCGCCTACAACGTGGAGCCCGAGCGCCTAGGGATGCACCCGCGCGAGAACGGCTGGCTCGGCTACGTGGTCACGATCGACGGCGAGCCCACGCGCTACTACGTCTCCGGCGACACGGACCAGAACCCGGACAACGAGACGGTGAGCTGCGACGTCGCGCTCGTGCCGATCGGCGGCACCTATACCTGCGACCCGCGCCAGGCGGCGGCCTTCGTGAACGCGCTGCGCCCACGCGTGGTGGTGCCCACCCACTACGGCAGCATCGTCGGCACCTACGCCGACTTCGACGCCTTTGCCGCCGCGGTGGACCCCGCGATCGAGGTCATCCGCAAGCTCGAGCGATGATACGAAGGGACAGTCCCTTCGTATCATTTTGCGTAGAACTCCGTGAGGTCGCTGCCCATCGCCTCGAGCGTGGGCACGTCGACGTAGGCCATGTGGCCACAGCCGTAGAGCCTATAGCTCACGCGCTCCTTGAGGGCGGGCGGCAGGAACAGGCAGGACATGTCGTGCACCACGTTCCAGTAGGTGGTCGCCGCGTCGTAGCGGCCGCCGAGGATGAGCAGGCGCACCGTGGGGTTGCGCTTCATGGCAACGGCGATGTCGTAGGTGACGTTGGGGGCGGTGGCGGGCTCCTCCGTGCCGGGCTCCTCGTGCGTCCAGTTCCAGGCCACGCCCACCTTGTTGTAGTTGCTCACGAGGTAGGTGGGCGCGCCGGCAAAGCCGATCTCATCGAGGTGCGCGCGGAAGGCGGCGTGCCAGACGCTCTCCACCGCGTCGTCGGCCGGGTCCTCCGCGGCGAAGAAGGCCGTGGAGCCCTGGACCGGCAGCGGCGCGGCCGAGGTGAAGCGCATGTCCAGACGGCCGGTGACCAGGCCTTCGTCGGCGAGCAGGCTGCGGCGGAAGGTGTCGAGGTCCACGCGCAGGTTGCAGCGCTCGATCTGATCGGCGGGAAGGCCGATCAGCTTGGAGATCCGCCGCGCCACAGAGCTCTTCTCGCGCGCGGGGAGGCGGTCGCCGCGCAGCAGCGCCGGGGCGTAGACGCGCTCGGTGAAGTCCATCGCGTCCTCGAACCACTGGAGCTCGTCGGAGCCCTTGCCGGCGCGGCCGAAGTAGCGGGCCGTCGCGGCGAAGGTCGGCAGCATGCCCAAGAAGTACAGATCCTCGCCAGGCAGGGTCTGCACCCAGTCGAAGATCGCGGAGAGCATGATGACGCCGCGCACGGGCACGCTCTTCTCGCCCAGCACGCGCATGAGAACGGCGTTGCGAATCGTCCCGTACGACTCGCCGAAGAGGTAGACCGGCGAGCCCCAGCGGTGGTTGGCCGTGAGCCACGCGACGATGGCACGGGCGAAGGCGTCCGCGTCGCCGTCCACTCCCCAGACGGTCTTGGGGTCCACGCCCTCGGCGATGGCGGAGTAACCGGTGCCGAGCGCGTCCAGGAAGACGAGGTCGCTCTGGCGCAGCAGCGTGTGGGGGTTGTCCTCAACGCACGCGGGCAGCGAGAGGTGCGCGGTGCCGTCGGTGGCCACGCGGCGCGGGCCGATGCCGCCGAGGTTCACGGGAACCGACGAGCTGCCCGGGCCGCCGTTGTAGCAGAAGGTCACGGGGCGGTCGGCGTTCTCGCCCTCGGGCTTGGCCACGTAGGAGAGGCTGAACATCTTGCCGATGAGCGAGCCGGTGTCCGTGCGGACGTCGAGATGGGCAGCCGTGGCGGTGTAGTCGATGCGCTGGCCGCCTGCCTCCCACGTAAAGTCCTTGCTCACGGCCTCCGGGAGGTCCAGACGCTTCTCGGCCGGGGCCGTGATCACCTCGTCCGTCGTCTGAGTTGCCTGCTGCTGGGAGTTCTGCTCGTCTGCCATACTACCTCCTGACGCCGTGTGCCTGGCCACATGGTAGCGCTATCGCGGGAGGTCATCATGTACGGAAAAGCCGAGACGCTGGAGCTGCTCAACCGCGAAGGGGTTGCCTACGAGCTCTACGAGCACGTGGCGGTCTACACCGTCGCGGAGGCCGTGGCCGCGGGCATCCCCCATCGCGAGCTCGGCGCCAAGAACCTCTTCCTGCGGGATGACAAGCACCGCGCGTATTACCTCTCCTGCCTTCCGGACGAGAAGACCGTCTCGCTGCGGGAGATTCAGGAGCGCCTGGGTTCGCGGCGGCTCTCGTTTGCGAGCGAGCAGGACCTGCGCGCGATGCTCGGCCTCATCCCGGGCGCCGTCACGCCGCTCGGCGCGCTGAACGACACCGAGCGGCGCGTGGAGGTCGTGCTCGACCAGGCGCTCGTCAATGCCGGGCGCCTGACCGTTCACCCCTGCGACAACACCGCTACCGTCCTTCTCGCCACGGCGGACCTGATTGTACTGCTCCGCGAGCACGGCCACGACGTCCGCGTGGCTGAGCTGTAGCGCTCCTTCAATTCGAGACACGGCGCGTCTCGAATTGTGCACACGCTGCGTGCACTTTCTTGACGCGTTGAGTCCAGAATCTCCAAGCCAAGGATTCGGCACACGGCGTGTGCCGAATCAGGGCTGTAAACGCGCTGAGTTCACAATCGCCCTACCTATAGAACGTGACGTCAGCTTCTCCAAAGACCTCGCGCCAACGATTGCAGATATAGCTGTGGTTGAACGTAATCAGCTTTGCAATGTCACGAAGATCCTTCTCGGGAATCTCGCTTCCGTTACTCGCCAGAATGCAACCTCCCGCCGCAGTGAGCCAAAACTTGGTTGCACCCTCGCTTGGCCTCCTGACCGCAACATGTATGTGAACGGGCTCACCATTCTCGGCAATCCAGAAAAACAAGACGTATTGCCCAAACGTCAGTATTTTCGGCATCAGGCAATCGCCTGCTCTGAGGCACGACGCTCCGCCAGTTCAAAGATAAACGGGGCATTATTCCGGACAAAAGAGTCGAGCTCTGCCAGCTCTTCACACGAGAAACCTGTTACATCAAACCACCTATGAGCCGGCAACAGGCATCGCGCGGAATCGAAACCCATGTCAACGGGCCTCTCTACGGCAACCTCGAGCGTGCCATCCTCGCGAAGGTCGGAGTAGGCAATCTGTGTCTCATCGGCAAGTTGCACGTAGCTCCACATCACCTGAACCAGCTCCCTCAGTCTCCTTTCCACTAGTTTACCCATAGCGCTCACCGTCCCGTTTGTTCGTGATCGAATAGGAAGAATCATCGACATCAAAAATAAACGAATTACTCATCTCGCTCCGCACGGGCATCAGCGATCGCGCGGAGCGTAGGCTGAATCTCGGAGCGGATGAGCTCACGCTTCTCTCCCTGCGAGGAGAGCAGACGCTCGCGATAGAACGTTGCAATCTGGTGGTGGAGCTGACGAGAAGTCCAGCGCTCGTCTGCTGCAGCGTTCATGTAAAACTCGCGCTGCTCCTGGTCAGGGATACGCATCAACCTGCGATAGTGCGTCCAGCTCAATTGTGCACGCAGTGCGTGCACTTTTGGAAACGCTAAATAGAACTGCTGCATCTGATAGAGGTTTTTCTGCGTGAACCCCTTCCCGTACTCCGCGGTCAGCCTCTCGGCAAGATAGCGCACCAGATGCTTCCCGTACTCTGCGCGCTCCCCCGTTGCCTCCACAATCTGGCGCCCGATCTCCCAGTACGCCTCGACCATAGCGCTGTTGACGGCGCGCTCCACCTTGCCACGCGCGGACTCCAACGTCTCACGAACGGATACGTAAACCTGCACGCCGTTCTTCTCGTCAAAATGCTTGATAGACTTCTCGGCCATAGTCGAACCCCCGCATCACTCACGGCAAACCAACCTGCACAGACTGTGAGCTCCGGACTTTGCGGGTGCCGGAGGACGGGGGCGCGTGCCCGCCCGAGAGCTTCAAGTGTGACCAGTCCCCGTTGCCCCTGATCACCCGCCGACACGTACCATTGGGGGCCTCCGTGCCGCTCTTGTCGCCCTCGTAGCTTGGGGAGAATATAGCACAGTTTAGAACAGTTGTTCGCAAGAAATAGAGGATTTGTTTCGTCCGTCTACCACCAGCCTCGTCTGTTACGCAAATCGTCAATCTCGCGCAGCGCTCGATAAAGCTCCTCTTGCAGCTCGGCTTTCTTGAGCCCCCTCACATACTGCCAGGTCTCGGCTCGATACTCCTCCTCGCGCGTGGCCTCCTCCGCCTCCCACCGCTCCTCCGCATGCAGAAGCTCATCCGCCTCGGCAGGATAGATGGTGAAGTAAAGCGCCACCATGTGCTTGCAGATGACGTGACGGCCGTCCGCAAAGGGGCAGGTGCAGGTCGACTTCTTGGGATGCGCTATGTCTTAATGCGGGCTGCACCTTCTTCGATACCGCCGAGGCGTACGCGCCCAACCTCGACCCAGCGCTGCGGGGACACAACGAGCACATCGTCGGAGAGGCCGTAGCCCCTTTTCGCGATAAGGTCGTCATTGCCACGAAGCTCCACCATACGACAAGACGCCCGCGCAGGTTATCCTGCGTTCGCTGTTGCAGCAAGATATCGTCGTCATCCCCAAGACGGTGCATCGCGAGCGCATATCCGAAAACTACGACGTCTTCGATTTCGAGCTCGACGATGAGGATATGGATGCCATCGCCGCACTTGAGGATCCCGACTTTCCAAGGATCTTCGACCACTTCGACGTAGGCACCGTAAGGTGGCTTCTACACGACTTGGTCAAGGAGCAGCAGCTTGGTGGCGGCGTCCTGTACTGACGCAGTTCTCGATACACACATTCATAACTCAGTTCGTCCGGCCGGGACCTACGCGTAGTGCCGCACGTCCTTCTCGAGGTAGCGGCGCTTCTCGACCGTGGGGCCCAGGGCGTTGATCTCCGCGTATCGCGGGCAGTCGCGACCGTGGTCGTTGATGATTCCGCAGGCCTGGAGGTGCGAGTAGACCGTCGTGGGGCCCAGGTACTTGAAGCCGCGCTTTCGCAGGTCAGCCGCCACGCGCGCCGAGAGGCCGTTGCTCACGGGAATCCACCCATCGGCGTGCTTGTTGTAGAGAATCGTGGCGCCGCCGGCCATGCCCCAGAGATACGCGTCAAAACTGCCAAACTCCTCGCGCACGCGCTGGAAGCAGCGCGCGTTGCCGATGGTGGCCTCGACCTTGCGGCGGGAACGTATCATCCCCGGCGCCTCCAGGATGCGCTCAACGTCATCCGGACCGAACGCCGCCACGGCGTCATAGTCGAAGCCCGCAAAGCACGCGCGGAACACCTCGCGCTTGTGCAGCATCATGGTCCAGCTGAGCCCGCACTGCATGACCTCGAGCGAGAGAAACTCGAACTGCCCGCGGTCGTCGTGCAGCGGAACGCCCCACTCCTCGTCGTGGTAGCGCAGGCAGAGCTCGTCGGTGGTGTCCCAGTCGCAGTAGGACATGCGGCGCTCCGTTCTTCTCGGCTTGACGGGTCTATTATCTGACAAAGGGGAAGGGCATCACATGACCGAAGGCTTTGACATCGAGCGCTTTGTGCGCGCAGGACGGCGGCGGTCGCGACGAGCTCACGCTGGGGATCGTGAGCGAGACCTAGGAGCAATCGGGAGAGGGCGGAACTCACGAGTGCCGCCAGCGCATCTGCAAACTATAGCCGTTGGGTAGAATAAAGCTATCTGCGCAGCCCCTCTGAAGGGAGGTCTCACGTGCCCGTCATCTCAATCTTCCTGGGAATCAAGATTACGATGTACTACGATGACCACAACCCCCCTCACTTTCATGCGAGCTATGCTGGATATGACGCGCTTATCGACATTCGCCGCGGATGCGTCATGAGCGGGTCTCTTCCTGGCAGGCAGCTAAAGTTCGTGCTTGCCTGGGCAGAGCTCCACAAGGATGAGCTCATGCAAAACTGGGAGCTCGCCGCCACGGACCAGAAGCTCAATCAAATCGTTCCCCTTGCGTAAGGAGGCATGCCATGGAGTACGTTCCTGCGGTCGTACAAGCTGTTCCTGGCAACGACTTCACTGTCTATGCCTACTTTTCCGACGGGACGGTTCGTCTTGCGGACATCAGGCCGCTCATTGCACGCGGTGGCGTGTTTGCTCCCCTCGCCGATGAGGGCGTTTTCCGCAGCAGGCTTACCGTACTCAACGATGCGGTCGCCTGGGACCTCGAAGGCAACCGAGACGAGACGACGTGCATCGACCTCGACCCTGTGAAGATGTATCGAGAGAGCCCCGTCGTCGACGATCCACTCGAGGCGGTTGCCTAGCCTCTCTCACACATGATACGAAGGGACAGTCCCTTCGTATCATTATCTGGGTACTTTTTTGTCGATGCTTGAAATACGATCGATCTCACACAAGCTATCTACCAGTAATTATAAGAAATACAACTCGCCGAATACTCTTGCACTATCGAAAAAAGTACCCAGATAAAATCTCTCCGACCGTCAGAGCCACAAAAGTCGTCTTTTCAGCGCCTATGAAGGAGGCGTCCTTCATGGGCGGGCAACCTCGATGCGGCGGATGGCGGGAATTGCCCAGGTCACGCACGCGAGAAGAACCATCGCGGCGCCGGCACCCACAAACCATGCGGACGCGCCCACCGCATCCGCGAAGAGCGACGAGAACGCCAGCCCCAGCGGCATCGCCCAGGACATGATGGCACCGTAGAGGCCAAAGACGCGACCCAGATACTCGGGCGGGACCTTCTCCTGCATGAGGGCGGTCTGCGGCCCGGAGTAGAACGGCGAGCTCAAACCCATGAGGAAGCTCATGGCGAGAAACGCCATGAAGCCGCCCACCCCAAGCAGGCCCGCCGCGAGCGTGGCCACGCCGTAGAGCGCCGTCGCAGCCACGACGGTCCGCGCACGGTTTCTGAAACCGCCCGTCGCCGTGAGCAGCGCGGAGCCCGCGATCATGCCCACCGAAAACACGATCTCCGCCGTAGCCGCGTCGCCCGTGGTGCCACCAAAGTGGTCGAGCGTCATGAGCGGGAAGAGCGCAGATATGGGCGAGAAGACCAGCGTGAAGACAAAGCCGCACCATAGCAGCGCGAAGAGGCCGCGGTAGCCGCGCAGGACGCGGTAGCCGTCGACGGTCTCCGCCGCGAGGGCGCGAGCCTGGTCCACGAGGCTGAGGTTCTTCTCGCCCGTCGCTGCGCCCTGGGCGGCGCCGCCCACGTCGAGCCGCGCCACCAGCACCGCTACTGTGGCAAAGAGCGCACCCGCAACGTCGAGCGCGATCATCGCCGTGAGCCCCCAGAGCGGATAGATCACCGCCGCGATGGCCGTACCGAGGATGTAGCCGCCCGACTGGACGGCCTGCGTCACACCCGCGAGGCGCGTAAGGTGCTCGGCCGGAGCGACGAGCGGCGTGAGCGTCTGGAAGGCCGGCGTGTGGAAGGCGCTGCCAATGGCCCGCACGAAGAGCGCAACCATGACCACCCACACGGGGAGCGCGCCCGTGAGCGAGACCACCGCGCAGGCGGCGCTTACCGCTGCGATGAAGAGGTCAGCCCCGATGAGCGTGACCCTGAGCGGCAGTCGGTCCACGATGGTCCCCGCGAAGGTGCCGAACAGCGCGAGCGGCAGGAAGCCCGCGAGCGAGGCCAGCGAGAGCATGCTCGCCGAGTTTGTTGTAAGCGTGATATGCCAGACAAAGCCCATCTGCAGGATGGAGCTCGTAAGCACGGAGACGAGCTCACCTCCCCACACACACGCAAGCTTGAGCTTCCAAGAGGTTCTTTGCACGGGTAATCCGTCTCCATAATCACGGCCAGAAAAGGTTGGGTACTTTTTCGCAAGCACCAAAAGTATCGCGTATTCACCCCAAGAAATCTACCAGCAGTTACATGAATCGAGAAGGGGCCTGATACTCGGGGCATGCGCAAAAAAGTACCCAACCTTTGTCCGACGGCCTCGGAGGGCCGTTGCCAACTCGATATGTGACAATCGAACCCGCCCATCTCAACAGGAAAGGACTCGCATGGACGAGCTCGAGAGCATTGAGAAGAACGCTACGCCCAGCTCGCAGGCGGTGCTCTACCGACCGGCGCCCACTGTGGAGGAGCGTCGGGCCGCCGGGCTCGCCGCGCGCGAGACGTGCCCGATCGCCTCGCTCGGAGCATGGGAGCCCCGCGCGTCCAGCGATCCCGCAATCGACCTCATCGAGCAGCAGTCCGCCGCGCGCGACCCGAGCCTCGTGCCGCTGCGCTACGAGCGCATGGGCGTCTCGCCGTTCACGTTCTACCGAGGCAGCGCCGCCATCATGGCCGCTGACCTTGCCACCATGCCCGTCACCGGCCTCGAGGTGCAGTGCATCGGCGACGCGCACGTGGGCAACTTCGGCATCTTCATGAGCCACACGCGTCACCTCGTCTTTGACGTCAACGACTTCGATGAGACCGCGCCCGGTCCCTGGGAGTGGGACGTCATGCGCCTCGTGGCGAGCATCGAGATCTGCGGGCGTGACCGCGGCTTCTCCAAGGCAGACCGCCGCGACGCCGTGCGCGCCTGCGCCAAGCAGTACCGCCGCGCGATGGCGCGCTTCGCGGAGATGGGCGAGCTCGACGTCTGGCACGCCCACCTCGACGTCGAGCGCATGCTCGACGAGTTTGAGCTCGACGGCAAGACGGGCCGGACCATCCGTAAGGTCGTGGAGAAGGCGCGCGAGAAGGACAGCGTGCGCGCGGCTGACCGCCTCACCGTGCACGACGACGGGCGCCCCCGCTTTGACACACGGCCGCCCGAGCTCGTGCCACTCGCGGAGCTCTCGTCCGCTCAGGGCTACGACGCGGCGCAGCTCTCCCATGCGCTGCGCGAGCTTCTGGACGCGTACTTCGAGAGCCTCCCTCGCGACTGCCGCGTTCTTCTCGGCCGCTATCGCCTGCAGGACGCCGCGCGCAAGGTGGTGGGCGTGGGCTCGGTGGGCCGCCGCGCCTGGATCGCGCTGCTTACCGGCCGCAACGAGGACGATCCGCTGGTCCTTCAGGTCAAGGAGGCAGAGGAGTCCGTCGTGGAGCGCTTCTGGCGACCGAGCGGCTTTGCCAGCCATGGCGAGCGCGTGGTGGAGGGCCAGTGCCTCGTGCAGTCCACGAGCGACTTCCTGCTGGGCTGGACGAGCGTGCCCGCGTCGGACGGCGGCACGCGCGACTACTACGTTCGCCAGCTCTGGAACGGAAAGGGCTCGATCGACCTCGCCGCGCTGGGCCCGGAGAGCCTCGAGAACGTAGCGCGGCTCTGCGCATGGTCGCTCGCGCACGCGCACGCCCGCACCGGCGACGAGGTGGCCATCGCAGCCTACCTCGATGACGGCCACGTCTTCGAGGACGCCATGTGGGATTTCGCCCGCGCCTATGCCGACCAGAACGATACCGACTACCAGACGTTCATTGGACGTTTCCGCTAGCAGTCACCCAAAGAGATCGAGGTACTCCGCGCAGGTCATGGTGCGGACCTTGGAGCGCTTGAACGCTTCCGCGTCGCGCGTGAGGATGACGTCCACGTCGTTGAGCTCGGCACAGGCGCGAATGAGGCCGTCCTCAAAGTCCGGCTCGCCGCAGCCGAGCGAGAGCTCGCACTCCTCCGCGCCCATCGGCGCGATCACGAGCAGCTCGCGCAACCACTCGATCGATCTTCTCGCCCGCGCCTCGTCGTACTGTCGCTGCAGCACGTAATACGCATCCTTGAGAGACCCCACGGCAACGAGCCCCAGGTCTCCCCCACCGTTGCAACGATGAAGAATCTCGCATGCCTCCGCCGACTGCGGCCGTTCCCTGCAAACCGCGTCGAGAAGAACGTTGGTGTCGAAGAGCAGCCTCCTGCTGTTGAAGTCACGCATAGCGGCTCGCAATCATGTCGCGCATCTGCTCCTTGGTGAGGTTGACCAGCCACGGCTCAGCCTCGGGAAGGCTCTCTCGGAACTCCATGAAACGCTCCCAGGCATCACGGGGCTCCTCTGTCGGGGCCACCTTCGGCACCTCACCCGTGCGCGCGATGTTCTCCCAGACCACCTTGATGACCTCAGCCGGCGTGGACCCGGCCGCGCGGATGTAGGCGTCCGCGCGCTGACGGACCTTCTCGTCCACGCGCCCGGAAACGACTGCGGTTGCCATGCGAGCCTCCTTTGTAGACGTGTCTACATAGTAGCAGAGGCGCAGGACAAAGAGTGGAGCGCTACTCCTCGCGGCTGAACGCCTCCCAGAGCAGCGACACGATGCCGCAGACCATGCCGCCCACCGGCCAGACCACCCAGAACCACATGGCCGAGGTACCCTCCGGGGTCCAGGAGTCCATGTTTGGCGCCGAGAACACGGGCGCAAAGAGCAGCCAAAGGCCCACGATCGTGGCAATGATCATGATGACACCGCACACCGCCCCGAGCTTCTTGCCGTGCCTCTTCTGGGCGAGAAGGGCCTCGCGCCGGGCCTCGTCGAGCTCTGCGGACACGATGTCCTCCACCTCGAGGTCCTCGGCAACGGACTTGTTGTACTCCTCGACGTTGACGCGACCGAGCAGCATGCCACCGCGCACGATCCACCACACGCCCAGGGCAATGAACAGCATGAGAAGGAAGAGCGCCCAGTTCTCCGCGGTCTTCTCGAGCATGAGCAGGCAGCCAATGCCCGCGAAGATGAGCGCGAGGCCGGCGATGAGAGCTGCCGAGAACTGCCGGCGCGCAGCCGCGCGGTCCTCGTCGGTGTAGAAGTCCTCCACGTAGGGGTGCGCCTTCTGGAACGCTGTGTGCTCCATGCCCGCGGGGACGAGCAGCGCGAGGCCCGCGAGGATGCCCACGAGCACGATGATCACGAAGAGGCCGTCGCGCCCGTTCCAGGACGCCAGCTCGACCGATCCCTCAAAGAGCAGGCCGAGCGCAATGCCCAAGAGTATGAGCGCCACACCGGTGGGGACCTTGCGCGCCAACATGCGCTGGTGCTCGTCATAGCCACAGACGTCGGTGGGTGGGCCGGCGGGGATGGGTGCCGCCGTCGCCGGTGCGGCGCGGCCGGTGAGGTCGCCCGTCACGAGCTCGTCGAGCGTGCAGTCGAAGATCTCGCACATCTTGAGGAGCTTGTCCATCTCTGGCTGGCTTTTCTCGGCCTCCCATTTTGTGACGCTCTGGCGGGAGACGCCGAGCAGCATGGCCAGCTGCTCCTGGGTCATGTTGCGCTCTGCGCGCAGGTGCTGAAGGTTGTCGCGAAAGCTCATGGTCTGCCCTTCGTCGGGGTGTGCGCTGTCTGCCGGCATCTTGCATTCTGCGGGCGCGCACGGCGCAATTCTACCAACCGACGGTAAGCAATTTGGTCGATTTTGCAGCAACCAGAGGGCGCCCACCGGTTGCGCGTCGCAGGTAGAAGGGCGTATTTGCCACACGAACTTCTCGTCAATCGATCGCGTGTGCATGAACCGAGAAAATCGCCCGTCCTTGAGCCCTATTTCTTCGATTCCTGCACACTCGACGGCCAGGGCAGCTCCCCCAAATGATACGAAGGGACTGTCCCTTCGTATCACTGTATGCTGGTCAGGAAGCAACAGCAGGGAGGGAGACCCGTGGACGAGTGGGCGACGCTCGGAGAGGTCGAGAAGAGCGCCGCGCCACCGAGCTCGCCGTGCGCGAGACGTGCCGACGTCGAACGGTGGCGCACGCCCGCGCCCGCGCCAATCGGAACGAGGCTAACTACCGAACATTCATTGGACGATGACGGGGCGTGACGGACGCGAACTGGCATTCTTCTTGTCATGGGCACGCACGTAGGCAACGTACCAGTCGGGCGCCGCGAGGGCGCGGCTGGACTCAATCTTGGGGAAGAGCTCGTGCGGAGCGGCTCCCACAGCGTTGACGGCAACGCCATAGACCAGCTGCTCGCCCCACAGCGCGGCGTCGGTAAGGCGCGCGTCGCGCATACTCGTGAGCTCAACGATGTAACGCTTGAACGCATGACAGCGCACGAGCAGCGCGTGGCCCTCGACTGTGTAAACTTCGCGCGGCTGCGAGTACGCGACCATCATGGCAAGCCCCGGCAGTCCAAAGAAAATCATGGGCAGCACATCAAAGCCCACGAACAGGAAAGCCACGAGCGCATAGACGGCGAGAAGCACGACGGCAAGCCAGAAGAGCGACGGCGATACCCCCTCGACGAGGTGACGCTCCTGCACGTCGCGCGTCGCCTTGCCCGACAGACAGCGGCTCTGTCGCGTGAGGTAGGCGGGAACCTCCTGCCGCGCCTCAGCGAGCTCCTCCGCCGTGATACTCGTACGACCGTCAACGAAGACAAAGTCGAGTGTCATGCGCTCGTACTCCGTAAGGCGCTTCGTGGACGCGTTGGGATCAAGCGAGACGCGGACAGTCTCGCGCTCGAGACCAGCTGCACGTTGGGCGAGCGTCTTGGCCGCACGTGCCTCGTCCATCCGATCGTTAATCCTCAGGCGACACCATGCCGTGGGAACGCGCTCGATACGCACGACGCCCTTGCGGTCTAGGGAGAGTAGGGTCGCTGTGACTCCGGAGCGCACGAAATCCTCGTCCATCACGCGCGCCAGAAACATTGGCTCGTCGGTGCTGGGAGGCTCGCACAGATGGCCGTCGCGGATGTCCGAACGGTCGACATGCGCAAAGCGCGCGCGGTCCGAAAGACGCACCATGACGAGGGCGAGCACATACGGAAGGATGATGTAATAGAGGAAGTTGGTGATGACGCTCATCTTGGCTCTCTAGCTGTCACTCATGCGATCGTCCTCGTGGACCGCCACTTCAAAGAGTTTCTCGAGCGCACACAGCGGTGAGGGAAAGCCCTCAGCCGGCTCAGTGAGAAACCACTCGATATCTTCGTCACCCGAACGACGCGCGAGCTCGGCTACGGCCTCATCGCTGAGCCCAAACGCCAACGCAAAGCGAAGCGTTCGATCGACACGCCTCGCCGATCCCGGAAGTGCCTCGCCCGAGCGGTAGCGCTGCACAATCCAGCGGCGATGCGCGTCAGAGCGAGCGAGCACGTCTTGGAGCTTGTCGGCGTTAACGCTCGTCCCAAGCGAGCCCTGCGTAAAGATCAGGGCCACGAACCCACCAATCACGACTGCAATGGCAGAGAGTCCGGGCAGCGTCGTGAACGCAATGAAGCACGACCCCACAATCATCTGCGCTAGCATGAGGACGACAGTCGCGTTGCCGCTACCACCGTCCTTCTCGGAAAGATAACCCGCCCTGAGAACCTGGTCACCAGCGCACCTAGTAAAGTCGTGCACAGGGCCGCATGCGTCGTCGGGTTTTTTCACGTAGCGCGCGATTGCCCCACCGACCGTCTTGTCGAGCGAGCCCGCCGGCAGACAGACGCGCGTAGTCGCGAAGGCGAGGCCCGCCTTCGACAGCATGCCTTGGTCGAGCACGTCAAAGCGGTATGCCCCCTCTGCCGGGGAACTCGTTGGTCTCATGGAGAGGCTGCCGTCGCGAAGCAGGGAGAGCACCGAGAGCGCAAAGACCCGACCGCCGACCTGACCGCAAAACGGAACCCCTAGCACCTCCGGCTTCATGTCCGCGGGAAGCTCCTCAAGCAAATCGCCCGAGAAGATCGCTGCCTTTGGAACCTGCCCCTCAACGCGATCCCGACGCGCCGCGCAGATTCGCGCAACAACTAGGACAGCGAGCGGAATCCCAAGAAACACTGCAACAAAAGCGATGTTGATGAGCTCCTGCGTAACCGGGACACCCGCTAGGCCCCCCTGTCCGAACAGCGCCTCAACGCCCAACAGTCCCACCCCTTTCTCAGGGGCATGATGACAGGCCCGCGTCAGCGCAATGTAAAAGGGGACAGGTTTTTTCAGAAGAGCTTGGCCGTGGCAGCCATGCGCTCGGCGATGCGCACACCAAAGGGGCAGCGGCTCTCGCACGCACGGCACGCGATGCAGTCTGTCGCCGTGGCGCCAAGCGCGCGGTAGTGCTCGCACAGAGAGTCCGGCACCTCGTCGTAACTGGTCGCAAGGTCAAAGAACTTGTTGACCGCAGCGATGTCGATGCCCTTGGGACACGGTGCGCAATGCCCGCAGTAGGTGCACTGCCCCACGTAGGCGTGACGCGGCGCGCCGGCGAGCACAGAGGCGTAGTCCTTCTCGGCATCTGTTGCCCCCTCGTACGCAACGGCCTCCGCCACGTGAGCGGGCTTGCCAAAGCCCACCATCACGCTCGCCACGGCCGGACGCGTGAGGGCGTAGTGCAGGCACTGGACCGGAGTGAGCGCCACGCCGAAGGGCGACTGAGAAGCGTCGAAGAGGCGCCCGCCCATGTAGCCCTTCATGACGGTGATACCGGTGCCCGTCTCTTCCGCGAGCGCGTAGAGCTCGGCGCGCTCCGGGCGCATGCCGTCGGTCGCCGCGGACTCGCCACGCTCGTCGAAGTAGGCGTCGAGGTCGTCCGTAGCGGGCATCATGTCAAAGGCTGGGTTCACGGAGAAGAGAATCATCTCGATCTCAGGGCTCTCCACGGCCAGGCGCGCGACCTCGGGGTTGTGCGTCGAGAGACCAACGTGGCGAACGGTGCCTGCTGCACGCAGCTCGCACACGTAGCCGATGAACGGGCTGTCATCCATGAGCTGCACAAACTCTGCGGGCTTGTCCACGTAGTGAATCATCCCGAGATCCATGTAATCAGTGTGGAAGCGGGCGAGAAGATCCTCGAAGGCCGGACGGACCTGCGCAAGGTCACGCGTGCGCACGTACTGCTCGCCCTGCCACGTGGAGCCGAGATGGCCCTGGATGACCCAGCGCTCACGGCGGCCCACCAGCGCGTCGCCAAGGTTGGAGCGACGCGTAGGGTCTGGCATCCAGCAGTCGAGGATGTTCACGCCCGCGGCCTCCGCCGCGTCCACAACGGCGCGCGCCTGATCGGGCGTGCCGTCCATCCACTCGCCGCCGAAGCCAATCTCGCTGACGCGCAGACCAGTGCGGCCCAGCTCCCGATAGCGCATGCGTCCTCCTCTGTTGCAACTCGTACGTACACAGCGTAGCAGGGACGCCGCTCGATGGCGCCACGCACCGGCGTCTGCCCTTACATTGCGCTTGCAAAGTTGGCTTGTCATTTTTTGCAAAGCGCGCTATGCTAATAATGCAAAGCGCGCTTGTCATCTCTGTCGGACGCAACGCGAGAGGAGTGATGCCATGCGAACGCGCATCCGCGAGCTGCGCCGCGAGCGCAAGATGAGCCAGGCCGAGCTCGCCGAGGCCGTGGGCACCACGCGGCAGACCATCACCTCCATCGAGGTCGAGAAGTACACCGCCTCGCTGCCTCTCGCCTACAAGATTGCCCGCTACTTTGGCCTTGCAATCGAAGACGTCTTTGACTTTTCCGAGATAGACGAGGAGCTGTGACTGCCATGAAGAAGACCGTCGAAACCCTGCGCGCTGACATCCATCTCCGCCTGCGTCGCGAGGGCGTCTCGCTCGCCATCATCCTGGCCGCGATTGCCATCATCGCCGCCATGGCCGTCGCCGGCATCTTCCCCGCTGGGGGAGACGACTACGTCACGAGCTTTGCCTCGGGCTTCCTGATCGGGCTTCTTGCCTTTGCCGCAGGGTTCACTGTAAAGCAGATTCGCAAGCTCCGGGGAGCCCTCTCAGACGACACCGCGCTGCGCGCCCTTCTTGCCGCAGAGAACGACGAGCTCGAGGCATACCTGGCACGCGAGGTGTCCCGAACCTTCGTCCATCTCATCCCGCCGCTCTCCGCCGTCATAGTGGTCGTGACCGCGCTCGTTGGCCGCGAGGCCATGCTCTCCGCCGTGGGCACGTTGCTCTTTCTGTGCACGGCGCTGCTGGTCGTGAAGTTCGTCTACAAGCGCCGCCTCATGGGCCCCGAGACGGAGTAGAGAAGCGCCACGCGCGCTGGCGGAACTTCTCGTTCTCGCGTCCGGAAACTCATCGATGAGCGACAGGACATCCAGATTCTTTAAGGTATAACTGAAACGCGAGACGTCGCCCTCCTCCAGCGCCTCGTCACCTACCCTTTCTCAACTGCGGACAACCTCTTTTCAACCAACAGGGTTGTCCGCGCCCTTGCAGGCGCACGGAGAAAGACCAGCTCAGAGACTGTTGACAACTACATCGACGCGCTCGAGAAAGCCTATGTCATCTCGGAGGCGCCTCAGACGGGACTTCAGGGCAAGGAGCTGCTCTCGCCCCTGCGGAAGCTCTATCCCGTTGACCAGGGCCTTAGGAACCTCGTGACGCGCTTCTCGGCGGACAACACCGGTTTCCAGCTGGAAAACGTCATCCACAACGAACTCGTTCGACGTGGCTATTCCGTTGAGGTGGGAACACTCAGGACAGGCGAGGTCGATTTTGTGGCGAGAAGGGCCGACGAGACCGTTTACGTCCAGGTTTGCGAAACGATGGTCGACCCCGCCACGCGCGAGCGCGAGCTGGGTCCGCTCCGCGCCATCACAGACGCGTTCCCCAAGTGCGTGATTTCCCTCGATCGATACGGCCTCGGAACCACCGGCGACGGAATCAAGGTGTTGGGCGCAATCGACTGGCTGCTCGGACACAACGAGACGGACTACTTTTTTTCTCCTGGGTAGACTGACAACAACGGCACGACCGAGGAGGTGCCCCATGAAGAAGCGTCTCGTCAGGGCCGCGATCGTCTACGGCGCAGTCTGGCTCGCGTGTCTTGCGTTCTACTGGGGCAGCCTCGCGACGGGCGCCCTCGGCGGGGGCGGCATCATGGGCTACGTAATCCTGGCGCTCGGCATTGCGCTTCCGATTGCCGGCGTCGTGACGGCGTTTCTTGTGGGCCGCGTTGCTGACCTCGGGTGGTGGCGCCTTGCCGCGCTGATTGCGATCGCCGTCCTCTACGTACTTCACACCGTGGCGACGTTCAGCCTCTCGAACGCCCTCGGCTTCACCAACATCGCGCCGGCTGACCTGGCCGTCTTCATCTACGGTCTTATCCCAGCCGCGATCGGCCTCGCCGTCGGCTGCGCCACCGCGCACCGGCTCTCATCACGGCCCAAACTCTGACTTTTGCACGAGCGGTCGGTGCCGGCAACTGATTCCACTGCATATAGGTGCAGGTAAACGAGTTGCCCCGTCCTTCTCGCCGGTCGAGAAGGACGGGGCGCTCGTGCAAAAGTCAGAGTTTGCGCTAAGCGAGAAGAGCGATGAACTCGCCGAGCAGGCGCGGCAGGCGGCCGCGACGGGTGCGGACGCCGTAGATGACGGGGTCGACGCCCTCGACGGCGAGGAAGCGCAGACCGTCGCGGTGCAGAGCCGCCACGTCCGGCAGGATGGTACGTGCCACACCCGCCGCCACCAGGGCGAGAATGACCTCGACGTTGGGACACATCATGACGCGCTTGGGGTCCACGCGCGATACGAGCTCGCGCTGCATCGCGGAGATCGCGGGCGGCAGGGCGTGCGGGTTGCCCGCCGCCATGCGCCAGCCCTCGCCGAGCGACCCCAGGTCGACCGGCTCCTCCGCACACGCAACGAGCGGGTCGTCCGCCGCGCACACGAGCTCCGGGACCGCCTCGCGCAGCCGACGGAACACCGTCGCGCCCGCTGGCGCACCCGCCGGATCGCGGTACTCCAGCACCACGTCCAGCCTGCCGTCCTCGACCATCTCCACGAGCACGGAGTGCGGCGCCATGCGAATCACGGGGTCGAAGTCAGCGTCGCGCCGGCGCAGCTCGGCCAGCACCGGAGTGAGCATCTGCGCCTCGATTCCGTCGTTCACGCCGATGCGCAGAGTCTTTGCCCCCACGACCTCCGCGCCTGCGACGCGTCGCCGCGCGCGCTCGGAGAGCTCAAGGATGTCGTGCGCGTAGCCGAGCAGCGCGAACCCCTCGTCGGTGAGCGAGACCGAACGCGTGGAACGCACCACGAGCTGGCAGCCCAGCTCGTCCTCTAGCGACCTCACCTGGTGGCTCACCGTGGGCTGCGAGACGCTGAGGTTGTTGGCCGCCTTGGAGAAGCTGAGCGTGCTCGCCACCTCAGTGAAACACTCGAGCTGCATCGTGTTCATCGATAACTCCGATTCTTTTATAACGTTTTTCTATCAATTATAGAAAACATGAAGCGTCGGCCGGCTGCGAATCCGGAAATACTACCTCTGCGACTCAACTGAACATAAAGCAAGAAGAACGTGGAGGTAGCGGATGAACGCACTTCTCGCCCCCTTGGGGCGCTACAAGAAGGAGGCGGCGCTCTCGGTTGTGGGCACCGTCGGCGAGGTGGTGATGGAGGTGCTGCTCCCCTTCATCATGGCCTTCATCATCGATCGTGGCGTAGAGGCGCGCGACATGGGAGCAGTGCTCGGCTACGGTGCGCTCATGGTGGTGGCCGCCGCGGCGAGCCTGGGCTTTGGCCTGCTCGCAGGCTACTACTCGGCAAAGGCGTCCGTGGGCTACGGCTGCGGCCTGCGCGAGGCCATCTTCGACAAGGTGCAGACCTTCGCCTTCGGCAACATCGACAAGTTCTCCACCGCGGGCCTCGTCACCCGCATGACCACAGACGCCACCAACATCCAGAATGCCGTGCAGATGATCCTGCGCGTGGCGGTGCGCGCCCCCATCATGCTTGTCTCGAGCCTCGCGGCGGCATGCGCGCTCTCACTCGAGCTCACGCCGGTCTTCGCCACGGCGATGGTCTTTCTCGTCGTCGTGCTCGGCGTGGTCATGTACTTCGCGCTCAAGGTCTTCAACGTGGTCTTTGACACGGTAGACGACCTCAACGCGAGCGTGCAGGAGAACGTCGGTGCCATCCGCGTGGTCAAGGCCTTCGTGCGCGAGGCGTATGAGAACGATAAGTTCCGTCGCGCCGCCAATCGCCTGCACGACCTCTACGTGAAGGCCGAGGGATTCGTGGCGATCAACAACCCCGCGATGATGCTCGCCATCTACGGCTGCATCATGGCCCTCTCGTGGCTGGGCGCACAGCTGGTGGTGGGCGGCAACCTCACCACCGGCGCGCTCACGAGCCTCTTCTCTTACGTGATGCAGGTGCTCATGAGCCTCATGATGCTCTCGATGATCATCGTCATGGTCACCATGAGTCTCGCAAGCGGGCGGCGCATCAACGCCGTCCTCACCGAGCGTCCGAGCATCGAGAGCCCGGCGGACGCCGTGCGCGAGGTGGCGGACGGCAGCATCGACTTCGACCACGTAAGCCTGACATACGCCGCCGGCGACGGCGAGGACGCGCTGCACGACATCAACCTGCACATTGCCTCAGGCGAGACCATCGGCATCATCGGCGGCACGGGCTCGGGCAAGTCGAGCCTCGTCAGCCTGGTGAGCCGCCTCTACGACGTCACGGACGGCGCGGTGCTCGTGGGCGGCGTGGACGTGCGCGCCTACGACCTCGAGTGCTTACGCGACGCGGTATCTGTGATGCTGCAGAAAAACGTGCTCTTCAGCGGCACCGTGGCAGAGAACCTGCGCTGGGGCAAGGCGGACGCCACCGACAAGGAGCTCTGGGCAGCCTGCGACGCCGCCCAGGCGAGCGAGTTCCTGCACCAGCTGCCGGACGGCCTGGAGACCCGTGTGGAACGCGGCGGCGTGAACTTCTCCGGCGGGCAAAAACAGCGCCTCTGCATCGCACGTGCCCTCCTCAAGCGCCCGAAGATCCTCATCCTGGACGACTCCGCCTCCGCCGTGGACACCGCCACGGACGCCCGCATCCGCGAGGCCTTCGCCCGGCACATCCCCGGCACCACCAAGGTCATCATCGCGCAGCGCATCTCCAGCGTGGCCGACGCCGACCGTATCGTCGTCATGGACGACGGGCGCATAAACGGCGTGGGCACGCACGAGGAGCTGCTTGCCACCAACGACATCTACCGCAGCGTCTGGGAGTCCCAGACAGAAGGCACCGGCGACTTCGGCATCACCGCCGAAAAGGAGGCGTAGCACATGGCAGAAATCATCACGCAGGGCGAGAAGAACCCGTGTGCCGAGAAGAACGATGCGAGCTCTACGTCCTTCTCGTTCACCGCGCTGGCGCGCGCCCTCGCCTACATGCTCAAGCACTACAAGCTCGCGTTTCTCGTGGTCGTGGCATGCGTCATCATCTCCGCGATGACGACCAGCTACTCCATGCTCTTCTCGCAGACGCTCATCGACGGCTACATCGAGCCCATGCTGGCCACGGGCTCCACGGACTTCTCCGGCCTGGCGAGCGACCTGCTGGGTCTTGGCGTCGTGCTCGCCATGGGCGTTGCGGCGTCCTGGGTCTACAACCGCCTCATGGTGACCATCGGCCAGGGCACCATGCGAAACCTTCGCCTCGACGTGTTCGCTCGCATGGAGAGCCTTCCCATCCGCTACTTTGACACGCACGCGCACGGCGACATCATGTCCGTCTACACCAACGACGTGGACACGCTGCGCCAGTTCTACAGCCAAACGCTGCCGCAGGTGGTGAACTCGTGCGTGACGCTGGTGGTGACGTTCGTGTCCATGTGCCTGCTCTCGGTACCGCTCACGGCGCTCTCGCTCGTGCTCGTTGCTGTGATGATGTTCGTGACCGTGAAGTTCTCCGCGCTCTCGGGCCACTATTTCTCCGAGCAGCAGGCCGCGACGGGCGCCTTCGAGGGCTACGTCGAGGAGCTCATGGACGGCCAGAAGGTCGTGAAGGTCTTCAACCACGAGGATAGCGCGCGCCAAGACTTCCGCCGCGTGAACGGGCGCCTGCTCGAGGCGGGCACGCGTGCGGCGCTCATCTCCAACCTCATCATGCCGCTCAACGCCAACATCGGGAACCTCTCGTACGTCATTGTGGCGGCCGTGGGCGCTGCGATGGCAATCGGCGGCGTGGGCGGCCTCACCATAGGCGCGCTCGTGAGCTTCGTCTCGCTCAACCGCAACTTCACGCAGCCCATCACGCAGATTTCGCAGCAGATGAGCTTTGTCACCATGGCAGCAGCCGGCGCCGAGCGCATCTTCGAGCTCATGGACGAGGAGCCCGAGCGCGACGAGGGCTACGTCGAGCTGGTGAACGCCCGCGAACTGCCAGACGGCAACGTGGAGCCTTGCGAGGAGCGCACGGGCGTCTGGGCGTGGCGCCACCCGCACAAGGCGGACGGCACGGTCACCTACACACGCCTCACCGGCGCGCTCGAGATGGACCGCGTTGACTTTGGCTACACGCCCGAGAAGAACGTGCTGCACGACATCACGCTCTACGCGATGCCCGGCCAGAAGATCGCCTTCGTCGGTGCCACCGGCGCAGGCAAGACCACCATCACGAACCTCATCAACCGCTTCTACGACGTGGCGGACGGCAAGATCCGCTACGACGGCATCAACATCAACAAGATTCGCAAGGCCGACCTGCGCCGCAGCCTAGGCATCGTGCTGCAGGACACGCACCTGTTCACCGGCACCGTGATGGACAACATCCGCTACGGACGGCTCGACGCCACCGACGAGGAGTGTGTGGAGGCGGCGCGCCTGGCCGGTGCCGACGGCTTCATCCGCCGCCTGCCGCAGGGCTACCAGACGGTGATCTCCGGCGACGGCGCCGAGCTCTCCCAGGGTCAGTGCCAACTTCTGGCCATCGCGCGCGCCGCTGTGGCAGACCCGCCGGCGCTCATCCTCGATGAGGCCACCTCGAGCATCGACACGCGCACCGAGAAGGTCGTGCAGGCCGGCATGGACGCGCTTATGGCAGGGCGGACGACGTTCGTGATCGCGCACCGGCTCTCCACTATCAAGAACGCCGACTGCATCATGGCCATGGACCAAGGTCGCATCATCGAGCGCGGCAGCCACGACGAGCTCATGGCCCAGCACGGCCGCTACTGGCAGCTCTACACCGGCGGCAAGGTCACCGAGTAGCACACGAGCGCAAGGCTTTTCTCGGCCGCACGTTCTTCTCGCCCAACAATTCGACGAGGCGGAGCATCTACGGATACCAACGCCTGAATCAGGCTTCTTCTCTGTAGTTGCCCCACCTCGGCGAAAGGGGTTACCGTAGCTGCTAACGCCTACTCAACCTCGATCGCAGCGGAGGCAACCTGGCCGGTGGCGTCGCGGGCGGTAATCAAGACCTGCCCCCGCTCACTTGCTCGCACGACGGCAACGGCTCGTCCGTACCAGGTCTGGCACTCGCTGGAGAGGTAGCTCTCCTCCGGGTTTGGCTGCGCGCTGCCAAAGCCGAGCAGCTCGCCGCCCTCCACCTCGAGCGTCACCCGTCGGTCGGCGTTGGACTCCAATACGTCGTTCTCGCCTCTCAGCTCTATCGCAACGTAGGCAATCTCTCCGTCGCGCACGCACGAGACCTCCGGCCGCACGTCCAGGCGCACCGCCCCGGTCGCCGAGACGAGCTCGCTGCGCCCCAGCTCCCTCCCGGCTCGATCGTAGACCACCGCCGTGAGCGTGCCGGGCTCATAGCGCACACGGAACAGCGCCCTGAACTTCTTGAGGCGCCTACGGCCGCAGCTCTTCCCGTTGACGAGAAGCTCGGCGGTCTCGCCTCGTCCGTACACCTCGACCGTGGTTTTGTTGCCTTCGCACGAGGCCCATGACCAACTGTCGAACGCGTTGGTGCCGCGCCATGCGGCCTTCGTCACGCGAACGCCGGAATGGTTCACCGGTCGCACGCCCAGATAGGGCTTCTCGCGCGCACCCCAGACCGTCGCCGCGTATGCCGCCTGCGCGTCCGGGCGCCCGCAGATATCGACGACCCCGGCCCCGGAGAGCAGCCACGGATAGCGCACGTTCACCATCGACACGCCCTCGTAGTTCCACGACCCAATGGCAGCCTCGCCCAGATAGTCCCAGCCCGTCCACATGAAGTCACCGATCACGTACGAAAGGCGCTCGACCTTCTCCCAGTTGTCGGCAATGTCTTGCGGGTAGGTCTCCGAGCCAACGATGATGCGCCCCGGATGGACGCTTCCCTCCTTGGCATAGCGCCCGTTCGCGTAGTTGTACCCGCACACGTCGAGTAGATCGAGCACCGGCGTTGTGGCACGGTCGGCCTTCTTCGAGTTCCCCATGCGGTTGATGCCCTTGCCCAGGACCGACATCATCGTGTTGAAAAGCAGGCTGCCCGACTTTCGCTCCGCGCGACGACCACCGTCCTTCTCGGCACGGTTCCCGTCGGCATAGTCCTTCGCCAGGCCGCCCTCGTCGTAGAGGCCCTTACCGGAACTCGCCATCAAGAGCACCATGAAGTTGATGCCCGCCGTCACAGGACGGCTCGGGTCCAGGCGATGAGCGAGGTCGATCATGTTCTGGGCAACCTCCAGACCATGCGGCTTAACCGGCTCGGAGACCTCGTTGCCGATGGAGTACATCACGACGCTGGGGTGGTTGCGGTCGCGCTCGATCATGGCACGCACGTCATCGAGGTAGCACGCCTCGAAGTCGCTCGCGTAGTCATAGGGGTTCTTGTGCTGGAACCACATGTCAAACGTCTCGTCGATGACATACATGCCCAGTCGGTCGCACGCTTCGAGCAGCGCCGGGGACGCAGGGTTGTGCGAGCTGCGAAGCGCGTTGAAGCCCTGCTCCTTGAGAATGCGAACCTTGCGTTCCTCGGATGCGTCATAACTCGCCGCACCCAGCATCCCGTTGTCATGGTGTACGCACGCGCCACGGAGAAGCACCGTCTCGCCGTTCACCAAGAAGCCCTTCTCGGCAGACCAAGCCAGCGTGCGAACGCCAAAGGTGGTCTCCGCAACATCGATCACTGCACCCGTGGCGTCCTCGAGCGTCACGCGACAGACGTAGAGCTCCGGGCGCTCCGCGCTCCAGAGGCGGGCATCGGGAATCGTAAGCGTCGCGTCAGCATCCTCGCCTCGAGCGACAACTTCCCCCTTGTCAAGAATCTCCACGCGTACGCGCTCCCCCACAACAGAAGGACCCGTGAGCTCAGTTCTCACCCGCACGACCGCCGGATCAGTGGAAACCGTGTCGACTTGGACACCCTGCCACGTTATGTGGTGCATGGGCGCCACGAGCAGACGCACGTCACGATAGATGCCGCCACCCGTGTACCAGCGTGCATTGGGGAGCTCCGAGTTGTCCGCGACGACCTCCAACACGTTCTCACACCTCGGAAGCAAGGCTTCGGTAAGACGAGCCGAGAAGGGCGTGTACCCGTACGCGTGCCATGCGACCTGCGTACCGTTGAGTGTCACCGTGGCATTGCGATACACGCCGTCGAAAACGAGCACGACCTCCTGGCCCGCCCACGCCTCCCGAGGGACGAAGCGCTTTTCATAGTGATAGACGTCTCCGTAGAAGTAGCCACCGGCGTCCTTGGCGGGACTCTCGGGACCACGCTGGGCATAGAGCATCGCGTCGTGCGGCAAGCGGACTGTGCGACGCACACCTTCGCCGTCTGTCCAGAACGTCCAGCCTTCGTTCCAAAGCTCGTCTCTCATAGATGTCCCCTTTCCACATGCGCGTGCAGGCATGCAATCTGCTCGCGTTCACCTTGACGCTCACAGTAGGTCGAGCAACCGTCGTCTTCGCGTTTTGTTTTCGCTTGATACAGGCAAATGGTGTACTGTTTCCACAGTTCTTCTCGCCTGCCGTGACAAGCGGAAGGAAAAGTCGTGGACGCAGGACTGCTTAGCACGCTTACCAATGTGCTGTCTGCCAACCAGGTCATTGACCTCTCGCGAAGCGGCCAGTTTGAGGCGGGAGGCACCTCACCGATCATCAGCTCAGTAAAGGGGAGCGAAGTCTGGCACCAGACTATCGAGGACGACTTTCTCCTTATTGTTGACTGGTGCGAACCGGGCGAGCGAAGGTACTTCCTGTTTGCTCCAAGCAGCGCACTCTGTGTCCTGTTGCCGCAGCCTGACCAGCCGATTGCCAACCCTCACAAGCACGACTACCTGGAGCTCGTTGCCATTCTTGACGGAGAGCTCGACTTCACTGTAGAGGGCAGGCGGAGGTGCTATCGCGCCGGGGACTGCAGCATCCTCAACCAGAACGCCTGGCATGCAGAGGGAATGTCCACCTCGTATCTCGCCGCCTACTTTAGCATCAGGCCCTCCCTGCTCAAGGAGCTGATTTCCCGTGACTCCAGGTGCGACGCACTCGCGGCTTTCCTCTCCCGCAACGTCCGCGCGACTGGTGAGGTCGACTACGTCGACATAGCTCCTCGCGACCGAGAAGACAGGATACGGGAGCTCTCGCTCCTTACCAACCACGTGATCCAGGAGCTGATAGAGCGACTGCCCGGATACCGTAGCGTCGTGCAGGGTTATCTCGAACGACTGCTGGGCACTCTCGGAGACCCGAGAGGCAGCACGCTTGACGAGACGAGGTTCTCCAGCGCCAGCTCGGACGACCTCATGGAGCACATCGTCTCCTACGTGCTTGCACAGCGACGTCGGGTCACACGCAACGAACTCTCGCGCGTATTCAGCTACAACGGGAACTACCTGAGCGATGTGTTCCGTACACGAACGGGAACGAGCCTCGCCGTCTGGTGCCGAGACGCCTGTATGCGCGAGGCCGCGCGAATGCTGCGCGACACCGACCTGCCCATCTCTGAGATAGCTCGAGCACTGGGATACCGCGGCAGGTCAAACTTCTACGCCCACTTCCGTGACAGCCACGGTATGACACCCGCCGCCTACCGCACAATGATACGAAGGGACTGTCCCTTCGTATCCTAGAACGTGACGTTGCCAAACTCCGAGAGGCGCAGGTCGGGGTTGCGCTCCGTGGCCCAGTCCAGGTTCCACGGGCTCGTGAACAGCAGCAGGCGCCCGCCGCGCATGTCCTCGACGCGCAGCGTGTCGCGCGTGAGGTTGAGCGAGCGCACGTCCAGCTCGTCGGGCGAGTTGTCGATCCAGCGAACCTCGGTGTAGGGCAGCGCCTGCCGGTAGACGTCAACGTGATACTCGCTCTTGAGGCGCTGCTCGAGCACCTCGAACTGCAGCACGCCCACGACGCCCACGATCACGCTCTCCATGCCGGCGCCCAGCTCGCGGAAGATCTGGATGGCGCCCTCCTGGGCGAGCTCCTCCATGCCCTTCACGAACTGCTTGCGCTTGAGCGTGTCCACCTGCGAGACGCGCGCGAAGTGCTCCGGCGCGAAGGTGGGGATGCCGGCGTACTGCACGCGGCGCCCGGGCACGCAGAGCGTGTCGCCGATCGAGAAGATCCCCGGGTCGAAGAGGCCCACGATGTCGCCGGCGCACGCCTCGTCAACCGTGGCGCGGTCGTCCGCCATCATCGCCGTGCCCGTGGCCAGCTTGATCTTGCGGTCGCCCTGCACGTGGTAGGCGTCCATGCCGCGCTCGAACTTGCCCGAGCACACGCGCAAAAACGCCACGCGGTCGCGGTGGTTCTTGTCCATGTTGGCCTGGATCTTGAAGACAAAGCCCGAGAAGGACGGGTCGGTCGCGGGGACCTCCTCGCCCGTGAGGGAGTCCGTGTGCGGCCCCGGTGCGGGCGCCATGCGCAGGAAGTCGCGCAGGAACGGCTCCACGCCAAAGTTGGTGAGCGCCGAGCCAAAGAAGACCGGCGTGAGCTTGCCCGTGCGCACGGCCTCGAGGTCAAACTCGTGGTCCGCGCCGTCCAGAAGCTCGATGTCGTCCATGAGAGTGCGGTGGTTCTCCTCGCCGATGAGCTCGTCAAGGGCGGCGTCGCCAAGCTCCGCCTCCACCTCGGCCACGCGCTTGGTGGCGTTGGCGCGACCGTCGCCCTCGAAGGCGAGCACGTGACGGCTCGCGCGGTCAAAGACGCCGCGGAACGTACGCCCGTTGCCGATGGGCCAGTTCATGGGGTACGTCCCGATGCCCAGGACGTTCTCGATCTCCTCCATGAGGTCAAAGGGATCGCGCGTCTCGTGGTCGAGCTTGTTCACAAAGGTAAAGATGGGGATGCCGCGCAGCGCGCACACCTTGAAGAGCTTGACGGTCTGGGCCTCCACGCCCTTGGCGCCGTCGATCACCATGACGGCGGAGTCCGCGGCCATGAGCGTGCGGTAGGTGTCCTCGGAAAAGTCCTGGTGGCCAGGGGTGTCCAGGATATTCACGCAGTGGCCCTCGTAGGTGAACTGCAGGACCGACGACGTGACGGAGATGCCGCGCGCCTTCTCGATGTCCATCCAGTCGGAGACCGCGTGCTTGGCCGAGGCCTTGCCCTTGACCGAGCCGGCGCTCTGGATGGTGCCGGTGTAGAGCAGCAGCTTCTCCGTGAGCGTGGTCTTGCCCGCGTCAGGGTGCGAGATGATGGCAAAGGTGCGGCGAGAAGAGATCTCCTCCTCAAGGCTTGGCATGCGTTTCCTCCCGATGGGTCAAAAGGGGACAGTCCCCTTTTGACTCTTTTTCGATGGCGTAGATTGAGCGCAGCTATTGTAGCGGATGCGCATACGGTAACTAGTCTCCCACCTTGCCCAGAAGCGCGACGAGCCTCTTGTCAAACGTCACGACATCGCGGCCGAGCTCCTGGCGCTCTGCGGCCAAAACGCAGTCGACGAAGTCGAACGAACTGCCGCTGTAGAGCCCGAGCGCCGCCGCGGACACGTTCTTGCGCCGACACGCAACCTCGTCGAGCAGGATGCCGAGGCTCTCCGCGATGCGCGCCCTCGGCACGTGATAAACGCCAGCGAGCACGTAGACGCATTCCGCGAGCACCTCCACGGTAACCTCGGCGCCCTGTGCTATCGCCTCAGCGGCGGCCTCCGCCTGCTCCTGGTTGTCCTCTAGCAGGTAGCGCAGCACCGCATTGGCATCAAGCAGGGCTTCCATACTTAGCCTCCATCGCCCGGGCAAAGGCGCCCTCCTCGAGGCCAACAAGGCCCTCGTCCGCGTACTCGGCGAGAAGGCCGCGCGCCCGACGCTCCACGCCCTCCGCGCGTGGCAGGGGCACAACGAGCGCCGCCGGCCGTCCATAGCGCTCGAGAATCGCAGCCTCACGGTTCTTCTCGGCACGCTCGACGATGCTACTGAGATGGGCCTTTGCCTCCGCGATGCCCATGCGCGCGGCGCCCTCAAGATCGATGGTCAACGTTGTCATAGGGCTCGCCTCCTTCGTTGCGACAAGTATAACCAACATGTTGGTCACAACATAACGATGCGATGTTACGAAGGGACTGTCCCTTCGTAACATCTTGCATCGCGCCAGCTCACGGGCCATGTAAGGAACATTTGACAGCACCGGGCGGCCTTGAGGGGCGCCGTATCGGCCGCCTTTGATGGTACGCTCTCCCCCGCAGTGGCACGTTCTTCTCGACAAGGGTCGAGCCAAGACGCAGGAGGGAGGCGGCATGGAGCTGGGGAGCCACATCAAGGCGCGGCGTGCGGAGCTTGGCATCTCGCAGGACGAGCTGGCGGGGCGCATCTACGTGAGTCGCCAGACAATCTCAAGCTGGGAAAACGACAAGACCTACCCCGACGTCCAGAGCCTGCTGCTCCTCTCGCAGGTCTTTGGCACGACCATCGACGAGCTCGTGAGAGGGGACGTGGACACCATGAAAGAGACGGTCGAGAAGGACGCGCAGCTGGTCAAGCGCTTGAGCTACGTGATGGTGGGCTTTCTTGCCCTCATGCTGCTGGCCATGGTCTGGTGGACGTATCAGGTGAGCATCGCGGACCTTCCACTCGCGCAGACGCTGCCCACGGTGGTGCTGGCGGTCGTGCTCTGGGGAATCGCGATGTTTGCCTCGATGTGGGTCGACCGCATCAAGCGTGAGCACGACCTTGTCACCTACCAGGAGATCCTTGCCTTCTGGAGCGGCAGGCCCGTGGACCGCGACACCGAACGCGGTCGCCGCGAGCGCCTCATTCCCCGTTGGATGAAGGTCGTGCGCGTGGCGGGCTTCGCGCTCATCGGCGCGGCGGTGGGCTACTTCTTTGGCTGCGGCGTCACCTGGCTCATGGAGACGCTGCTCGGGTGAGTGATTCAAGCGGGGTCTGTCCCCTTTTGACCCACGCTCGCGGGGACATGCCCGTGAAGTCGGCGAAGGCGTGGCAGAAGGCCGAGGGGCTCGGATAGCCGAGAAGGACGGCGACCTCGGAGACGGGATGAGCCCCGTCCTCGAGGAGACGGCACGCACGCTCCATCCGCAGCTGACGCGCATATGCGCCCACGCTCTGCCCCGTCTCGCGCCTGAACGCGTCGCAGAGCCGCGACCGACTCACGTAGAGCATGTGCGCAAGCTCATCGACGGAGGGCGTCACGCCATCCTCCTCGACGGCAGCCGACAAGAGCCTCCTCACGTGGCTTACCAGTGCGCTTTCGTCTTGATCAGCACCACTCCCCTCCGCCACCAGCGACGCCATGAGGGAGGTGACGGTGGAGAGAAGCCCGAGCGAGCCGCCGGGACCGAGTGGCGGGCGCGCGGGTATGTCGCCGAGCGCACGGCGTATCGCTTCCTTGGCCCCGGGTTCCCAAGCGCCGTCGAACGTCGAGAAGAGCCCTTCGAACTCTCCTGGATAGCTTCGGTCCAGCTCGTCGAAGAAGTCGGGCAGCAAGATTATGGAACGGGAACGGTAGACGTGACCGGCGAGCAGGTGGCTCGAGAGTGCACGGGGGCCGCGCTCGACGAACGTGGCAACCTCGTCATGCGGACGACGCGCGCCGCTCCCGGCGCCAACGAACCTGATCGGCAGCCCGCAGTCCCGCGAGCACGAAACCGCGTCGTCCCCCATCGTACAGGCGCAGGCGTACGGCCCGAGCGACCCCTCGAAGAGCGGCATGTCCTCAAGCGGAGTGACGTCGTGGCAGAGGACGAGGCAGTGCGGCGCCGGCGAGCAGAGCCACATCGAGCCCGTCGCCACGGAGCTGCGCGCCTCGCCCACCCAGATGCCGCCCCGGCGCTCGAGACGCACGCCGAGCTGCTCGACCTGCGGCTCGAAGAGCGCAACGAGCTCGCGGGGAATGTCGCCCATGCCCGCCATCTTGAGGGTTCGTCCGCCTCCCTTGAGGAATCGTCCCATGTTAGTTAGCTAAAGCTAACAAGTGACAACTCCCATGATACGGTGCGACGGAACGTCAAGCAAGGTCTCCACAGACAGGGGGTTTCGATGTCTGAATCTCAAACAACCAAGGCGACCGACTCCCGCAGCAAGGGAGCCGTGAGCCGCCTGCTCGCCTTCGCCGGCCCGCGACGCGCACTCACGTACCTGGGCTGCACGCTCTCGGCCGTCTCGATGCTCGTGAGCTTTGGCCCGTATATTTGTATTTGGTTCGTAGCGCGCGACCTCATCGCGGTGGCCCCCGACTGGGGCGCGGCCACCGGAATCGCCGCATACGGCTGGTGGGCATTCGGCCTTTCAGCCGCAAGTATTCTGCTCTACTTCGCCGGCCTCATGTGCACGCACCTCGCGGCCTTCCGCTGCGCGTCCAACATGCGCAAGGCGACCACAGACCACCTCATGCACGCGAGCCTTGGCTACTTTGACACGCACGCGAGCGGAGCGCTCCGCCGCGTCGTGGACGGCTGCGCCGCCGAGACCGAGGGGCTTCTCGCCCACAAGCTCCCGGACACCGCAGGCAGCATTGCCATGATCGTCGGCATGCTCGTGCTGTTCTTCGTCTTTGACTGGCGACTCGGTCTCGCGTGCCTTGTCGCGGTGATCATCTCGCTCGGCTGCATGTTCTACATGATGGGCGGGCGTGGCATGGACTTCATGACGCGCTACATGGAGTCGCTCGTCAAGATGAACAAGACCGGCACCGAGTACGTGCGCGGCATCCCCGTGGTCAAGGTCTTCCAGCAGACGGTCTACAGCTTCCGCGCGTTCCATGACGCCATCGAGGAGTTCACGCGGCTCGCGCAGGACTACGCCGTAAAGTGGTGCCAGACGCCGCAGTCGCTCTCGCTCACCATCATCAACGGAGTCGCGATCTTCCTCGTTCCGGCGGCGATTCTCGTTGCGCCCGGGGAGGGAGACTTTGCGCGCTTTTTGGCCAACGTCGCGTTCTACGCGATCTTCTCGGCCGTAATTCCCACCGCCATGACGCGAGTGATGTTCATGTCCGAGGCGTTCCAGTCCGCCGCGGACGCGGTCTCGCGCGTCGAGGAGGTGCTGGCCGCGCCCGTGATCTCCGCCCCCGCCGCACCTCGCACGCCCGCGGGCAACGCCATCCGCTTCGAGGACGTGAGCTTTACCTACGAGGGCGCGGACGCTCCGGCGCTCGACCACGTGAGCTTTGAGGTGCCGGCCGGCGCAACGGTGGCGCTCGTGGGCCCCTCCGGCGGCGGCAAGACCACGGCGGCGAGCCTCGTGCCTCGCTTCTGGGACGTGGACTCGGGGCGCGTGACGCTCGGCGGCGTGGACGTGCGCGAGATGGACCCGCACGGCCTCATGGACCGCGTTGCCTTTGTCTTCCAGGCCAACCGGCCCTTCCGCCAGACGATCCTGGAGAACGTTCGCGCCGCGCGCCCCGAGGCCACCCGGAAGGAGGCGCTCGCCGCGCTCGAGGCCGCCCAGTGCGCGGACATCCTGGAGAAGCTGCCCCAGGGCGCCGACACGCTCGTGGGGACGGGCGGCACCCACCTCTCCGGCGGCGAGGTGCAGCGCCTCATGATCGCCCGCGCGATTCTGAAGGATGCTCCGGTGGTGGTGCTCGACGAGGCGACGGCCTTCGCCGACCCCGAGAACGAGGTCAAGATCCAGGCGGCCTTCAAGCGCCTCGCCCACGGGCGCGACGGCTCTCCGCGCACCGTCCTCATGATCGCGCACCGCCTCTCCACGGTGCGAAACGCCGACAAGATCGTGGTGCTTGACGCCGGGCGCGTGGCCGAGCAGGGCACGCACGACGAGCTGCTGGCAGCAGGCGGCCTCTACGCCCGCATGTGGGCCGACTACGAGAAGTCCGTGAGCTGGCGCATCACGAGCGCCACGGAGGTGGAGTAGATGAGCATCCAGGAAAAGTACGCCCTCACCGACGAGGGCATGCGCAACGTCAAGCTCGGCGCCGTGTGGACGGCGGCGGCAAACCTCGTGGTGTTTGGCGGCGTGGGTGCCCTCTACCTGCTCATGAGCGAGCTCGTGGCGCACTTCACCGAGGGCGCGCCGCTGCCGGACCTCCTCCCGTACGCAGCTGGCCTCGTCGCCTTTGCCGTCGCGCTCTTCGTAGCGGAGTACTGGGCCTACTACTACCAGTACGGCGTCATCTACAAGGAGAGTGGCAGGCAGCGCATCGGCCTTGCCGAGCGCCTACGCAAGCTGCCCCTAGGCTTCTTCGGACGTCGCGACCTGGCCGACCTCACCGAGACCCTCATGACCGACGTCAAGACCACCGAGCACGCCTACAGCCACGTGCTGCCCGAGCTCTACGGCGCCTACATAACGCTCGCCGTGGCGGCCGTCTGCCTGTTCTCCTTTGACTGGCGGCTCGCGCTCGCGTCGCTCTGGAGCTGCCCGGTGGGGCTCGCGATCCTCTTCGGCGCGCGCCGCGCTCTCCAGCCCATGATGGAGGCCACGCGCATGCGCGGCCTCGCCACCTCGGAGGACATCCAGGAGGCGCTCGAGTGCGCGCGCGAGGTTCGCGCGACCAACCAGGAGGAGCGCTACCTCGAGCACATCCACGCCGATGTGGACGCCGCGGAGCGCCAGGCCGCCCGCTCGGAGATCGCCTGCGGCATTGCCGTCAACGGCGCCCAGATCGTGCTGCGCCTGGGCCTTGCCACCACGGTGCTCGTGGGCGCGGCGCTCATCCTGGAGGGCTCCTGCACGTTCATGACGCTCTTCGCCTTCCTTGTAGTGGTGAGCCGCATCTACGCGCCCTTCGACCAGTGCCTCATGCTCATCGCCGAGCTCTTCTCGGCCAAGACCGCCGCGACGCGCATGAAGGGCTTCTACGAGGAGCCGCTCGCGCAGGGAGGCGAGACGTATGAGCCTGCCGGGCACGACGTCGCCTTCGAGGACGTGTCCTTCTCCTACGATCGTGGCGAGAAGGTCCTGGACGGCGTGACGTTCACGGCGCGCGAGGGCGAGGTCACGGCGCTCGTGGGACCGTCCGGCTCCGGCAAGTCCACCTGCGCCCGTCTAGCAGCGCGCCTGTGGGATGCCGACGCGGGACACGTAACCGTGGGCGGCGTGGACGTGGCAGCCGTGGACCCCGAGGTCCTTCTCGGCGACTTCTCCGTGGTCTTCCAGGACGTGCTGCTCTTTGACGACACAGTGATGGGCAACATCCGCCTCGGTCGGCGCGGCGCCACCGACGAGGAGGTGCTCGCGGCAGCGCGCGCGGCCAACTGCGACGAGTTCGTGAGCCGCCTGCCGAAGGGCTACGACACGATGATCGGTGAGAACGGCACGCGGCTCTCCGGCGGCGAGCGCCAGCGCATCTCCATCGCCCGCGCTCTGCTTAAGGATGCGCCGGTCGTGCTTTTGGACGAAGCAACGGCGAGCCTGGACGTGGAGAACGAGACGCAGGTCCAGGAGGCGCTCTCGCGCCTGCTCACCGGCAAGACCGTCATAGTGATCGCCCACCGCATGCGCACCGTCATGAGCGCGGACAAGATTGTGGTGCTCGAGGACGGCCGCGTGGCAGAGCAGGGCTCTCCGGAAGAGCTGCTCGCCGCGGGCGGCCTCTTCGCCCGCATGGTCCACCTGCAGACCCAGAGCGCAGACTGGACGCTGTGATCCAAAAGGGGACTGTCCCCTTTTGGATCATGGACAATATGTTAGCTATGGTTTACTCTATGCTCACTAGAGTTAGGTTTAGCTAACTATTGGAGGCGTATGGGTCAGGGGATGGACATCTGCCTTGCCGTTGACGCCGGCAGCGCCTCGCCTCAGGAGCATCTTGAGGCGAGGTTCGTGCGCTGTCTCGTCTGTCAGGCGGGCATCGTGCTTGCGGGATGCAAGCCGGCCGCAGTCTTTGGCTTCCGGATGCCGCCCGACGATGCCGCGCGTCCGACGTCCATGTGCCGCCTCCGCGTAAAGACCCTCATAGGAACCTACGCGTGGCACCTTCGGCGCTTCGGCGTGCGCGTTTCCCTGCTGGGATGGCGAGAAGGGCGGGCGATGCTGCTCGTCTGGCGTCCGCGCCGCATCCGGCGTCTTCTCTCCGACGCGGGGGCGCACGAGTTTCTCGCCAAGAACCACCTCCCCTCTCGAAGCGGGGCGCTCATGGGAGAGCTCAGGCGTCGCCTGCGCGCCTACTACAACGACAGGACCCCCTTTCCCCATGAGATCGGCTTTGTCCTCGGCTACCCCATCGAGGACGTCGACGGCTTCATGTCGGACGGGGGCCAGGGAGCACGGGCGTGCGGACGCTGGAAGGTCTACGGAGACGTGGACGAGGCGCTGCGGCGCTTCAAGGAGCTCGAGCGCGAGGAGCTCAGGATCAAGAGGCTCTACTCCGAGGGAACGCCCCTGCGGGGGCTTCTTCGGATGGCAACGGCATAGCAAGGGCGGCCGAGCCCGCACGACGGAGGGAGACTTCCATGAGCAAGAACATCGCAATCGTGTACTGGACGGGAACGGGCAACACCGAGGAGATGGCCCGTGCGCTCGAATCGGGCGTTGCCGCAGCAGGGGCCGAGGCCCGCGTCGTGCCCGTCGCGGACTTCTCGGCAGATGACGTACCCAACTATGACGCATTCGCCTTTGGCTGCCCCGCCATGGGCGCCGAGGAGCTTGAGTCTGACGAGTTCGAGCCCGTCTGGGAGGCGTGCCGCGACGCGCTGGGCGACAAGCCCGTGGCGCTGTTCGGCAGCTACGGCTGGGGCACCGGCGAGTGGATGGAGGCCTGGCGGGCAGACGCGGAGGGGGCTGGCGTGAACGTGGTCTGCACCGTCATCGCCAACGAGGCCCCCGATGACGATGCCATCGCCGAACTCGAGACGGCCGCAAGGAGCCTCGTCGAGGCGTAAGGCTTGCCCTGAGGCCCCGGGGCCGGGCAGGCTCCGGGGCCATCTGACGCCCGCGATGGATGGGAGGCGCCATGCCAGCGACGCTCGTTCTTCTCGCCCTGGGGCTCCTGGGCTCTATCCTCATGTTTGCCGGGGACATGCTACTCTACTTCACGCCCGGCGCCTACGACATGGACGGCACCCTCCGGCCGTACATGCGCATCATGCGAGACGTGCCCGCCGGCCGCGTACGGCTTGGAGGTGCGCTCGGGCCGGTCTCCGCGTTCCTGTACGTGCTCGGGTTCGCGGGGCTTGCGCTCACGGCGCGTGGCGAGATGGCTTGGCTCGTCTGGCTGGCCGCGGCGCTGCTCGCCTTTGCCCTCATCTGCGGCGGCGCCTACCACGCTCAGTACGTCTACCTCTCCGTCATCGCCAAGGCGGGGCGAGAAGAACTGTACGACGAGGTCACTGGCAACATCATGTTTGTCATGCGGTTTGCCACCGTACCCATGTACCTGGGCTTCGTTGTGCTCGCCGCGGCCGTCGTGCTCGGACAGACCGTCTTCCCCGCCTGGCTTGTGGTCCTCACGCCGCTGGTCACGTCGTTTCTCGGTCTTGTGTGGATGCGCGTGCCGCAGCCGGCGCGCTGCGTCCTCTTCGGCGGGTGGAGCAACCTCGTCTTCACGATCATGTTCACCGCGATGCTCGTCTGCAAGCTCGCTGGGTAACGCGCAAAAGGGATGTCCCTTTTGCGCATACGGGACAGTCCCCATTTGACCCCTTGCGGAAATCACGCCGACCATTCCTCAAATGTGAGCTACAGTTGACTTGAAACTGTTCACCAAGGCGTACTTTTGTGCGCGACGGAGGGAGTTCGACATGAGTGCTCTAGGTTTTCTCAAGGGAACGCACGGCCTGCTTTTGGGCGCGGGGGTGTTGATTGGGTCGGTCGGCGGCAAGGTGCTCACGAGCGACGCGGCCAAGCGCCTCTACGTCGAGGCCGTCGCGGCGGGCCTGCGCGCCAAGCGCGCCTGCGAGGATGCCATCGAGCGCACCCGCGCCGAGATGGATGACATCGCCGCCGAGGCCACGTACCTTAACGAGACCGTCTACGGCACCGAGGATGACGAGGACCAGGAAACGTCCAAAGCAACCGACGCAGCCGAGCCCGTCGCGCCCGCTCCCGCTGAGGCGTAGGCGCGACCGTGCGATACGCCATCGAACATGAGGTGCCGGGGCGAGTGCGCCTGACGCTCATCGAGCGTCTTGTCGCATCCGACGTCGTCGCTCTCGAGACGACGCTCTCCTCTTGGGCGGGCGTCGAGCGCGTGCGCGCCTATCCTCGCATCCGCTCGGTTGCCGTCTGGTATCGCGACGCTCCCGCAAGGACGGCCCTGTTTGATCGACTGGATGCGCTCGCACTCCCCCAGCTCGAAAAGACGAGCGTCCAGACGCCTGCGGCGCTCGTGCACGTGGGCGCGCCCGTTGCGCGCAGCATCGTCCGCCTCGTGGGCAACCACCTGATCCGCCGCTGGCTCCTCCCTCCCGCGCTGCGCGCGGTATGGGCCGGGCTTCACTACCTCGGGTTCCTGCGCGCCGGCCTCGCCTCGCTCAGGCGCGGGCGTCTCGACGTGCCGGTGCTCGACGCCTCGGCCATCGGCCTCTCGTTTGCCAAGCGCGATCCAAAGACCGCGGCAAGCACCATGTTCTTGCTCGATCTGGGCGAGGCTCTCGAGGACGCCACCCGCACGCGCTCCGAGCACGAGCTCATCCGCTCTCTCATGGCCATCCCCCAAAGCGCGCGTCGCCTCGAGGACGGCGAGGAGGTCACCGTGCCCGCCCAGAGCCTCCGCACGGGCGACCTCGTCGTGGCGCGCACCGGTATGCCCGTGTGCGTCGACGGCGTGGTGGTGCGCGGGGAGGCCATGGTCAATCAGGCGGCGCTCACCGGCGAGCCGCTCGCCGTGGAGCGCATGGCCGGCGACGACGTCTTTGCCGGCACCGCGGTAGAAGAGGGCGAGATCGTCATCCGCGTGGGCGCCGAGCCCGCCTCGACCAAGCTCCGCTCCATCGTGAGCCTCGTCGAGGCAACAGAGCAGCTCAAGAGCGAGGTCCAGACGCGCCGCGAGCACCTCGCGGACCGCTTCGTTCCGTGGAACTTCCTGCTTGCGGGGCTTGTGGCGGCGACCACGAAAAGCCTCGCAAAGACGTCGGCCGCCCTCATGGTCGACTACTCCTGCGCCCTCAGGCTCACGTCGTCCATCAGCGTGCTCGCCGCCATGAGTCAGAGCGCTCACGAGGGCATGACCGTCAAGGGTGCCAAGCATTTCGAGGCCATCGCCGCCGCCGACACCATCGTGTTCGACAAGACGGGAACGCTCACCGAGGCGACGCCCCGGGTCGCGCGCGTACTCGCCCTCGCGCCCGATTGGACCGAGGACGAGGTCCTGCGCACCTCGGCCTGTCTGGAGGAGCACTTCCCCCACCCCGTGGCACGCGCCGTGGTGGCGGCGGCCGCCGCACGCGGTCTCGAGCATCGCGAGCGCCACGCCGAGGTCGCCTATATCGTGGCGCACGGCATCGCGTCGGCGCTCGATGGCAAGAGAATCGTCATCGGAAGCCGCCACTTCGTGATGGAGGACGAGCACGTCGAGGTCACCCCCGAGGCAGAGGCGCTCATCGACGGCGAGCTCGAAGGCCTCTCGCCGCTCTACCTCGCCCAAGACGGAAAGCTGGTGGGCGCGCTCGGCATCGAGGATCCCTTAAAGGCAGGAGTGCCCGAGGCAATTGCGGCGCTTCGCTCGCAGGGCATCGACCACATCATCATGCTCACCGGCGATAACGAGCGCACCGCCGCACGCATCGCCGCCGAGGCGGGCATCACCGAGTACCGCGCTGACCTGCTCCCCGAGGACAAGCATGCCTACGTGGAGGCGCTCGTGGCCCGCGGACAACGCGTCGTCATGGTGGGCGACGGCGTCAACGACGCGCCGGCGCTCTCCGCTGCCGACGTGGGCATTGCCATGGGCACAGGTACCGCCATCGCGCAGGAGGTCGCCGACGTCACGCTCGCCGCGGGCGGGCTCGACGCCATCGTGCGCCTGCACGCGCTCAGCCGTTCTCTCATGGGGCGGCTCGACCGCTCGTTCGTCGCGGTCATGGGCATCAACTCGGCGCTTCTCGCCGCGGGAATCGCCGGCATCATCCAGCCCCAGGTCTCGGCGCTCCTGCACAACGGCACCACCATCGCGCTGGCAGCAGAAAGCGCCCGACGTCTCTAGGAGGCATCAACCAGTCCACTGTGGGGCCTGTCGTTGGGAAGTGGAGACATGGAGCGGTTCACGGTCGAGAAGGACGGCCTCTTCGGATTCCTCCACCTTCCGGGGCGGCACGTCGAAGCGTACTCCGGCAAGGCGCTCATCGTGCTCGGCGGCAGCGAGGAAGCCTTCGCGCAGACGCTCGCGTTTCTCGCCCGGTGGTAGCGAAATGCGCGTGCGGAGCCGACTCGGGAGCATTAATCGTCATGCTCGCCGGTAGGTCGAATGCCCCCACGGCACCTCATCGGGCACGCGCCCTCCACCCCAGAAGGAGCGCGGAGTTGACGATGACGAGCACCGACCCCGCATTGTGCACGAGCGCCCCCACCACGGGGTTCAGGACGCCCGAGATGGCAAGTGCGATCGCGATGAAGTTGAGGGTCATCGAGAACGTCAGGTTGATCCTGATGGTCGTCATCATGCGGCGCGCGAGGCGCAGGAGGTGCGGTAGCTCGGCGATGTCATCGTTCACGAGCGCGATGTCCGCCGCGTCGACGGCGATATCGCTGCCGACGCCTCCCATGGCGACGCCCACAAGCGCGCGCTTGAGCGCAGGCGCGTCGTTGACGCCGTCGCCGACCATACAAACGCCCTTGCCCGCGCGCTCCGAGTCATCGATGAAGGAGAGCTTGTCCTCGGGCAGGCAGGCGGCCTTGTAGGTGGTGATGCCGAGTTCGGCAGCCACGTGGGCGGCCGCCGCCTCGTGGTCCCCCGTGAGGAGCACCGGCTCCACGCCCGTCTCCCACACTGCCGAAAGCGTAGCGGTGGCGTTCTCGCGCACGCGGTCGGCGAGCGCGATGAAGCCCGCTGCCGCGTCGCCCCAGCCGAGATAGGTGATCGTTGCCCCCTCGGCGCGCGCAGCGTCCACGCGCCTCCCCAGCGCGTCCGGTATAGCCAGACCGTGCTCCGCCAGCAGCGCAGCGCTGCCGGCGTACACCGTGCGCCCGCCCACCTCGGCCACTACGCCGCGACCGGGCACCATGGCAAAGGACGTCGGGTCCTTCGGCGCCGCTCCGGCGTGCTCCGTGGCCGCGGCCACGATGGCGCGCCCGAGGGGGTGCTCGGATCGCTTCTCGGCCGCGCCGGCAACTGCGAGCAACGCGTCCTCGCTCACGTCCTTCTCGCCCGCGCACACGGCAACCACCTGCGGCTCCCCCGTGGTGAGCGTGCCTGTCTTGTCAAAGCACACGCGCCTGACCTGCGCCAGGCGCTCGAGCGCGTCCCCCTCGCGCACCAGAAAGCCGTGCCTGGTGGCGTTGCCGATCGCCGCCATGATGGCCGTGGGTGTGGCGAGCACGAGCGCGCACGGGCAAAAGACGACGAGGATGGTGACCGAGCGGATGATCTCGCCCGTCACGAGATAGGTGAGAACTGCTGCCACAAGGGCGATGACGACGATCCACACCGCCCAGCGGTCGGCGAGGTTCACGATCTTGGCCTTGCCGGCGTCGGCCGACTGCACGAGGCGAATCATCCGCTGGATGGACGAGTCCTCGCCCACGCGCGTCGCGGCCATGTCGAACGAGCCGAACTGGTTGACCGTGCCGGACGACACCTCGTCCCCCGGGCCCTTGTCCACCGGCAGGCTCTCGCCGGTCATGACCGCCTGGTTCACCGAGGTCTGACCGGAGACGATGACGCCGTCTACGGGCACGGCCTCCCCGGGCAGCACGCGTAGGATGTCGCCCACCTGAACGGCTTCCGCCGCGATGGTCTCCTCCGCCACGGGGCGCGACTCCCCGCCCTCGGCCGTTGCGCGGGCGATGCGCCGTGCCGTGCGCGGCGTCAGATGGACGAGCCGTTCGATGCCGGCGCGGGCGCGCGCCACGGTGAGCTCCTCGAGCAGCCCGCCGAGCTGCATGATGAAGGCGACCTCGCCCGCAGCGAAGTCCTCGCCGATGAAGACGCTCGCGATGAGGGCGAGCGAGACGAGCACGTCGGCCGTGACGTCGAACTCGGTCACAAGGCCGATGACGGCCTCTAGGATGATGGGCACGCCGCACAGGATGATGGCCATCCACGCGATCGAGAACGGGAACGGCTCGACGCCCGCGAGCGAGAGCACGAGTGCCACGCCCGAGACGGCGAGAAAGGCAATGTCGCGCCTGGTTCCGCCCCACGCCAGCAGTTTCTCTAGGCCTTCGATCATGAGCGTCCCCGTCCTTCTCGTCGGCGCGTTTTGATACCTATACCCCTATGGGTATAACGCTTTGAGGAAGAGGGGTCAAATCCGAAGTTCTATTATCAGCTGGGGCACTAAATCATGTTGGCGAAACGCTCGACGGCCTTGGTGAAGTCGGCAACGGTCTTGTCCGCGTCCCCGTGCTCGATGCCGTCGCGCACGCAGTGTTGGATGTGCCCCTCGAGCACAACCTGGCCGCATCGGTGCAGGGCGCTCTTCGCTGCGTTGATTTGCGAGAGGATGTCCTCGCACGGCACGTCCTCGTCAATCATGCGATCGATGGCCTGCACCTGGCCGATGATCTTGTGCAGACGCCTGTGAAGGTTCGCCGCATCCATGCACTGCCTCATCGCATCCCCTCTCCACGCCGCGCGCGATTACCAAAACCTTTCCGCCATCATAGCGGGCCGGGCCGGACAGCACATCGCAGATGGTCTTCGTCCTGTTACGGCCCCCTTTTGACGACCCTGAACACACGCCATGTCCCGCCTATACCCGATAGGTGGAGCATTCACACTCGAGGATGCCCGGAAAGGCGTTGACGACGTAGAGCGGAACGTTTACCAGCCAATCCTGTTGCTTCAACCCGCGCAGCGGGAAGCGCACCGCCATCGTGGCAAGGCCCGCGACGAGCTCATCTGCGGCAATCGCTCAAAGTGTGATCCGATACTACCCGTTTCCCACATGTACTGATGCAGGCAACCCTAAAGACTGCCACGCAAGACGATCACGCGCACGCGCGAATCACGTCGCGCAGGAACTGCGTGGCACCGGGCGCCACCTGCTCGTAGTAGGCGCGGAATCGCTCGTCTGAAATGTAGCCGTCCGCCAGACCCTTGTGCGCCTCGGGTGTGTAGGTACCCTCCGGCCAGTACATGCGCAGCCAGCGGGCGTGCATCGCCACGAGATTGCGTGCCTCGGAGCCCGCCGGGTCGCCCGCCTCCATCGCACGGCGCAGCTGCTCGTTGATGGCGACCGCCAGCTCTTCTGCCTGCAGGTGCGCCGCCTCGCCCATCGCCAGGTACTTCTCGTTGGCGGCATCTACCACTTCGTCGCCGTACGCCGCGCGAATCTCCTCGCCGTAGGCCTTCTCGTTCTCGGAGACCTCGCGCCAGCGGCGCAGCGTCGGCAGCACCGCGCCGAGGAGCGAGGCCGCCTCGTCGACGGTCCACCCCATCGCCTCGGCCATGCGCAGCGCGCAGTCCTCAATCATCTCGTCCATCGACGTCTCGTACGTGTAGACGCCGTTCTCATAGCACCAGCGGCAATAATCTTCGGCCTCAGACCCGTCTGCTTCATGCCCGTGCTGACCGGGACCGGTGAACATCATGCCGCAGCTCTGGCAGTAGTGCTCGGGCATGTCGAGGAGGGCGGTCACGGGCACGTCCAGCTCGCGGGCGATGAGCTTGAGCATGTCGATGCCGGGCTCGGTTACCCCGCATTCCCACCGGCTCACCGCCTGCCTCGTGATGTAGAGCCGGCGAGCCAGCTCCTCCTGGGTGAGCCCGCGCTCTCGGCGAAGGCGGGCGAGGGCGTCCTTGAGCATGATCATCGGGGGCTCCTCTCGTCTGGGTCCTCCTCGCCCATTGTCCCTGAGGCCGGGCCTCCCGTCGAGCAACGGATCGTTGCACGGCTACCCGCCGGCGACCTCCCGTTGCACGCGCTTGGGCAGCCTAGCAAAGACGAGGTCGTAGCTCATGTCGCAGAGGTCGAGCACGAGCCCCTCGGGAAGGTTGGCGTCCAGGTCGACGGAGACCCACGTGCGCCCGTCGGAGTAGTAGCCGGGAAGAACCGCGCCCGGATGCTCCGCGCGCAGCTCCAGGATGCGGTCGGGGTCGCACTTGAGCGACAGCAGGTGCCGCCCCGCGTAGGGCGGCTTGGCGTCGGGAGAGGCGATGAACTCGCAGGCGAACTGCCTGCCGCCAACCCAGTAGACCATCCATCCCCACTTCTCGTGGAGGGCCTTCGTGGCGCCGGATCGCGAGAGCAGGCGGGCGTCTATGCGCGAAGAATCCATGGCGCGCCTCCTTCGGCTGGACTCACGCCCCGATTATACCGGGCGTGCCGCCGGCGCCGACGCACCCCATGGGATAATGGGGACGGCCGGGGCGCGGGCGAAGGGGGCTCCCATGGCCGCCGATGCCCGCCAAGAGAGGCTCGCCGAGGAGCGGTGGTCTCGCGCGCTGCGTCGAGCCCTATGAGGCATACATGGGTCGCGTGCGCCGCTACCTGTGGGCGCGGCGGCTGGCAGGGCCGCAACCGGGCCAGATGCCGCCCCTGGTTGACGGATTGCCAACCGTCGTTGGTGGCGCCAGGGCCCGCCGCGCGGTTCCATGGTCTCACACCCAGGCGGTGCGTACCGCGAAAACCGACCGAAAGGAACGACCATGAACTTCAACGACAGGCTCGCCGACCTCAGGAGGAAGAGGGGGCTCTCGCAGGAGCAGCTCGGCTACGAGCTCGGCGTCTCGAGGCAGACGGTATCGAAATGGGAGCTCGGGCAGTCCTACCTCGACTTCCAGAGGCTCGTCCTCCTGTCCGACTACTCCGAGATGAGCCTCAACGAGTCCGAGAAGCAGATCTCGTCCATCTACTCCGACATGGAGCGGGGCAAGGAGGCGGCGCTCAGGGCCTGGCGGGCGTTCCTCGTCGTCGGCTGCGTCGTCCTGGCGCTCTTCGCGCTGGTGGTGGTCTACGGGGTTCTCAGCGGGGGTCTCTTCGTGAGGTAGGAGCCGGCGGCGGGAGGCGCCGGGGAGGGGCCGCCGTGGGGACTTCTCGTGGCGGCCCCCCGGCGTCACTCGCCCCAGCCGGGGCCCGGGAGACCGCGGCGGGCGACCGCGCGGAGGGCGGCCAAGCCGGCGAGCGCGCAGGCGGCGGGGGCGGCGAGGTTGATCGCGGCCGACGCCGCGGGCCCGAGGGAGCCGGCGGCGGTCGCCGAGAGGAACCCGAGGCCGAGCGAGGCGAGGGCCCCGCCGAGCGCCCCGACCATCATGGGCAGGCCGCGCTTGACGACCTCGGATGGCGTGGTCCAGGAGAGGTTGGGGCGCGAGGCGTCGATGGCGAGCGCGAGCGCCGCGAAGCCCGTGAGCATGCCGCCAGCCGTCACGACGCACTGGAGCACCAGGAGCGGGCCGGTGCCGCCCGCCAGCAGCGCGACGGCGGAGGCCGCAACCGCCGCCCCGCCGAGCACGAGGTTGGCGAGGAGCTTGGAGCCGAGCACCGTCCACGCGCCCACCGGCGCCGTGAGCATGAGCCAGCTCGCGCGCGCCTCGAGCGAGACCGAGGGGGCGGCGGTGAGCGACATCGCCCCGCAGAACCCGAAGACCCACGGCAGCGCGGCGTCGACCTGGACGCGCAGGGCCGCGACAGCCCGCGCGTCGAGCTGCACGCCGTTGATGACTCCCGAGGCGAGGAGCGCATCCGCGCCGAAGAGCGCGACCGCGGCCGCGGCCACGACCATGAGGATGAGCCCCACGCAGCTGTTCATCGCGTAGAAGGGCATGGAGCCGATCCGGCGGAGCTCCTTGACCGCGAGGGCACGCAGCGGGCTCGCAGCCGAGCGGGACGCCGCGACCGCATGCGCACGGCGGCGCGGCCCGGAGGTCGCCACCGCGTTCGCGTGCGGATAGCGCGCCGCGAAGGCCCCCGTGACGAGCGCCGGAAGCGCAAGCGAGAGCGCAGCGAAGGCGGCAAAGCCCGCAACCGAGCCCTCCACCACTGCTGCCGCCGACCACGCAGCCGGCAGGTACGCCGAGGCCACGGCCGCGGAGAGCGCGCCCGCGACGTCGCCCATCGCGGCGAGGGCGGCGGCGTCATCCGCCCCCGAAGAGGCGCCGCCGAGCGCGAGCGACCCGACGACGACGCCCGTCACCACGAGAACCGAGAGCACGAGCTGCACCGCCCCCGCGTGCCGGAACCTCACGGCGACCGAGGTGAGCGCAAGCGATGCGAGCGTGGCCACCGCCGCCGGCGCGAGCGGCGCACATATGGAACAAACCGCAGCAGCCACAACGGCAGGCGGGCTCACGGGCGCCGCCAGGAAGTACGCCGCATAGAGCGGGGCCGACAGCAGCACGGAGAGCGCGACGCCGAAGCCGTACAGTGGCACCGTCCGCGCGAGCACCACCGCGCGCACGCTCACCGGCAGCGCCGCCACGAGGTCGTAGTCACGGCAGCCGAACACCGTGCCCGGGGCCTTCACGAACACGAGCGCAACCGCGGCGAGCGAGCCCGCAAGCGCGGCGAGCGCCGGGATCGCCTCGGCGGCGCCAACGGCGACCATGCTGCTGCCGAGCAACCACATGTAGGCCACCGCCATGCCGGCAAGCAAGACGACGAGCGCCGCGGCGCCGAGCAGCCGCGCACGGCCCCTCCCGCCCCGGAAGCCGAGGCCGTAGAGGAGCGAACGCGCCTGCAACGAGAGCAGCGGGCGGAGCACACGACCAGGACGAAGGGCGGGCATCGCCATCACCTCGTCCCCAGGAACACGGTGGCGGCGGTCGCGAGGAGCGCGACGGCGGGCGCTATGTAGTACATGGCGGCGCGCCCCTCGCCCCTGCCCGCGAGCCTCGCCGAGACGAGGAGGCCGATCGCGACGCAGGCGGCGGGCACGCCGAACACCACGGCGTCCCGCGGCCAGAACGAGCTCGCCTCGCCCGTGAGGCCCCACTGCATGGGAACCTGCTCGGGCAGGGCGTCGCGGGCGGCGAGGGTCACGGCGAGGGTGAGCGCGCACAGGACGGTGCTGGCGACGGCGTGGGTCTTTGCGGACTTCATGGCTGTTCCTCCTTTGTCTCGGGATCGGGTCTAGCGGCGCGACGGGGCGGCGGCGCCCTCGTCCACGAGCTCGAGGAACACGTCCTCGAGTGAGGCCGAGCCACGCACCTCGTCGGTCGGGCCGAAGGCGACGAGCTCGCCGCGGCGGATCACCGCCACGGTGTCGCAGAGCCGCTCCACGACCTCGAGCACGTGGGACGAGAAGAACACCGCGCAGCCGGCCGCCGCGCGCTCGCGCAGGATGGCCTTGAGCTCGTGGGAGGCGCTCGGGTCGAGCCCCACGAAGGGCTCGTCTAGCACCAAAAGCGTCGGGTCGTGCAGGAGCGCGCCTGTGAGCACGAGCTTCTGGCGCATGCCGTGGGAGTAGGCGGAGACCGGCTCGCCGAGGGCGTCCGCGAGCTCCAGGCGCGCCGCGAGGTCGGTCACGCGCTGGCGGCGCCTCGCCGCGTCCACGCCGAACACGTCGGCGACGAGGTCCAGGTACTGCACGCCCGTGAGGAAGTCGTAGACGTCGGGGTTGTCCGGCATGTAGGCCATGAGGCGCTTGGCCGCCACGGGCTCGCGCCAGACGTCGCGGCCGCAGACGCGGACCGTGCCCGACGTGGGCGGCTGCGCCCCCACCACCGAGCGGATGAGCGTGGTCTTGCCGGCTCCGTTGTGGCCGATGAAGCCGCAGATCTCGCCGGGCGCCACCGCGAGCGAGAGGTCGCGCACGGCGACCTTGCCCCGGTACTCCTTCCGATAGCGGCTCACATCGAGGACGGGCGTTTCCATGGTTCCTCCTGACGCCTCCAGTTGTTAGTTCTGCTATAGGCCAGCTATAACAGTTGACGGCATGCTACCACTCATCTGCTCCATTTGCTATAGTTCATATAGAACAATTTTCGGAAACGGGCACGCCATGGTCATCACCGTCGACAAGCTATCGGACGCCCCGCTCTACCTGCAGCTGCGCGACGCCGTCATCGCGGGCATCGCCTCGGGCGAGCTGCGGCCCGGCGACGCCCTGCCCTCCGTGCGCTCGCTCGCCGAGGACCTGGGCATCAACCTGCACACCGTCAACAAGGCCTACGCGACGCTGCGCGACGAGGGCTACGTCATCATGCTCGGCCGGCGCGGCGCCTACGTGGCGGACGCCCCCGCCGACCCCGCCGCCGGCATGAACGAGGCGGCCCTCGCGGCGGCGCTCGCCAAGCTCGCCACCGAGTTCAAGGCGTCCGGCGGCACCCGGCGCGCGTTTCTCGCGGCCGCGGAGCGCGCCGCACGGAACCTGGACTAGGGAGCGCACATGTCGCCTGACCTCATAGCACTCGTCACCAACGCGTCGATGGCGCTCATCACCTTCCTCTCCGGCTGCCTCGTCGCCGCGACGCCCTGGCTCACCCGCGGGCGCGAGGCGTTCGCGGTGAGCGTGCCGGAAACGGCGCAGGCAGACCCCCGCATCCAGCGCATGCGGCGGATCTTTCTCGCCAGCGTCCTCGCCATCTCGGCCGCATCCGCCGTCGCCACCCTGGCGCTCTCCTCCACGTTCCCGCTCGCGATGGCGGCGGTCGTGTGCGTGCCGGTCGCGGCGGGATTTATGCTCATGCTCGTCTTCCGCGCCCGCGTGCGGGCGATCAAGCGCGCCGAGGGCTGGGAGACGCGCGCGGCCCGGCTCGCCGCCGTCGCCGGCGCCGCCGAGGCGAACGCGCCCCGCCCGCTCCCGCTCGCCTGGGACCTCCTCTACGTGCCCGTGATCCTGGCGACGCTCGCCCTCGCGCTCGCCCTCTACCCGAGGATGCCCGACCCCGTGCCCGTGCACTTCGACGCCGCGGGCGCGGTCGACGACTGGATGGCCAAGGGCTGGCAGGTCGTCGCCATGCCGCTCGCCGTCCAGGCGTTCATGGCGCTCTGCCTCACCGCGTCGCACTGGCAGATCCTGAGGAGCCGCCGGCCGGCCTCGCCCGAGCACCCCGTCGCCTCCGCCATCGCCTACGGCGCGTTCGCCCGCGCCCAGAGCGCGGCGCTGCTCGTCACGGGCCTCGTGATCACCATGTCGATCGCGATCATGCCGCTCGCCTTCGCCGGCGTGGTCAGCTCGGACCAGTCCCTCGTGGCGCTCGTCGTGATCATCATCGGCGCGATCCTGCCCAACCTCGCCGTCTCGCTCCTCTACGGGCAGGCGGGCTCGCGGCTCCTGCGCCGCATGACGGCAGCCGACGGGCTCTCCTTCGACGATGACGACCGCTGGCGCCTCGGCGTCTTCTACGTGAACCGCGAGGACCCCTCCGTCGTGGTGCCCCGCCGCTTCGGCGTGGGCTGGGCGATGAACTGGGGCAACCCCAGGTCGTGGGGGCTCGTCGCGCTGCTCGTCGCGGCGGTCGCGGCGTTCGTCGCGGTGGTCGAGTTCCTGCTCAGGTAGGGCGTGCTGCCAGCTCGTCCCCGCAAGAGATCCAACCCCCGAGCGCCCGCGCCCCGGACGACCCGCCGGGGCGCGGGCGCCATCATGGCCGGCCGGCGGCCGGAGCGGCGGTCGGCCCGTCGCCGACCGGGTGGCGCCCTCGCCTCGCGGCCCCAAGGGCGCATGCAAAACCCCGCACAAACCTCCGCGCGGCTCCGGTTGGTGGAGGTTGCGGGCGCCCGGCGCCCTTTGCAGACGCCCTTGACCCCGCTCCGGCGCGGCTCCCCGGTGAGCAAAGCCGACGACGACGCGCGGCGTCGCCATTCGGCTTTGCCCGCAGGAGCGAGACGCTTGGGGCCTGAGGGCCCGGAAAGGGGACTGGCATGGAGGAGCTCATCAAGACGGGCGCGGTGACGGTCGGGTACGAGACCAGCTGGGGGGAGCGCGTGAGGCTCGCGGTGTGCGCCGACCGCTACGAGCGGGGCGGCGCGCTCGCCCTGCTCGCGCTCGACGCGACCGACCCGGGCAACGAGGACGAGTACCTGGAGCTCTGGTGCTCCCTCACCGTGAACCTCCCGGGCGACCCGGTCGCCTCGGCGTGGTACTCGGGGGAGGGCCACGTGGTCCTGGACGCCAACAACGTCCCGGCGGCGCTCGTGGACGCGCTCGTCGGCGCGGGCGTCGTCGAGCTCGCGGGCCGCTCGGTCCGCTCCGGCTTCTGCTCGTACCCCCTCGCCGCCGTCCCTCGGGACGTGCTCGAGAGGCTCCGCGGCTACGAGGAGACCGTGCGGGCGCTCGCCTCCCGTGCGGGGTGAGGGAGCGGGCGGCCGGGGAGCCTTTGCCCGGAGCACCCGTGGCGTCCGCGGTATGATTGGCTGGTGGGAGGGGCCGTCCGTGGGGATTGATCGGTTGGGCGGCCCCTCCCGCATTGAGCGCGAGCGTCCCGGTCCACGCCGCAAGCGAGGGCGCTACGCTATCTGCCAGCCCTCGGCTCGCTCCTGCTCCTCCCACAGGCGCCGGTAGAGGTCGCAGCGGCCCATGAGCTCGCCGTGGGTCCCCTGGTCGACGACCCGCCCCCCGTCCATGACGACGATGCGGTCGGCGTCTCTGATGGAGCGGAGCCGGTGCGCGATGACCGCCACGGTGCGCCCCCGGACGAGCTCGGTGATGGCGGACTGCCCCGCCACCTCGTTGAGGGCGTCGAACGAGCTCGTCGCCTCGTCGAGCAGGACCACGGGCGCGTCCTTGAGCAGCGCCCGCGCGATGGAGACGCGCTGCCGCTCGCCGCCGGAGAGGGTCGACCCGCCCTCCCCCACGGGGGTGTCGAAGCCCTGGGGCAGCGCCTCGATGAAGTCGAGCGCCGCCGCGCGCCGGGCGGCCTCGCGCACCTCCTCGTCGGTGGCGTCGGCCCGGCCCATGCGGATGTTGTCCGCGACGGTGCCCTGGAAGAGGAACACGTCCTGGAACACGATCGCCATGCGGGCGAGCACCTCGTCCGGGTCGAGCCCCCGTTCGTCGGCGCCGCCGAGCAGCACGCGCCCCGCGTCCGGGTCCCAGAAGCGCGCCGCGAGCCGGCATACGGTGGACTTGCCCGATCCGGAGGGCCCCACGAGCGCCGTGAGCCTCCCCTCCTCGAGGGGAAGCGTCGCCCCGCCCAGGGCGCGGGAGGCGCCCCTCTTGAGTGCAAGACATCCAAGGATGAGCGACCGGCATCCTTGCCGTCGCGAAGGCCCTAGCGGTGGTCGCGGCAGGGAGGGGGCGCGGTCGGGGCGGGGCGCCTGGCGACAATCTGAACCAAGGGCGCGAGGGGCCCTAGGCCAGGAGAAGTGCGCTCACGTGGTAGACCACGCATCCGAGCAGCAGAGAGCAGCAGATGTAGAAGAGCGCCGTGATGACAGTCCACTTGGTCGAGTGCACCTCACCCCAGGTGGCCGACACGCTCGCCGCGCATGGCATGTTGAACGTGAACGCGAAGATGAACGCGAGCGCCTCGGGGGCCGAGATAGCCTGGGCCATGACTTCGCCGATGTTGGACGCCGCGGCGGCGCCGCCGGTCATGACGCCCACGAGCACGGCGTTGGGCGTCGCGGCACCCGTGAAGAGCCCCGAGAGCACCCCGAGCGCGGACTCCTTGAGCACGAGGGCGCACAACCACGCGGTGAACGTCTGCCAACCCATGCCGAAGAAGCGCGTGACCGGCTCGATGGCGGTACCGAGCGCGTAGAGCACCGACCCCTCGACGCTGCCGGTCGCGGTGTAGGTGAGCGCCCAAATCGCGAAGGCGAAGAGGGCGACGACCCGGATGGCTCGCACGAACATCTGTCGACTCTTGAGCAGGGCGCCGCGAGCGACGTTGCCCAGATGCGGCCGATGGTACGGCGGAAGCTCCATGACCATGCCCGCACGCTCGCCCTCCGCCACCAAGCGCGGGCCGAACACCCTGCCCACGAGCCACATGATGAGAATCGTCACGGCGAAGATGCCCACGATCACGAGCGGCGCGCCGGCCACGCCGAAGAACGCCACGGCGAGCACCGGAACCACGCCCCAGGTCGAGCCGCACGGGATGGCCCAGGCCATCATCACCGTGAGCATGCGCTGGCCCCACGAGTCGATGACGCGCGAACCCGACACGCCGCCCATCGTGCAGCCGAGGCACATGAGGAAGGGCATGAGCGACTTGCCCTGCAACCCGAAGCGCGCCATGGTGTGGTCGAACACGTAGGAGATGCGCGCCATGTAGCCCGCCTCCTCGTAGAGGCCGAACACGAGGTTGATGCCGAAGACGTAGCCCACCATCATGGTGCCGAAGCACAAACTGTTGAACACCACGCCCGCGAGGAAGCTGCCCAGAACATCGGGGGCGCCCGCCTGCGTGAGCGCGCCCGCCACGACCTGCCCGAGCGACGAGATGGCGCCGCCGAGCATCATGATGGGGATGGCCGGCACGAACGCCAGGATGAACCCGAGCAAGATCATGCCGATGGTGATGGGCTTCGACCAGCGCGAGCCCGTGACCACGCGATCGAAGCGCGAAAGCGCGTGCGGGCGCGCGGGCGCCTCCACCGCTCCGTCGAGCAGCCCCTCGATCCAGGCGAACTTCGCTGCGGCCGTGCCCTGGATCGTGTCGGGGGCGGCAGCGATCCCCTCGCGCAGGCGCGCGCCATCCACGACGGAACGCTCGCGCACCGTGCGTGCAAGCGCGTCAAGCAGCGCGCCGTATCCCTCGGGGCGCGAGGCGACGAGCGGCACCACAGGAACGCCCAGCCGCCGCGCGATAAGGACGGCGTCGATCCGCTTGCCCTGGTTCTCGGCGACGTCCATGAGGTTGAGGGCGAGCAGGCACGGCTGCTCCGGGCACGCCGCAACGAAGTCGGCGAGCATGTAGAGGCTGCGCTCGAGCTGCGACGCGTCGGCCATCACGAGCACGATGTCGGCAGCGCCCGATGCGAGGTAGTCGCGCGTCACCTCCTCTTCGGGCGAGTTGGCCGCGAGCCCGTACGAGCCGGGGAGGTCGACGACCTGGAACGCCGTGCCGCCGCGCTCGAACGTCCCCTCCTTCCGCTCCACGGTCTTGCCGGGCCAGTTGCCCACGTGCTGGCGCGCCCCCGTAAGCCCGTTGAAGAGCGTCGACTTGCCCGAGTTGGGCTGGCCGAGCAGCGCGACCGTGACGCCGTCCGCCGCCTTGCGGGCGGCGGGCGCCTTCGCGCCTCCCGCCGCGGGGCAGGAAGCCGCACATCTCTCGCAGCTCATGCGACCACCTCCACCTCGATGCGCACGCAGTCGCCGCGATCGAGCGCCACGTCGCTGTCGCGCACGTGCACGAGCACGGGCCGGTTCTTGACGTTTTGCAGGACCTCGACGGCGCATCCCTCCGTCAGCCCGATGGCCGTGACGCGCGAGACGAACCGGTCGTCGCCGGATACGGATGCGATGCGGGCAGAAAGCCCCGTCGCCACATCGCATAGTCTCATGGAATCGCTCCTTTCCTTGAACGGGCATGACGCCCGCGGCCACCAAAGTAAGCCTGGAACGTATGCCCCCTCAACTCCGCGATGTAGGTTCAGCTCCAAATCTCATCAAGTTAGATAAAATAAACTTTTGAGACGAATGGGGCTGGACTGCGCGAACGGGAGATAGCCTATGGGGAACGCACCCTTCACCGATACGGAGAGCAACCGGGGGACGCGCCTGCGCGTCGCCTCCGGCGTCGAGCTCGTCCAAGACGCCGACGGCGTCTACGAGCTGGTGCTGTCGCACCCGGTCGGGAGCGGGTGCATGCGAGGCCGCCCCCTGTCGCGCGACCTGTTCGTCGCCAACGTCGACTTCGCGTGCGAGCGGTGCCCCAACGTCCCAGAGGCCCCGTCCGTCCCCCTCCCCGCGTTCTCGCGGGGCAAATGGCTGACGATAAACCTGTGCCACGAGGGCCGCTGCGAGGTCGACGTCCCGAGCGGGGGTCTGGCGACGGTCTCGGCCGGCGAGGTGTGCATCAGCTGCTCGCAGGAGCGCCCCGCCGAGTTCCGGTACCCCTCGGGACGCTACCGGGGCGTCGAGGTGTTCGTGAACACGCGTATCGCTCGATCGCCGCTTTTCTCGCTGCTCGATGACGAGGATGCCGTCGAGGCCATCGCGCGACAGGCGGGCAGCGCCGCCGTGCTCAGCGGCGACGGCGAGCTCAACGGGCATATGAGACGCATCGCCGCCCTCGTCGAAGCACCCGACAGGGCTCTGGCCACCTACGAGGTTCTCGGCTTGCTGCTTGGCCTCCAACGTCGCGACCTCTCCTGCGCCAGACCCCGCTTCATCCTCACACGCGCCCAGATGCGCATCGTTGCCGCCGTGCACGACGAGCTCGAGGGCTCTCTCGACTGCGCCCACGACGCCCGCGTGCTAGCGTCGGCGTTCGGTGTGAGCGCGGCGACACTCAACCAGTACTTCTCGCGGGCATACGGGAGCACTGTCGCGGGGTACCTCCGCAAGCGGCGCATGGAGGTCGCCGCCGCCCTGCTTGCCAGGGGAGCGCGCGTCGCCGAAGCCGCCGTGCGCGTCGGCTACGCGAACCCGAGCAAGTTCTCCTCCGCGTTCAAGAGGGAATACGGAACCGCACCGAGCGAGTGGAGGCGGCGTCGATTCGGCGAGAGGGAGGGCGTTCACGAAGTCAAGGGGGAGTTCTAGGAACGCTGACGCGCGGCGGCTTGCCGGCGGCATGGTCACCGAGCCGAATCATTTTTGACCCCGGGATACTCAAGCCCGTTCGGGCAGGGGCCGAACGGGCTTGAGCGACCTTCAATCCCCGTCGGTCAACAAGGCCCTCATCCGCCTCCGTGCGCGCGCAAGGCTGTACTTCACCGCCCGCTCGGAGCAGCCCTCGCGACGGGCGATCTCCCTGACGGGAAGCTGGGCGACCGCGCGCATGAGGAGGCGGCGAAGCTGGACCGCCGGGAGCCGGGACAGCGCCGCGGCGAGCTCGTCCGTCCTGCGCCTGCCGAGAAGGTTGAGAACCGGGTCGGACTCCGGCCCCGCAACCGCGACGGCAGCATCCATCGCGTCGAGGCCGAGCGTGTGCCGGGCCTCCCTGCGCTCGATCCGCCACGCCTCGCGCCGCATGTCCCTGAGGGCGCCGGCGACCTCCGCGTCCACCTCTACGGGGACCGGCGTCCCGCCGGGGCCCGCAACGATGACAACGGTGCCACGGGCGCTCCCGGCAACGGGGCCGCGCCCGTAAAGCCGCGCTACCCCGTCCCCCTCCCGTCGAGGCGCACCCATGCCCACAAAAAGGCGGTCCCTTTTGTCGTTCGGCAAAAGGGGCCGTTCTGAAAGCCGCCGTGGGGAGGCGCGCTACCCTATGCGGCGCCGGTCTCCGGGGCCAGGCGCTCGGAGAGCTTGCGGAACGAGTCCTCGGAGAGGCAGTGCTCCATGCGGCACGCCTCCGCCGAGGCGGTCCGGGCGTCGACGCCGGACTCGACGAGCAGCCGCTCGAAGAAGCGGTGGCGCGCGAGCGTCGCCGACGCGGCGCGCTCGCCCTCCTCGGTGAGGCGGACGTCGTGGCCGCACATCCGGACGAGGCCGGCCGCGGCGAGGTTCGAGAGCGCCTTCGTCACACTCGGTTTGGAGCGTTAGCATGATTGTTAGCCACTGGAAACTTTAATCTATAATGAACGGAGGAAGGTCTCGGGGGTCCGAGACCGACGCACATGCGACCCAGCGCGGAAAGACCGCGCCTAAACACGGAAGGATGCATCTAGGAGCTGGCAAGTGGAGAGCTTGGAAGAAGACCTCTACAGCGCGGCGTTTCGGAAATGGGAGATCTCGCCCTCCTCTAAAACGCACGCATACGGGCCTGAAGGCGCCCTGCGAACCTTCGAGAACGAGTTCGGCGAGGGGGAGTACTGGTCTTACTTTCGCGGAAACCTCTTCGCGATCAATTCCTTTGATTGCTTACAGGTGAAAGAGGATGTATTTGAACTGGACGCGCACCATCTTAGACGGACTCGCCATGGCGGCCTATTTTAACCTGTTCGCTGCGGCGGTGGCGCTGTATAAGCCCCGTCTGATGTTTCCCTGCTATCCGCCCGCCATCATCAAGGCGGCAAAAGAACCGCCGACAAAGGCCGAAAACCGTTTTTACTGGCTTTGGATCTGTTTTGGGGAGTTGCTGCCCCTCCTTCTCTATGGTGCGGTCAGCACTGCGGAGGACGGCACAACCGGCTTCTGGCGTCTGGCCCTGACGGGATATATCCAGTGGATGATCGTCAATGTCTGTGACCTGCTTTTTCTGGACCTCTGGCTGATACAGAAAAAAGCAAAACGCCGTTTTATCATCTCAGGAACCGAAGGGCACCCAGGCTACGGGTTCAAAGCCTGGATGAAGGAATACGCTCTGCCGGAACATCTGCTTCAGTGGCCGCTCTTACTGTGCCCGCTCATGGCGGCGGCTCAGGCGGGATTGTGCCTGCTGCTGCAAAAAATATGATAATAAGAAGGATGTTTCAAATGAAGCAAAATCAAGTCCAGCAAAAAGTGATTCGCCTTGGGACGCATGGGGAGAATTACGGGAGCTGGATGTCAAACCCTGTTTTCTATGTGATGGGCGCCCTTTTGGCGCTGTCTGTGGTACTGGCGGTGCTGTCATTTACGGTGTTCCATATCACGGCGCTGGGCGTCCTGTTCTCCGTCGCCGCAGCGGCGCTGCTGGCCCTGCTGGTCTGGATCACATGGATACGGAAACAGTATGCCTTCGGCGGAGGCGGGATGATGGAGCGGGTGCACAAGACCGTCCTCGCGCATCTTAATTTCGACGGCCAGGGCAGCCTCTTAGAGGTGGGCTGCGGCTCCGGGGCGCTGAGCATCCGGGCGGCGCTGACCTGGCCGGATGCTGAGGTCACCGGCATCGACTATTGGGGCGCAGCCTACGGCTACGGCCAGGCCATGTGCGAGAAAAACGCCGCAAGCGAGGGCGCGGCAGCCCGGTGCGTATTCAAGCATGGGGACGCGAACAAGCTGGATTTCCCTGATGAGAGTTTCGACGCCGTGGTGAGCAACTATGTCTACCACAATGTAATGGGTGCGGACAAGCAGGCTCTGCTGTTGGAGACCCTGCGGGTGCTGAAAAAAGGCGGCGTGTTCGCCCTCAACGATGAGATGAAGCCCCACATGTACGGGAACATGGAGGCCTTCGCCCAGGAACTGCGGGACATGGGATATGCGGATGTACGGCTCATCGACACGGCCCAGGAGGCTTTCGGTTCCCGCCGCCGGGCGGCCATGATGATGCTGGGCGACTCCCGGATGCTGGTGGGGCGGAAGTAAGACGGAGGTTTGTCATGAACTATACATATTGTGAAAGGCTGATGTGGGTTGCCATCGCTCCTGCCGCATTTCGGTATCTGGCAAGGCAGGAGTTGGGATGGGATATTTCTGCGTTGAAGCAGCTCTCTAAGCAGATTTACCGGCAAATGGTATCCCGTACCCCGGATATTGGCTCCATGATGGAAAACCCGTTGCGGGTCTGCCTGACTGGTGGAATTCTATGGCTGTCTATCTATAAGGCGGCAGAAGAAAAAATGAGTGAAAGGTGCTTTGAGGGCATGGTAAGTGCCAGTATGCGTTCTCCTCTGGTTGTGACCGCCTTCCGGGGCAAAGCCAAGACTGCATTTACATTGAAGGCTCAATATAAGCGAGCAGCGACTGCATCTTTGGCGGATGCAGATAGGAACCCCTTTCAGTGGAATGCCGAGGTCATCTTCGGCCGGGATGCAGAGGAATATACGATCCTTTACCACCAGTGCGGTCTGTGTGCCCTGGGCCGACAGGAGGGCCTTCCTCATCTGGTTCCCTATCTATGCGCTCTGGACACGATGTCCGTCGACTGGATGGGTGGGCGGCTCTACCGTACCAAAACGCTGGCTGCCGGCGGTGACTGCTGTGACTTTTATATCTGCAAAAAGGGTTCCCGTTGGGACAAAGAACGGCAGGGATAATAGAAAAAGGAAGATTTGATGACGCTTGCAGAATTTCGCCGGTCTTATCCCGCCGCCACCTTCACGGTCAGCAGCGGGAAACTCTTTACCTATCGCTACTATCAAAATCCCCAGGCCAAAGCCACGCTGGTCCTGCTCACGGGCGGCATTGGGCTGTCCGACCTGTTTTATAAGCACTTTGCCCGGTTCGCCAGGGATTTTTCGGTGCTGACCTTTGACTATCAGCTCCAGTTCGGGGACAACGGCGAGTTTGCCGATGCCGTGGCTGAACTACTCCGCCACCTGAAGGAAAAGGTCTGGCTGGTGGGACAGTCCCTGGGCGGCGTTGTGGCCCAGGTCATCGCCTCCCGCCACCCGGAAGTGGTGGAGGGGCTGGTCCTCTCCAACACCTGCTCGCTGTCCGGCAACATGAGCAAGGCCGGGTATCAGGATCTGATGAAGATAATCGAAAGCCAGCGGAAGTTCAAAAAATGGCTTGCCTTCCTGCCGTTTCCGCTCATCAAGCGGATGATGAGATGGGCGGTGATGAAAAAGAAAACCGATGGCTTTACAGCCCAGGAAAAGGCCGCTATGGAGGAACTGTGCGGCGCTATGATGGAACTGCTCACCAAGCCCTATGAACAGCACATGATTGACTTTCTCTGTGACGCAGAACACTACTCTGGCATGACCCGCAATGATTTTGCCCCGTGGGAGGGGCGGGTGCTGCTGATTTTGTCCGAGGACGACGCCACCTTCACCCCGGCCTGCCGGGAGGACCTGATCGCCCTGATGCCAAGTCCCACGGTGGTCACCGACCTGACCGGCGGTCACCTGGCGCTGCTGGTGCGGCTGGATCAATACGCGGATCTGGTGACGGACTTTATCCACCAACACACATTGGATTATTCATATCTGGATTGCCCATGTGGAGAAAGAGAAAACGAGAGTTCCCACTGAACAGTGTTTCCCGCGTGGATCAGGATATGACAAGCCGCCCAAAAGCCGCTTACAGCGAAAGAAAATGCCAAAAATCGACCTTTATCCTGACAGCAAATAGCCCTATCTATCCATCAGCTAATAGCAAAGAAAACCGCCTATCCCACAGACCGATTAGCTCGGCCATAGGGACAGGCGGTTTGAGTTTCTGAATGCTAACGCACTGCGGATTGTATGTCATTCTTTATTCGAGGGGGGGTGCGGACGAAAAGTTGGACCCTCGCGGGTCCGGAACGGAGGTCCGCATGCACGACGGGGACGAGGTCGGCCTGGTCCTGCTCGCGCGGGAGGAGGGGATGACGCTCCGGGAGGCGGCGGAGCTCGCCGGCGTCCCCCTCAGCACCGCCGGCGCGTGGGCCGCCGGCCTCCTGCCGAGGAGCTACACGGGCGCGCCGTTGTTGATGTGCAATAGGAAGTGGTCCGAATGAGCACCGGCTTCTGAGCGCCGCGTGCATCTGAAAATGAGCAGTTTCAGCACGAGGGCCGCCCCCCCTGGGACCAGGGGCGCGGCCCTCGCCGTAGGGTTGTCCCGGGCGGGCACTTTGGCGAGGCCGCCCGGGAAGGATGGAGGAGATGACCGTGCCCCTGGACACAAGGAATGATATACGGTCGATGGACGCGGAGGGGCTGCCGAGGGCCGAGATCGCCCGCAGGCTCCACCTCAGCCGCGGCACCGTCGCCAAGTACGCCGACATGGAGGACCTGTCGCCCGCGCCGCCGGTCCCGGAGCCGAGGCCTCACCCCGCGCTCGAAGGGCACGCGGGATGGGTCGACGCAGTCCTGGAGGCCGACCTCGGAGCGCCGCGCAAGCAGCGTCACACCGCCAAGAGAATATACGACCGGCTCGTCTCGGAGAGGGGCTACAGGGGCTCCTACTCGACCGTCCAGCGCCACGTGCGCGAGTGGAGGCTCGCCCGCGGCGCGGGCGCCGGGGGCGGCTACCTCGAGCTCGAGTGGGCGCCCGGCACCGCGCAGGTCGACTACGGCAACTTCGAGGCCGAAGTGGCCGGCGAGAGGCTGCGCCTGAAGCTGCTCGTCGTCTGCCTGCCGCACTCGGGCGCGCGCTACGCCGTGGCGGGCAGGTCGCAGCGAGCGGAGTGCATGTGCGCGGGGCTCGCCTCCATCTTCGGCTGGGTCGGCCGGGCACCGCGCGAGCTCGTCCTCGACAACGCCACCGAGGCGGGGCGCCGGGTCCGCGGGGAGGTGACCGAGTCGCACCTGTTCTCGCTGTTCCGCGCCCACTACCGCGCGGGGAGCCGCTACTGCAACCCCTACTCCGGCAACGAGAAGGGCGCCGTGGAGAACGCGGTGGGGTTCCTCCGGCGCAACCTCCTCGTGCCCGTGCCCAGGGTCGGCTCGCTCGCCGAGCTGAACGCGCTGCTGCGCGAGGGCTGCGACCGGCTGAACGCCTCCTCTCGCGCCCGCGACGGCCGCCCCACCCCCGAGGCGCTCTCCGAGGACCTCGCCTCGATGCTCGCGCTGCCCTCGGCCCCCTTCGACGCCGTCCGCTGGGTGAGGTGCCGCGCCGACAAGCGCGGCGTGGTGACGGTCGACGGCCGGGGCTACCTGGCCGGGCCGGCCTGGCACTCCAGGGAGCTCCTCGTCGGCGTGCGGGCGGAGACGGTCGAGGTCCTCGCCGACCGCGGCCGGAGGGTCGCGCTGCTGCCTCGGGCGTTCGGCGACGGGCCGGCGGTGCGCAACCCGCTCTCGCTCGTGCCGGCGCTGGTGGCCCGGCCGCGCGCGTTCGGCGAGTCGGTGATCAGGCGCGACATGCCCGAGGGGCTCGTGCGCGCCATCGACTCCCTCGACGCCCGGGGGCGCCGGCGCGTGCTCAGGGCCATCGGCCGGGCGGCCGCGGCGAGCGGCTTCGACGCGGCCTGCGCGGCGGCGCAGGGGGTTCTCGACGGCGGCCGGGTCCCCGACGACGCGACCGTCGACGTGCTCGCCAGGAGGATCGCCTCCGGCGCCCTGGGCGAGGCGGGCGGCGCCGACCTCTCCGTGTATGACGGCTTCCTGAGAGGGGGCGGGGACCGTGCCTGCTAGCGAGGAGCTCTCGAGGAGGGTGGTGGAGGCCGGCAGGAGATGCTCGCTCACGACCTCCGTGTTGGAGGAGTGGTCGCGCCTGGGCACTCCGAAGCAGGTAGAGTACCTGGCGGGGTACCTCGAGGCCGAGCGGGACAGCCGCGACGCCTCGAAGCGCGCGTCGCTGCTCCGGCGCTGCGGGCTGCCGGCGCCGAAGACCTTCGACGGCTACGACTGGTCGGCGGTGTCGTGGCCGGAGGGGCTCGGGCGCGAGGACCTGCTCTCGCTCTCGTTCCTCGACCGCCGCGAGGACCTGGTGCTGATGGGCGACGTCGGCACGGGGAAGACCCACATGGCGAGCGCGCTGTGCCAGCTCGCGTGCGACGGGCGGCTCGAGGCCCGCTTCTTCACCGCCTCGTCGCTCGTGATGCGCCTGAGGCGGGCGCGCGAGGAGGGCAGGCTCGACCGCGAGATGTCCCAGCTCTCCCGCGCCCGCCTGCTCGTGATCGACGAGCTCGGCTTCCTGCCGCTCGACGCCGACGGGGCCCGCCTGGTGTTCCAGGTGTTCGCCGACGCCTACGAGCGGCAGAGCGTGGTCATCACCACCAACCTCGAGTTCAGCCGCTGGGGCTCGGTGTTCGGCGACGACCAGATGGCGGCCGCCGTCATCGACCGCGTCGTCCACCACGGGCGGCTGGTCCAGTTCCGGGGCGAGTCCTACCGAGTGAGGCACGCCCTCATGCAGGAGGGGTAGCGCTCAAAAAGCCTGTGCACGCATCGTGCGCAGGCTGCTCAATTTCCGATGCTCATTCCGCTCAAAAAAGCTTGACGAAACACACGCCGTGGGGCTCCGGTAGGATGGGCGGCGACACCACCGACGGAAGGGCGGCGCGCATGTCCGAGAAGGGGCTGTACGACCCGCCGGCGACCGGGCCCCTCGCGGGGCTGGCGCCGGCGCAGATAGAGAACCTGCTGCTCAGGGCGGTGTTGGCCGACCTAAAAGCGGGAGGGTGGGACCCGGCTTCGATCTCGAACAGGAGCAAGTGCGAGCTCGGCGAGAGATTGAGGCGGGAGACAGGCCTGCCCCTCCGCTCGATCACCGGTTTCTTGAGGATATCGAGGAGCTCCTATGAGTACCACCGCTCGCGCCTGGGCCTCGACAGGGACGCGGCCCTCAGGCCGCTCGTGAGGGAGGCGTTCGAGGCGGGCCGGGGCCGCTACGGCTACCGGCGCGTGCACGCCGAGCTGCGCCGCCGCGGGGTCGTCGCCTCCGAGAAGCGCGTGAGGCGCGTGATGCGCGAGGAGGGCCTCGCGGCCCGTCGGCCGCGCCGGCGGCGCTACAGCTCCTACGCCGGCGAGGAGGGGCTGCGCTCCGCGCCGAACCTGCTGCTCGCCGAGGGCACGTCGGACTCCCACGACTTCTCGGCGGCCCGGCCCGGCGAGGTGCTGGTCACCGACATCACCGAGTTCAGGCTCCCCGACGACGCCCGCAAGGTCTACCTGTCGCCCGCCATCGACCTCTACGACGGCGACGTCGCGGCGTTCTCCTGCGGCACCAGCCCCTCGAAGGCGCTCGTCGCCGAGATGCTGGAGGGCGCCGTGGCCGCGACGGGCGGCGGGTTCACGCTGCACTCCGACCGCGGCTGGCACTACCGCACCCCCGACTGGGTCGCGGGCTGCGAGGCTGCGGGCGTGACCAGGTCGATGTCGCGGAAGGGCCACTCGCCGGACAACGCCGCGTGCGAGGGCTTCTTCGGCAGGCTCAAGGTCGAGTTCTTCCACGACCGCGACTGGCGCGGCTGGACCGCGGAGTCGTTCATCGAGGAGCTGTCCGGCTACGTCCGCTGGTACCGCGAGGGGCGCCTCAAGGCCTTCGACGAGGGCGGCGCGACGGCGTACGACACGATCAGGGGCCGCAGGGGGCGGCTCGGGCTGACCGCCTAGGCCGGTCCAAGAAAATGTCCGCACCCCCAGGTTGTTATTCAGAATGACATTCAAGAAAAACTGAATCCTGAGGTATCGGTGCACCGAACATCTTTGCGTTTCGTTCTACGACGAAATCGACGGAGTGGCGCAGAAGCAGGGAGCGCCGCTCAGCGTCGGATCGATTTCGGTGTACCTTGGAGGAGAGGGCGAGGAATACGAAGCACGCGTTTTGGAAGGAGCATCGGCAAAGGGCACCTCGATCACCTTTTCCCCTGACTACTACCGAACGTATCTTCAAAAAAGATTTGGAAGTATCAGGGATATAAGGAGAGCCTTCCTGGAAGCCGACGGAAGGCATTGTTAGGGTCGGTCGATATTAGCCACTTTCTGTCAGTCGAATCTAGCCAATCGTAGCCAGCAGATTTCAGCCAATGCGCCGGCAGACGATTGCCTAACCTACACCCCCTTGGGCTGCATGCCCCTCAGCTTGGTCGCCTGCGGGACCGCCTCGACCGAGTAGGTGTCTAGCTCGCGCCCGCGGAAGCTCGGGCCGCGCATCACGAACACCGACGCCTTGTCGAAGAGGCGGTCGAGGGCGCAGAGCAGCGTGTCGTCGCCCGTGAAGAACTCGTCCCAGCCGCTCGGCGCGACGTTGCTGGTGAGGACCATGGCGTTGGGCCCCTCCTTCTCGTAGCGTCGGTCCACCACGTCGAAGAACAGGTCCGTGCACGCCTTGTCGAACGTGCACCTCCCGACCTCGTCCACGATCAGGCACGAGGGCTTGACCAGCGCCGTGACCACGCGGGAGGTGCTCCCCCGCTCGGCGGCCCTCTGGAACCTGTCCCTGAGCTCGCTGGCCTTCACGTAGTAGGCCTTCAGCCCGCGCATGCAGCACTCGCGCCCGTATGCCTGGGCGAGATGCGTCTTGCCTATGCCCCCGGGACCCACGAACGCGACGTTGCGGCGAGCGTAGAGGTCGGCCAGCGACGGGAGCCTCTCCAGGGCGGCGGCATCGCGCCCCTGTATCCTCGAGAAGTCGAACCCCTCGAAGGTCTTGGGCTCGCGGCGAGGGAGCCTGCTCAGCCTCAGCAGCGTCTCTATCGAGGCCTGCCTCCTCTTCTCCGCGAGGTAGCCGAACGTGACGGAGACCGCGGCCATCTCGGGCTCGCCCATGTCGTGGTCGGAAGCGAGCGTGGCGAGCTCGTCGGCGCCGAGCGCCAGCCCGAGGGCGGCCGCGGCCTCGCTCGCGAGCTCGTAGGGGCTGCGCCCGGGGCCTCCCATCACGCCCACCTCCCGAAGTCGAACTTGGCGAACGCGGGGTTCGCGAGCCCCGGGGCGACCTGCACGACGGTCGTCTCGACGGGCTGGCTCGGCAGCTCGCACGGCTGGCCGTCGGACCACTGGCCGTCGCACCAGCTGTCCCCGCGGTCCCAGGTGACGGCGTGGGCGACAATCTCCCGGGAGAGGTCGTCGCTGTACACGTGGAGCACGCGCCCCTCGCGGCTGACCCGGCACTCGCGGCGGTCGTACCAGTACGGGACGCCGAACCTGCGGCCCTCGTAGCTGACGAAGCCGTCGAAGGTTATCCTGCGCCTCGGGCAGAGCCAGGCCTCGACCTCCCTCGTGACCTCGAGCCCGCGCGCCGCCGCGAGGCACGCGCCCTCGTGCCCGTCGCGCGGCACGCAGGCGAGGGCGCGCCTCCACCTGCCGGCCTGGTCGGCGCACCAGAGCAGCGCCTCCTCGTTGAGGGCGGTGATGTCGGTGAAGTCCCTCCCCGCCAGGAAGTTGTCCTTCACGAAGCGGATCAGCCGCTCGACCTTCCCCTTCGTGAACGGGTGGCGGGGCTTGCACAGGCGCGTGCGGAAGCCCAGGCACTCCATGAAGGCGGCGTAGTCGCCCTGCCACACGGGGCGCCCGTCGACGCTGCGGCCGACCACGACGCTCTTCATGTTGTCCGTCAGCACCCAGTCGGGCACCCCCATCGCCGCGAACGCGTGGACCATGCCGATGAGGAGGTTCTCCTGCCTGGCGTTGGGAAAGAACTCGATGTAGAAGAAGCCGCAGTGGTGGCAGACCATCGCGAAGCACGCGATCTTGCGCTCCGCCCCGTCGAGGCCCAGGACCGCGACGAACCCCCAGTCCATCTGGTAGGCCTCCCCCGGCCCCGTCTCGAAGCGCCGCCCGCGGTTCCCCTGCGGCGACGGCTGCCTCCTCTTTGGCGGGACGAGGTCCCGGTGCCCGGCGACGTAGGCCTTCACGGTCGTGAGCCCGCCCTCGTAGCCCTGGGCGCGCAGCCGGTCGAATATCACCTGCGAGTTCGTGACGCCCTTGCGGAGCTGGTCGTCGACGAGGCCCGTGTGACCGGTCAGGACGGTGGCCGCGGCCTTCTTACCCGCGTTTCCGTGCGGAAGCGCCTTGAAGCCGTGGCTCTTGATCGTTCGGGCCTTCGACCTGGTGAGGCCGGTCCTGCGACAGAACTCCGCCAGGTTGCACCTCTGGGGGTCGAACCCGCCGCCCGCCTCGGCGGCCATGTCCTCGAGCGCCCCGTCTATAATCATCTGCAGGTCACCGTGTCTCTCGCTCACTTCAATAGTCCTCCTAACGCCGGCGCATTGGCAACACCAGCTTAGGGGGAGCGGGCGGACGCGGTGGCCATTTTTCGTTGACCGAAATTGGCCAAAGTATCCTGACTATTTGTGGCTAAAATCTCCCGGCGCTAACAGCATGACATGCCGGATCTCGTCAACCTGCTCAAGAAGGCTCGAAGCTACAAGGGCACGGGGATGGCGGCGGAGCTCTTCTACGAAGGGGTGATCTCGGAAGTCGTCGCGTTCGTCATGCAGCATTCTTCTTTCTGCCCCGACGAGCATCGCAGCATACCCCTGACTCGCGAAGACCGCGAAGCCATCGATTTCATCTGCGGATACATTGCCTCGAACCTTGGAGGGGACCTGTCCTGCTCTCGCCTGGCAAACCAGCTCTACATGGGGAAGACAAAGTTGAAAAACCTCTTCAAAACGGCAACGGGACTGTCGCCATCCCACTACGTCGCGCACGAGCGCATGGAAGAGGCCGCTCGCCTGCTTGCCGAAACCGATTTGGCGATAGCGGAAATCGGCGAAAAAGTAGGCTATACCAAGTCGGGTGCATTTACGGAGGCCTTCCGAAGGGACAGGGGCTGCACGCCCACGCAGTTCAGAAAGCAGCGCTAGCATTCAATCCCAGAACGAGAAGAGCGCTCTCGGCTTCGGCCTTCAACCTGACGGCAAGATTCACGTCGCGTGGCGCTTGCTCCACTCGAGGAACTCGCCCCTGAACGTGAAGCGTCCCCCTCTTCCTATCCCTCATCCTCCTCGACGGTAGAGGGTCGTTCCAAGGAAACTCCATCGTAGACCGCGTTCCTGCTCACGCGCGGAAGGATCGCCATCTCCGCCACCGAGTACGTTTTCCGGATTGGTGTGGGACCTTGACGTGAGGGCATCCCGCTGGCTCAACCGCCATGTGTCTACTCTTATATTAGATATGCCTAACTTTTTGAACACGACAGCTGCGGCGAGCGTTTTCGACAAAGGCTCATGGCGTGTCATAGTACAGCGGCGTCCCGTACCCGAGTATCGACGCGCTGCCAATCCCATAGCTCCTCCTCGCGCAGGAGTCGCTCGTGTTGCCCTCGATGGTATGGACGGTCGAGCCGTCGCAGGACTCCACGATGCCCACGTGGTCGGCGCCGCCGTCCCCTCCCCAGTCGAAGAACACGATGTCGCCCGGCTGCGGCTCGTACCCACGGTCATGCCATAGCCCCGCGGACTTGAACCACTGGACCCCCGCCGAGCAGGCGGCGAACTTCGGGACCGCACCGGCCTCGATGTAGCCGCACTCGTTGGCGCACCAGCTCACGAAGCACGCGCACCACTCGACGCGCCCGGAGAACCCGTACCATGACCAGTAGGGCCGCCCGCCGACGTTGCCGATCTGCGAGGCGGCCACCTCGACGATGTCCCCGCTGCCGCCGGCCACCCCGTAGAGGACCGACTGCCACATCGCGGCGTAGCGGTCGTCGAGGAGCTGCGCGAGCATGTCCGCCTGCTCCGCCGTGAAGCCGTAGGACGCCGCCGCCTCGTCCGGGGACCTCGCGGAGAGCGTGACCACGAGCACGCGCCTGGTGACGGTCTCCTTTCCCTCCGCGACGGTGCCGTCCTCCCGCTCGACCTCGACGATCTCCTCGACGCGGCGCTCCTGCACCTCGAAGTCGATGGCATTCATGTCCCAGAAGACCTCCTCGAGGGAGGCGAGGCGGCGCTCGTCGAGCGTGAGGACGTCCGCCGGGTCGTCCGGGTCCGCCGCGGTCCTCACCGACCACACCGCGAGCACCTCGCGCCAGGGGACCCTCGACCCCGCGAGGCTCAGCTCGTCGTGCGGGTTCTCCGCGGCGATCCGGTCTATGCGCGCCTGGTGCTCCTCGTTCAGGTCGGAGATCGCCTCCCGCAGCGTGGGTTTTCCGTCCCCTGATCTGTCTCAACATATCGGACAGGGAGCGGTCGGTTCTAGGCGGCCAGCGGCACCTCCCCTCCGGTCTCCCCGTCGCCCGCCAGGGCGGCCTCGATGCGCCCCATGAAGGCGTCCATGCGCTCGACCGGGATCTGGTAGCCGATCGTCGAGTGGGGGCGCTGCCTGTTGTAGTAGCCCTCGATGTACTCGAAGACGGAGAGCCTCGCCTCGTCGCGGGTCGCCCAGCTCCTGAGCGAGTACATCTCGTTCTTGAGCGTGGCGAAGAACGACTCGGCGACGGCGTTGTCGTGGCGGCTGCCCGTGCGGCCCACCGACAGCCTCACGTCGTTGGCGGCGGCCCAGTCGGCGAGCGCCCCCGAGGTGTACTGGGAGCCGCGGTCGGAGTGGAAGATCGCGCCGCTGGCCACGTAGCCGCGCGAGCGGGCCATCTCCAGCGCCGAGACGGCGAGCGCGGCCGTCACCTTCCTCGCGTTCTGCACGACGCCGCGTATGCCCAGCTCGCGCATGAGCTTTCGCACGCGGTAGAGCGTGAGGCCCATGCCCCGGGCGGCGAGCCGCACGCGCACCGTCCGGGCGCCGAACCGGCCGCCGGAGGCCTCCCAGCACGCCATGACCGCGTCGCGCGCGTCGGCCCACGGGTCCGAGCGTCCGCGCTTCAGCCAGTCGTAGAAGCCGGACCCGCTCACGCCGAGCAGCCTCGCCATCATGCCGATCGGGTAGTCCGCCCTCTCCGCCTCCATCAGCAGGCAGCGCTCGGCTACCCCTGGGTCCTGGCAAAGAAGGCCGCGGCTTTTTTCAGGAACTCGTTCTCCATCTCCAGCTCGCGCACCCTCTTCTTGAGCTGCCTGAGCTCGGCGTCGGGGTCCCCGGTCGGGGCGCCGGCGCCCCCCAGCTCGCGCCTGCGCTTGACGACCCACGTGCTGACCGTCTTGGAGTTCAGGCCGAGCTCCTTGCAGCACTCGGTTATCGGCCTGCCGGAGGAGATGATGTAGTCCGCGGTCTCCCGGCGGAACTCCTCGGTGTGCTTGGTGGCGGGGTTCTGTCCCATGTCTGCCTGCACCTTCTCTCGGAAACTTATAGATAGGTATTATCCGGGGTTACGGGCACCTCGGACTCCCTGTCCGATAAAAGAGTACGGCTCACCAGCCCCGGGACGTCGACCGCGAGGACTCTTTCGTCGTTGTGCCCCGCCGCTTCGGCGTGGGCTGAACCATGAACTAGAGCAACCCCAAGTCGTAGGGACTCGTCGCGCTGCTCGCCGCGACGGTCGCGGCGTTCGTCGCGGTGGTCGAGGTCCTGCTTAGGTAGGGAGGGCGGCCAGCTCGTCAGCGCAGGAGGCCTGACTCCCCCCAGGCGGCCGCCGCCCCAGCGCCCAGCCCATTGGAAAGCGCAGCGCCCCGTGGGTTTGTTCCCCGAGGGGCGCTGCCATTTTGGTAGGCCGGGCAGACGATGTTTAATTCCGCTCAAGGCAGTTCATCGCTTGGCCCGAGGGAGGCTGGCGGCGGGAGAATCCGCCCGTGGGACTGTTCGTTTGGGCGGCCCACCCGTCGTTCGGTCCGCTCGCCTCAGCGGCCTCCCGTACCGCCGACGCTCCAGCCGAGGCTCTCGGCCTGGATGCGAACGAGGCGGGCATAGAGGCCGCCCGCGGCCATTAGCTCGGCGTGGGTGCCCTGCTCGGCCACGCATCCGCCATCCAGCACCACGATCTGGTCGGCGCCTGCCACGGTGCGCAGGCGGTGCGCGATCACGAGCACCGTCTTGCCGGCGCAGAGCCTGCTCACGGCATCCTGCACGAGCGTCTCGTTCTCGGGGTCGAGCGAGCTCGTCGCCTCGTCGAGCAGCACAATCGGCGCGTCCTTGAGCAGGGCCCGGGCGATGGAGACGCGCTGGCGCTCGCCGCCGGAGAGGCGCGCGCCGTTCTCGCCGAGGCGCGTGCCCCAGCCCTCCGGCAGCCGCCTAACGAACTCCTCGCAGTGGGCGGCGCGGGCCGCCGCGCGCACCTCTTCGTCGGTGGCACCGCGCCGGCCCATGCGGATGTTCTCCATGACCGTGTCATCGAAGAGGGTCACGTCCTGGAAGACCACCGAGACGTTGCCGAGCCACGACTCCTCGTCGAGCGTCGCGAGGTCGACCCCGCCCGCCGAGACCGAGCCAGAGGTCGGTGAGAAGAACCGCGCGACGAGCTTGGCTACGGTTGACTTGCCCGAACCGGAGGGGCCCACGAGCGCCGTGACGGTGCCCGGCTCCATGCGGAGGGAGACGCCTCGCAGCACCTCGTCGCCGCCCGCGCCGTACGAGAAGCGCACGTCGGCAAGCTCGACGCCCTTCTCGCCCAGCCCTGCGGCGTCACCCGAACCCGTCGCGACCGGCTCGTCGGCGAGGGCGCGCAGCCGCGCCGTACGTCCCGAGAGCTGAAGAAGGTTCGGCAGCTGAGAGAGTATCGAGGTGATGGGCCCATACACGCGCGAGGCGATGAGCAGGAACATGAGGAGGGTCAGAAAGTCGACCTCGCCCGCCGCGAGCAGCGCCGTGCCCACGAAGACCGTGAGGCCCACGCCCGCCTGGAGCACCGTCGTGGCCGCCGAGACGCACACGTCAACGGAGAGCTCCACCCTCATCGCGATGTCGCGCAGGGTCTGGAGCGCGGCGCGCATGGGTGCGGACTGCGCACCCACCTGCCGGCACGCGCGGATGTCGCGGATGCCCCCGACGTAGTCCATGAGGCGGGCGGACGCCTCCAGTCGTGCACCGGTCTGCCGCTCGAAAAGCCGCCTCTCGTGTCCGCGCGCGGCAAGCACGATGAGAAGCGCCGCCGGCAGCGTCGAGAACACGCAGAGCGCGAGGCGCCACTCGAAGAAGGCGAGCATGACGCACACGACCGCCGTGGAGACGCAACTCGCCACAAGCTGCGGGATGGTACTCGACATGAGCGACTCGCGGCTGGAGACGTCCCCCATGAGGTTCTCGGTGAGCTCGGAGAGGTCGCGTTGGTTGAAGAAGGACATGGGGAGCCGCCGCAGGTGCTCGGCGAGACCCATGCGCGTGGCCTCGGTCTCGCGGTACGCCGTCACGTACGTGCGCCGATAGTCGTTGCGCGCGCAGAGGAACACGACGACGAGGCCTGCGACGCCCGCCGCGAAGAGTCCCCAGAGGGCCTGCCAGTCGACGTTCTCCCCCGTGAGCCGCATGAGCACCACCCCGAACGCCATGACCGTGATGGCGAAGGGCACCATGAGGGCGAGGTTGGTAAGGGTGCACGCCGCGATGGCGCGCTTGAGGCCGCGGTAGCCCTGGTCCGTGAGGGCGAGCGCGCGCTGGAGGCGCGGGATCCTGTTCGGGGCAGCCATCTTAAGCCACCTCCCTTCCGTTCGGCGCTTCCGACCCGATGCCCCACGAGAGGGCCTGCGTGTAGCGCTCCCACATGCGCGCGTAGGTTCCGTGCGCGGCGAGCAGGTCCTCGTGCCGGCCCCGCTCCGCCACGCGGCCGCCGTCGATGACGACGATCTGGTCCGCGCCCGCCACGGTCGAGAGCCGGTGCGCGATCATGATCACGGTCCTGCCCGCCATGAGGCGCTCGAACGCCTTCTGGATGAGGTGCTCGTTTTCCGGGTCCGAGAACGCCGTGGCCTCGTCGAGCACCACGATGGGCCGGTCGGCGAGGATGGCGCGGGCGATGGAGACGCGCTGCGCCTCGCCGCCGGAGAGGTGCACGCCCTCGCTGCCGTAGACGGTGTCGTATCCCTGCGGCAGCGCGCGGATGAAGGCGTCGGCCTGCGCGGCGCGCGCCGCCTCGACGACCTCCTCGCGCGTGGCGTCTGGACGGGCCATGCGGATGTTCTCGAGCATGCTCGCCCGGAAGAGGTGCACGTCCTGGAAGACGAGGCTCACGCATCCCATGAGCTCATCAGGGTCGATGTCGCGCACGTCGACGCCGCCGATGCGCACCGCGCCCGCCGAGACGTCCCAGAAGCGCGCCACGAGGCTCGCCACGGTGGACTTTCCGGCGCCCGACGGTCCGACGAGGGCGCAGGTGGTGCCCTCCGGCACGCAGAGGCTCACGCCGTCGAGGGCGAGCGGGGCGTCCTTCTCGCCCTCCTCCCCATACGAGAACGACACGCCGTCGAGCTCCACGTCGAAGCGCTCCGGCACGCACGCGGACCCGGGCGCCGGCGCAGGGAGCACCGGGATGCCGAGCACCTCGTCGATGCGCGAGAGGTGGGAGGAGATGATCATGCTGTCCTCCGAGATGTACATCATCTTGTTGAGCGCGCCCGCGATGGACGGCACGAACAGGAGGTAGAAGATGAAGTCGAGCGCGAACGGGCGGAACGCGCCGCCCGTGAGCACCGCGCCGAGGGCGATCCCCACCGGCAGGACGAACAGGTAGGCGTTGTTGATGATGGCAGTGAAGGCAGGCATGAGGCTCTGCCAGAAGAGCGCCACGTCGAGCGCGAGGTCCGTGTAGGCGCGCACCGCCGCGGACAGGCGCCCGAACGACTCCGCCGTCTGGCCGAACGTCTTCACGACGGGCATACCGCGCACGTACTCCACCGTGGCGTTCGTCATGCGCTCCTGGTTGACCAGATGGCGCCGCATCTTGTCCGTGATCGACTTATTGGAGAAGCCCGCCGCCTCGACGCCGAACGCCGCGACCACGCACGCCACCGCCGCCAGGCCGAAGCGCCAGTCGAAGACGAAGAGCAGCACCACGATCGCCACCGGCGCCGTGAACGCCGCCGCCATGTCGGGCAGCGAGTGGGCGAGGAACCCCTCGATGGCGCCGACGCTCTCGTCCATGACCTTCCCGACGCGCCCCGCGCCAAGCGCCTCGAGCCGCCCCAGCGGGATGCGCCCCAGGTGCTCGACGATCTGGAGCTTGAGGTTGTACTCGGCGTCGAAGGCCGCCGAGTGCGCGCAGAGAAGCGCTGCGAGGTAGAGGCCGATGTTGCCCGCCACGCCCCCGAGGGCCATCCAGCCGAGGTCCGCCATGCGCGCCGCGTCGAGCGCGGCGAAGTCCGGATAGACCGCGACGACGTCCGCCACCACGAGGTAGACCGCGACAAACGGCACGAACGAGCACGCCGACGAGAGCGCCGAGAGCGCCATCGAGAGGTAGATGAGCCACCTCCCGCCGCCGGTAAAGCCGATGACGCGGGCGGCCCAGGACTCCTCCCTGCCCGCGCCCTCCTTTCGCTTGGCCATGAGGCCCCCTTTCCGCCGCGCCCGCACGGATAGCCCGATTCGGGTGCAGCAAGTTAGACTAGACTTACTGTTATTCTGCAACTGCGGGAAAGAGGGGCGTGCGAGCATGGGGGAAACGACCGGCCCGAGAGGCGGGCGACCAAACGAAGAGCCCCGGCTCTTCCAGGCGGAGGAGCTCGAGCGCATGGGCCTCCTGCCCGCAGGCGGCGACCGGGGCGCCGGCGAGCTGTTCGTGGGCGACGGCGTGCGTGCCGAGGGCTGGTACCGCGCGTGGGCGGGCGACGGCCTCACGGTGGTCACCTGCGACTTCACCATCCTCGTTGACACGCTCTTCGGCATCGACACGCGACGCTACCTCACCGTGCGCGGCACGGCAGCGAGCGAGGGGCGCGGCGGCGCGGCGGATCCCGTGGCGATCGCCTACATCGAGACGCGCAAGGGATGGGTCACCACGCCCGTGCCGGCCGGCTCGCACTTCGCCTACACGGAGGTCGAGTACTTCGAGGACGCGCTCCGGGACGCATTCGCGGAATTGGAATGGAACTCCATCGGCGAGGCCTCGTCGCTCCTCGCGGAGATGCGCCATGACGTGGGCTGGGCGCCCGGGGTCCTCTCCGCCCTTGACGAAATCGCACGCGTCAATCCAGCGATGCCGGGCGCGGAGCTCGTCTACGAGGGCGCGGCAAAGGTGCTGCTCGGCTCCCTCGTCGGAACCGCGACCGCCTCCATGCCGGAGAGCCATGACGACCGGGTTGGCGTACTCGCCGCCATCGAGCTTGCGAACGCACGGTGGCGCGAGGGCGCGAGCCAGGAGGAGGCAGCCTCCGTGGCGGGCATGGGCCTCACGAAGTTCAAGCGGCTGTTCCGAAATACGACCGGGAGCACGTGGAGCGCCTACCTTACCGCACGGCGCATGCGCGAGGCGAGAGTGCTACTCGCATCCGGGAAGGCGGTTGCCGAGGCGGCGAGGAAGGTCGGCTACCGCTCCCCCACGAGCTTCTCAGCAGCGTTCTCAAGGGCGTATGGGGTGTCTCCCCACCAGTTCAAGAGCGAAACCAAAGCGAGGGTTGTGGAGGTCGCCTCCGAATAGGCCAGCGCCGCCGACCAGACGCTGGGGCATAACCGCAGCCAATCTTCCCCGCTTCCATGCAGCCAAAGTTAAAGACAGCTCAACATGCGCTTCGTCTACGAGCTGATCGTCAAGCGAGCACCGAAGGAGGCCTGGATTGCCATGGAGCGCATCAACGGGCCCGCCCTTCTCGCCAGCCCCTCCCGAGCCCGGCCTACCGCCCGATCTCCTCCAGCAGCTGCGCCACGCCCTTCTTGCCAAAGGTCACGTGCTCGCGACCGTCCGCATGGCGGATGACCACGCACGGTACGCTCATGGCGCGGTAGCGGTCGCGCAGCGCGCCGAAGTGCGCCACGTCGTAGGCCTCCGCCGTCACGCGCGGGCTGAGCGCGGCGATGCGCTGCGCGGCCACCACGGTGTCCGGGCACATCGTGCACGAGAGCGAGACGAGCAGCGTGATCTGCAGGTCCTCGGCGATTCCTTCCGCCGCGGCGCGGTCCGCGTCCGCGATGGGCTGCCCGGGGCCGGCCGCGTTGTAGAGCCCGAGCACGAAGCTCGTGAACTCGTGGCCGCCCGGCACGCCGTGGAAGGCAAGGCCCGTCCACGCGCCGTCCTCGCAGCACACGCGCACGCAGGGCAGCTCCTCGGCGGGCAGCTCGCCCGCGGGCGCCACCTCCACAGAGAGCCTGTCCGTGAGCGCGGCCAGCTCCTCCATGTAGGCCCGAAGCTCGGCCGAGACCGAACCATCGTCGAGGTGCAGTCGCAGGACGAGCGGGCGCTCCATGCGCGAGAAGACCGCATCGAGCTGCGCCCTCATCTCCGGCGTGAGGAGCGACCCGTCGTCCTGGGCGGCCGGGCGCTCCCCCTTCGGCGCCTCGGAGGCGCGCGGGCGCGACACCGGCGCCTGGGGCACGAGGCCCGTGCGCTCCTGCGCGGCCTTGAGGTAGCGCTCCATGTCCGTCGCGGTCTGGGCGGCCTGACCCACGGCCGTCGCCACCTGGCGCAGCGTCTTCACGCAGACGTCGCCCGCGGCAAAGAGGCCGTCCGCCGAGGTCATCTGGCGCTCGTCGGTGAGGACGTACCCGCGCTCATCGAGCTCGGCTATCCCGCGCACGAGCCCCGTCGCCGGCGCGTAGCCCACAAAGACGAAGATGCCGAGGGTCTCGCCCACCGGAGCCTCGTAGCTGGTCTCCTCGCCGGTGCGCGTGTTGCGGTAGCGCAGGCGTCGGAGCCCGACCTCGTCGCCGCCCGCCTCCACGAGCTCGGTGTTGTAGAGCACGTCGATCTTGGGGTGGCTCTTCGCGGGCTCGGCTGCGGCGGGTGCGCAGGTGAAGTCGTCCTCGCGCACGAGCACGGTCACGTGGCTCGCGTACTTGGTGAGAAAGACGCTCTCCTCGGCCGCGGCGAAGCCGCCGCCCACCACAAAGACCCGCTTTCCCGTGAAGAACTCGCCGTCGCAGGTGGCGCAGTAGGCCACGCCGCGCCCGCGGAACTCCTCCTCGCCGGCAAAGCCCAGGCGGCGCGGACTCGCCCCGGTGGCGAGAAGGACCGCGAGGCAGGAGAGCTCCCCGCGCGAGGTGCTCACGCGTTTGACGTCGCCCGCCAGGTCGAGCCCCGTCACCTCGGCGAGCAGGAACTCCGCGCCGAACGACTCGGCCTGCCGCCGCATGGTCTCGGTGAGCTCGGCGCCGCTCGCAGAGAGGACGCCGGGGTAGTTCACCACCTCGCTCGTGATGGTGATCTGTCCGCCGAACGTCTCGCGCTCGACCACGAGCACGCGGTAGCGTGCCCGCGCAAGGTAGAGGGCCGCCGTGAGACCGGCCGGGCCGCCGCCGATGATGACGGCGTCGTAGAGGCTCTTGGGGTCGGGCCGGTCGGCCGCGTTCTTTTCGCCCAGGTTCTTCTCGCTCATTCTCTGCTCCCTATGTACGAGGGCCGCGGCCGGATGCCCGGTCGCGGCCCTGTCCGAGTCTTCGTGCACAGCGTGCGCCTACAGCTGGCCCACCAAGTCGAGGCTGGGCCTCAGCGTCTCGGCGCCCGGCTGCCACTTGGCGGGGCAGACCTGGTCGCCGTGCTCGGCCACGAACTTGGCGGCCTGGACCAGGCGCAGCAGCTCCTTGGCGTTGCGGCCGATGCCGCCGGCCGTGACCTCGTAGACCTGGACGCGCCCCTCGGGGTCCACGATGAAGGCGCCGCGCTCGGCGAGGCCGTCGTCCTCGATCAGGACCTCGAAGTCGCGTGCGAGGACGTGCGCCGGGTCCGCCAGCATGGGGTAGGTGACCTTGCCCACGCGCTCGGACTCGTCGTGCCACGCCTTGTGCACGAAGTGGGTGTCGCAGCTCACGGAGTAGACCTCGCAGCCCTCGGCCTTGAAGGCGTCGTAGTTCTCCGCCAGCTCCTCGAGCTCGGTGGGGCAGACAAAGGTGAAGTCGGCGGGATAGAAGAAGAACAGGCTCCAGTGCCCGAGGGCGTCCGCCTTGGAGACGGTGTGGAAGTCGCCGTTCTGATAGGCCTGGACGGTGAAGTCGGAGATCTCCTTGTTGATGAGGGACATGCTTGGCTCCTTTGATTGGTGGCTACCCGTTGGGGCTTGCTCAAGTGATACCCTGCTGGCTGCATTTCTGACTCGAGAGTTTACCTATTCTTACTTTTGTCGAATACTGCACGGTTTCTGCACAATCTGAGAATCGTGGCCCAGCTCACCCCACCACACGATAGCCGGCGGACTCCACGGCTTCGGCCAGCGCGGCGGAATCGATCGGGTCCTTGGAGAGCACGCGCACGCGGTCGGGCAGGGTCGCGCGCGCCCACACGCCACCGATGCCGTCGAGCGCGGTCTCCACGGCGACGAGGCAGTGCTCGCAGTGCATCCCCTCGACGGTGAGGTCGGCCGAGTAGGGGTAGTGCGCCTCGTTGGTGTCGGCAACCGTCGGGCGCGCGACGTGGGACCCGGCGTCCCCGCCCGAGCACCCGCAGCCACAGCCGCCCCGGCGGAGCGTCCGCAGGTAGCGCTGCACAGCGAGAAGGACGACCGCCACCACGGCCAGGACGATAATGACGTTGATCATGGCAACCTCCTTGCGAGCCCGCGTTCTTCTCGCCCGCCGCTCACGCCTCGGCGGGGACGCGGCGAGTCTTCACACCGAAGCAGAAGTACAGGATGTGGAACACCCACACGCACGCCAGCACGATCTGGCCAACGCGCACCTGGTGCATCATGACAAAGCCGATGGACATGAGCACGGTCACCGTGACCATCACGCGGATCTTGGTGGCCCAGTCCATGCCCTGGCCGGCCACGTAGCTCTCGAGGTTCTTCTTGTAGAGCTTGGTGGCCGTGAACCAGGCGTGCAGACGCTCAGAGCTCTTGGCAAAGCAGAACGCCGCAAGCATCAAAAACGGAAACGCCGGCAGCAGCGGAACCACCGCGCCCACAGCCCCCAGCGCGAGCCCAACGCAGCCAAGCGCTACCAGCAGCACCTTCTTCACCTTCATGCGTCCTCCTTGGAAAGTCGCCTCTTCTCGGCCTTGGTCTCTATGACGTGACGGACGGCCGCCACGGGGTGATGGAAGATCATGCGCGGGCCCGAGAAACGCATGACCTCGCGGATCTTCTCGCGCATCTCCGGCTTGTAGCAGTGCACGCGGCAGTTTGAGCAGAAGGTCTTGGTCTCCATGAAGGGGCAGCGGTCGCTGCGCTGCCGCGCGTACTCCGCGAGCTCGGCGCACTCCGAGCAGAGCCCGCCGTCGTGCGTGCCGTGGCGCTTGCGGCAGTAGAGCGCGATCATCTCGGAGACCATGCGCTTCTCGCGCTCGCGCTTGGCCGCCACGCGCGCGGTGTCGGGCCTGCGCGCCATCAGCTCACCCTCCCGTTCTCAACGCTGACCACGGTGTCGGCGATGCGCATCGTGGACGGCCTATGGGAGACGAGAAGAACCGTCCGCCCGGCGCGCTCCTCGGCAATGGAGCGCAGGATGACGGCCTCGTTCAGGCTGTCGAGGTTGCTCGTAGGCTCATCGAGCAGCATGAACGGGGCATCGTGCAGGAAGGCGCGCGCAAGCCCCAGGCGCTGCCGCTCGCCGCCGGAGAGGGTGTCGCCGAGCTCGCCGACCGGCGTGTCGTAACCCTGGGGCAGGCTCATCACGAAGTCGTGGACCGAGGCCTTGCGGCAGGCCGCCTCGATCTCTTCGTCCGTGGCGTCGAGGCGCGCGATGCGCAGGTTGTTGCGAATGCTGTCGTGGAAGAGGTGCGTCTCCTGCGTGACGAGGGACTCCAGCTCGCGCAGGTTGGCCGTGTCCACGTGCCGCACGTCGCTCCCAGAGACGGAGACGCTCCCCTCATCCGCGTCCCAGAACCGCATGAACAGGCGCAGCAGCGTGGACTTGCCGGAGCCGGAACGCCCGGTGATGCCCACGATTCTGCCGGCGGGAGCCTCGAGCGAGACGTCCGCGAGCACGCGCTCGTCCCCGTAGGAGAAGCCCACGTGGCTGGCCGCGGCGCCGTCAAAGCCCACGTGCTTCTCGCCCGTGACCTCAGGCGTTACCGGCTCCTCGTCCAGGATGGCGAGCACGCGCTCCCCAGCCGCGAGGGTGGGCTGCAGCGTGGAGCCCAGGTTCGCGAGCGCCACGACCGGTCCAAACGAGCTCATGAGCGCGAGCACGGGGATGAGCACCCCATCAAAGCCCACGGCACCGACGCGGTGAAGCGCCGCCGCCACGAGCAGCATGACCAGGTCGCAGGCGAGAATGACGGTGCCCGTGAGCGCCGTCGCGCGCCCGGTGGAGCGCTTCATGCGCTCCTCGTCGGCGGCGAGCGCGCGGGACCGCTCGTCCATCTGGGCCAGGCGCTCCGCACCCGCACCGTACTGCAGAATCTCGTCCAGGCCGCGCAGGCTCTCCAGCACGAAGCTCGAGAGCTCGCCCGCACCGGCACGGAAGCGCGCGCCGGCGTCACCGGCGAGACGCGCAGCGACGAGTGGGCATGCCACGCCCACGGCGAGATACGACGCCGCGGCCACAACGGCGAGCGCAGGGTGGAAGCTCCCGATGAAGGCGCAAGCGCCCGCGCAGAAGAGCAGCGCAATCGCCGCGGGCGAGATGGTATGCGCGTAGAAGACCTCGAGAAGCTCGATGTCTGAGGTGATAAGCGAGATGAGATCGCCGCGGTCGCGCCCCTCGAGCTTGGCCGGGGCAAGCCGGCGCAGCGCCCGGAACATGCGATCGCGGACGAGCGCGAGCAGCTTGAACGCGATGAAGTGGTTGCACGCCTGCTCACCGTAGCGAAGCAGGCCGCGCGCAACAGCGCAGACCGCCATCGCCACGATGAGTCCCGCGAGCGGGGCCGCCGCGCCGTCCGCAAGCACCGCGAGCACGCCGTATCCGCCGAGCATCGTGATTGACGTCGCGCAAACGTGGCCGAGAAGTCCCATGAGGATGGCCAACACCATGAATCCCATGAGCGGGCGCACCAGCCCCACGAGCCGCAGCATCACCCTCATGCGACCATCCCCTTCATCTCGCCGAATTCCTCGAGCTCGCGCTGGGCTCGCCAGAGCGTGGCGTAGCGGCCGCCTGCGGCAAGGAGCTTGTCGTGACGGCCACGCTCCACTACGCGCCCGCCGTCGAGCACGAAGATCTCGTCTGCACCCATCACGTTTGCCAGGCGGTGCGAGATGAGGATCACCGTCGCGCGGCCAGCCAGCCCGCGAACGGCGTCCATGATGGCGTCCTCGCTTTCCGCGTCCACGTTGGAGGTGGCCTCGTCAAAGACGTATACCGGCGTCTCATGCAAGAGGGCGCGGGCGATTGCCAGGCGCTGGCGCTGGCCGCCGGAGAGGTTGGAGCCGCGCTCCGCGAGCGTCGTGTCCAGCCCGTCCTCGCCGCGCAGGAAGGGCGCCAGGCGCGTGGCCTCAAGTTCGGACCAGAGCGCATCGTCGCTCGCACCCGGGGCCGCGACCAGCAGGTTCTCGCGCACCGTTCCCTTGAAGAGGTAGCTCTCGTGCCCCACGTAGGTCACGTGGGCGAGCAGGTCTGCCGCGTCGAGCGCGCCAACCTCAACGCCGCCCACCGTAAGCGAGCCGCGATACCCGCGCAGCCGCCCCAGCAGGAGCGCCGCGAGCGTGGACTTGCCGCAGCCGGACTCGCCCACCACGGCCACGAAGCCGCCGGCCGGCACGTCCAGGCTCACGCCATCCAGCACCTCACGCTCGCCGTCGTAGGAGAAGCGCAGGTCACAGGCGCGCACGTCGCAGCTCGCGGGAAACGCGGCGCCGCCCGCCGGAGGCTCCGGCAGCTCCAGCAGCCGGAAGATCTTCTCGCTCGCCGCCATGCCGTTCATGGCCACGTGGAAGAACGACCCCAGCTGCCGCATGGGAATGAAGTAGTCCGCCGCCAGCAGGATGATGGCCAGACACCCGCCCAGGTCAACCGCACCTGCCGCCATCTGTGTGAGCGCCACCGCCACGCCGGCGGCAGCCCCACCGTACGCCACGAGGTCCATGATCGTGATGGAGTTGAGCTGCATCGTGAGCACGCGCATCGTGATGCGCCGGAACTTCTCGGCCTGCTCGTTCATCTCGGCCTGCTTGAACTCGTCTGCCTGGTAGACCTTGAGAGTGGTGAGGCCCTGGAGGTTCTCCAGGAACGTGTCGCCGAGCTCGGTGTACTGCCCCCAGTAGCGGCCAAGCAGCCTCTTTGCCCAGGTCTGCACCGCGGCGATGGCAACGGGAATGAGCGGCACGCACACGAGCAGCACCACGGCCGCCGGCACGTTCACAAAGACCAGGGCCACAAAGAGCGTGAGCGGCGCGAGCAGGGCGTAGAAGAACTGCGGCAGGTACGCGCCGAAGTAGGTCTCCAGCTGGTCTGCGCCCTCCACGGCCACCTGCACGACCTCGGAGGTGCGCACGTCCGCACGGTAGCTCGGCCCCAGGCGCAGGAGCTTCTCGTAGATGCGATGGCGCAGCGTGCGCTTGACCTCACGGCTGGCGAGAAACCCCATGCGCGCGGAGCCCACGGCTGCAAGCCCGCGCACGGCGGCCGCCACGACCACGCAGACGGCGAGAAGAACGAGGTCCTTCTCGCCCACCGTGCCCGCCCAGAGCGCGGAGAGCGTCCGGCAGATGACGAGCACCATGCCCATGTTGGCCACGAGCGACGCCCACTGCAGGGCCACGCTCGCGCCCACGTATCTCATGCTCCCCGGCACGATGCCGATGAGCCGCTTGTCGATCATCACGAGTCGTCGCCCCTCACGTCCGTCTCTATCTGTTAGACAGAGTAAACTATTTTAGGACAACTGTTAACCTTAAATAACTTTCAGGCTCCCCGGCGCATTGCATCGCAGGATATAATCTGTCCAACCTACGCACGGGGGAGGTCCTATGAACGCAGACGTCACAGGCTGGGAGCGGCTGCTCGTCCGCTGGTACTACGTCATGGGCCCGCTCGCGCGGCGCGGCTTCACCTACATCCTCATCGTCATGGGCGAGTTCCTCCTCCTCAGCATGCTCGACGACCTCGTCTTCCACAACACCGGGCTGTACCTCGTCGGGCTCTTCACCATGCTCGCCATCGTGGTCGCGTTCACGGTCGCGATCAGCTATGTCATCCTTGCCGCAAACTGCAACCTGAACAAGAGAACATGGAGCTCCGTCGCCGCCAAGGCACAGGCGGCGCGCCGCGAGAACCCCTCCCGCGAAAAGGCGCCGACACCCTTCACCGCACGGGAGGACGGGAGCGGCTTCCTGCAAGCGTCCTGGAGGATCGCCGAGCCGCTTGGCATCTCGCTGCCCGACCACCGTCGCTTCCCCCGCCGCGTGCTCGCCGCCGCACTCGTCCTTCTCGCCGCCGTGTACGTGCCGCACTTCGTGGGGCGCGCCCAGACCATGCGGCAGGAGATGGAGACCGCCGCCCAGACCACCCGCGCGCTCGAGGCCTCCTTTGCGGACGCCGGGCTGGACCCGTTCTGCATCGACCCGACCAAGGGGCACGATAAGGTCAGCTATTACGTGACCGGCGACGTCGTGGGCGAGGCGGGCGAGGAGACCGGGAGCAGCATCCGCGTTGACGTCAACAACGACGGGCAGGTCATCGAGACCGGATACCACCTCGCCGCCGATCCAGCGCTGAGCCAGGAGGAGAACCTCGCGCAGGCCGAGAAGGACCTGGAGCTCCTGCACGGTGCCCTCGCTGCGGCGGACGTGCCCGCCCTCGTCCCCGGTCTCGTCACCGCGCACGAGCTGTTCCCGGAGTTCCGGGAGGCCTTCCTCGCGGGCTCGCCGTACGAGAGCATCTCCCTCGACCACTACGACGTCGGCGAGGCGGCACTCGTCGACGGCGCCGAGGTGGCATGCTACTTCTTCACGGACCCGCAGGACGAGTGGGGCGAGCACTCCGAGGCGTACCTGTGGATCCGCGTCGAGCCCGCTGACTGACGAGCCGACATCCTTTTGCAGCCTAACGGCGGCGCACGCCGAGCGCGGCAAGCGCGACTGCAAGCGCCGCGAGGACCGGCCACGCACCGGCAAGCGTGAGCGCCGCCACGGCCGGTCCGCTCGCCGCCGAACCCGCAAGGCCGCCGGCGCGCAGGGCGATCGACTGCACGGACGACATGCCGGAGCGCTCGCGCGAGGGGACGGCGTTGTGGAGCACGGTCTGCTCGATCACGCCGCGCGCGCCGAGGGCGAGGTAGAGCGCCACGTAGACGACCACGAACACGGGCACGCTCCCCGCTGCCGAGAAGAGCGCCAGACAGACGATCGCCGCCGCCTGCAGCGTCAGGTAGAGCCCGCGCCGCCCGTGCGCCCCGGCCGCCGCGCTCCCCCAGCGCATCGCCGCCGCGCTGCCGAGCGCCGCCGCACCCATGCCCGCGCAGTTGACAAAGCCGAGCAGCCACGTGCCGCCCTCGCCCACGAGGCCCTCGAAGGCAAGCTGCCAGTACGTCTCCACGGCAACCATCACCACGCCAGCCGAGGCGGAGGCGGCGAGCACCAGGCGGATGTCGCCCGGCCGGGCGAGCGTCGCGCGCATGTCCGCGAGGGTGGCGCGCAGTCGCTCGCGCACCGGGGCGCCCGAGCGAGCGTCCGCCGGGAAGAGCGCCAGACCGCCCGCAAGAGCGGCCACCCCGGACGCGATGATGCACGCGATGAGCAGCACATAGCTGGGATCGAACGTCGCCAGCACGCCGCCGGCGATGGCGCCTGCCCCCACGCCCGCGGACTCCAGCAGCGCGAGCCTCCCGTTGAGCGCATCCAGTGCGGAGAGGCGCTCCGTAGCAACCGGGTGCTCAGCCACCACGCGGTCCAGCTCGACCGCCTCGAGCGTCCCCGTGCGCGCCGCGAGGGCAAGGCCGCGCAGGACGCCGGAGACCGCCACCACGACGAGGCTCGGGGTCGCGAGCAGCACCACGTAGGTCGCCACCTGCAGCGCCATCGAGAGCGCGAAGACCCGCCGACGTCCCAGCACGTCCGCCGCGATGCCGCTCGGCACCTCGCACAGGCATGTGACCACGGTCGTCACGCCCACCACGAGCGGCAGCGTCGCCAGCGTGGCGCCACGCGCGAGCAGCATGAGCGAGAGCACGGGTGCCGCAAGGCCCGTCCCCAGGTGGATCAGCAGGAACACGAGCGCGTGCGAGACGGGCAGAACGCGGTTCTTCCCCATGACGAACCCCCTCCCCTGTCGGGACGTTTGCAAGCTAGGTTGTGCGGATGGTCGTGCAGAGGCGGCGCCTACGCCGGGAAGCTCCGATGCGGGTAGCAGGCCACGCTGAACTCCCAGGGCACCGTACCCTCGTGCGGCTGGTCGTACTTCTCGACAAACGCGCGCACCACGTCCTGGAACTCCCGCGCCGCATCCTCCGTGAGGTACATCACGCCGCTGAGCAGCTCGCCGTGGGCAAGGCCTAGCTCCTTCTCGCGCTCCACCGCGTCCGACGCCGCGTAGGCGCGCAGTCCCGCAAAGACCTGCTGGTTGAGGTAGTCCACGAGAAACATCTTCTCCTCCTGGAGGTCCCCGCCCTCGTTGGCGCGAAGCGATACGTCCGTGGGCACGGCCCGCCAGTAGCGTGCGGTGATACCGCGGATGACCTCGGTGTGGTCGAGCTCCACCAAGCCCAGCGACTCGAGCTTCTTCATGTGGTGCGTGACCGACGAGGCGGAGATGCCCATGGCGTCTGCCAGCTGCTTGCACGTAGCGGGCTGCGCAAGGACCTGCATCTCGTGCAGCAGGCGCTGGCGCTGCGGGTTCATGTAGACGTCCAGCTGCTCACGCGTCGTGATGTCCAGGGTCTTCTTGGCCATGGGACCTCCTTCTCCTATCGTTGCACGCTATAGTACGTTACACGTTATGTAATGTCAACGCGCTATTCCGTAGGTTCGGAGCCCGCCACTCCTCACGCGACAGGCGCTAGATGCCGAGACCGTCGCCACTCCACAGGTACCAGGAGCCGTTGATGTTGATCGCGTACATGCCGGACTCCGAAACATCCTGGTTGTCCTCGTACCCAAAGGCGCTCATAGCCACGGAGCAGGAGAGGTGGTTGCCCTCGGTCACGTTGACGCTCATGCCCGCGGCCTCGAGCCGGTTGTTGACGGTATGCAGCTCGTCATCGTCCAGCGGCGCGCCGACCGAGACGCTGAGCGAGAGGTCAACCAGGCTTACGAGAGCCGTATAGTCCTCGACGCTGCCGAGCAGGGTGCGCATGGAGTCGGAGAGCTCCTGGCGCGTCATGTTCTTGGACCTGAGGATGTTGTCGATCGCCTCCTGCGGCATAAGGTCAATAAGGCCGTCGAACCCGCGCCGCATCGCGTCCGCCGAGAAGTCCCCCTCGATCATGGTGTCAAAGGAGGCGCCCACGCCATCTGCCACCGTCTGCGCCGACCCCCGTGACCCGCCGCCCGCGCAGCGCGCAACGCCAAAGATGACGAGCGCGAGGACGACAAGGGCCGCCACGCCGGCGACCACAAGGCCGACCTTGGACCGGCTGGGGGCCACCTGGGGCTCCGAGGCGGGCACGGCGGGTGCAGGGGCTACGGCAGACCCAGCGTTCAGCTGCGTGCCGCACGTGGCGCAGAACTTGCTGCCATCCGGGAGCTGGGCCCCGCACTGTGGACAAAACATGGCCGCCTCCGTTTTCGGGCGCGCGAGCGCCGGTCAGAAAAGTTTAAGACATCATACCAGCGACACAGCGCCCGCGTTAGATACGCTGCCACATGGGTACGATGGTGCCAATGCACCCGCCCCGAAGGAGCCCCATGAGCAACCACGAAGCGCCCGCACCCGCGGAGAGTCGCAACATCTCTGTCCTTCTCAAGATCTACGGTGTCTACTGCCTGGTCACGGCCGCGGCCGTGCTCGTCCTTCTCGCGCTCATCGCGATTCCGCTCGCGCAGTACGGCACGGACCTCTACCACGAGCGTCACGACGTCACGCTCACGATGACGCTCGTCGCCGTTCAGCTCGTCACGATGTTCCTGGCGTCGGTCGGCTACGTCGCCTTCGGAGTGCTCGTGCTCAAGAACCGTCGCCGGCACGTGGCGCAGATTGCCTACGCCCTGCTCGGCATAGGCATCGTCAACCTGATCCTCGAGATCATGCTCAACGGATTCGGCGACAACCTCATCTACGACGGGGTGCGCCTCGTCGTCCTTCTCGTCATCTCCGTGACCGTCGACCCCACGCTGATCTCGGAGCGCCAGCTCCAGCGCAAGCTGCGCGACATGGAGACCGAGGAGGCCGCCGAGGATGGCACGCTCGGCCGCGCCAAGGGAGACCGCGGCTTCATCGAGCTGGACTTCTTCAACCTGTTCTGGGTCTTCGTGGTCTGCTGCGTCCTGGGCCTCGTAATCGAGACCGTCTACCACATGGTCGTCGTGGACCCGGGCGTCTACCAGGACCGCGCCGGCATGCTCTACGGGCCCTTCTCGCCCATATACGGCTTTGGCGCCGTGCTCATGACCGTGGCGCTCAACCGCTTCTACCGTGCGAACCCCGTGATCATCTTCCTGGTCTCCGCCGTAATCGGCGGCCTCTTCGAGGCGGCGGTCTCCTGGTTCATGCAGGTCGGCTTTGGCGCCGTGGCCTGGGACTACTCCGGCTCCACGATCTTTGGCCTCTTCCCCGACCCAATCGCCGCGCTCTTCCAGGGGCGCACGTCCACGCTCTTCATGTGCATGTGGGGCGCGCTCGGCTTTGTGTGGATCAAGGTCTGCCTGCCGTGGCTCCTAAAGCTCATCAACCTCATCCCCTGGCAGGCACGCTACTCGTTCACCGCGCTCTGCGCCGTCCTCATGCTGGTGAACGGCGTCATGACGCTGCAGTCCCTCGAGTGCTGGTACCAGCGCGAGAGCGGCCTCGCGCCCAGCTCGCCGGTCGAGGAGTTCTACGCCGAGCACTACGATGACGCCTACATGGCGCACCGCTTCCAGTCCATGACGATCACACCCGAGGACTCCGCCCGCGCGTAGGGTGCGTCAGCCAGTCACGGCGTCACGCGTGCGCGCCCGGCCGAGAAGGACCATGACGTCGCGAGGCTCCCTGCCAAGAACCTCGGACACGCGCGCCACGAGCCACAGATGCCGCTCGTGAAGGAAGGCGATCGAGACGCGGCGCTTGGCGTCGGTCGAGACGCTGGCGCGGGCGAGCATCCCCACCAGGCCACCCACCGCGTACTCGAGCTGCGCCACGACCTCGTCGGGCAGCGGACCGCCGTCCGGGCACAGCGCCGCCTCCCAGAGGCGCAGCACGGCGTCGAGCGCAACCTCGTAGACCGCGCTCATGCCGCCCCGGCCGAGCAGCAGGCACACGCGCTCGAGGCTACGCGTCACCGCCGAGTTCTCCTCGGGCGCCTCCTCCCGCGCGGCGAGCTCCAGAAACGAGTGGCCCTCGCGGTCGGAGTCGAGCAGCTCCCGCGCGAGCGCCCAGGAGACCAAGTGGTCGAGGTCAGAGAAGTGGTAATAGAACGAGCCCCTGCTCACGCCTGCGACCTCGATCACGTCACCGACCGAAAGACCGGTGAGCGATCGCGTCTCCAGACAGCCCCAGAGGGCGTCCGCGAGGCACGTCTTCATGCGGTCGGCTGCTCGGGCGCACATTACCCCTCCTCCGAGTCCGGCTCCACGTCTGGTCGAGCGTCCATGACGAGCATCTGCAGACGGTTCTCGATGTTGGCCTGGCTCACGTCCGGGTCGTAGTCGAGCGGCAGCAGCTGCGCGTCGGGGTAGAGCTCCTTCACGCGCTTAATGATGCCACGACCCACCACATGGTTGGGCAGGCAGCCAAACGGTTGAAGGATCACGAAATTGCGCACGCCGCGCTCGGCCTGCTCCAGAATCTCGGCCGGGATGAGGATGCCCTCGCCCGCATCGAACGTGTGATGGATGATCGGGTCGCTCTTTTCGGCCAGCTCCGCCATGTTCGCGGGACGCTCATAGAGCGGGAAGTCCCGCGCGATTCGGTCGACCAGGGCAAGGGCGGTCGAGAAGAGCCGGTCGGCCAGCGCGTTCCAGGCGCGCTCACGCGCGGGGATGTCCACATGATACTCGCGGGCCTGCGCGTGCTTGTAGGAGTAACTCTTGCGGATGACGTCGGCCATGCGAGCCTCCACGATCTCAAGGCCGTTGGCCTCGAGGTAGCGCTCGATCTCGTGGTTGGCACCGGGATGGAAGTTGAGCAGGTACTCGCCGACGATAAGGACGCGCGGCCGTGGGTGGGAGCGGTCGTACGGCACCGCTGAGAGTGCCTCGAGGCCGTGCGGGAACGCACCGAGCGCGCCGCGGGCGCCGTGCGCGGAAATCCCCTCGATTAGGCCGTCCATAGCCCGCTCGAAGGCGGCATCCGCCGAGCCCGTCTCGAGCTCGTAGGGACGAATCCTGCGCAGGAGCGCCTCGTAGACGTCCACCATCGCGATACCCAGCACGAAGTTCGCCGACGCGGGCACGCCAAGGCGGAACCCCGGATGCAGGTCGTGCGAGTCCGCACCGTCGTTGGTGATGATGGGGACCTGCGGGTAGCCGGCGTCATCGAGCGCCTTGCGCAGGAGCGCGCCGTAGTGCGTGAGGCGGCAGTCGCCCACGTACTTGGCCATCATCACGGCCGTTCGGTCCGGGTCGTGGCCACCGCGCTCGAGCTCGGCCAGAACCTCGCCGATCACGATCTGCGCCGGGAAGCAGATGTCGTTGTGGACGTAGCGCTTGCCCAGGCGGATGGCCTCCTCGCGCCCGAGCTCGAGCGGCACCGCGCGCAGACCCTGGCGGCTCACCGCCGCTGCCATGAGACGAGAGAACGCATGGCTGGTGTTGGGGACGATCACCTCGTAGACCTCCTCGTCCCCGCGCTCGAACTTCACGGGGTACGGGTCCGAGAGCGGACACGGCTCCGCCGCGCCCCCGGCCGCGCGCTCCGCCACCCGGCGCTCGCGCACCGTCTCCACGAACGAGCGCACGCGGATGCCAAGCGGACCCGTGGCGTCGGACTCGTCCAGCTTGAGGATCAGCGGCACCTTCTCCCCCACCTCGTGCATGAGGCGGACGATCTCGTCCGAGAGGTAGGCGTCGTGGCCGCAGCCAAAGCTCACGAGCTGCACGTACTCCAGGCGCGGGTCGCGCGCGGCGATCACGGCCGAGCCCAGCATGCGCTCGTGGAAGTTGTTCACTACGTCGATGCGGCTGGCCGAGAGGTCCACGTCGTGCACGCCCGACACGGCATCCGCCGTGAGCACGGGCACGCCCATCCGCACGAAGAGGCCCGGCAGGTCGTGGTTCACGAGCGCGTCGTTCTGGTAGGGGCGCGCGGCGAGAACCACCGCGTAGCCGCCGTCGCGCCCCACCTGCTCGAGGACCGCGCGACCCCGGCGCTCCAGCTCCTCGCGGAAGGCGCGCTGGGCCGATCGCGCCTGGCGGATGGCCGAGCGCGCCTGCACGCGCGTGACGCCCGCCCAGGAGCGCAGCCAGTCCATGAGCTGCGCCTCTTGGTCGGACTCGCTGTACCAGTGGAAGAGCGGCGCGTCAAAGGGGATGCCCCAGCGGCGCTCGGGGTTGTCGGAGTTTCTCACCACGAGCGGGTAGCCCTTGACCACGGCGCACATGGACTGGCTCGTGGGCGAGGCGTTGTCCGAGGGGACCGTGGTCACGCTCGGCATGAGGATGCGGTCCACGCCGGCGTCGCGCAGGTCGCGCAGGTGGCCGTGGACGAGCTTGGCCGGGAAGCACACCGTGTCCGAGGTCACGGCCGGAAGGCCGCGCTCGTACATCGCGCGCGTGCTCCTGCGCGAGAGGTGCGCGCGGTAGCCCACCGCGCGCACGAGCGTGGTCCAGAACGGCGCCCACTCCCAGAGCGCGAGCACGCGCGGCAGGCCGATCACGGGCGCCTCGTCGCCGAGGTCGCGCACGGGCTCCACGGGGTACTCGCGGAAGAGCAGTCGCTCGCGCTCCGCGAAGAGGTTGGGCACGCGGGCGGTGCGCTCGCGGACCTTGCGCTCCTGCGCCCGGACGCCCTCGTCGCGCGGGTCGCCCACCACCTCGCCGCGCGGGCAGCGGTTGCCCGTGACAAAGGCGGCGCCGCTCGAGAACGTGATGCGCGTGCGGCTGCAATGGTTCTGGCAGAACGGGCAGGAGAGGCCCGTCTCGGTCTCGTAGGAGAAGTCCGCGAGCGCGTCGAAGCCGATGAACGACGTGCGCGGCACGTGGCCCGAGGCGCGCAGGCCCTCCTCGGCGCGCTCGCGCACGAGCTGGGCCACGCCGATGGCGCCCATGAGCCCGGCGTGCGGGGCGCGCGTGACGGGACGACCCACGCGCTGCTCGAAGGCGCGCAGGACGGCATCGTTCAGGAACGTCCCTCCCTGCACCACGATCTTCTCGCCCAGCGCGTCCATGCTCGGCACGCGCACGACCTTGGTGAACACGTTCTCTATGATCGAGCGGCAGAGGCCGGCCATGATGTCGTCGGGCGTGGCGCCGTTGCGCTGCTCAGTCACGATGCTGCTCGTCATGAAGACGGTGCAGCGGCTGCCCAGTTGCGCGGGCGCCTTGGAGCGGAAGGCCGCCTCGGCGATCCGCTCGACGGGGATGCCGAGCGTGCGCGCGAAGGTCTCCAGGAACGAGCCGCAGCCGGACGAGCAGGCCTCGTTCACCACCACGTCCGTGATGACGCCGTGGTCGAGCCAGATGGCCTTCATGTCCTGGCCGCCGATGTCCAGCACGAACGTGGCGTCGGGCACGAGGTCGCGGACGGCACGGGCATGCGCCACGGTCTCGACCACGTGATGGTCCGCCCCAAAGGCGCTGGCAAACATGAGCTCGCCGTAACCGGTGGTACCCACGCCCAGCACCTCGAGCGTGCGGCCCGCGACGCGGTGCCGGCGATTGAGCTCGCATAGCGCCCGGGCCGCCACGTCGAGCGGGGCGCCCTCGTTGGGCGCGTAGAAGGAGTCGACGAGCGTCCCGCCCTCGTCGACGAGGGCGAACTTCGTGGTCGTGCTGCCGGAGTCTATACCCAGATAGCAGCGTAGGACGCCGTCCTTCGGCATGGCGGGCGCCGAATTCGGGGGTGCGGCGTGGCGTCGCTCGAAGTCGCGGCGCTCCTCGTCTGACGAGAAGAACGGGCGAGCCGGCACTGCCCGCTCGACGCGCGGGTGGCGGTCGAGCCCCGTGAGTGCCGCCGTCGCCGAAGCGACGTCGAGCGCGGCGGGACGCTCCGAGAAGAGCTGGTCGACGGCGAGCGCCGCGCCGAGCGCCATGATCGTCTCCGCATGCTCGGGGACGAGCGCCTCGCCCGGCGCGAGCCCCAGGCGCTCGGAGAAGACGCGCACGAGCGTGGGGTCAAAGGTGAGCGGGCCACCCTCGAAGACGACGGGCGCCTCGATGTCGAGGCCCTGCGCGAGGCCGCCGATCGTCTGTTTGGCAACGGCGTGAAACGCGGAGAGCGCGATGTCGGCCTTTGACACGCCCTGGTTGATCAGCGGCTGGATGTCGGTCTTGGCATAGACGCCGCAGCGACCGGAGATGTCGTAGACCGTGGTGCCGGCGGCGGCGAGGGCGTCATAGTCCTCCGGGGCCACCTTGAGCAGCGAGGCGATCTCGTCCAAGAAGGCACCGGTCCCGCCCGCGCACGAGCCGTTCATGCGCATGTTGGAAACGGTGAGCTCGCCCGTGCGTGGGTCTCGGTCGAAGAATACGATCTTGGCGTCCTGGCCGCCCAGTTCGATGGCAGTGCGCGCATCTGGGTAGAGCGTGCGGACGGCAATGGAGTTCGCCACGACCTCTTGGACGTAGGGCAGATGGAGGGCGTCGGCGAGCGCCGGCGCGCCGGACCCAGTGAGAGCCGCCCTAAATGACGCCCCGGGAAGGGAGCGACCCAGCTCCGCGAGGACATCGGCGGCCGTGCGCGCCTGACGCGCGCCGTGACGGACGTAGCGCGAGAAGACCGTGCTCCCGTCGGGCGCGAGCGCCACGACCTTGACCGTCGTGGAGCCGACGTCGATGCCAACCCTGAAGTTCTTCTCGCCCACGCATGCCCCCTTCGCTCTCACGTAGGGACTGTACCAATCTCGTGCGATTTTTAGACAGGTTGTACAAAAATCACAGGCGCGAACGACACGGCGCCCTTCTCGTCCGTCTTTCTCGCCAGCCCTTCTCGCAGACTGTCGCTTTTTGCCGCTCGCAACAAGGAAAACGCCCTCGCGATAGGTAAAAAGCGACAGTCTGCAACAAGGGTCAGCGAGAAGAACCTTACGCGCGAGGCTCGTCGTCCAAGTAGCCGCGCTGCGGACGGTTGAGGCAGTGCGCGCCCACCAAGATCACGATGCCGAGAAGAACGAGCGGCAGGCTCAGCAGCTGGCCCATCGTGATGGGGCCAAAGAGGTAGCCGAGCTGGGCGTCCGGCACGCGCACGAACTCCACCAGGAAGCGGAAGACGCCGTACAGCGCGAGGAACGCGCCCATGAAGGTGCCCTGCGGGCGCGGCGGCACGCGGCGCGACAGCGCGTAGAGCACCACGAAGATCACGATGCCCTCGAGCACGGCCTCGTAGAGCTGGGAGGGGTGGCGGTACACGTTGCCGCCGGTCTCGAACATGACGCCCCAGGGCAGGTCGGTCTCCTTGCCCCAGAGCTCGCCGTTCACGAAGTTTGCGCAGCGGCCAAAGAAGAGGCCGATCGGCGCGCCGATGACGCCCATGTCGCACACCGTGGGGATGGAGATGCCGTAGCGCCAGCACACCAGGCTGCCACCCACGACGGCGCCCACGAGCCCACCGTGGAAGCTCATACCGCCGTGGTTGAGCATGAAGATCTCCAGCGGGTTCTCGAGGTAGTACCCCGCGCCGTAGAAGACCACGTAGAACAGGCGCGCGCCGACGATGATGCCAAAGACGATGCCGATCATGATCGAGAGCACGTCATCGAGGGTGAGCCCGAGCTTCCAGCGGCGCTGCGTGCGCCACATCACCACGCCGGCGCAGATGAAGCCGGCGAGGTAAGCCAGCGCGTACCAGCGAATCGAGAGGGGGCCTATCGAGAAGGCCACCGGGTCGAGCGCGTGATAGATCTCGTCGAGAAACACGTTCTTCTCGCCCGCGCTAGAAGGCGGCCGGCTGGACGCGCGTCACGCCGGGGACGTGCTCCATGAGGATGCGCTCGATGCCCTCGGACATGTCGAGGGAGGAGAGCGGGCAGCCGGCGCAGGCGCCCTGCATCTCCAGGGTCACGACGCCGTCGTCGGTCACGTCGATGAGGGCCACGTCGCCGCCGTCGGCCTGGAGGCTCTGGCGGATGACGTCGAGGGTGGCGTCGAGAAGTGCGCGGTCAACAGCCATGGTATTCCTTTCGCTGGGCTGGAATGGTTCCGTGAGACATCTTACCCAATGGGCGAGAAGAGGTGACCCGACGTGGCGCCCTTCATGCGCGGCGTGGGACGCCGTCCCTCGCGCGCGGCCTCGAGGGCACGGGCGACGCGGGTCACGGCCGCCGACGTCTCGTCCGCGTTCATGAGCTGGGCGTCCACGAGCAGGCGCGTCACGCCGGCGGCCACGAGCTCCGGGACCTGCGGCGTGGCGTCGAGCGGGCGGGCGCACCAGATGCGGGAGCGACCGTTGACGTCCGTGCGCACGGGCAGAAGGTTGCCATCGATGTCGCGCAGGGAGAGCGCGCGGGCGCGCTCCGGGCAGCGGGCGCAGTCGTGACGGCAGCGCCCGAGTGCCTGCAGCACGCAGTGCTCGCTCGTCATGACGCGCTCGCGACCGAGGACGGTGAGGCCCACGGGAATCGGCGAGACGCGCGCGAGCTCGCAGACCTCGTCGAGCGTGAGCTCCGGCGAGAGCCAGACGCCCGCGGCACCGGCCTCAGCCAGCGCGGAGAGGCAGCTCGCGTTGTGGACGGGGATGCAGGAGCGGAGCTCGGGCAGCGCACCGCGCTCGGCGGCGAGGGCCAGCTCGGAGACGTTGCCCACGGCAACGGGCTCGCCGGCGCGCACCCACGGGTCGAGACGGGCGTGGTCCGCCTCGCGGCAGATCTCGTCGAGCCAGGGAACGACGCCGTCCGGCCACGTGCCGCGCGCGAGGTCATCGGCGGATGCGTAGACGCGCGTCGCGGCGGCGGCAAGCGCGGCCTCGGCAGCCTCGGGCGTCGTCACCAACGCGCAGACCTCGATGATACGAAGGGACAGTCCCTTCGTATCATGTTTCCTCGAAATGATACGAAGGGACTGTCCCTTCGTATCATCCGTATCGCGGGCAGCGTGGGGCGCGAGGATGGCCTCCTCCAGGCGGCGGCACGCCTCGGCACGAACCTTGTGCACGGCCGAGAAGGACATGCCGCAGCCGGCGTCCAGCGCAACCTCCCACTCCACGGGGGCGAACGCGCTCTGGCCCATGCGACCCACGTGCTCGACGAGATCCTCCTCCACGACCGATCGCGTGCGCGCCGCCTCCACGACAAAGCCCTCGGCACACGCCGTGGCGACACCGTCGAGCGTCTCAAGCTCCACGGCAAACGGCTCCCCCAGGCGCGCCGTCACGCGAACGCGTACCGGCCGGCGGCGCACGACGTCCTTCTCGGCCACGCGCGCCGCGTCGTCCATCGCCGCCTGCGAGCGAATCACGCGCACGAGCGAGCCCTCCTCCATCGGGCGCGACGTCCGGCAGGTGATGGTCTCCCCCGCCGCAGCGTCGGCCTCGGCGTGGGCGGTCAGGAACTGCGAGGGGTCCGAGACGGGTCGTATCTCAAGCAGGTCACCGGCACCAACCGGCTCGCTGAGAAGAACCTCCACGTCGGCGCGCGTGAGGCGGCGCATACGCTCGCGCCCGCCGTTGCCGCCGCCGCGCCGCACGATCGCGTCCTCGAGCGCGCGCGACCCCACGACGCGCCCCACGAGCTCGCCACGGTTGTTGGAACGCTCGTAGCTCATCATGTCGTTGTCGGAGCCGCCCCAGAGGTAGCTCTCGGTGAAGTCGCGGTTGAACGCGCGGCGCAGACGCCGGTCGCGCGCGGCGCGACTTGCGTCGTCATCACGCTCGTCACGCAGCGCATCCAGCGCACCGCGATAGGCCGCCACCACGGAGAACACGTAGTCGGGCGCCTTCATGCGGCCCTCGACCTTGAGCGAGCCCACCCCCGCGTCACGCATCTCGCGCACGTGGTCGATCGTGCGGTAGTCCTTGGGGCAGAGCAGGCGCGTGCCTCCCACGCCGCGGCTCGTCTCGGGGATGCCCTGCGTGGCCACGCCGGGGATCTCCATCACGTTGCCGTCCTCGTCGATGAGGTCGTACGGCAGGCGACACGGCTGGGCGCAGAGGCCGCGGTTAGCCGAACGGCCGCCGTTCATCGAGCTCATGAGGCACACGCCGGAGTAGCAGAAGCAGAGCGCCCCGTGCCCAAAGCACTCCAGCTCCACGCCCTCCTCGGCAATGCGCCCGATCTCCTCCAGCGAGAGCTCGCGCGAAAGCGTCACGCGGTCAACGCCCCAGACGTCGCGACACCACGCCACGCCACGCGCGTCGTGCACGTTCGCCTGCGTGGAGACATGGGTCTCCACCTCCGGCCACCGGCGGCGGATCTCCGCCATGAGACCCCAGTCCTGGATGATGAAGGCGTCCGCGCCGAGCCCCCACGCACGGCGCACCAGCTCCAGCACGCGCGGCAGCTCCTCGGTGGAGACGGCAACGTTGACGGTCACGTAGACGCGCGCGCCCGCGAGGTGCGCACGTCGACATGCGGCGGCAAACGACTCGTCATCGAAGTTCTTGGCCCCACGACGGGCGTTGAAGTCGTTGCCCAGACCGCAGTAGATGGCGTCGGCCCCTGCGGCGAGCGCCGCGTTGAACGGCTCCGGGCCCCCGGCGGGCGCCAGCAGCTCCGGTACGCCGTGCTCCTCGAGAAACGTGGTCCTTCTCGCCATCTCTTCCTTCCCGCCAGAACGGTTTGGGTTCACGTTTTTGTTCCTCGTGAAGTATATCGCGACAAAACCGCAGGTCGCGGAACTCCCCTATACCAACAGCGAACCCAAACCGAAAAGAGGTTTGGGTTCGCTTTTTCACACAGACCAAGTCGACTTCTCGAATAATTCCAGTTGGCGATCTGAGATGCGACGCCCTGGCCGCAGACCGTGAACCCAAACCGGAAATGAGGGCCTCTAGACCAGACGAGCCCAGCGCTTCTTGCCGGACTGGACCGTGGTGCCGGCAGAGAAGAGCGCGGGGTCAACGTTGTAGCACTTGGGTGCCACGGCCTCGCCGTTGATCTTGACGCCGCCGCCGTCCACGAGGCGGCGCGCCTCGCCGGCGGACTTGGCGATGCCCACCTCCACGAGGAGCTTGCCCAGGTAGACCTTGCCCTCGTCGTTGACCTCGGCCACGGAGAGCGGGAACTCCGGCATGTCCTCGGGGGCCTCGGCGCGCTTGAACTGCGCGTCGAAGGCGGCGCTCGCGGCGGCACCGACGCCCTCGCCGTGGTAGAGGTCCACGATGTTGGCGGCCAGCTCGCGCTTGAGCGCGTACGGGTCGGCGGAGCCATCCGCGAAGGCGGCGTCGATGGCGTCGAGCTTGTCCATGTCCGCCGTGGAGCACAGGCGCCAGTAGAGCGGCACCAGCTCGTCGGTGATGGACATGACCTTGCCGTACATGTCCGCCGGCTCGTCGGTGAGACCCACGTAGTTGCCGTAGCTCTTGGACATCTTCTTGTGGCCGTCGGTGCCCACCAGAAGCGGCATCGTGAGGGCCACCTGCGGCTCCATGCCCATGGCGCGCATGAGGTCGCGGCCGGCGAGGAGGTTGAAGATCTGGTCGTTGCCGCCCATCTCGAGGTCCGCCTTCACCACGACGGAGTCGTAGGCCTGCAGCACCGGGTAGATGAACTCGTGCAGGGCGATGGACTTGCCCTCGGTGTAGCGGTTGTGGAAGTCCTCGCGCTCGAGGATGCGGGCCACGTTGAACTGGCTCATGAGCTTGAGCATCTCGGCGAGGTTCAGGCCCTTCAGCCAGTCGCCGTTGTGGACGATCTGGGTCTTCTCGGGGTCGAGCACCTTCATGGCCTGCTCGACGTAGGTCTTGGCGTTGGCCTCGACCTGCTCCTCGGTGAGGGGCGGGCGGGTGGAGTCGCGGCCGGACGGGTCGCCGATAAGGGCGGTGCCGTTGCCGATGATGAGCGTCACGTTGTGGCCGAGGTCCTGGAACTGGCGCATCTTGCGCAGCGGCACGGCGTGGCCGAGGTGAAGGTCGGGCGACGTGGGGTCGACGCCGAGCTTGATGTTGAGCGGCGTGCCCTTCTCGAGCTTCTTCTTGAGCTCGTCGAGCGGCACGATCTGCATCGTGCCGGAAGTGATCACCTTGAGTTGCTCGTCAACTGGAAGCATTGCGCTGTCCTCCATAGGGTCTTCGTCTCTCCAAACCGCCCACGGGCGGCGGCATAGCAAACTAGCATAGTATAATGACGAACGACTGTGGACGGGACCTCCCGGACAAGGAGTAATCAGATGGGAATCAGAACGCGTCGCATGCGTGCGCACTCGAAGACCCACTTCGTGGGCTTTGGACTTGCCGGAGTGCTCGGCTTCATCGCACTTCTCTGCGTGACGCTTGCGCTCTCCCTAGGGGCAGTGGTGTCCACCTGGCTCGAGGACCTGCCCGACTACACCTCGGCCGACGCCTTCCTCGTGGCGGAGCCCACGCGCGTCTATGACGCCGACGGCAACGAGATCGTTGCCTACTACCTGCAGAACCGTCGCTCGGTGACGCTCGACCAGGTCTCCGACTACGTCATCCGGGGCACCATCGACACCGAGGACAAGCGCTTCTACCAGCACAACGGCGTCGACCCCGAGGGCATCGCCCGTGCAGCCGTGGGCCAGGTGTTTGGCGGCGGCGAGCAGGGCGGCGGCTCCACGATCACGCAGCAGCTCGTCCGCTGGACGGTCCTCTCGGACGAGCAGTTCGAGAACTCCCTGCGCCGCAAGGTCCGCGAGGCCTACATTGCCATTCAGATGGAGAAGACGTACACGAAGGAACAGATCCTCAACATGTACCTCAACACCATCTTCTACGGCAACGGCGCCTACGGCATCGAGGCCGCGGCCATCACCTACTTCAACAAGAGCGCCGCCGACCTCACGCTCAACGAGGCCGCGACGCTCGTGGGCATCCCCAACTCCCCCACCTACTACGACCCCTTCGTCAACTACGAGAACTGCAAGAACCGCCGCAACCTCGTCCTCTCGCGCATGCTCGAGGCCGGCGACATCTCGCAGGAGGAGTACGACGCCACGGTCGCCGAGGAAATCCCGCTCAACCCCGGCCAGCTCACCGACTCCGAGAGCGCCTATCCCTACTTCACCGACTACGTCCGTAACCTCCTGCTCCAGGACTTCTCGTCCGACACCATCGCCCAGGGCGGCCTCAAGGTGTACACGACGCTCGAGCCCCAGAAGCAGCAGGCTGCCGAGCAGGCCTGCTCCGATCGCATGGCCGCCGGCGGCAACCCCGACGTCTCCGCCGCGCTCGTCTCGATCGACAACTCGAACGGGCACATCGTGGCCATGGTGGGCGGCCAGAACTACGGCAACGACACCGAGGCCGGACAGAGCGTGATCAACCTCGCCACGAGCTCCCACCAGACGGGCTCGAGCTTCAAGGCGGTCGTGCTCCTGGCCGCGCTCGAGGACGGCATGAGCCCCACCGTGCGCATCGACTGCCAGGCCACGCTCCAGGTGACGCCCACGTGGGCACCGAGCAACATCGAGAACATCGACTACGGCGTCATCTCCCTCGCGCGCGCCACGGCCGTGTCCTCCAACACCGGCTACGTCCAGGTCGCCGAGGCCATCGGCATGGACAAGATCGCCAACATGGCGGCCCGCCTGGGCATCGACTCCCAGATCGAGCCCGTCCTCTCGTCGGCACTCGGCACCTCGGAGCTGACCGTCGTGGAGATGTGCGAGGCGTTCTCGACCATCGCCAGCGGGGGCGTCCATCGCAACGCCGTCGCCATCACCAAGATCGAGGACCGCAACGGCAACGTGGTCTACGAGCACGAGGACGACCCCGAGGAGGTCGTCGACTCCGCCATCGTCCAGGACGCCACGGAGATCCTCGAGACCGTCATCACCGAGGGCAGCGCGACCAACCTACGCAACTACTTCACCGCCAACCAGCCCGTCGCGGGCAAGACCGGCACCGCCGACAACTACTCCAACCTCTGGTTCTGCGGCTTCACGCCCCAGCTCACGACCGCCGTGTGGGTCGGCTGCCCCGCCAGCGGATCGGCGCGCGTCTACTACGGCGGCACCACCGGTACCAACGCCACAACCTCGATTCCCATCTGGGGCACCTACATGAGCGCCGCGCTCGCGGACGAGCCGCGCGGCGAGTTCCCCGTCTCCGACCACAAGGCGGAGTACAAGCCCGACGACTCCTGGACGTTCATCGGGACGAGCGCGTCCGTGAACACCGAGGGCTGGTACGAGGAGCCTGCCGAGACGACGGAGGACCAGGAGACGACCGAACAGCCCCAGACCGACGCCAACACGAACTCCAACGAGCCCAACACGCCGACCATCACCCCCGGCGACGACACCCAAACCCCGCCGACGGACACGACCCCCACGCCGACCCCCGATCCGGGCACGGACCCCGAGCCCGACCCCGAGCCCACGGAGCCCGTCAATCCCACCCGGGCGGGGATGAGACCACGCCGCCCGAAGGCACCACCCAATAGCGCTCGAACCTCAGGGCGCGGTCACCACTCCCCGATTGGGGCTGGTGCCCGCGCCCCCTTTGTATGAGCCCTGCCGTATCATGCGATAAGGGTTTTTCTGCAGAATGCTCGTCATGGAGGACGTATGACGTACAACGACCACGGTGGACGGCCCCGTCAGGGGTCCGGATCGCGCCCGGGAGGCTCGCACCCGTACTCGCAGGGGTCGCGGGGCCGCATCTCCCCTCAGGGCACCTATCACGGCCCGCGCGGGACCCGGCAGCGCCCCTCCTCCTCCCGTCGGTCGTCCGGCCCCGGCTACCCGCTTCGCGCCCGCAGCATCAACTTCCAGAGCGGCCGCGCTCGTCGCCTCAACGCCAACCGACGCCTGCTCATCCTCGGTGCGCTCGCGCTCGTCCTTCTCGTCCTGCTGATCGTGGGCATCTCGAGCTGCGTGCGTGGCTGCAGCGCCGACCAGGGCACCCCCGCAGAGACCAACCCCGCCGACGCGCGCGTCGCCATCGGTGTCTCCGAAGACCTCACCAAGCAGTTCTCCGTCGAGCTTGACCGGGGCGAGAAGCTCGCCCAGATCGCCGCCAACGCGGATGCGTACGAGAACCAGGCACTGCTCGAGCTCGCGCTCTCCGAGCCCTCTGCCATCGACTTCGTCGCGGCCTACCCGGAGGCCGAGAAGACCGCCCAGCCCTACGAGGACACGGTCGAGAAGGGCACGGTCCCGCAGCTCGTCTGCTGGGACTCCCGCTGGGGTAACGTCGACTACGCGGGCGGTCCGCTCGCGCTGACCGGCTCCGGCCCGACCGCGCTCTCCATGGCGTACATGGGCCTCACCGGCAAGAGCGACAAGAGCCCTGCGGACCTCGCCCAGACCATCACCGAGGCCGAGATGGCAACCGGCGACTCCCTCATGTCGGGCACGTTCCTGACCGACTCTCTTGGCGACCTCGGCCTCACCTGCTCCACCTACACCTCCAATGCGGAGAACCTCGCTCAGGTGCTCGACACGGGGAACTATCTTCTCATCGAGGCGAAGGCGGGCACGCTGACCGATGCCGCCCACTGGGTCATCATTGTGACCGAGGAGTCCGACGGCTCCGTACGCGTCTACGACCCCACCTCCCCCGAGGTTGGCTCGCACACCTGGGACCCCGCCACCGTGGCGTCCTGGGGCGAGACGCTCTACCAGCTGAGCGCAACGGAGAGCAGCGAGGAATAGAATCGCGACCGCGCGTCCTTCTCGCCAGCACTGACGCGCATTGCACGTCCACGCAACCAATACGCGATTGCCAACGTTTTTGACCACTCAAACGTTGGCAATCGCGTATTTACTAATCCCAGTACGCGAATTCCAACGTTTTCTGCCCTCAAAACGTTGGAATTCGCGTATTGCCACAGCGGCATCCAAAAGCAGGAGGCCCCGCCGGACAGCGAATCCGGCGGGGCCTCATCTACCTTTGAGCGTGACCTACGAGAGGATCTTCTCGGCGGCTTCCTGGAGCTTGGCGCGCACGGCCTCGGAGTCGGCGCGCGTGGCACCCTTGGAGAAGAGATAAGCCTTGACCTTGGGCTCGGTGCCGGACGGACGGAAGATGACCTTGTTGTCGTCCTCGAGGCGGAACTCGATGACGTTGGCCGGCGGCAGCACCTGCGCGGCCTCCTTCTGCAGGCCGGAGACGCGCGGCATCTCGGGGCCGGTGGCGTAGTCCGTCATGCCGGTGACCTTGTAGCCGGCGATCTCTGCGGGCGGGTTCTCGCGCAGGCCGGTCATGATGGCGGCCATCTTGTCGGCGCCCGCCGCGCCCGGGAAGCTCGCGTTGACGGTGCCGTTGAGGTAGTAGCCGTACTTCTGGTAGAGGGCGTCCATGGCCTCGTAGAGGTCCATGCCCTTCTCGGCGTAGTAGCTGGCCATCTCGACGCAGAGCATCGTGGCGACGATGGCGTCCTTGTCGCGGGCGTGCGTGCCCACGAGGTAGCCGTAGGACTCCTCGAAGCCCATGAGGAAGCGGTCCTCCTCGCCCTCGTCCTTGAGCTGGTCGATCTGGTCGCCAATGTACTTGAAGCCGGTGAGCACGCGCCTCATCTCAAAGCCCCAGTCGCGCGCGAGTGCGTCCGGCATCGAGGAGGAGACGATCGTGGAGACGGCAACCTTGGACGCGACGTCCTCGCCGCGGTCGCGCGCCATAGTGGCGAGCCAGTCCATGAGCAGGACGCCCATCTCGTTGCCGGAGAGCAGCACGTAGTCGCCGTCGTGCGGGATGGCGGTGCCCATGCGGTCGGCATCGGGGTCGGTGGCCACAACCAGGTTGGGCTTGACCTCCTCGGCGAGACCCAGCGCCAGCTCGAGCGCCTCGCGGAACTCAGGGTTGGGATAGGTGCACGTGGGGAAGTTGCCGTCCGGCTCGGCCTGCTCGGGCACCACGGTCACGTTCTCGACGCCAATCTCCTTGAGGATGCGGGTCACGAGCTCCATGCCGGTGCCGTTGAGCGGCGTGTAGACCACGGAGTAGTCGTCGGAGGCCTTGAAGCCGGGGACGGAGACCTTCTTGATGTTCTTGATGAAGCTGTCGAGAACCTCCTCGGGCGTCCACTCGATCAGGCCCTTCTCGATGCCCTCCTCGAAGTCCATGATGTCGACGGCAAACGGGTCGACCTTGGCGATGTTTGCGGAGATCTCCGCCGCGGCCTCGTCGGTGATCTGGCCGCCGTTGTCGTTGTAGACCTTGTAGCCGTTGTAGGGCGCCGGGTTGTGAGAGGCCGTAAGCACGATACCCGCGGAGGTGCCGAGGTGGCGCACCGCGAAGGACAGCGTGGGGACGGGCTCGATGCGCGGGTAGACGTAGACGTGGATGCCGTTGGCCGCCAGGACGCCGGCCGCCACGCGCTGGAAGTCCTCGCCCTTGTTGCGCGAGTCGCGCGCGAGCGCCAGCGTGGGGTTCTCGTAGTGGGCGTTCAGATAGTCCGCCACGCCCTGGGTGGCCTGCGCGACCACGTAGACGTTCATGCGGTTGGTGCCCACGCCGAGCGTGCCGCGCAGGCCCGCCGTGCCAAAGGCAAGGTCGCGATAGAAGGCGTCGAAGAGCTTGTCCTCGTTGCCCTCGCGGCAGAGCTCGTCGAGCTCGATCACCAGGTCGGACTCGGTGACGTTGTCCTGCCAGGCGCTGACCTTGGCCTCGATGCTTGCGTCCATGGTTCCCCCATTTGCTCGGGGCGCGGACCTGCCGCGCCGAATCTACACGTATGAAGCAATAGTAGCCGCGCCAAAACCCCGTGCGACGCTCGCCTTGTCCGATGGATGCCCTGCGTCGGCAGACGGAGGCTGGGGCGGGCGGGGCGGGCGCGTGCCAAGAATTGCAGGGTTTTGTGAATCGCAGCCCGTCGTGCTTCTCGCTAAGTCGATTTCTTGAGTTCCATGCATGTTTTGGGCAACAGGTTTTATGTTGGACCGTAAGATCTCCAACAACACTCAGGAATTGGGCAACAGCCTTGATACAAAACCGACGCATAGGCGGCGGAGCATCAAAGATGTTGCCCAAAACCAGAGGGGACGGCTGGAGAATCGTCGAATCGCCGGGGCCCGACGCGCCCTACGCGCGCTCCACCAGGTAGGCGTGGTGGATCTTGCGGTTGCGCGAGAAGTCCTCGGGGATGGTCTCGTCCGTTATGTCCGTGAGGCGCACGCCGGCGCGCTCGAGCTTCTCCACGTCGGGCTTGAAGCCGCGCAGGTTGCACGAGAAGATCGCGCGCCCGCCGCGTACGAGCAGGCGAGAGACCCCAATGATCAGCTCCGCGTGGTCGCGCTGGACGTCAAAGGAGCTCTTGCGCATGCGCGCCGAGTTGGAGAACGTGGGCACGTCGCAGAAGACGAGGTCCCAGCGGTTGCGCGTGTGGCGCTGCTCGGAGACCCACGCGAGCACGTCCGCCTGCACGAACTCGTGCTCCGGGCCGCTAAATCCGTTTCGAGCCATGTTGCGGCGCGCCCACTCCAGGCTGGGGCGCGAGAGGTCCACCGTCGTGGTGTGCTTGGCCCCGCCGTCCGCCGCATAGCAGGTCGCGGTACCCGTGTACGCAAAGAGGTTGAGGAAGCGCTTGGACCCCTTGGTCTGCTTCATCATCTCGCGGATGCGCGAGCGCGTCTCCCGATGGTCGAGGAAGATGCCGCAGTCGTGCCGCGCGTCGAAGTTGACCTCAAAGGTGAGGCCGCCCTCGTCCACCAGATGCGATCCCGTCGGGAGCTCGACACGACCACCCTGCCGAGAAGAACGGTCTCGCTGCGGCCCGCGCTCGGACGGGCGCGCCTCGTCGGCATACTGGGAGCCGCCGCGGGAGCGCGTCCGCACGCGCACGCTCACGTCCGTCGGGTCGACCCCGAGCACGCGCGGAGCGATCGTCAGGACGTCGAACAGGCGCCTGCGCGCGAGTCCGGGGTCCACCCCGCGCGGGGCGGCGTACTCGGAGACCTGCAGCCAGCGCCCCGGCGTCTCGGAGCCCTCGTAGAGCTCGATGGCGACGGCGTAGTCGGGCAGATCCGCGTCATAGACGCGATAGCAGGTCACGTCCTCGCGGCGCGCCCACTTTGCGCGCTGCTTGGCGACCTTCGCGAGCCGGCGCGCAAACTGGTCGGAGGCGGGCACGAGCACGCTCGTGCGCCCGCCGCCCGGCAGCTCCACAGAGGGCGCGGGCACCACGGAGTCGCTCTGCTCGTAGACACGGATGGTCGCAGGGTCGCGCCCGACGATGACCTCGGTGACGGCGGCGGGATTGGAGCACAGCGCGGCGTCCGGCGCCCCGTCACGGGAGAGCACGACGAGCTTTTTCCCCGCGTACGACGAGAGCTCGGAGAGCGCCGCGGCCTCCGGCGCAAGCGCGGTCTCCCCCACCCACGACAGGTCCGCCACCACAAGATGATACGAAGGGACTGTCCCTTCGTATCCTTCTGGAGCAAGGGGGATGCCGGCGGCGCGCAGGGCCTGGCGACAGGCCGGGAGCGCGCCCGGGCGACTGTCCCAGACGAGCAGCGAGCAGGCGTTCTTCTCGCCCGCAGCCGAGCGGGCCTCCGCCTCGGCGAGAAGGGCGTCCCAGGCGTCCACGTCGTGCCCCGCCCAGCCGGCGAAGCCCCAGCGCGTGCGCAGCAGGCCCGGTGCGCGGTCGAGCGCCACGCCCGCCGCCTCCACGAGCACGCTCCCCAGGCCCGGCCACAGGGCCACGAGGGTCGGGGCGTCGGAGCGAGCGACCTCCGCCCACCCGCCGGAGGCGAGCAGCGCGGCGGCGTAGTCGGGGCGAAGCGATCCCAGGCGCGCGTCGCCGCGCGTGGCGTAGCCGCGCCGGAAGAGCGGCTCGCCGGCGAGGTCGATCGCCAGCGCGGCGCGCTGACCGGAGAGGCGCACGGAGATGGTCACGTCCGCGCGCGCCGTGTCCACCATCGGACGGGCGCCGCGCACGGAGACCAGGCGATCCACGACCGCGTCCTTGGTGCGCAGGGCAACAAACTGCGTGTTTCTGAGCTGGGCGTTCGTGCCGTGGGCATCCACGACAAACGTGGCCCCGGGCGCGAGGTGATCCTCCCAGGCAACCGCGGAGACGCCCTCGTAGAGCTCGTCGGCGTTCGCGGCGCCGATGCGCGCGAGCACGAGCAGCACGCGAGACGCGCACCGCGACCACAGGCATGCCCGATACGCGTCCGCGAGCCCGCCGCCAAAGCTCACCTGGCCGGCCAATGGCCTCACCTGCGGAGCTCCCAGCGCAATGAGCTCGTCCGCCAGCAGCCGCTCAAACCCCTTGGGGCACGTCGCCACAAACTCCATCGGGTCACCTTTCGCCCGTCTCAGCCTACCCCGACATTCTCGCACGAACGGCAGGCCGACGTTCTTCTCGCCACCTGAGAAACGCTACACTTGTCGCGTCCTTGTCATCCCGAGTTTGGAGTTCCATGGCCACGAATCTCGCGCCCGCCGCGCGCAAGGCCCGCTACACGGGCATCCCCCTCTCCGCGGCGATGATCCTCGTCACTCTGGGCGTCGTGTACGGCGACATCGGAACGAGCCCGATGTACACCCTGAAGGCGATCATCTCCGGCAACGGCGGGCTCGCCACCATGTCCCAGGACGTGGTCCTGGGCGCCCTCTCGCTCATCATCTGGACGCTCACCCTCATCACCACGGTCAAGTACGTGCTCGTGGCCATGAAGGCCGACAACCACAACGAGGGCGGCATCTTCGCGCTCTACAGCCTGGTCAAGCGCTGCGGCCGGTGGCTCATCATCCCGGCGATGATCGGCGGCGCGGCGCTGCTCGCCGACGGCATCCTCACCCCGGCCGTGACCGTCACCACCGCCATCGAGGGCCTGCGCACCGTCGACTTCATCTACTCCGTCATCGGCGACAACCAGAGCATCGTCGTGGCGATCGTCATCTGCATCCTGTGCGTGCTCTTCTTCCTGCAGAAGGCGGGCACCTCCACGATCGGCAAGCTCTTTGGCCCGGTCATGACGCTGTGGTTCGTCTTCCTCGCCGGCGCCGGCCTCATGAACATCGGCCTCGACCTCAACGTCCTGCGCGCCTTCAACCCGCTGCGCGGCATCACGTTCCTCTTTGACGGCAACCTCAACGCCGCCGGCCTCATGGTCCTGGGCAACGTGTTCCTGTGCACCACCGGCGCCGAGGCCCTCTACTCCGACATGGGCCACGTGGGCAAGCCCAACATCTACGCCACCTGGCCGTTCGTGAAGGTCTGCCTGATCCTCAACTACCTGGGCCAGGGCGCCTGGATCATCGCCAATGCCGGCAACGGCGACCTCGCCGCCGTGAGCGACCTCAACCCGTTCTTCCAGATGCTGCCCGAGCAGGTCCGCGTCTTTGCCGTCCTGCTCTCCACCTTTGCCGCGATCATCGCCTCCCAGGCGCTCATCACCGGCTCCTACTCCATCGTCTCCGAGGCGGTGCGCCTGGACCTCATGCCCCACATGCGCATCAACTACCCCTCAGAGACCAAGGGCCAGATCTACATCCCGCTGGTCAACAGCATCATGTGGATCGGCTGCATCTGCGTGGTGCTGCTGTTCCAGACCTCCGCGCACATGGAGGCCGCCTACGGCCTGGCCATCACGGTCACGATGCTCATGACCACGATCCTGCTCACGATGTACCTCTCCAAGGTCCAGCACAAGACCGCGCTGGCCGTGCCCTTCGCGATCTTCTTCGGCGCCATCGAGTTCATGTTCTTCTTCTCGAGCCTCACGAAGTTCTTCCACGGCGGCTACGTCACCGTGATCATGAGCTTCCTGATCTTCGTGGTCATGTACGTATGGCGTCGCGGCACGGCCGTCGAGCGCACGCAGACGGTCTTCCTGCCTGTGCGCGAGTACCTGGACCAGATCTTTGACCTCTCCCACGACGACAACTACCCGCTGCTCGCGGACAACCTGGTCTTCCTCACCAATGACTCGTCGTTCGACAAGCTCGACCGCGACATCCTCTACTCGATTCTGGACAAGCGCCCCAAGCGCGCCAAGGCGTACTACTTCCTCAACGTCCAGGTCACCGACGAGCCGCACACCCACGAGTTCATCGTCAACGACTTTGACACCGACTTCCTCTTCAAGGTGCAGCTGCGCCTGGGCTTCAAGGTGAACCAGCGCATCAACACCTACCTCTACCAGATCGTGGCCGACCTCATGGAGCGCGGCCAGCTCGCCCCGCAGAACCACAAGTACTCGATCTACCGCGAGCGCAGCACCGTGGGCGACTTCCGCTTCTGCCTCATCCGCAAGATGCTCTCTCCCGAGACGGACATCTCCGGCTTTGACCAGCGCATCATCGAGCTCAAGTATCTCATCCGCGGCTTCTGCGGCTCCCCGGCGCGCTGGTACGGGCTGGAGAACTCGAGCGTCATCTTCGAGTACGTGCCGCTCTTTTCCAAGACCAAGCGCCAGCACAAGCTGACCCGCCGACCGCTGGCGGAGGTGGCGCCGCAGGTGGCCGCCAAGCAGGCCGAGATCCGCGAGGGCGTCGAGGATGACGACGACATCTTCTCCGTCCACATGAGAGACGAACGCGAGGCACAGGCAGAGGAGGCCATGCGCGGCCTCGTGGGCGGCGACACCGCCACGTTCCGCCCGCTCGTCATCGACGAGGAGGGCGACGAGGGCAGCGAGGTCAACCAGGAGGGCGAGGAGTAGAGGTTCTTCTCTGCCGCTTGAACGTTGTCCCTGCTAAAAGGGCGCCTTGTCCCCGCACGAGAGGGCAAGGCGCCTTTCCTTTGCATGGGGTGGCAGGATTTCCGTGGTTTTGGGTTCTCGCCGCAGTTGCGTCCCCCGGATGCCCGATTTCGAGACCGATCTTGAGGTTGTGGGGCAAACGTTTAGTCGCGTCACGAAAAGTGGTGTAAGGGCCTCCCCACGGGGGTGAGCCTCCCCGCCGATACTACGCCGCCCTCAGCTTCCTGTCGAACGCCTCGCCCACGAGCCTGAGGACCCTCTCCGCCCCTCCCGGCTCCTCGGGCAGCGGCTCGCGCTCGTAGCCGGGCTCCAGCGACCTGCGGTCGATGAAGTTCGTCGCCGAGAGCCACGCGTCGTTCTGGTCGCAGCACACCGCCCCGACGAGCCTCACCAGCGACTCCCTGGAGGGGAACACCTGCACGACCCTCGTGCGGCGCTTGATCTCGCAGTTCATGCGCTCGCAGACGTTGTTCGTCCTGACCCACACCGCGTGCTCGCGCGGGAATCCCAGGTACGCCAGGGCGGACGGCTCCGCGTCCTCGAGCAGCCCCGCGCCCCGCGCGTCGACCTCGGCGAGCAGCTCGACGGCGCGGCGGTAGCCCGCGCGCACGAGCGCCGGGTCGCGCTCCGACAGGGCGGCCCTGAGCGCCGCGACGGCGGCGTCCCCGACGTCGCGCCTGCGGCAGCGGTCCCGGACGTTGCGCCCGAGGTGGGCGACGCAGCGCTGCCACGCGGCGCCGACGAGCACCTCGCGGACGGCGCGGGCCAGCCCCTCGTGCGCGTCGGAGGTCACGAGGCGCACGCCCGAGAGCCCGCGGCGGCGCAGGCCCAGCAGGAAGTCCCTCCACGACAGGTAGGACTCCGCGTCGACGCACGCGAGGCCGACCACCCTCCTGCGGCCCGAGAGCGAGCAGGCCACGGCGGTGACCAGCGCGGTCGACCGGGCCGCGCCGGCCTCCCGGCAGGGCACGTAGGTCGCGTCGAGCCACAGGTACGGCCAGCTCGTGGAGGACAGGTCGCAGCCCCTGAGCTCGGCGACCTCCTCGTCGAGCCCGGCGCACAGCCTCGACACGCGGCTCCTGCTCATCGACTCGACGCCCATCTCGGCGGCGACCGCCTCGACCTTCCTGGTGGAGACCCCGGCGGCCCACATGTCGCAGATCGCCGAGGCCAGCGCCGTGTCGGTGCGCGACCACCTCTCGACCAGGTCCTCGGGGAAGTAGCTGCCCTCCCTGAGCTTGGGGATCCTGAGCGTCACCGTCCCGACGCAGGTGTCGAGCGAGCGCTCCCGGTAGCCGTTGCGCGCCACCCCCAGCTCCGAGGCCTGCTCGTCCATCGCGGCGTTGAGCAGGCCCTCCAGCAGCGACCTCAGCGCGGCGTTGATGTCTATCGTGCCGTCGGCGCGGGTGCCGGCCGCGGCCAGCGCCTCCTCGTGTACAGTTTCCATTGCGGCCGTCCTTTCTCGCGAATCTGACGTTGTGGTGACTCACGATTCTAGGGGGCGGCCGCGCCCGTGCGGGCGCCGGCCGCCTGGCCGCTTACACCAAGTTTCGGGACGCGTCCAAACGTTTTATTTCGACAGCCTTGGCGAGACGTTTTTCTCGTTGTTTTGCGCGTATTTGCCGCGCTCACTGAGGTTGTGGGCAACAAGTCTGATGTCCAACCGAGAAGAACATCAAACTTGTTGCCCAAAACCTGAGGGTGCTGAGGGCGGGCCGGGCGCTCCGGCGCCGTGCGAGAGGGACGGCGTTATCGTTCGTCGAGGGGCACGTAGTCGCCGCCGTGAGGCATGACGGAGTTGTATGCCGGGCGGATGATGCGGCCGGCGCCGTAGAGCTCCTCCATGCGGTGCGCGGTCCAGCCGGCGAGGCGTGCCATCGCGAAGATGGCCGTGTAGAGGTCCGGCTCGATCCCGAGCATCGAGTAAATGAAGCCGGTGTAGAGGTCGATGTTGGCGCAGATGGCCTTGCCCGACCCCTTGACGTCATGCATGACCTGCGGACCGAGCCGCTCGATGCTCTCGATGAGCGAGAAGCGCTCGAGAAGCCCCTTCTCCTCCGCCACCTTGCGCGCGTACTTCTTCACGATGACGGCGCGCGGATCGGAGAGCGTGTAGACCGCGTGACCCAGACCATAGATGAGGCCGCTCTTGTCGAAGGCCTCCTTGCGAACGATCTTGGCCAGGTAGCTCGCCACCTCGTCCTCGGAGTCCCAGTGGCGCACGTGCGCGGCCACGTCGTCGATCATGCCGCCCACCTTGAAGTTGGCGCCACCGTGCTTGGGGCCCTTGAGCGAGCCGATCGCCGCGGCGTAGGCGGAGTAGGCGTCGGTGCCGGAGGACGAGAGGACGCGCGTGGCGAAGGTGGAGTTGTTGCCGCCACCGTGCTCCGCGTGCAGGATGAGCATGACGTCGAGCAGCATCGCCTCGTCGTGCGAGAAGCCCTCGTCGCTGCGCAGGACGTCGAGGACGGTCTCCGCCATCGAGTAGCCCTCGCGCACCGGCGGCACCACGAGCTTCTCGTCCGCGAGCTCGGCCTTGTGCGCGGCATGCGCCACGGCCGCCGTGCGCGGCCAGCGGCCGAGCAGCGAGAGCGCCACGTCGATCTCGTGCGTGGGCGAGGTGTCGTCCGGGTTGGGATCGAAGGCGTAGAGCAGCAGCGTCGCGCGCTGCAGCACGTTCATGATGTTGTGGCTGTACGTGGCGCGCGGGAAGATGCCAAAGTAGCCCTCGGGCAGCTGCTTGCGGGCATCGATGCGCGCGCGGAAGTCGTCGAGCTCCTCACGCGTGGGCAGCTTGCCGGCAATGAGCAGGTAGGCGACCTCCTCGTAGCCAAAGCGGTCCTCCGCCTGGGAGTGGCCGATAAGATCGGCGACGCGGTAGCCACGGTAGATGAGATCGCCCTCGTCGGGCTCCACGCCATGGTCGGTCCTGTTGTAGCCGTGCACGTTGGAGATCGTGGTGAGACCCACGAGCACGCCCGAGCCGTCGGCGTTGCGCAGGCCGCGCTTGACGTCGTACTTGGCGTAGAGCTCCGCGGGCACCACGTCCACATCCTCGTAGCCGTGATAGAGACCGTCAGAGACGGGAGGGAGTCCCAGCCCCACGGAAGGCATGGGGTAGGCATCCGCCACGTGGTCGAAGGCGGGGGTGTCGCGCGGGGTAAGAATGGGCCGCCCGCCGCCCTTGGGCAGGTGAATCATCGGGACCTCCTCCCGGGGCCGGGCGCGCCGGCCCGCTCGAATTGGCGCCTAGAGACGGTACATGTACCGGAAGACGTCCTCGCGCTGCAGCATGATCTGCACGCCGAGGGTCTCCGCAAGCTCATCGAGACGAGCCTTGAGCTCGGAGAAGTCGGCCTGGCCAAGATCGATGAGCATGGTCATCGTGAAGATGCCCTGCAGGATGGTCTGCGAGATGTCCAGGATGTTGGCCTCGCGCTCGCTGAGCGCGCCCGCAACTGCGGCGACGATGCCCGGACGGTCGCTTCCCAGCACGGTAATGATTGCCCTGCTCCCGCAGGCCCCCTGATCGGACGTCATCGTTTATCCTCCCTGGAACGGTTTCGTTGGTGCCCACCATTGTACGGTCACAGGGGAGAATTACACAGCCCTCACATGACCCTGAGCGCAAACGGTAACCGGAGGGCACGATTGCCCTAGTTCTCCTCGGGAATCTCCCCCATGCTGCGCTGGAAGAGCACCACCACGTCCTCGGGCGTGCAGTCGAGCGCGACCGCGAGCTCGGAGCACGAGCGCTCGCTCGCCTCCTTGAGGATGCGCTCGTAGGCGACGGGCGGCTTCTTGTTGCGCGAGGAGAGCTCGGCGATCCGGGCGCGGAAGGTCTTCACGATGCGCACGGAGTCGCGACAGGACCCCTGTCGCATCTCGTTGCGATAGTGCTCCTCCTCGAGGGAGTTGTTGCGCGCCTGGAAGCTCTCGACCTCGATCGTCGGGTAGTCCTCGATGATCTGCCGCGCCTCGGCGCGCGAGAGGACGGGGCGCAAGCGCCCCTCGTTGGCAACCGGAAAGCTGATGTGGACCGGATGGCGCTTCCCAATGGGAAGCAGCTGGTAGACCGCCTGCGGACCGCTCGTCACATCCCTCACCTGACAAACGCCCTGGCCCGGGTGAACGAGGTAGTCTCCCACGGAATACATACGCCGCTCCTTTCACGTGGGTTGAGTATATCACGGAAAGAGCGAATTTCACGCCGTTTACGGAAAGAGTATTGTCATGGAGCGGTCATATGGGTATTTTTTTGCATTTACCTTTATGATGCCTGACGACCCGCCAAGTCGCTAGTCGAGAATCTCGACGGAGGATATGACCGGCTGGTTCTCCGGCGCCACGAGCCCGCTCTGCTCGTCTGCCACGGGGACCTTCTCGCAGATGGCGTCGACGACCTCCATGCCCGAGGTCACGGTCCCAAAGGCCGCGTACTCGCCGTCGAGCGAGGACGTGGTCTCCTGCATGATGAAGAACTGCGAGCTGGCGGAGTTGGGGTCGCTCGCACGCGCCATGGAGATCGTGCCTCGCGTGTGCGGAATGCTGTTCTCGATGCCGTTGGATGAGAACTCACCGGTGATGGTCTGGTCGGAGCCGCCCGTTCCGTCACCGGACGGGTCGCCGCCCTGGATCATGAACCCGGGCACCACGCGATGGAACGTGAGGCCGTCGTAGAAGCCGTCCTCGGCCAGGTGACAGAAGTTGGCCACCGTGATCGGCGCGACGTTGGCGTTGAGCGTCACCTCTATGGTCCCGTAGCCCTCCACCTCGATGCGCGCGTGATGGATGCCCGTCGCGTAGGGGTCGTCCGGGTCCACCTCGGCGGAGCCCTGCGTCTGCGAGGACCCCTCGTCGGCCGTGGTCGTGCCTTCATCGGGGCCCGCGCACCCCACGGCGACAAAGGCAACGAGCGCAACGGCGAGAAGAACGAGCGGCAGCAGACCCTTCGATCTAATCATTGTTAGTCCTTTCGAGCAGCAGCGGGCAGGAGAAGCGCAATCAGTGCGCTGACAATCGTGGGGAGCACCCAACCGAGGCCCACGTCCGCGAGCGGAAGCGGGATGTCCGGCAGGCCCAGCGCCGTCCGGGCGACCTCCGCAACGCTCACGACGGCGGCCACGCAGACGGCCCAGCGCCAGACGCGCGGCCGGCGGTCAACGAGGCGACGGAACATGCCCAGGAAGACGAGCACGATCGCAATGGGGTACATCGCACCGAGCAGCATGGCGGAGAGGCCGAGAATCGCGTCGAGCCCGAGGTTGGCGACGGCGCACGAAAAGACCGCGAACGCCAGCGCGCAGCCGCGGTACGACACGCGGGGCAGCTCATCTGCGAAGTAGGAGCCGCAGCAGCTGATGAGGCCGATGCAGACGTTGAGGCACGCGAGCAGGAAGATGGCAGCCACAAGGACGGTGCCCGCGACCCCAAAGTGAGCGGTCGCAGACGCGGTGATGACCGCGGCGCCATTGGTGGCACCCGCCAGGACCTCGCACTGCTCGAAGCCCACGATGGTGAGGCCGCCATAGACGGCGATCATGAGGACGCCGGCCAGCACGCCCGCACGGCAGACCTCGCGCATGACGCCGCCTGTGCTGCTCACCCCGAGGTTGCGCACGTTCGTGGCAATGACCAGGCCAAAGGTGAGCGAGGCGAGCAGGTCCATTGTCTGGTAGCCGGTGAGAAAGCCCTGGACGGCGGCATTGCCGTCATAGGGGGTGACCGGCGGGGCGGCAGGGAGCGAGTCGGCGCCCGCGAGCGAGGCCACCGAGGCGGCGACCACCGCCACGATGAGCAGGATGAGCGCGGGACCGGTCACCCGGCCGAGCAGGCGGGTGAGGCGCCCCGGGCGCATGGCGAGCGCATAGGCCAGCGCGAAGAAGGCGACGGAGAAGACGAGCTGCGCCACCTCGTGCGAGACGCCACCCCCCAGAAGCGGGGCGAGCATCTCGAACGCGGTCGAGGCCGTGCGCGGGATGGCCAGGCACGGGCCAATCGCAAGGTACACGAGCGCCACGAACGCGCGCGCAAAGGTCGGGTGGACCCGTGCGGCGAGGTCGCGCAGCGTGCCCGAGAGCGCCACGGCGACGATTCCCAGCACCGGCAGGCCCACGCCCGCCAGGAGAAAGCCGAGAAGCGCGGCGGGGCTGTCCACCCCCGCCTGGACGCCCAGGAGCGGAGGCAGGATGAGGTTGCCCGCGCCAAAGAACATCGAGAAGAGCGTCACGCCCACGAAGAGCGACTGTCGTGGGGAGAGCGCGGCCTCCCCCTGCCTGCCGGAACCCAATCCCCTCACCTACGAGGCACAGCAGGCGACGACCCAGTCGAGGAAATTGGAGGTCGCGGATCCGGAGCGTTCGGCGAGCACGTGGCCCTGGCCCCACACGGGGGTGTGGGCAACATCCGTGACGCCGTCGTACTTGCGCAGCGCGAAGACGATGTTCGCCGCCGTGGCGAGCGAGGTCTCCGTGTCAAAGAGGCCCTCGTTGACGCGCCAGTGCGGGGCGACCGTCGACTGCCCGTACCCCTCGTAGTGGCCGCTCAGCCACATGAGAGGGTTCATCATCGAGACTCGCTCGACCATGCCGGTCCCCAGCGCGTCGACCTTCTCGAGGTCGTCTGCCCAGGCAGACTCAAGAGTGACGTTCCAGTCCTCGCAGCTCGAGAACGCCTCCGCGCCCGCAGCGACCACGTCGGCGACGCACGTCGAGAAGTGCAGCGTGGACTCCTCCCCTACACCAAAGAGCTGGTTTGCGCGGGAGCTACGGTCGGGCTGGTCGAACGGGGAGGCGGAGAGCCTGGCGGGGCGCAGGTGCATGACGAAGTCGCGCAGGCTGGAGACCGAGACGCTCGAGGAGCGATGGTTGTAGTTAATCCACCACGTCTCCTCGTTGAGCGCCGAGAAGTAGCTCTGCGCCGAGTCGTAGATCGTGGACTGGACCTGCGCCACACCGGCCAGGGCGTCGGACCCGTCGGCCGTGCCGGCCTCCCGCTCGCCGGTACCGTCGGCGGCCGCCTCGCCCTCGGCGGCGCCCGGGGTCGCCGTGTCTGCAAGGCGCGCGGTCACGAGGTTGGGGTCGCCGGGGAAGGTGGGCGCCTCGAGACGCTGAGGGGTGTAGGTATAGGGGAAGGGGGTGTTCTGGACGAAGTGGGTCGCCGCGTTGTCAATCTCCGCGAGCAGGGACTCCGCGTAGGAGCCCATCGCGTAGACGCCCGCCTCAGTTTCGTCGAGCGTGAGCTGGACGTCGTCCTCGTCGCGCAGGTCCATTTCGTTCACCCAGGCACCGTAGGCCGCGGCGAGGTCCCTCGAGAGCATCTGGGTCCACGTCCCCTCGGCGCGCGTCCCCTCGCTCGAGTACTGCCCCTGGCACCACTCGTATGCGGCGTCGGCCATGTCGTACGAGGTGACGGGGCACCAGGAGGCGCTTCCCGCAATCGCGTCCGAGACGTCCGCGCCCGTGGCGTCGTGGGTGATGGCGCCGATCTCCTCGAGATACGGGTCAAAGAGCTCGGAGTCCCCGGAGGCGCCGAGAACCGCGGAGAGCCCGCCGCCGGCGCCGAACCCAAAGACGAAGGTGCGGCTCGTGTCACAGGGCAGGACGTCGGAGTTGTAGCGCAGATAGCGAACGGCCGCCTTGAGGTCAACGACGGGCCAGGGCGAGCCGCCGGCGATGAGCTCGTCGGACCCGGTCGCCGTGTCGACGGCCGCGGAGCGCCCGCGGAACCCGGCGTACACGTAGACGCAGCCCTCCCCCAGGTAGGGCGCGAGCCCCTCGGGCCCATAGGCGGTGGGGCTCTCCTGCGCGGAGAGGGTGCCGGAGTTGATGGGCAGAAGAATCGGGGCCGTGGCGGGCGTGAAGCTCCCCACCACCGCCTTCTCGTTCACCGTGCAGGTGTAGGTGTCACCGTCCTTCTCGGCGGTGAAGTACGCCCCGGGCACGAAGATGGCCAGCGATTCGTAGGTCTCGGTGGCAGGATTGAGGCAATAGGGAAGACCGAGCTGGTAATAGATGTTGTTATCGCTGTCGTAGCGCCACGCGGAGGGGTCGAGGGCGAGGCTCTCGAACTCCGTGACGTCAACGGAGGGTTTTGTGGGGTCGCTGGCAGGAGGGGTCGCCTCCTGGGCCGGCTGGGACGGCGTGCAGCCCGCCATCCCGGCGATCGTCCCCACGGACGCGAGGGCGAGGAACTCTCTACGTGTGCAGCCCATGGTCTCTCCTCTGCGTAGGCACGAAGGCGCAGGTATCATTGTAGCAACTGGCCGCAGGCGTGCCGGACGGCCATGCGACGCCCACATTCTTGAGAGCCGCCGTCGGAAGGAGCCGCGATGTCGCCATTCTGGAACAGGGAGCGCCGGACGGAGGCTGCCCCCACGCCCGAGAACGCCAAGCGACTGCACGTGCGCTTTGTCGGACGGGTGCAGGGCGTGGGGTTTCGCTGGACGGCCTCCATGGTCGCCCGCAGGCTCTCCCTCACCGGCTGGGTGAGAAACGAGCCGGACGGTTCGGTGACGGCCGAAGTCCAAGGCGAGCCGGAGCGCGTGGGGGCGTTCTTCTCGCAGATGCTGGAGGAGATGAGCCGCGGCGGACGCACGAGCTACGCGATCGACGAGCGCGACGAGGTCCCCGTGGTGCGGGGCGAGCGCGAGTTCGAGGTGCGCTACTAACGACAAAACCCCTGGTCGCATGAGCGACCAGGGGCCTCAAGTTCTGGTGGCGGGGAAGGGAGTCGAACCCCTGACACGGGGATTTTCAGTCCCCTGCTCTACCAACTGAGCTACCCAGCCATTTGGTGCGGGAATTACTATACCAAACTCGCCCCGCGTGTCAAAGACTAATTTTGAGACCCGGGAGCGGGGCCCGTCCGAGGCGGACCGGTCATGACGATGAGGCAGCCGCACAGGTCGAGCGTGCCGCCATAGGGGACAACGATCCTGCCCCGCACGTCCCTTCCCTGGTAGCGCAGGGGATTTCTCGCCCCGAGGTCGCTCACCTCCATGCCGTCTGACGTGGGGACGAGACGAGCATGTGACCTTGAGACGGCACGCGAGTGGAGCACGACATCATTCTGCTCGCCCCTGCCCAGCGTCACCCCCTGCGGTGGCACGGCCACCCACAGGTCGACCGACGGGGTCCTCAGGACCATGCCCACACGGTCCGTGGCCATCCGCGCCGTCCCCGCACCCAGATCCAGCGTCTCCTCGGGACTCTCGTCGAGCACTCCCAGGGGGAGCTCCGTCCGCTCGGAACGCGAGGCGTTTCTCGAGAAGTCATACAGGCATCCGTAGCAGACGTTCATGTCGGCGTAGAGCTTTGCCCCGCATCGTGGGCAGACCTTGGTCTCGTACTCCACCGACTCGTTCCTGACCGTCTCGGTCATGTCCCTCTCCTCCCTCATCTTCCGATCATCTCCGGGCCAACGGCGACCACCCAGAGGTGCTCGCCCCGCTCAGGCCACTCCCCCTCCGCGGCGGGCCGCTCGATGGCGCAGCATGCGTCCGGATGGGAGAGGAACTCCCGAGGGAGCAGGCCCCGCCTGGATACGAGCACCTCGCCGAGCTCGCCCAGCAGTGCCACGTCGATTGGGTAGCGCATCCCAAAGGTGTGGATGGAGGGGCAGCGAGCAAGCAGGACCGCACCCGCGTCCGCCGAGGTGCCCAAGAGGCCACGTAGTCGCTCGGCCCACGTGGTCAGCACCCGGACGTCGAGCAGCCGGCCGGGATGCTCGTCTGACGCCAGCCTCGCAAAGCCCATCTCACATCACCACCCCCGGTCGATATCTGTCCACGACCAGCTCGCACTCGTGCCTAAGGGAGACCGGCGCCTCGTACGTGACCCCGGGAAGCCGCAGAAGGCGCGGCCAGGGACGGTAGCTTAGCGTGCAGACGTAACGTGTGAGCAGCGGAGATATGACGAAGGAGCCCTCCGCCCCACCCGAGACCGCCTCGGCGCGCACCTCCACCTCGCACCGGTCCTCCCTCCCGAGCAGCTCCTCGAGCAGGGACCTGACCTCCTCCGTTGCGTGTGCCTCGTTCTGGGATCCGGCGGGGGCCACCCCCTGCGCGATGACCGCATCCTGCGCCGCCTGGTCGAACGCCGCACAGGCCTCCACGTAGCCCATGAGGTTGAGCACCACGAGCGCGATGACGATGACCACGGGCGTCATCACGGCGAGCTCGACAGTCATCTGGCCGTCCCGCCCGTTCAGTCGCAGGAGCCAGTTCCCTCTCATGAGGCCATCCCGAGAGCCGAGAGGTCCACCTCGAGCGGTATCGCCCAGTCAGTGCCTGGGACCGTGAGCTCGGCCACCGTAAACGTGCCACCGCCGGCCGTGTTCTCCAGCTCTATGCCCATGGCGCGGGCGAAGTCGAGGGCGGAGGGCGAGTCGGGCAGTGTTGCGACAAACTCTCGAATCGTCGACGTCTGCTCATAGCCACCCCGGTCGAGCACGTTCTGCGTGTTCGTCAGGACCGGCTTTCTCAGCCTCATGTCGGCAGGCTCCAGCCCCAGGTCTCGCATCACCCCCTTGAGCTGTCCCCTGAGCCACTCCCCCACCGACCCGCCGAGGACCCCGTCCAGGTCGTCGAGGAATGCACCCCCGACCTCGGCGACGCGACCGTAGGCCGACCCGTACCCCACCAGGAGGCCTCCCCAGAGCTCCATGACCCCGTCGAGCGCACCCCCGAGCGCCGAGTCGTGCGCCGAGAGGGAGTCAAAGAAGCTCGAGAGCACGTTGTTCTCGGCAGTGGCCTCGTCCGGAGCGAGCGTCGCCGCAGAGACCGCAGCCCCGGCGGGAAGCTCGGCGCTCTCGAGAAACGATGCCGTGAGCTCCGTCGGCACGACAGTGCCGCCCTGACGGGAAACCACCGCCACGCATCCCCACGCACCGGGCGGACAGAGCGTCGGACGCTCCGCCGTGAGCTGCTCGAGCGCTTCCTCGAACGCCTCCTCTCCCTCCTCCGCGAGCTCGCGGGTCCGGGCCACGGCCGCCGCCCACTCCTCCTGCGCCGCGGCGTAGTCCTCCGACGCCTCGACGATGATGCGCCAGTGGTGCTCGAAGCCGTTCTGGATCGAGGTGGAGGCGGCGGCCACACGACCGAGCTCGCCAACGTCCATCTGGCATTCCGGACAGCGCGACGCCGCACCGGCGTCCTGCTGTGCGAGGGAGGCGCTCCCGGCCGAGGCCCCGGTCGCCCCCGGGCATGCCAGCGAGGAGTGGAGCACGCGGGCACCGCCTTCGAGCGTGCAGGGCCACGCCACCTGCGTGTACAGTTCGCACGCCCGCGTCTGGTCCGTGTTTCTCGGCAGATGGGGAAGGCCACCGTCAACGGTTCCGTCCTCGTGTTCGACCCAGGAGCCGGCGCGCACCTCGCCGAGGGCGTACTCGTAGAACGCACGGCGGCAGGCGGAGTCCGTGAGCTCCTCCGCCGTTGCCCCGCCGACGTGCTCCGCCGAGAGACGCGCCGCATAGTAGGCCCGCGCGCGCTCGAGCGGAACGCCGAAGCCCCACGTGTCGGCAGAGGGGTAGAAGGGGTTCGACGCGCCCGACAGCCCCGCCAGGTGGCCCGCGCGCTCGAACAGGGAGTAGGGGGAGGAGCCGCAGTCTGCCATCCATCCGCGCTCGAGGGCGTCCAGGGCACGGTCGCGCGCCCGCTCGGCCTCCTCCGACGCCTCCCGCATCTCATCGGAGAGGTCGTTCAGCGGGGCGTCGTCCACGTCCGAGAGAATCGCGGAGAAGTCCGAGCCCGACGTCGCCGGGAGCGGGAGTGCGCAGCCGGAGTATGCGAGGCCGTCCCCCGAGTTGGCGGCAACACAGGACGACGAGTTGGCCACGACGAGCAGCGGCAGCGCAGACTCGAGCCGCTCAAGCCCCTGGGCGGCCGTGCGGGCGAAGCTCCGGCGCGCCTCGAGGACGCGTCCGCCCGCCGTGCACATCTCGAGCCCCACGGGCGTGAGCCCCGGGACGCACGAGGCAACGAGCCCTGCCCCGTACACGACCATCCCCGTCAGTCCCAGGCTCAGCACGCAGGCGTCCAGGACCTGCGCGATCGTCGTGAAGGCCGCAACGGAGTTGGCCCCGGCAAGGGCACAGGCATCGGCCACCCGCTGTACCTCCGACGAACGTGACGAGACCCATCCCGCGGAGGCGGACGCAAAGACGAGCGTCAGACTGAGGAGAAGTGCCACGGCCATGGCGACCGTCGTGAAGCCGCCCTCATCGTCGCGAAAGGCCGATAGCACTATCCTGACGCGAGCGCCGCTATCCCCACATCTCGACCCAGTCCCCATAGTCTCCCCCGATCCAATCCGCACGCAGGTCCCCAGACGTCTCCACGCGAACGACGACCGACCCGTCACGCGACGTCCCCAGCACAGACACGAGCGCCCCGAAGAGCGGGAGGGGCCGCACACGGCCCTCCAGGGCCACCTCGACCCTTCCGCCCTCGTCAGGACCTCTTACCTCGACCGCCCAGCCGGCCTCGCCGCCCTCGTGAAAGATCGAGAGGTTCGGAACGGCGCCCAGGCGCCTCAGCGCAAACGCGCGCAGCTCCTCCTCCGTATAGCGGGAGGTCGCGGCAAGGCGCGCGAGCTCGCCCGCCGCCGACGCCATCACCGCCCTCGTGTAGAGAACGCAGGCCGGTTGCGCCAGGAGCGCAATCAGCGTCAGCGCGACCGGCAGCAGCAGGGCCGCCTCGACGCTCATCTGCCCCGCGCGGCCGTCCGAGGTCCTCATCTCAGTACCCGAGGACGTCCTTGAGCAGGGCGACGCTCCCCTGCTCGACCCCATGCGAGGCGCTGCGCGTGGCAAGGCCCACCAAAACCCCGTCCCTGCCCGCATGCCACAGCAGCCCAATTGCGCCGATGACGGCAACGAACGCGCCGAGCACGATCAGATACTCGACCGTCGACTGCCCGACCGAGTCGCCTAGTCCCCCGCGAGCCGGCCGAGGTCCTCGGCACGCAGGCGCCACGTGACGACCGAGCAACCCGTCCCCGCGTCCCCCTCCGAGATGACGCAGACCTCCGCCCAGCCGTTCCCCTGAAGCACGCATCCCCATGCCCCTCCAAACAGGTCGAGATAACCCGCACGAGACACTACGCAGTCACCCTTTCCGCGACGTTCCTCGAGGAGGTCGGCCGCCTCGCTCGCAACGTCCCGAGCGCTCTCGCGCTCGTCTCGCTGATAGGGAACGCCCAGATCGTCGAGAGCTCGGTCCACCCCGTCGACTCCCCTGGAGGAATCCTCGGCCGCCGCCCCGTCCGTCACGGGGTCGACGGCGGGGTGCACCCCCACCCACAGCGAGGCGAGCGCGAGGCCGGCCGACGCCACAAACGCGAGCGCGACGCCGGCAGCCCGACGCCTCACAACGAGTTGATGCCACTCGCGATGGCCTCCCACAGCTCGGACACCCGGTCCCTGAACGCGAGGATCGCAATGATCGCGATGACCACGAGGACTCCGACCAGGATTGCGTACTCCGTGGTGCCCTGGCCCGACCTCCCGCCCAGCAGCTCCCTCACGCCCGAGCAGATCGCATAGCGCCTCTCACCCATCACCGTCTCCCTTCCCATCCGTCAACCAGCTGCCACCGACCCCATGAGGGGGCCGAGAATCGCAAGGAACATCGCGGGGACGATGAGCGTCCCCAGGGGAACCAGCATCTTCACCGGGACCTGCTCGATCTCCTCCTCGACCTGGGACCGCTGCTCGTCCCGTATGACCTGCGCCTGTCGCTCGAGCGCCTCGGCGAGTGGGGAGCCAAAGGCGAGCGCCTCCGCCACCACCGTCGCAAAGCGCCTGAGCGCCGTCAGCCCCAAGCCGTCCGCGAGCTCCCAGAGGGCCTCCTCCCGCCCGTGGACGCCGATCCGCCAGCTGAGCATCGCCCCAGAGAACGCACGGGCAAGCGGACCGTCGGAGCGCGAGCAGTAGAGCTCGAGCGAAGCATCAAACGAGAGTCCCGCCGAGAGCCCCAGCGTCACCACGTCGAGAAGCGCGGGGAGGTCGTTCAGGCAGGACGTGCGCGCCCGGGCGAGCTCCTCCGCTCTTCTCGCCCGCCGCAGCGGGGGCAGTGCGCGAACGAGGGGCGGCACCCGCTCGAGCACCGCCATGAGGCGCTGGAGTCCCAGTGGGTCCCGGCCGGACCTCATCGCCAGCACGGCCGCCAGGCATCCCGCTGCAGCGGACCCCGATACGAGCCACAGTCCCGTCACGTCCATCTCAGCACCCCGCTCATGAGACGCCGGATGAGGAGCAGGGCGGTGCCGTCCAGGAGGGACGCCAACGCCACGCAGCCCATACCAACCGGAGTGAGCAGCCCTGCCTGGAAGTCCGGCGAGATGAGCGCCAGAATCGCGATCATGACGACGGGGAGCAGGCACACGATTCTCACCGAGAGTCTGACCTGCGCGGTCTTGACGATGAGCATGCGCTCGAACTCGCCCTGACGCTCCGCGAGCACCGCCGAGCGCATGAGCAGGTCGCGCAGGGGGCTGCCCGTTCGATGCGAGATGACGAGCGCCGTGGCAAGCAGCTCCGCACCGGGAACGTCGAGCTCGCGCGCAAGGAGGTCGACCGCCTCCTCCGTCGACGACCCGCAGCGCAGGCGTAGCGACATGCGCGTGAAGGCATCAGCAACCGGGCCCCGCTCGTGAGAGCCCACGTATGAGACCGCCTGGGCGAGCGTCTGCCCCGACGCGAGCGCAACGGAGAGCGTCCTATAGACCCCCGGCATCGAGGCACAGACCTCGCGACGGGCCCGTCGCCTCCGCGTGAGCTCTCGGGCGGAGACCGCACCGGCCACTATCGCGGCCGCGCTCGCCCCGGCGACCGGCGATGCGAACAGCAGACCCGTGACCAGAGCGACGACGAGCAGCCCGCCCGCCAGAACCACCGCCGCCACGCGCTCCTCGAGCGCGGGAACGGACGACCCGAGGGTCGCGACGAGCGTCTGCGCGCACGACCGCCAGGGCGTCCAGGACAGAAGCAGGTCCGCAAAGCGGGTTCGCGCGAGGCGTCGCAGCACGCCGTACGCACGAAGCCCCCAGCGCAGCAGGTGACGCATGACCAGGCCCTGCGTCAACGCCGGGATCTCCCCGCAGGCAAGGAGCATCGAGCAGAACGCCGTCAGTGACGCAGCAGCGACAGTCGCGACCTCCACTCGTCCACCTCCCCTCCGTCCAGGACCCCGTTTTCGACCGCCCGCGCGAGGAACGAGGGCTCTCGCTCGATTCGCCAGGTGCGGTCGGCCTGAAAGAAGCTCACGCACTCGTCCAGCTGTGCCGAGCCGTCCGGCGCACGCGAGACCTCCGTCAGCGAGGTGACGAGCCGCGTGCCGTCGACAAGGCGGCGCGTCACGACGATCAGGTCGATCGCCGTGGCGATCTGCTCCTCGATCAGGCTGGTCGGGAGGTCCATGCCAAACCGGGCCATAAGGACGAGGCGCATCACCGCCTCCTCGGCGCTTCCCGCATGAAGTGTGGTGAGGGACCCCTCGTGACCCGTGTTGAGCGCGTTGAGCATGTCGATGCACTCACCCGCCCTCACCTCGCCCACGACAATCCTGTCGGGGCGCATTCTGAGCGCGTTCTTGACGAGCTCTCGGATCGTCACCTCTCCCGTCCCCTCAATGGAGCTGTCGCGCGCCTCGAGGCGCACCACGTTGGGATGGGCGTCAAAGCGGAGCTCGGCGGAGTCCTCGATGGTCACGATCCTCTCGTCCAGGGGAATCTCGCATGACAGGGCGTTGAGCAGCGTCGTCTTGCCGGAGCCCGTCCCACCTGCGACCGCGACCGAGCACGAGCAGCGAACCGCCCACCCGAGCAGTCGCGCGTACCATGCCGGGAGCGACCCCAGCTCGACGAGCCTGTCGAGGCTGCGGATGCGGTCGGAGAACCTTCTGATCGTCACCGCCGGCCCGTCTATGGCGATGGGCGCGGCGACGGCGTTGACGCGATCCCCGTTGGCGAGACGCGCGCTCACGATGGGGCTGGCCCGATCGAGCCTGCGTCCGAGCGGGGCGAGAATCCTGTCGAGCACGATCATGATCTGCTCGGGCGAGTCGAACACGGCATCCGCCGGATGGAGCTCCCCGTCCCGCTCGTAGAAGAGCGCCCCCACGCCGTTGATCATCACCTCGGTGATCCCGTCATCCTCGAGCAGGGGCTGAATGGGACCGAGCCCGCAGATCTCGTCGGCGACCTGTCTCAGCAGCGTCTCACGGTCGACGGTTATGACGAGGTCGTCGCGCGTGTTGACGATGGCCTCGAGCACCACGCGCAGCTCCCCGCGCGCGGCCTCGGCATCCTCGCCCGCGAGTATGGCAGCGATGGTCGCGAGGCCGAGCCGCTCGACAAGGTCCCCCTTGAGGCGCTCGCGCGCCAGGCGAAGCTCGTCCGACGAGCCGCTCTGATCCGCCGACGACCGCGCGGCCTCGACCTCCCGCACGCGCTCGAGAACCGACATCAGTCCCTCGCCTCCCTCCGAGGCCCGAGAAGCCCCCACTTACGACGCGCCCGAGGCGCCTCGTACGCGCGCCGCGCCTCCTCCAGGTCGGGAAGCCTCCCGAGCTCCGCGAGCAGCTGGGCGAGCATCGACGCCACCGAGTCGGCATAGGGGTAGCCCGGCTCGCAGAGCTCCCTCACGCGACCCGACGAGAGGAGCTCCTCGACCTCTCCCCCTCCGTCCACCACGCGATAGACGCGCGCCGCCTCGAGCCCCACCTCGGAGCGCGCCTCCGCGACCTCCGCACGGGCGCGAGGGTCGGCTCGGTTCTGGAGCCGCGCGATCCTCGCCCTCGCCACGCCGAGCCTCACGGCGAGACCGCTCATGCGCGCCAGGGAGGAGACCGAGCCCGCGCGACCGTCGGAGACGAGCACAAGCCGATCGGCACGCTGGACCGCCTGGGCAACGGAGTCCGTAAACGTCGTGGAGGCGTCGACGACCACAAGGTCGAACTCGCGCTCCGCCCATTCGAGCATTCCTCCCGCGTGCGGTGCCACGGCTTCGGCCATCTCGGGCCGGTCACACGGGCCCATGAGGCTCACCCCGGGCGCCGCCGAGAGGATGGAGCGAGCAAGCGCCTCGGGCGCGGAGGCGCCCCCACTCAGGACCGCAAGGTCGCTTCCCCTCGGCAGGCCGAACCCGGAGTAGGCGTTGCCGCACGAGAGGTCGAAGTCGACCAGGCAAGTCCGCAGGCCCCACCGTGCCGCGATGACAGCGGAGGAAGAGGCGACGGTCGTCTTGCCCACGCCTCCCCTTCCCGAGCAGAAGACGAGGACGGGTGCATCGGAGCCGTCTCGCTGGATGGGCTGCGCGATCTCGGGCGCGGCCGCCCGGTCGCGCTTCTCGGCCCCCATCTCGGAGAGGTCCATGACACGGTCTATCCCCGCACGGGCGGCTCGGGAGCGAAGCGACCCCGTCGCCGACTCGCAGGCGAGCACGACGCACCTCACGTTCCCGTCATCGGCGATCGCCGCGGCGAGGTTGACGTCGGAGACCCCCTCGTCGACGGGGCCCACCACGATGCCCACCTCACCGGGCTCGGACGCGAGGGACACCCGTCTCAGCGCGTCGGCACTTCTCGCCACCGTCAGGCTACCCTCGGGATCGAGAAGACCGACCGCCCGCCTCACAAGCTCGCGGTAGTCGGCGGAGCAATACGCAACCCATTCGCTCATTCCGCGTCACCTCCCTCTTCCGAGGGCGTCGCGCCCTCACCCTCGCCCCCATCCTGTTCCGGCTCCGCCGGGACGCTCGTCGGTGCGGACTGGCCTTCCTCGACAAGCTCCAACGCCTGCTCACCAGGGAGTGCCAACCTCAGACTCCCCTCGTCGCTCGCAGCGAGCAGACGGGCCACCTCGTCGGGCGCGACCGCGATCGTGATGGACCCGGCAGAGAGCGGGCCCGCGCTCGACTGAGGGGCCGAGAGCACGCGCACGTCCGAGGAGATGAGCTGCACGCCACGTTCGTTTGTCTCGTAGGCTGCCAGAGACTCCCCCGCCTCCGTCCCCGGTGGGACCCCCAGGTCGTCGTCGAGCGGAACGGAGAGGGCAACCCGGTCGGACGGCACCTCGACCGCCTCCGTCGCATCCCTGAAGTTGAGCTCGGTGAGCGGCGCGCCCGCGGCAACAGGCACGCTCACCTCGGCGCCGATCACGGTATCCAGCCCCGTCACCGCGTTCTCGGGCGCCAGGTCCACGAGCCAGTCGCGCTCGGAGACGTTTGACCGCGACACGCTCTCGCCCGCCTCGATCCCCTCCGTCGCAACGACAAGCGTCACGACCTCCCCGCCATAGCGCTCGAGCGCCTCGGCGCGCACCCGTTCCGACTCCTCGCGTATGTGCTCTCCATACGCCAGGCACAGCACCGCCGAGAGCAGCGCGCAGGACCCAGACAGCAGCAGCCGGAAGCGACGAGTCACGGAGCCCTCCCTCCCCTTGGTTGGTAGAGGCATTCTCCCGCGCACGGGACTCGTTTCTGGCTCGTTCGAAAATACTCGTTCTCGACTCTCACTTACGCTGTCACGTATCTGACAAACGCGACGTCTCCGCAGGCAACGGCCTTATGTTCATAAACTTCTGTTATTTATGATCGAATCTTTGCGTCACAGGCTCTCCACACGGGAACTCCCGTCGATTGGAGAAATCATCTAGAGGACGATATCGGGGTCCAGCGTGAGGGCGCTCTCACGCATCTCCGCGGCGAGCGCAAGGTAACAGCGGAGGCGCTCCTCGGCAAAGGCACCGTGTTCAAAGGCGTCCCGAACGGCACAACCGGGTTCATGCGTGTGCGTGCAGTCGTTGAAGCGGCACTCGAGCGCCGCCTCCGCGATCTCGGGGAACGCTTTGGCCAGCCCGCGCTCATGCCCCACCAGCGGCAGGCTCCGCAGTCCCGGCACGTCCACGATCACGCCGGCACCCGGGAGGCGCACCATGACGCGCGACACCGTGGTGTGACGGCCCGCGTCGTCCTTCTCGCGCACCTCGCCCGTCGCGAGCGCCCCATGGCCGAGAAGTGCGTTGAGCAGCGTGGACTTGCCCGCGCCCGACTCACCGAGAATCATCGCGCAGCTCTGGCGCGGCACGCAGTCACGCACCGCCTCGATCCCGGCGCCCGTCGCAGACGAGGTGACGACCACACGCACCTCGTCGCCCACGAGGCGCCGCACGCGGCCGAGCTCCCGGCCCAGGCTGTCCTCCTCCGAGCGGTCCGCCTTGGTGAGGACCACCACGGGCGTAAGCCCGCAGTCGCGGGCCAGCACGAGCGAGCGTGCCACGCGACCGAGCAGCAGCTCCCCGGCACCGAGCGGCTGTACGACGAGGATGGTGTCAACGTTGGCGGCAAGCACCTGGCGCTCGCCGCGACTGCGACCGCGCCAGCGCTCGAACGAGGTGCGCCGCGGCAGCACGCGCTCGATGACGCCCATGTCGTGGCCGGGCGCGCGACGCACGGCCACGCAGTCGCCCACGGCGGGCAGCAGCCCCTCGTCCTTCTCGGCATCCTGCTTGGCAAAGTTCACGGAGTGCTCGGCCCGAAAAACGTCCGACTCCGTGACCACGAGCGGGTAGCCGCGGTCGAGGCGCACCACAAAGCCGAGCGCCATCTCATCCGCGTTCTCCGCGCCGGCGAGAAACGCCTCGAAGGCCTCGCGCTGCGCGTCGTCGAGCCGCAGGTCGCCAAAGGCGGGCAGGTCGTGCAGGGCGTCGATCGCGGGCAGCGTGATCTGCTGCTGGCGGCTCGCCCGCCGCCTGTTGACCCGCTTTGCCACACGAACCTCCCGAGCTCGACGTTCTTCTCGGCAATCTTACCGCAAGCTAGCTGGTCGCCGCCCGTGTCCGCTGTGTAACGCGTCGGGGACGGGCTGTTTTCGCTTTACCCACGCCCCGTCGGCCGCCCGTACACTGACAGGAGCCCTGAGAGATCACGGATTGGAGCCCCTATGCTTGGCATCACCGGACTCGTCCTCGCCGTCGTCGCCATCGTTGCCCTCATCTGGCGCGGCTGGCATATGGTGGTGGTCTCGCTCGTCGCCTCGCTCATCGTCATCCTCGCCAACGGGATGGACGTCCTCTCCGCCATCAACGAGAACTATATGGGCGACATGGCGGCCTTCGTGGGAAGCTGGTTCCTGCTCTTCGCCCTGGGCTCCGTCTTTGGGCGCGTCATGGGCGACTCCGGCGCCTCGGCGGGCATCGCGAGCAGCATGCTGCGCCTCGTGGGCGAGAGGCACGCGCTGCTCGTGATCATGGTCACCGGCCTCGTGCTCTCCTACGGCGGCATCAGCGCGTTCATCATCGCGTTCTCGGTCTATCCCATCGCCGTCGAGCTCTTCGAGCGCGCGGACATCCCCAAGAAGCTCATCGTCGCCGCCATCATGGTCTGCCCGGCCACGCTCGGCATGGTCATGATGCCGGGCATCCCCTCCACACAGAACCTCATCCCCGCGAGCTTCCTCGGGACGGACGCGTACGCGGGCGCCCTTCTCGGCGTCATCTGCTCCGTGGTGATGTTCGCGCTCTCCTACGCCTACCTGCAGTGGGAGATCGGGCGCTGCCGCCGGCGCGGGGAGCGCTTTGCCCCCAGCCCCGGCGAGACGCTCTCGCGCCCGGATGACGCGGGCGCCCCGCCCGTCTGGGCGTGCTTCGCGCCGATCGTCCTTCTCGTGGTGCTGGTCTTTGTGCTGCAGCGCGCGGCGGGCATGCAGGCCACCGACGCCGTGACCGTCTCGATGCTCGCGGCGGTGGTCGCGGCGTGCCTGCTCTACCGCGGGCGCCTCGCGGACGTCAGGCGCGCCATCGGCGAGTCCTGCGCGAGCGGCCTGGGCTCGCTCGTCTCCGTGGCGGCCATCATGGGCTTTGGCGGTGTGGTGGTTGCCTCGCCCGCCTACCAGGGCATCATCGAGGCGCTCATGTCCACGAGCCTGAACCCCCTCTGGCAGGGCTTCATCACGATCTTTGCCATCGCCGGCATCACGGGCTCGGCCATCGGCGCGCTCAACATCTACCTTGGCAGCATGGCCCAGACGCTGCTGGCAACTGGGCTCGATCCGTCGATGATGCACCGCGTGCTCTGCATGGCATCCGTGGGGCCGGCCACGCTGCTGCCCCACACCTCGGCGATGCTCGCCGCCAACCAAGCCGCCAAGACTGAGGTCCGCGACACCTACCGCTACGTGCTCGTCTCATGCGCGCTGCTGCCGATTGCGGTGTCGCTTCTGGGCATGGCCCTCGGCCTCGCGGGCGTGGCGTAGGACCGAGTGCGCCCCGCGGACGCTTAACCGAGAAGGACAAAAGATGCAAAAAGCGGGTCCCGGCCAAAGCCGGAACCCGCCCTTAGCGCAAAGAGCAAAATGGCGTGCTAGCCCTCACGCCTCTTGCTGGCCACGACGCCCGTGCCCACGAGCGCGACGCCGGCTGCGGCGGCGCACGCGGCGGCCGCGAACGACGTGTCGTCGCCGGTCTTGGCAAGACCGCCGTCGTTCTTGCTACCAGCCGGCCTCATCGGGGGCTCGGGCTGCGGGCCCGCCTCGGATCCCGCGTCCCAGATCAGGACAAACGGGGAGAAGCCGTCGGTGGTGAAGCGAATGCCATGCTCGGTGTTCTCTACGGCAACGTACTCGGTCGCCGAGCTTGCAATAGCACCCGGAATGTCACCGTTGGCCATTGTGCGGTCAAGGTCGGAGAAGTGCACGAGATGGAACTCGGTGCCCTCGTCCGTGCCCTCGGGATACGGCCAGTAGACGGTCACAGGCTCGCTGGCGGTGAGCCAGACGTTGCCATTGTTCACGTCCACGAGGTCGAGGTACTTAGCCTGGTAGTAGGGGTTCTCAAAGTCAGCGCCGTTGGAGACCGCAATTTCGGCGGCACGGTTAGCGAGCTGCTGGTCGTAGTCATCGGCGCCAGTGGTGTTGTGGTCGCTCACCACGTCGTCGAAGAGCAGGGACGGAGCGACGCCGTCGGCGATGTCGACCAGGCTGTCGTTCACGTAGTAGACCGTACCCTCGGGAAGCAGGGCAAAGGCGCTGTCGGGGGACTCGGCACGGGCAGCGGCAAGCTCGTCCTCGGAGGAGAGTACGTCGCTCATGACGGAGTCCTGGCTACCGGTCACGTAACGGACGTTCAGCGTGCCGGTCTGGAGCTCCATCGAGTTGTAGTACTTCTCGCCCTTGATGTCGACCTCGAAGACGACCTGGTCGTTGTTGACCAGCTCGGTATAGAGCTTCATCTCGTAGGTCTTGGATAGCGTGCCCGCAGAGCTCGGGTCAAACTCGTCGCTCGTAACGGAGGTGCCGTCGTCGCCAGTGAACTGCAGGCGAACGGGGACAGCCTCCTGACCAGCGGTCGGATCCGGCACGATGCGGTAGATGAACTTGCCGTATGCCTCGGAGACATTCTCGCCGTACTTCTCGAGCCTCCAGTGGAGCTCGCCGTTCTCGCCGTCATAGCCGTGCGTGTAGATGGTCATGTACTGGGAGAGGTCGGCAGCCTCGTCCAAATCGGCGATACCGGCTTTTGCAAACGCCTGGTTGATGTCGTCGGAGAGGACGAAGTAGAAGCCGGGCTCGGGCAGGGAATTGCTGCCGGCGATGGTGCCGCCGCTGGTGGCAGTGCCCTCGTAGCCCTCGTCGCCACCCATGTAGATGGTGATGTCAGCCGGATCGACCGCAACTACGCCAAGCCCGTGCGCTGCCTTGAGGGCGAGCGGACCGGTCACCGTAGTGGTAGCTCCGTCAAAGGTGTGCTCCTTGACATGGATACCATCGTAGGAATCGGCGTGCGCCTCCCAACGGGCGTTCTTGGAGTCGTCGTACCAGCCGTCAATGGTATCGGTGCAGTCATCAACAGCCCCGTCGATTCCAACACCGTCGAGCTTCCAATCCGGCGCAGTCGCAGGGAACGTAACGGTCGACGTAGTGTTGTTGAAGATGTCATCACCATCGGTCAGCGAGTGGTTGTTGTAGATGAGGGTGTCGGAAGGCAACACAAGTTTCGCCGAGGCGCCACTGTTATAGATGCCACCGCCATGACTACCCGATGCACCGCCCTGGTCATTGGTGTTACCCGTGATGGTGAGGTCGACACCCTCCTTGAACTCCAGGGCACCGTTGTTGGAAAGGCCGCTGCAGTAATTGTCTGTGATGGTTACATTGGCGCCAGACTCCACCTTGCCGTCGGTAACACCAGCAGTAATCTTGAGACCTGCAAAATCACCACCATATGAGTTGTGCGTCACGCTGAGCGTAGAGGTACCGTCCACAGAGAAGTCGCTGCTCGCGTACACGCCATAATACGCATTGTTGTTTGACGTGATTGAAGAGCCCTTTGACAGATAAAGGCTGGTCGCAGACAGTCCATGCCCGTTGTTATTCTCAAAGGTGACCGTAGATTTGTTGGTGGCCGTGAACTTGCCACCGTTGGACGCGTTTGAAGTGCAGTTCTGAACCGTGAACGTCGAATTATCAACGGTAATCGTCGGGCTATTCACATAGCCGCGATTCGTCCCGTCAATGAGGAAGGAGCTGTTGCCGGACACGTTAACCGTTCCGCAGGCGGGTGAATCAAGCTGGATGCCCTGGCCGGAATAACCCTTTGTGCTCTGTCCGAAGATTTGAAGAGTCGAACCGCCAGACACATTAATGGTCGAATTCGCGGACATGTAGATGGCGTTTCTCGTCCCCGTGAACTCGCTGTCGAGCCGAAGCGTGACGGTAGCACCATTCTTTACGTTGAGCGTACTGTTAGCCCCCAAGTTGAGCATCAACCAGTTGGTACCACCCGATGTCCAGTCCCAAGACACCCCGGATCCATCAAAAGTAAGCGTGTTGCCGTTGAGCCAGAAGTTGGGCTCTCCACCAGCTGTTAGCTGGCCATTGGACGTAATAGCTCCATTGCCAGTGAACGTAATGCTCTTCTGGAAGCCCTTGGTAATCTCGCAGTTACCCAAGAGCTCAATCGTGGCGCCGTCCGTCGCAGCCGCGATGGCGTCGTCAAGCGTGGCGTACGTTACATCACCGATCTTGGCGACGTCACCTTCCGCCCGCGGTGCAGCTACACCGTCATTCTCCGTTTCGACTACCTGAGCGGAGACGGAGTCAGCTACTGAAGCGGACCCCCCCCCGGCTCTCCCGCAGCATATGCCGCAGGCGCGAGCGACAGGGCGAGCGCGCCCGTCACCGCCAGGCAGCCGAGCATGCGCTTTGGAAACCTGTGCATCCCCGTGCCTCCCGTTGCCGAGTCCATTCAGACAACCTACAGATTGGCACAGTATAACCCATGTGAGCGGCCGATTTAAAACTCTATCGACGACTAATTTCTCTCTCGTAATACGTCAAGAGGCGCACAAAAAGGCCCCGCCGATGAAGGCGGGGCCGTACAAAACCGATGTCGCGAGCTCCTTAGTCGTTCTTCTCGACCGCGCGCATGACGGCCTTGTAGACCTCCATGATCGGGATGATCAGGAACGCGAGGCCAAGGGCCGTGAGCAGCGCCTCGGGGTTGAGCGTCATGAAGCCAAAGACCTCGGCGAGGAAGTCGACCTCGACGACGACCACGGTGAGCAGCAGCGCGAGCACCGCGGCGCCCCACAGCCACTTGTTCTGCTTCTTCATGGTGAACAGCGACGCACGGCGGCTGCGCATGTTGAAGGAGTGGAAGATCTCCACCATGGACAGCGTGATGAAGGACATCGTCACGCCCTCGGGATCGGGGATGCCGTCGAGAAGGTCGGTGATGTCGATGCTGCCATTGTGGAAGTACATGCCGGCGAAGAACGAGGCGAGCACCAGCGCGGTGATCACGATGCCCTGGAAGATGATGTCGACGCCCATGCCACCAGCGAAGACGCCGTCGGAGGCCTTGCGCGGCTTGCGCTTCATGACGTCGCCCTCGGCCTCCTCCATGCCGAGCGCCAGCGCGGGGAAGCAGTCCGTGATGAGGTTGATCCAGAGCAGCTGGACCGGCTGGAAAATCGTGAAGCCGACCATCGTGGCCACGAAGACCGAGAGCACCTCGGCGATGTTGGCGGAGAGCAGGAACTGGATGACCTTGCGGATGTTGTCGTAGATCCTGCGCCCCTCCTCCACCGCGTTGATGATGGTGGCGAAGTTGTCGTCCGCGAGGACCATGTCGGCGACGTTCTTGGTGACGTCGGTGCCGGTGATGCCCATGCCCACGCCGATGTCGGCGCGCTTGATGGACGGGGCGTCGTTCACGCCGTCGCCGGTCATGGCGACGATGTTGCCGCGCTTCTTCCAGGCGTCGACGATGCGGGCCTTGTGCTCGGGCTGGACGCGCGCGTAGACGGAGATCTCGGTGACCTTGTTGTAGAACTCGTCGTCGGAGATCTTGTCGAGCTGGGCGCCGGTGATGGCCTGGGAGGCGTCGGACACGATGCCGAGCTCCTTGGCGATGGCGACGGCAGTGTCGATGTGGTCGCCGGTGATCATGACCGGACGGATGCCGGCCTCCTTGGCCTCGACGATGGCCTGGGTGACCTCCGGGCGGACCGGGTCGATCATGCCGGAGAGGCCGCAGAACACGAGGTCGTGCTCGAGGGCCTCCGGGCTGCAGTCGGCGGGAACCTTGTCGTAGCTGCGGCTGGCCAGGGCGAGCACGCGCAGGGCGTCGTCTGCCATGGCCTTGTTGGCGGAGAGGAGCTCGGCCTTGCGATCGGCCGTGAGCTCGACGACCTTCTCGCCGTCAAAGATCTTGGTGCAGAGGTCGATGACCACGTCGGGGGCGCCCTTGGTGTACTGCTCGAAGGTGCCGTCGGCCTCCTCGACCACCACGGACATCATCTTGCGGCCGGAGTCGAACGGGGCCTCGCCCACGCGCGGGTGCTCCACGTCGAGGCCGGTCATGCCCGCCTTGGCGGCGTCGTTGACGAGGGCGCACTCGGTGGGCTCGCCCACGGCCTCGCCCTTCTCGGCGTCCCACTTGGCGTCGGAGCACAGCGCCATGCCGGCGAGGAACTTCTCCTCCGGCGCGGCGAGCTCGTGGCGGACGACCGTCATCTTGTTCTGGGTGAGGGTGCCGGTCTTGTCCGAGCAGATGATCTGCGTGCAGCCCAGGGTCTCGACGGCCGTGAGCTTGCGGATGATAGCCTGGCGCTTGGACATCTTGGTGACGCCCATGGAGAGGACGATCGTGACCACGGCCACGAGGCCCTCGGGGATGGCGGCGACGGCCAGGGAGACGGCCACCATGAAGGTGTCGAGGACGAGGCTCGGGTTTGCCATCATCTCGCCGCCGTGACGGATGAAGTCAACGGCGAAGATGACCACGCAGATCACGATGACCATGATGGTCAGGATCTTGGAGAGCTGCGCGAGCTTGATCTGGAGCGGCGTGAGCTCCTTCTTGGCGGTGGTGAGGGCGTCGGCGATCTTGCCCATCTCGGTCTTCATGCCGGTGCCGGCCACGACCGCCTTGCCGCGGCCGTAGACCACGGTGGAGCCCATGTAGCACATGTTCTTGCGGTCGCCGAGGGGCACGTCGTCGGCGTCGGCGGCGAGCGTGATGGCCTCGACGTGCTTCTCCACGGGCACGGACTCGCCGGTGAGGGCGGCCTCCTCGATCTTCATCGAGGCGCTCTCGAGCACGCGGCAGTCCGCGGGCACGGAGTCGCCGGCCTCGAGAAGGACGATGTCGCCGGGGACGAGCTCGGCGGAGGGCAGGTGGGTGAGCTTTCCGTCGCGCATGACCTTGGACTGCGCGGCGCTCATCTCCTGCAGGGCCTCGAGCGCCTGCTCGGACTTGGCCTCCTGCACGACGCCCAGCACGGAGTTGATGATGACGACGACCATGATGATGATGACGTCGGCCCACTCGGGCTCGCCCTGCACCATGCCGGTCACGGCCGAGATGACGGCCGCCACGATGAGCATGATGACCATCGGGTCCGCCATCTGCTCGAAGAAGCGCTTCCAGAGCGGGGTCTTCTCCTCGCGGTCGAGCTCGTTGCGCCCGTACTGGGACAGGCGGCTCGAGGCCTCGGCAGAGGTGAGACCGCTCTCCTCGTTAGAGGACAGCTCGCTCAGCACCTCGTCGACGGACGAAAGGTACTCTTTCAACGTTTTCCCTCCTGCGACAACGCGTTCCACCCGACAGGTTGACGCCCGATCGTAATTCCCCAGGAGGGGCAAGGGCTCGTCAAGGCTGCCATGTCGGGCAGCTGACAGAACAGTTGCCTATTGTACCCGAAAAGCCTCGGCCCGGCCGTTCTTCTCGCCTTCCAGAAAAATCACGCGAACGCAAGCCCTTTTCGGTGGGCGCAGCGCTTACATGCGGCTTGCCTGCGCTAAACTTGGACCCGATAGGTTAGCAGTCGCGCCCCGTGCGCAAGAAAGGAAGCGTTGCACGATGAACATCCTCTTCTTTGGTACCGCCAGCTATGACAAGGCGTCGTTCACCAAGGAGCTCGCCAGCTACCCCGAGATCAAGATCGACTTCACCGAGACCAACCTCACGCCCATGACCGCCGCCCTCGCGCGCGGCTACGACGCCGTCTGCGCCTTCGTCAACGCGGACTGCGGCGCCATGACGCTTGAGATCCTCGCCGGCTTTGGCGTGAAGCTCGTCCTCATGCGCTGCGCGGGCTTTGACGCCGTCAACGTGGAGGTCGCCAAGGACCTTGGCATCACCGTGACCCGCGTCCCCGCCTACTCCCCCGAGGCCATCGCCGAGCACGCCATGGGCCTGGCCCTCGCCGCCAACCGCCGCATCTGCAAGGGCTACATCCGCGTCCGCGAGAACGACTTCTCGCTGAACGGCCTCGTGGGCAACACCCTGCACGGCAAGACCGCCGGCATCATCGGCACCGGCCGCATCGGCGCCGCGCTCTGCCGCATCTGCAAGGGCTTTGGCATGAAGGTCCTGGGCTCCGACCTCTATCCCAACCAGAAGCTCGTGGACGAGGGCGTCGTGGACGAGTACGTGGACTACGACGAGCTCTACCGCCGCTCCGACCTCATCTCTCTCCACGCCTTCCTCAACGACGAGAGCCGCCATATGATCAACGACGAGTCCATCGCCAAGATGAAGGACGGCGTGATCTTCGTGAACACCGGCCGCGGCGGCCTCGTGGACACGCAGGCGCTCATCCGCGGCATCCTCTCCGGCAAGATCGGCGCCGCGGGCATCGACGTCTACGACGAGGAGGGCCCGAACGTCTACCAGAACCGCGCCGGCGAGGTCATCGACTCCGTGACCGCGCGCCTGTGCTCCTTCCCCAACGTCGTCATGACGAGCCACCAGGCGTTCTTCACCCACGAGGCCCTCGGCGAGATCGCCCGCGTCACGCTCGACAACGCGCGCGCCTACGCCAACGGCACCGACTTCGTGGACCGCAGCGTCGTCTGCTAGCTCGCATCGCCCGCCCGTCCCCCTGTTCCCCCTGTCCGAGCGAAGAGAGAGGCTCAGATGGCTACTTTCAAGAAGAAGAAGACCAAGATCGTGTGCACCATGGGTCCGGCCGTGGAGGACGAGGAGGTGCTGCGCCAGCTCATCCTGCATGGCATGAACGTCGCGCGCTTCAACTTCTCCCACGGCTCCCACGAGTACCACCGCAAGAACATCGAGCGCGTGCGCAAGCTCTCCCGCGAGCTCGCCATCCCGGTTGCCATCCTGCTTGACACCAAGGGCCCCGAGGTGCGCACCGGCCTGCTCAAGGACGGCGAGAAGGTCCAGCTGGAGACCGGCAAGACCTGCATCGTGACCACCGACGACGACGTCATCGGCACCGCCGAGCGCTTCTCGCTCGACTACAAGGAGCTGCCCAACGAGGTGGAGAAGGGCTCCGTCATCCTGATCGACGACGGTCTGATCGGCCTGGAGGTCGACCACGTCGAGGGCACCGACATCTACTGCAAGATCACCAACGGCGGCCTGCTCGGCGAGCGCAAGGGCGTGAACATCCCCAACGTCAACATCAGCCTGCCCTCCGTCACCGCCCAGGACCGCGCGGACATCATGTTTGGCTGCGAGCTGGGCATCGATGCCATCGCTGCCTCCTTCATCCGCGACGGCAAGGCCGTCCAGGAGATTCGCAAGATCTGCATCGAGATGGGCACGCCCAACGTCCTCATCTTCCCCAAGATCGAGAGCGCGCTCGGCGTGAAGAACTTCGACGAGATCCTCCATGAGGCCGACGGCTGCATGGTCGCCCGCGGCGACCTGGGCGTGGAGGTCCCGGCCGCCGAGGTCCCGCACATCCAGAAGACGATCATCCGCAAGTGCAACGAGCACTATAAGCCCGTCATCACGGCCACGCAGATGCTCGACTCCATGCAGCGCAACCCGCGCCCCACGCGCGCCGAGGTCACCGACGTCGCCAACGCCATCTACGACGGCACCGACTGCGTCATGCTCTCCGGCGAGACCGCTGCCGGAAAGTACCCGATCGAGGCCGTGAAGACCATGTCCGAGATCTGCAAGGAGACCGAGAAGTACCTCCCCGAGCGCAAGACCTACCACGACCGCGGCGGCGTGCGCAACGTCAACGGCGCCACGGGCTTTGCCGCGCTCGAGATGGCAGACCGCGTGAACGCCAAGTGCATCCTCGCCCCCACGCACTCCGGTCGCTCCGCGCGCCTGATCTCCACCTTCCGTCCCAAGATGCCGCTCTACGCCACGTCCCCGAGCGAGGAGACCATCCGTCGCACCTGCTTCTACTGGGGCGTTTACGCGTACCGCACCACCGAGCAGGGCTCGCTCTCCAGCACGCTCTACAACGCGCTGACCACGGCCAAGAACAACAACCTGGTCGAGCCCGGCGACATCGTGGTCATCACCGCCGGTGACGCGCAGACCTCGCCGCGCCTGGGCGACTACACCACCTCCACCAACATGGCGATGGTGGCCCAGGTCCAGTAGCCGAGAAGAACGTCGACTCGCAGGGCCCCGGGCGTGTGCCCGGGGCCCTCTTTTGTGTACGGCGCAAGGTTCTTCTCGGCCGCCCGTGCTCGCCAGTACGCGACTTCCAACGAATTAAGCCTCCTAAACGTTGGTAATCGCGTATTGCCTGAACCCAGTACGCGACTTCCAACGTTTTAGGCCCCTGAAACGTTGGAAGTCGCGTATTACAAAGCTTTGCGCGAGAACAACCGTCAGTGCCGTCCACGACAACGTGGCTTCACGGCGCGCGTTCGCAGCGGTAACGTAGCCAGCACGAACCCCGCGACAGATTGGAGTCTCACATGGGCAAGCTCGATGGCAAGGTCGCCGTCGTCACCGGCGCCTCTAAGGGCATCGGCGAGGGGATCGCTCGGGTCTTCGCGCGCCACGGCGCTAAGGTGGTACTCGCGGCGCGCGGCGAGGGCGTTCTCGCCTCCGCGGAGGCGCTGCGCGCGGAGGGGCACGAGGCCGTGGGTGTCCAGTGCGACGTCTCGGACTTCGCCGACTGCCAGCGACTCGCCCAGGCAGCGCTCGACGCCTTCGGCCGCATCGACGTTCTCGACTGCAACGCCGGCATCTGCGTGCTGGGCGACTTCCTCACCGAGGGCGACTCCTGGCGCGACTCTCACATCGACATCAACGTCAAGGGCGTCTGGAACGCATGCAAGGCCGTGGCCCCCGCGATCATCGACGCCGGCGGCGGCGCCATCGTGATTACGAGCTCGGTCACCGGCGACATGGTTGCCGACCCCGGCGAGGTTGCCTACGCCACCACCAAGGCCGCGCTCATCGGCTTCACCAAGGCCCTCGCGCGCGAGCTCGCGCCCAAGAACATCCGCGTGAACTGCATCTGCCCCGGCTACATCCGCACCCCGCTGGTCGACGGCATGGCCGAGCAGTCCGATCCCGAGGACCCCGCGCGCGCCATCGACGCCATTGCCGCGGCAGTGCCGCTCGGCCGGTGTCTGAGATAGCCTATAAATGGCCGGATTCACAGGGGCTCTGCCCCGGAATCACGGCGGGGAATTCCCCAATTTGTTAGCGACGGCATGCCGAACAACCTAGAGACGACCTACCCTCGAGTCGTTGGGGTCCAAGCCAGCGATGAGGAGAAGGGTCGTGGAGAGGATGCTGGACATGCCGCAAATCGATGATATACGAAGGCTGTGGTCGGAGGGGTACTGCATATCCGAGATAGCCCGTAGGACGGGGCACGACAGGAAGACGGTCAGAAAGTTCCTCGACGAGGTCGACTTCTCGCCCGAGCCTCCCGCCGGCGTCGTCCCGGGGCCGTCGAAGCTGGATCCGTACAAGCCGACGATCGACTCCATACTGGAGGCCGACAGGCACGTCTGGAGGAAGCAGCGCCACACCGCGAGGAAGATCCTCGCCGAGCTCCGCCGCGCCGGCTACGACGGCGGGTACACTCTGGTCCAGAAGTACGTCCACGACAGGAAGCTCGAGATGAGGGGCCGAGCCCCCGAGGGCTTCCTCGACCTCGAGTGGTCCCCCGGAACCGCGCAGGCCGACTTCGGCGAGGCCGACTTCGACACCGCGGACGGCAGGGAGCGGATGCTGTTCCTCGTGGTCTCGTTCCCGCACTCCAGCATGTCGTGGTTCCAGGTGTTCCGAGGGTGCACGTCGGAGTGCGTGTGTCAGGGCCTCGCCGACGTCTTCCGCCACATAGGGGGAGTCCCTCCCGTCGTCGTGTTCGACAACGCGACCGGGGCGGGGCGCCGGGTCCTCGACGAGGTGAGGGAGGCCGAGCTCTTCCGCAGGTTCAGGCTCCACTACGGCTTCGAGGCGAGGTTCTGCAACCCCGACGCGGGGCACGAGAAGGGTCACGTCGAGCGCAAGGTCGCCTTCGTGCGCTCCAACGTATTCGTCCCCGTTCCCCGCGTCGGCGACCTGCGGGAGTACAACGAGTCCCTCCTCGGGGTGGCAGACGGCTTCGGCGAGAGGGGGCACTGGAGGAGGAACGGCACGTGGGGCGAGCTCTTCGAGTCGGACCGCGCCGCCCTCCGCCCCCTGCCCTCCAGGCCGTTCTCCTGCGTGACCTGGCTCGTGAGACCGTGCGACAAGTGGGGCGAGGTCACCGTGGGCACCCACTCCTACGGCGCCGGGCCCGAGCTCGCGGGCGCCGACGTCGCGGTCGGTCTCGGCGCCCACGAGGTGACGATTGTCAGTCAGGGGACGGGCGAGCTCGTCGCCAGGTACCGCAGGAGGTTCGGCGGGGGCGTCACGGTCGACGTCGACCCCGTGGCGGAGCTCAGGCTCCTTGGCCGGCGGCCCGGGGCCTGGCGCGAGTCCCGCGTGCGCGCGGCGCTGCCCGCCGGGGTGGTCGAGTACCTGGACGGGCTCGACAGGGCGTCGCTGTCGAGGAGCGTGACGATGCTCTCGGAGGTCGCCGGGGAGGAGGGGATCGAGGCCGCGGGCGAGTCGATGCTCGAGCTCGTGAGGCGTGGCGGCGACTTCAGCCGCAGCGACCTCCGCGTCCTCTCCCTGAGGCTGCTCTCCGGCGTCTCCGGGCCCGACCCGGGACCGGACCTCTCCGAGTACGACCGCGCGTTCCTCGGGAAGGAGGCGGTGTAGCATGGCGGACTCCGCCTCGGACGCCAGGCTCAGGGCCTGCGGGAGGGCCGTGATGCTCTCCAACCACACCATGGGCGACGTCGTGGAGAACTACTCGGACGCCGAGAAGGGGGCGATCTCCAGGATGCTGGAGGCCGAGCTCGCCTTCCGCGACTCGAACAGGAGGAGGCGCCTGCTCAAGCGCGCGAACTTCCCGGTCCCGAAGACCTTCGAGGGGTACGACTGGTCGGCGGTGAGGCTGCCGCCCAGGCTGTCCCGGGAGGACGTGACGACGTGCGCGTTCGTGAGGAAGGCCCAGAACCTCGTCCTGTTCGGCCCGGTCGGGACCGGGAAGACGCACATGCTCGTCGCGATGGGGACGGTCGCGTGCTCCATGGGAATGAGGGTGCGCTACTTCACGACGACGGAGCTGGTGACGCTCCTCTCGGAGGCGAAGAGGGACGGCACGGCGAGAAAGCTCATGAGGTCCCTGGAGAGGACCGACCTGATCCTGCTCGACGAGTTCGGCTACGTCCCGGTCGACCGGGACGGCGCGCGCCTCCTCTTCCAGGTGATCGACGCGAGCTACGAGAGGAGGTCGCTGGCCATAACGACCAACGTGGACTTCTCCAGGTGGGGAGCGGTGCTGACCGACGACCAGATGGCGGCCGCGATCATCGACCGGGTCGCGCACCACGGGCAGCTCGTCGTCTTCGAGGGCGAAAGCTACAGGCTCCGACACGCACTGATGCGGTCGTCGTAGCGAAATCGTGAAGCTGGGGATTTCCCCGCCGTGAAGGTGTCCCAAACGGATTGTGAATCAGGGCAAATTATCGTTGACACAGACACCGCTCGGCCGGCTCGGAACCCCCGTGTTGATGTGCAATAGGAAGTGGTCCGAATGAGCACCGGCTTCTGAGCGCCGCGTGCATCTGAAAATGAGCAGTTTCAGCACGAGGGCCGCCCCCCCTGGGACCAGGGGCGCGGCCCTCGCCGTAGGGTTGTCCCGGGCGGGCACTTTGGCGAGGCCGCCCGGGAAGGATGGAGGAGATGACCGTGCCCCTGGACACAAGGAATGATATACGGTCGATGGACGCGGAGGGGCTGCCGAGGGCCGAGATCGCCCGCAGGCTCCACCTCAGCCGCGGCACCGTCGCCAAGTACGCCGACATGGAGGACCTGTCGCCCGCGCCGCCGGTCCCGGAGCCGAGGCCTCACCCCGCGCTCGAAGGGCACGCGGGATGGGTCGACGCAGTCCTGGAGGCCGACCTCGGAGCGCCGCGCAAGCAGCGTCACACCGCCAAGAGAATATACGACCGGCTCGTCTCGGAGAGGGGCTACAGGGGCTCCTACTCGACCGTCCAGCGCCACGTGCGCGAGTGGAGGCTCGCCCGCGGCGCGGGCGCCGGGGGCGGCTACCTCGAGCTCGAGTGGGCGCCCGGCACCGCGCAGGTCGACTACGGCAACTTCGAGGCCGAAGTGGCCGGCGAGAGGCTGCGCCTGAAGCTGCTCGTCGTCTGCCTGCCGCACTCGGGCGCGCGCTACGCCGTGGCGGGCAGGTCGCAGCGAGCGGAGTGCATGTGCGCGGGGCTCGCCTCCATCTTCGGCTGGGTCGGCCGGGCACCGCGCGAGCTCGTCCTCGACAACGCCACCGAGGCGGGGCGCCGGGTCCGCGGGGAGGTGACCGAGTCGCACCTGTTCTCGCTGTTCCGCGCCCACTACCGCGCGGGGAGCCGCTACTGCAACCCCTACTCCGGCAACGAGAAGGGCGCCGTGGAGAACGCGGTGGGGTTCCTCCGGCGCAACCTCCTCGTGCCCGTGCCCAGGGTCGGCTCGCTCGCCGAGCTGAACGCGCTGCTGCGCGAGGGCTGCGACCGGCTGAACGCCTCCTCTCGCGCCCGCGACGGCCGCCCCACCCCCGAGGCGCTCTCCGAGGACCTCGCCTCGATGCTCGCGCTGCCCTCGGCCCCCTTCGACGCCGTCCGCTGGGTGAGGTGCCGCGCCGACAAGCGCGGCGTGGTGACGGTCGACGGCCGGGGCTACCTGGCCGGGCCGGCCTGGCACTCCAGGGAGCTCCTCGTCGGCGTGCGGGCGGAGACGGTCGAGGTCCTCGCCGACCGCGGCCGGAGGGTCGCGCTGCTGCCTCGGGCGTTCGGCGACGGGCCGGCGGTGCGCAACCCGCTCTCGCTCGTGCCGGCGCTGGTGGCCCGGCCGCGCGCGTTCGGCGAGTCGGTGATCAGGCGCGACATGCCCGAGGGGCTCGTGCGCGCCATCGACTCCCTCGACGCCCGGGGGCGCCGGCGCGTGCTCAGGGCCATCGGCCGGGCGGCCGCGGCGAGCGGCTTCGACGCGGCCTGCGCGGCGGCGCAGGGGGTTCTCGACGGCGGCCGGGTCCCCGACGACGCGACCGTCGACGTGCTCGCCAGGAGGATCGCCTCCGGCGCCCTGGGCGAGGCGGGCGGCGCCGACCTCTCCGTGTATGACGGCTTCCTGAGAGGGGGCGGGGACCGTGCCTGCTAGCGAGGAGCTCTCGAGGAGGGTGGTGGAGGCCGGCAGGAGATGCTCGCTCACGACCTCCGTGTTGGAGGAGTGGTCGCGCCTGGGCACTCCGAAGCAGGTAGAGTACCTGGCGGGGTACCTCGAGGCCGAGCGGGACAGCCGCGACGCCTCGAAGCGCGCGTCGCTGCTCCGGCGCTGCGGGCTGCCGGCGCCGAAGACCTTCGACGGCTACGACTGGTCGGCGGTGTCGTGGCCGGAGGGGCTCGGGCGCGAGGACCTGCTCTCGCTCTCGTTCCTCGACCGCCGCGAGGACCTGGTGCTGATGGGCGACGTCGGCACGGGGAAGACCCACATGGCGAGCGCGCTGTGCCAGCTCGCGTGCGACGGGCGGCTCGAGGCCCGCTTCTTCACCGCCTCGTCGCTCGTGATGCGCCTGAGGCGGGCGCGCGAGGAGGGCAGGCTCGACCGCGAGATGTCCCAGCTCTCCCGCGCCCGCCTGCTCGTGATCGACGAGCTCGGCTTCCTGCCGCTCGACGCCGACGGGGCCCGCCTGGTGTTCCAGGTGTTCGCCGACGCCTACGAGCGGCAGAGCGTGGTCATCACCACCAACCTCGAGTTCAGCCGCTGGGGCTCGGTGTTCGGCGACGACCAGATGGCGGCCGCCGTCATCGACCGCGTCGTCCACCACGGGCGGCTGGTCCAGTTCCGGGGCGAGTCCTACCGAGTGAGGCACGCCCTCATGCAGGAGGGGTAGCGCTCAAAAAGCCTGTGCACGCATCGTGCGCAGGCTGCTCAATTTCCGATGCTCATTCCGCTCAAAAAAGCTTGACGAAACACACCCCCGAGGAGTGCGGCGAGCTCTGCGCGTTTCTCGCCTCAGACGAGTCCAGCTACCTCACCGGCACGCAGGTCGTCATCGACGGCGGTTCCACCCTGCCCGAGACCTCGTCGATGGGCCAGTAACAGACGTGAAGTGAAGAGGCGCCGACGGGACCCTGTCGGCGCCTCCGCTCGCAGCTTGCTTTTTTCAAAGTATTTCATCACTGACGTGTCATTACCCTTAGCACCTAGGCACATCAGTTTTTCTACTGGTTGGATTGACTGCGGTTGACCACGAGCCAGCTACCTCATTGTGCTTTGTATTGCCGAGAAGCACTCTGCCACGTCAGTACAGAAGAAGCTTTCTTTTCTCCCCGTCTTGGTCTGGATACGAATTGCGCCCCTTCTTCTATTGACTACGTTTACCGAACTAATATCATCAGAATCGATGCTGGTAAAGCCTGGAAATAGTTCGAAATTAAGAAGTCCATGGGAGTATGGGATTCCTTCTATACGATTGCGGTAGACAGAAATCTTACTCTTGCTCGACAAGCTAAAGCTGTAGCTACCCAATATAAGGAAAAATGCACCAATACCAGCACCGTAAAGCTGAATCTTTGCCTTACTGGCTTCGTCGAACGCATCTACGCTTACGGTACCTATCGATCCGCCAAGAACTCCCTCCCCCTCATAATTCTCCTTTTCCTCGGCAGTCGCCGGCCGAATCTGCCATGCTTCTACTTGGTATAGGCTAAACATCCCAACCCCAATACCAAACAGAATCCCGAATATAGTCCCGAAAATAATCAGTCCTCTATGAAACGACGTACATCCCTTCGATTGGTAGAGGAGCGGGCCATTCGCCTCATGGCCAATACGACTGTTCCCCACAACCTGTACCCCGCACTTTGGACAAAACCGCGCATTATCGCCAACCCTTGTTCCGCAATTTGGGCAAAACATAGCGCCTCCCACCTTCACGTTTCCGCATCCTTACCAGACAGCTTGAACCTGGCAGCGCTCATCAAAAAATATCAAAGGTTCCCTCATAGCCCGTGCTCGTTGAGGAAGGAGGCCGCATCCGCAGAAGCCTTTGGATCGCGTACGTTATTAACCGCTTGATTCGCGTAACTCGCCGCAAGATCAACGTCCCGAGAAACCCCATCGCCGTTGTAATAACACTTGGCCAAGTAGAGCTGAGCGAGTGAGTTGCCTTGAGCAGCTGACAGCTCGTAATACTCAACCGCGCGCGACGCATCCCTGGGAACCCCTAAGCCCATGTCGTAACAGGCGCCCATATTGAGTTGCCCTGCATCGCTACCCGCTTCGGCTGATAGCTCATACCAATAGAGCATCTTCTCGAGATCCTTCTCCACCCCATACCCGTGCTTGTAGCATGAACCGAGCATGCTTTGGCCGAGGGGATTTCCTTGCTCGGCAGCCTTGACGGCCCATTGGTAGCTCGCCTCTCGATCTTGAGCCACTCCGCTTCCGTCATAGAGGCAGCGTGCGACGAACGCTTGGCCTCGGGCATCCCCCGCCTCGGCAGCGACCAAAAAATGTTGATACGCCTGCGTGTAGTCCCGGGAAACCCCGCTGCTGTAGTAGTAGCAGTAGCCCAGGTAGTAATCCGCCTCGGTATTGCCCATCTTTGATGCTTCGTCGAATAGAGCGATTGCATCTGCCCCGGAGGCCGCGTCACCATTCTGCTCGCAGAGGTCGAGGAGCTCCACTCCTTTTTGAACAAGCTCCTCAGGACTGTCTCCACTGTTGTCTTTCTGCGCATCCTGCCCACTGACGGGAACACTACTCTGGGTGCTTGGTTCTGCAGTCGAGCTTACCGGCACCTCAACCGAGTCGTTCGTATCCGCTTTGCTTTCAAGCTCCCTCGATGCGGGGGAGGCTGAGGTGGCGTCTCCAGGCAAAGATAGGTTGCCCAGTATTACGTATACGCCCACACCCACAACGGCAAGCACGATGACAACTGCAGCGGCGACAACCGGGAGCCGTCTCTTACGACCTTGTCCCAGATTCTCCTGGCCCTGCTCTAAATCCTCCTCTACCGCAGCCCCGCATCGAGTGCAGAACTTCAGGTTATCGGCTAGCTCACAACCGCAATTTGTACAGTATCGCATTGCTCTCCCGCTTTCTTGCAATACTCTGGCAGTCGTTCAACGAAATAGATCGTGCATATAGCAGCGCGCACTTACCAGTTAACCGCAGTCGTCCAGACATACCACTTATTACCGATCTTTATTGCCGTGTTGCCCGTATTGCCCACCTCTTGTGTCGTAGTTTGTCCGGCCTCAAGCACTCCAACATCTTCACGGGCTGTTATCGTAATCTCGGATCCGAGCAGATAGCCTTCCGTCACCTCGATGGATTTGCCATGACTTTCGAACTGCTCGTTGACTCTTTCCAGATAGTCAGCATCAACCTCGTCACCAACCACAACCCTCATCTGAATGTCAACCTTGTCAAACATGGACTCCTGTCCGGACAGCGAGTCCAGGAGGTCATCTCCAACTTTCTCTATCGCCTCTTCCCGGCTGTCGATCGACCCCTCTTCAAGGAGCATATCCAGCCCTTCGGGAGGCATGGCGTCAACAACCGCTACCGAGTAATCTCTTACCGAGTCATATGAGAAGCGTTCGTCGAAAATGCGCTGGCAGGAAACTGTTAGTTCATCAGCAATCTCTTGTGCCGAACCTCTGCCACCGATTAAGTTCGAAATGACCAGTACCGCTGCCACAACAACAACCGCCACGCCAACGAACGGTAGTACCTTTGTGAAGCCAACAAGGGGCGCCTTGGGCTTCATGGACGTCGTCGAGCTGTGCGAAAATGCACGCCCACACGCAGCGCAGAACCGGGCGTTATCTGGATTCTTCTTCCCACATACTGGACAGAACATTTCTCCCCCTTCTTAGGACAAGCTCTGCATTTAGGCGGCACGTAAACGTCCCCAACCACGGAGCTCTCGAACTGCCACGCCAAGCGCAGCCGTCACCACCGCGCAACCTGCAAACGTGAGATAAATCGCCAGATGGTTATCAACTAGCTGGGCGCGCCCATTACTGGACGCCTCATAGGCGTAATCAATGACTCCATCGCCGTCAGCATCCACCGTCAATCTAGAGCGGTCGGTTTCCTCTGTAGTTGTATACACGCGTGTAGAGGGGGTAATAGCGATGTTCTCAAAACTACGGAAGTCGGTGTAGTCCCCCTTGGCGTCCGCAAACCCAAGGGAACAGTCCATCTCACCTGTGCCCACTCCCGTAATGTCAAGATCGTAGGCAGGGCCCTCTCGAAGGCGCAGCACCTTGATGCCGTCCTCCTCAACGATGTTTCCCTCAGAATCAACTTCGTCCTCAAGGGCAATTGTGCCGAAGGAAGTCCTTAGGTTTTGGCTGCCCGGACTTGAGGATAGCGTTTCTCCCCCATAGCTCACCTCAACATCCACGGGACAGGCCACGCGAGCATACACAAAGCGTGCACCGCTGATCTCGTCAGCTATGTCTGTGAAGAATCCCTCAAGGTCATCCGCATTCTGAACCTCATAATGACAGCCTTCGCTCGCAATTTGGGAGAGCAGCGAGTATCCCTCGGGACCTTCGTTAAAGCCTACGGTGTAAATCTTGTATCCGCGCTCTTTGAGCTCGTCCGCATACGCAATGAGGCCATCTCCGGTCTTTCCCTCATTGGGTGCCCCATCAGACATGAGAACGATGATGCGTCTATCTGCATTTCCCGCTGAAAGCACTTGCTCGCCTTTGACGAGACCGTCCTCGATATTGGTGTTTCCTCCAGATGAAAGGTCGCTCACCGCTACGGATAGCGCTGTGGCGCTGGAATCCAGCCTCTCGAGTACTTGAGCTTCACCGGAATAAGAGACAAGCCCCACTTGGGCTCCTCCTCCAACCGCAGTGTCAAGAAATCCCTGAGCCGCCTCCTTCATCTGAGCAATCGGATCCCCGGACATACTCCCCGACACATCGAGTATGAGCGCGACATCACGCGTCCCCAGCGTCGATGAGCTTGGCGCCTCCTTATGCTCTGGCAGAGACTCAATTGCCTCGCCCTGTGGGCTCTCCTCATCAAGTTCAGCGAAGTTAGTGTAGATCTTGAGTTGGTCGCTCTTGTTTTTCCAGAACATCCAAGAGTCATAGACCGCAACGGAGGCGTCCCAATATTCATGGGGTTTCTCGCCTTCCTGGAGGCCCTCGAGATTCGCAACCGAGATTTGATATTTTCCCGCACGCGGGAAGTTCAACGAGACGGGTTCGGATGAAGCCGGGGTGATTGTGTAGACATCTTCCTCGCCCGGACTTGGCATGTAATTCTCCCGGTAGGGTCCAACGTATGCAACGTAGTCCCCATAGGGCTGGTTGTTTACATCAAAAACCTGAAGTGTCGCGTCCTTGGTCAGGCCGTAAAGGCTGACGGACCTCTGGACATTCACCTTATCAAAAGCCGCAGATACGCGAGTGCGCTGAGCGGGGTCGAGCAGGCCTTGATCGACCATCGCCGTGCAGGCGTTTTCCATGATGACGCGGAATTGGGAGAAGTTGCAGTCCGTAGGAAGCGAGAAGAGCGTCACGTAGACGAGCTGGCTCAGTTGCTCCGTCGTGAGCGAGTCACCCTCCAGGCTGTCATCGCAGCACATGAGATAACCAGCATGAGAAATGACGGTACTTGCGTCGTGAGCCTCAATTTGACCGTTTTTCCAGTTCTCGTCTCCATACGACGTAGGCAGCTGCTTCTTTCCTTCGTTGCTGAAATTAGGATCAGCAAGGTTACGAACCTGCGGGATCTCCCAAGCGGCATCGTTGTCGAACTGCCCGTCGTTGCAATAATCCTCTATGGCTATCCCCGTGAGATCGCAAATTGCCTCACTGAGAGCCCCCGATTCAATTCCCGAACCCCCGCTCTCCCCGAGAATATTAGTTATAACGGCATGGGTGAACTCATGGCCCAAGGCTACTCGAGAGACCGGGAGATCCTTGCCATAAGCAATCACCGAATTGAACGTTCCAGAATCCGTGAAGGCATTCTTATCGGTATAAGACAGTTCAAAATCATCAAATGAAGCGTCAGACACAAGGTGAAGGGTTCCTCCGTTCCCGTTAAAACCGTCCCTATTCAATATGTCCTGGTAATAATCGGCAACATCTGCCAGATAAACGTACAAAGTCACCAGGTTGGCATACTTCTTGTTTTGAAAAACTGAAGGCTGTCCAGAAAATGGGTCGAGAGTCTGTTCGCCGATCGAGATTGGCCTGTGGCCTATAGCGCTCATGACGTTTCGTGCTACGACATTCCCGCCTTCATCAAAAAGGTCGCATATTCCATCGTCGATCCAATCGTCCTTGCGAGCAACCAGACGCTGTCCCGACTCACCCTCAAACCAATAGCCCTCCTCAGTTTCCTCAACATATCGGAACTCATTGCACGCGTCATCAATGAAGACGCGTGTCCAATCAACCACTTTACCATCACCAAAATAAGCCCGAATGTTCCGTGACTCATCGATGAGGGATACAGTCCCGTCCTCGTTGCCCTGGACGTCTATGACCACGTCGTCGCCATTAATATCGGTAGCCGTAATACTCGCAAGCGAGTCGTACAGCTCTTCCTCTGCAACAATTTCTCCCGTGGAGGCACCAACGAAGTATCTTGTGGGAGTCGAGCTATTTCCCGTATCAACCTGCCACGCAAGCGTCGGGGTAACATCACCAAGAGAGTAAACACATAGTCCCAGGCAGGTTGCCGTTATCCCCTCGTGCGCCGCTCCCACAGCTCTGACCGCATCATCCGAAGAAAGGGCGGGCGTGGTCCCCAGCCCCTCGATGGAACGGTAGTTTCCCGTCACGCTGATTACGTCGCCCTTCTCGTTGGCACCAACGACCACAGAGCGACCGTACACAGGGATTCCCTCGTACGTCTGGTTAAAGCGATAGAAGCTGTTGCTCAAGCCACTCTGGACCTCAGGTTCTGCAAGCGTGCTCCGAGCATCGGAGACCCCAATTGATGGGCCCATCTCCTCGAGAAGTTCCAGCGCATCGTTCTTGTCGCTTACTTGGGCCTCGACTACACCAGAATTAATTTGGAAGAAATTGCCCTCCGCCGACCCAATGATCGAGTCCAAGCGCTCATCAACGCCCCAAACCTTGTCGCCAAGCTTCCATAGGGCACTGACGCCGACACATATTAGAACGAGGGCAACTACGGATGCGACCAAGACAACTGGCCGCCAATCACGAGACATGGGCGCACCGCATCGACCGCAGAAGGCCACTGCTTTCTTCGTCCGCCACCCACATTTCTTACACCGAAGCACGTTCATCGCCGCTTAGGAAAACGTTGCGGAACGTCCGGTACTACCCGCGTGAGAAACAATCGATGCAACGGCCGAGAACCCTGCAACCAGCAGAAGAAGCAGTTGCTCTTCTGTCCAAGCTCCCAGCAGTCCAATAACAAAGTACATAGTTCCATCAAAGCTGTTAGAAAGGGAGGGGCTGTCAAAGAAGAACCATGACAACAAGAGAACGAAAGCGGCGATAGCGGTCGCTGCCGTTAAGTTTCTCCTCAATCCTTTCCACCATCTCTGCGACTGTCGTTCAGTCACTAGAAGGGCAAGAGCGCAGCAGGACAATAAACTAAGAAATAGAAACATGCTCAGCGCGAGCACGTATAGGATGATCGATGCCGTCACAACCGCTGAGACCCCATAGGGCGCCATTCCCTCGACGACCCTTTCAATGCGACCAAGAATTACACATAGCAGGTTAATTGCGAGATACCCACCGACAATCCCACTTATCCCAAGCAGAACCTTTTCGAAAGGCGACGGCGGAGCCGAGGCCGCATTTCTAGGAAGCGGACCAGAGGCCATGTGTGAATCCGAGCCCCCGGATAGTCTCGCACCGCATTCAGAACAGTATGTGGCATGGTCAAGTTGACGTGACCCACAGCGCGGACAGAACATTGGAGGCTCCTTAGCTCTTGAGGCGTGTACCACACGCACCACAGAACAGATCATCCGGAGACACCGCCCCGCCGCAACTAGGACAAACCACAGCGACGGAAGAAAGGCTTTCCTGAACTGGTGTCACGGCAGACCCCGTGGGTGCCATGTCCACAGCCTTTTCAGGAGCTGTACAAAGTGGCTCCGTCCTGGCGCCACAGGCAATGCAAAACTGTGCATCATTATCGTAGTATTCGTTGCACGAGGGGCAACGTCGATAGTGCGCCTTGAGGCTGGCGAGGTTATCTCCACACGTCGGACACCGGACAGCGGTAACCGGAACCTTTGACCCACATGCTGGACAAGCGCCCATGGGAACCGAGTGGCTACTCGCCCTCGCGCCGTCAAGCGCGGCAATGCGCTGCTGTATTTCCAGAACGTGCTGTTCAAGATCACGCACAGAGCCGACCTGTACTCCGTACGTGCTCAGGAAAACATCGTCTGACTCCTTGCCCTGGACGACCATTCTCCCCAGTTCAGCATAAGCAGCTTCGACTACCGATTTTGTCTCTGCCAACTCTGCTTGAAGTCGCATTTTCTCCGTCTGCTTGCCAGCGATGTTCAATCCGTTGCCAAACATGACGGTGATGTCATCTTTGATGCTCATTGTCCCTCCAAATTGTGGGCAAAGTGGGAAATAGACGTTCAAATGCATATTGAAGAGATTCTCGGCTTCTCCTCGTTTATTCAATAATGTAGACAATACGTCACATTTTAGCACCCTGCGCCAGTGCAACCAATAGGTGACTCATTGTCTGTAGACCATCTGGATACATTCCCGGATATTTCCTTCAGAGGAGTGTCCATGGATGTTATTCACGTCTTCGCCGTTAACGTTAGGAAGTATCGGAAACGCAAAGGGCTTTCCCAAGAAGCGTTCGCCGAGAAATGCAACCTTCATCGTACCTATATCAGTGCGCTTGAACGTGAGAAGCGAAACATCTCACTTAGAAACGTGCAGGCTATTTCTGACGCCCTTGAAATAGAACCTTATTGGCTTTTCGTTGATCCGAATATCTCTCCCAGTGAACCATTAGAGGAGCTTGATGGCATCGGGGGTATTACGTCTCACCAACCGAAGTAACGCCTAGAAAACCTTCCGTTCGGCAAAGTTGAAACACCAATCTATTGCAGCCGTGTAGTTTCATGCCCCGCATCGCTGAGGCGACTGAACGCCTGGCACAATCTCGGCCTTTTATACAGATTTCTTAACTGCTTTGAGGGACTTCTCATCAACTGTCGCGATTTTATGAGTTATCGGCAGAGATAGTAACTCCTACAATGCCCCGACCTTAACAAAGAACAACCTCCTGATTGAGCTCGGGAGCGCACGGTCCTCGTAGAGCCCCGGACGTGCGCCCGGGTCCCTTTAGCATGCGGTGCGTGGTTCTTCTCTGCCCGCGACTGCGCGATACGCGACTTCCAACGTTTTTGGCTCCTGAAACGTTGGCAATCGCGTATTGCCGGCTCTAGTGCTCGCAGCGCCAGTAGTATGCCGAGAAGGGCGCCAGCTCGGAGCCGCCGCCAAAGTCGTGCTCCTCGCTGGTTATGAGGTCCACGGCGCGGCCGCACTGCGCGTCAAAGTGCACCGTCGCGGGCTCGCCGCTCGCGTTGATGGCCACGATCACGCGCTCGCTGTCACTGCGGCGCTGGAAGACCAGCTGCTGCGGCTGACACTGGAGCTGCGTATAATCGCCCCACACGAGCGCCTCACTCCCGGCGCGCGCCTTCGCCAGCGCGGCAATCCAGTCCGTGAGCGCGTTCCACTCCGGTGCGTCGAGCGCGGGGCGCAGCTCGTGGTCGCCGGGGAGCTGCTCGCCCTCGATGCCCCACTCGCTGCCGTAGTAGACCGCCGGCACGCCGGACATGGCAAAGAGCAGCCCGTAGAGCGGGACCAGCTGGTTTTTGTCGTCCAGCTTGGTGGCGATGCGCGGCACGTCGTGGTTGTCCACAAAATCGAGCATGTGGCGGCCAGTGTAGAGGTCCCACGGGTGGCTGCCGCTCTGGCGCTCCAGCGCGTAGGCGATCTCATGCATGTTGGCCGCGTTCATGGAGGACCACAGGCCCTTGTAGGCCTCGTAGTTGGTCACCGAGTCGCAGAGGTCATCGCCCATCCACTGGTTGTAGTCGCCGAACATGGTCTCGCCCACGAGCGGGAACTTCTCGCCGCGCTCGCGCCCGATCTCATCGGCAAGGCCGCGCAGGGAGCGCAGGTAGCCCTGGTCCAGGCAGTACGCCACGTCCAGGCGCAGACCGTCGATGTCAAACTCGCGCACCCAGCCGCGGATGACGTCGGCCAGATAGTTGTTGAGGTCCTGGTTCCAGTGGTTGAGCTTCACCAGTGCCGCCGCGCCCTCCCAGCAGCTGTAGGAGAGACCGTCGTTGAAGCAGTTGTTGCCGGTGAAGTCGATCTCGAACCAGCCGACATACGGGCTCTCGCCGCGATGCTGCAGCACATCCTGGAACGCCCAGAAGCCGCGACCCACGTGGTTGAACACGCCGTCGAGAAGGACCTTGATGCCGACGGCGTGGCAGGCGTCCACGACCGTGCGCAGGTCCTCGTTCGTGCCGAGACGACAGTCGACCTTGGTGTAGTCGCGCGTGTCGTAGCCATGTGCGTCGGACTCGAAGACCGGGTTGAGCAGGAGGCACGTGGCACCGATCTTTGCCATGTGGTCGATCCAGCCGTCATCGACGAGCTTGAGCAGGCGATGCTCGAGCACGCCGTCGTTCTCGTACGGGGCACCGCAGAGGCCCAACGGATAGATCTGATAGACAAAAGACGGCTCGTACCAGCTCATGGGGGTTCCTTCCGGTCGACTGCATCCCCATTCTACCGAACCCAAACCCGGGCGCAGAGCCGTCCCCTCCCAACGGTTTGGGTTCACCGTTCGAGCAAGCGAGGCGCTCGGGGCGCGGAATCCTGCAATTTTGTGCGCTCTGAACTCATGTGGGGGCTCGGCGTGAACCCAAACCGGAAAGAGGTTTGGGTCCCGGGCGGCGTACAAAGGGCTCAGAGGCGCGAGCGCAGGCCGGCCACGATCGTGGCATGGGCCTCCTCGCGGGCCACTGCAAAGAAATCGGCCGTGAGCAGCTGGTAGCTGGGCGTCTCGCTCAGGTGCTCCGCGCGGTTGCGTTCGACGATCCGCCGCGCGGACTCCACGGCGCCGCACACATCGCGCTCCAGGATGGAGTACGGCGGGAACGCCGAGCACTGGGCGAGAAGCGCCCGATCGACATGCGGCACCATCGAGATGTCCAGCGTGCGCCCAAAGAGCGCGAAGTCCCCCTGCTTGCCGATGCGCGCCCGCTCACCCGGCTCGACCCCGACGCTCGCCAGGTAGGCGCGGGTGTGCGCGTTGTAGACATGGTCTGCCACCAGGTGAGACCACGCGCCGAGCGTCAGGTCGGAGACCTCCTTGTGGCCGGCGACGTAGAACTCCCAGAACTCGTCGTAGCGTGGCAGCGGGATGTGCTCGCGCGTGGTGAGGTGCGTGAGCTTGTAGTCGATGCGCAGCGTCGTATCCGGGACCATGTAGCCCACGTAGATGTCCGGCGCAAGGTTGCCGAGAAGAAACGCGTTCTCGTCACGCACACCCAGGGATGCGGCCCCCTCCTCGCGAAGGAGCCGCTCGACGTGCGCGGTATGTATGTTCCAGCTCGGCATGGTCACATGGTAGCACGCGCGTCAGAGGTACTCGGACCCGCGGCTCTGCTCCAGCTCGAGCATCGTGGCGGCGTTCTGCTGTTCGACGTCGCTCAGGAGGCCAAGCGAATCGAACTCCTCGGGCGCGTAGCGCGGCGTGTACCACGACTGGCCGTTGAAGTAGCTCTGCAGGTCCTCCTTCTGGAACATGCGGCCGTGCCGCGCGTAGATCTCGTTGCGAGCGAGGTAGAGCTCCCAGTTGGAGAGCCCGGAGAGCTCGTCGGCACTGTAGAGGTGCGACGAGCTGTCGGGAAGAACGTAGTTGGGCGAGCTCGGCTCGGGCGTGGCCTCGGGGGCGGGGCTCGGCGCGGGCGTGGTCTCGTAGGTGATGTTCACGTCGACCGTCTCCGGGTCATCCGTTGACTCCTCGGCAGCCGGCTGCTCGGCCTCCGCCGCCTCCTGCCCTCCGTTGGACTGCCTCAGCCCAAGAGGGTCGACCATCACGAAGACGAGGGCGCCCACCGCGACGACGGCCAGGATCGACATGATGACGGCAACGACGGCCAGGCCGTGGCCCCCATGGGAGCTCCCCGTACGGGCGCTGTACGCATACCCGCCCGGCGCCGCCGGGGCAACCACGCCGCCGGGAGCGGGCTGTGCGGCACTCGGCATCATCACGGTCCTGTCAGGCGACGCCTGGCCTCCGGTGCCCAAATCCGCGCTCGTGCCTGCCGCGACCGGAGTCCCGCAGTTGGTGCAGAACTTCACGTCGTCGGAAATCTGTGCGCCGCAGTTGGTGCAGAACATGACGCCCCCTCATTCGTGCGTGCGGTGATCCTGATAGTTGGCCAGATAGCCGGCAAACTCCGGCGAGGTGTCGGAGTTGCCCGACCGCCACGCCTTGTGGTCGGTGATCTCACTCTCAAAGCCATAATACGCGTCGATGTAGGCAATGAGGCCGTCGAGCGCCTCGAGCTGCTCGGGCGGGTAGTCGCCCGAGCCGCCCACGTGCACCAGCTCGATGCCAACTGACCAGGCGTTCATGCCGTAGTCCGCATAGCTCGAGCCGATTGGCACGGAGCCCGCCATGTCGTCGCGCCCGTCCTCCTCGATGCCAAAGAGCCCGTTGTGCCCCGTATCCCCATAGCCCGCGTGATGCGCGATGCGGTCGAGCGGAACGCACTGCACGATATGACCGTCCTTGCCCACCACAAAGTGCGCCGCCACCAGGTTGCCGCTGCTCGCCCACCATGAGACCACGTTCTCGGGGTCACCCTCGCCCTCGGTGTCGTGCAGGACGATGTAGCGCTGGTGCTCGGCGCCCTTGGGTCCGTGATCGAACTCGGCCCGGTAGTCCTCCACGAGGTCCAGCCGGGCGAGAAGCTCGTCCGCCCCCGGCTTCTCCGGCTCCTCGGGGGCCTCGACCTCGGCGGGCGGCTCGGGAGCCGCCGCCTCCTCGACCACGGTCTCCGAGCGAGCCTGCTCCACGGCGTCGTTCTTCTCGACCGGTCCTGCAGAGCAGCCCGCAAGCGCCACGGCGAGAAGGACGAGCATCAGCGCGCGTCTTCCCATCACACCCCCTACACGAGAATGACCATCGACTCCCCCGGCTGCGCGGCGGGGTCGGGATCGGGTATCGCACGCGGCGTGGCCCACACGTTGACCAGCGAGGTGCGCTGGGCACCGACCAGCGGCACGTACTCCACGCCGACGGTTATCCCGGCGTCAGGCTCGCGGTCTCCTTCGGCGACGAAGAAGCGTGTGTAGGCGGGCGTGAACGTGGTCGTGCGTCCGCCAAGGACCCCGTCCTCGACCTGCGTGACGTTGCCCTGGCCGTCATAGGAGACGGTCGCAACGTACGTACTCCCATTGAGCTCGGCCGTGGCCGAGACCACGCGACCCTGGTCATCGTAGTCGTACTCCACCGCAGACCAGTTGTCGTCGAAGTAGCTCGGAATCGGGTCGTAGGCAACCCGCACCACGTTGCCCTGCGCATCGCGCTCGAAGACGACGCCCCCGGTGACCTTGCCCAGCGTCTCATCGGTCTGACTCGTGGCAATCAGGTTGCCGCTTCCGTCGTAGGCGAAGGTGTCGACGACGCCCCGGGTGTTCTTGTAGACATAGGTGCGACTCGTGAGCCGACCCGCATCATCATAGGCGTAGCTGGTGAGGCTCGTGGGATCGTTGACGCCCCCCATGCTCATCGTGGAGAGCCTGCCCGCGGCGTCGTAGGTGTAGTAGTAGCCGATCACGCCACCGTAGCTCTCCACCGACGTAAGGTTCCCGGCGTCATCGTACCCGTAGGTGGTCACGACCTCCTCGGCGTCGTTGTACGCCATGCACTCGGTCTCGCTCACAAGGCGCCCCTGGTCGTCATAGTCGTACCTCCACCAGGACTCCTCCTCGCCGTCCGTCACGCTGCGCCCCGTCACGCGGCCCTGGTCGTCGCGCTCTACGGCGTAGGTGACCGTGTAGCCCATGCCGTAGCTCTCCTCGACGCTCGTGACGACCCAGCTCTCGTGGAGCGTCGTGGACTCAAGTCCCGTCACCTGCGTGGCGTCGGACACGTGCAGCTCCTTGAGCCTTGGGTTCTCTGAGACGTTGAGCGCCTGCAGCGGCTCGGAATCCGCAGAGAGCGAGACGAGGTTGGGCAGGTCGTTGACCCTGAGGGAGGTGAGCGTGCCGCCGTGCAGGGCGAGGGCGTCGAGGTTGGGGAAGTAACGGCCGAGCCCCTCGAGCGAGGTCGCCCCCTCAACGGAGAGCGAGGTCACGGCCCTTCCCTCGTCGCGCGAGAGCTGTCCGTCGTGGTTGGTGTCTGCGGTGGCCGCCACTGCGGCGCGCAGGCCGGGGTCCGGGAAGGCCCGCTCGTCTATGGTCCAGGACGAGAAGAACGCCAGCCAGACGCCAGTCGCCGCGGCGCAGACGACCAGCACGGCGGCGACGGCAGCCACGACCAGCGCCACGCGCGAGCGTCTGCGGGCAGGGGCAGGGGCGCCAGCACCCGGGCTCGCAACGCGCACCGCAATCGGCGCGCCGCACTTCGCGCAGAACTTGGCACCATCCGGGTTCTTCTCGCCGCACTTGGAACAGAACATGGGCACCTCCCGTCCTCGACGACAAGCATAACCCGACCACCTGACACAAAGAGTCTCTGGCGAGAAAAACGTCGGCCGCCGCCCGCGAGCGTTGCGGGCGGCGGCCGATTCTGTCTCCTGTGGCGCAGAGGCGGCTAGCTGCGGACCTCGCCGCCGGTGGCCTTGCAGACCTTGGTCACGAGCTTGGCGTGCGCCTTCTCGACCTCGTCGGAGGTGAGGGTGCGGTCGGCCGCGCGGTAGGTGAGCGAGAAGGCCATGGACTTCTTGCCCTTGCCCACGCGCTCGTCGTCGCGATAGACGTCGAAGAGGCGGACGTCGGCGAGCAGCTTGCCGCCGGCAGAGGCGATGCGCTGCATGAGGGTCTCGCAGGTCACGGACTCGTCCACGACGATGGCGAGGTCCACGTCAACGCCGGGCAGCGTGGGCACGTCCTCGTAGGGCAGCTGGTCGGCAGCCAGGCGCAGCAGCGCCGCCTGGGAGAGCTCGAAGGCCACCACGGGCGCGTCGACGCCCGTCGCGCGCAGACCACGCGGGTGGACGTTGCCCACCCAGCCGATGACCTCGCCGCGGGCCAGGACCTCGGCGGCGCGGCCCGGCTGGAGCCACGGGTACTGCTCGGGGTCGGCCGCCTTGAAGCGGACCTTGGTCACGCGCAGGGCGTCCAGCAGCTCCTCCACCACACCCTTGGCGTCGAAGAAGTCGTACTCGTCAAAGCGCTGGTTCCAGGCGTCGTGGGCGCGCTTGCCGCACAGGACGCCGCAGACGTAGCTGGGCTCGTCGGGGAGGCTCTTGGTCTCGTGGCCAAAGAAGACGCGACCGATCTCGTAGAGCGCGACGTTGGCCACACCGTGGTCGAGGTTGTACGCCACGGAGCGAAGGAGCCCCGGCAGCATGGAGCGGCGCATCTCGGACTGCTCGGCCACGAGCGGGCGGATGATCTTCACGGGCACGCCGCGACCCACGTCGGGGATGCCCAGGCGGGCGAGGTCGTCCGGCGCGGCGAAGTTGTACGTGGAGGTCTCGGAGAGGCCACAGGCGCGCAGCACGGCGCCGATCTTGCGGACGCGGCGCTGCTCCACGGTGAGGCCGCCGGCGTGGTTCTTGGCGGCGGGCAGGGTTGCCTCGATGTCACCCTCGCCCCAGAGACGCACGACCTCCTCGATGAGGTCGACCTCGCGGGTGAGGTCGGGGCGGTTGGTGGGGGCGGTCACGGCCAGGGCGTCGTCGCCGACCTTCTCCACCGAGCAGCCCAGGCGACGCAGGCGGCCGACCATGAAGTCCTCGGGGATGTCGGCACCGCCGATGAGGCGCGCGCGGCTCGGGCGCAGCGTGATCTGGGCGGGCGCGTCGTCGGCCTCGCCGGGGTAGACGTCCACGATGCCGGGGCAGACCTCGGCGCCGCAGCACTCCTCGAAGAGCGCAGCCGCGATCTCGGCGACGTTGGCGCAGTTGGAGCCGTCGACCTTGCGCTCATAGCGGATGGAGGCCTCGCTCATGAGGTCGAGGTTGCGCGAGGTGCGGGACGTGTGGCCGGACGAGAAGTTCGCGCTCTCGAGAAGGACGTCGACGGTCTCCTCCGTGATCTCCGAGTCGAGGCCGCCCATGACACCGGCAAGCGCGATCGGAGTGTGGCCGTCGTCGGTGATGAGGCACATGTCGGAGGTGAGCTCGCGCTTCTGGCCGTCGAGCGTCACGAGCTTCTCGCCGTCGTGCGCGGCGCGCACCACGATGTGGCGGCGTCCGTCGCGCTCGGTGAGCTTGCCCAGGTCGAAGGCGTGGAGCGGCTGGCCGGTGAGGTACATGACGTAGTTGGTCACGTCCACGACGTTGTTGATCGAGCGTCCGCCGGCGGCGGCCACGCGCTGGGCGAGCCACTCGGGCGAGGGGCCGATCTTCACGTTGCGCACCACGCGCGCGGTGTAGCGCGGGCAGAGCTCGGGGTCGTCGATCGTCACGTCGACGAGGTCGGCGGCGTTCGGGCCCTGCTCGGCCTTCACGGCGGGCAGCTCGATGTGGGTGTCCTCGTCGAGGATGGCCGCGACCTCCACCGCCATGCCGGTCATGGAGAGGCAGTCGGGACGGTTGGGCGTGATCTCGCAGTCGATCACGGTGTCGGACATGCCGAGGTAGTCGGTGAGGTCCATGCCCACCGGCGCGTCCTCGGGCAGGATCATGATGCCCTCGTGGTCAGCGCCCAGGCCCAGCTCGCGGGCCGAGCAGTTCATGCCGCAGGACTCGACGCCGCGCAGCTTGCTCTTCTTGATCTTAAAGTCGCCGGGCAGCACCGCGCCGATCATGGCGGTCACGATGTGGTCGCCCTCGTCGAAGTTCTGGGCGCCGCAGACGATCTGCAGGGGCACGGGGTTGCCGTTCTCGTCCACGTTCTTGTCGCCCACGGAAACCTGGCAGAGCCACATGTGGTCGGAGTCGGGGTGGGGCTTCTTGCTCACGACCTGGGCCGTGACCACGTGCTCGAGGTTGGCGCCGACCTTCTCCACTGCCTCGACCTCGGTGCCGGTGCGGGTGAACTCGGCCACGAGCTCGGCGGGGTCCGCCGGCACATCGACCATGCTCTTGAGCCACTCATATGAGACGCGCATGTTCTTCTCCTTCTCGCGCGATCAAATCAGACGGTTGGGGCGGACCCTAGAACTGCCTCAGGAAGCGCATGTCGCCAGTCATGAGCATGCGCAGGTCGGGCAGGTCGTAGCGAAGGGCCGCCACGCGCTCGACGCCGATGCCAAAGGCAAAGCCGGTGTACTTCTCGGGGTCGATGCCGCAGAACTCAAAGACGTTGGGGTCCACCATGCCGGCGCCCAGGATCTCCAGCCAGCCGGTGTTCTTGCAGAAGCGGCAGCCCTTGCCGCCGCAGACGCCGCAGGAGACGTCGACCTCGCAGCTGGGCTCGGTGAACGGGAAGAAGTGCGGGCGATAGCGCGTGGCGCGGTCCTTGCCAAAGATCTCGCGCGTGAAGTAGTCGAGCGTGCCCTTGAGGTCGCCGAAGGTGATGCCCTCGTCCACGACGAGGCCCTCGACCTGCGTGAACTGCGGCAGGTGGTTGGCGTCGGCCGTGTCCGGGCGGAAGACGGTGCCCGGGCAGATCATGTAGATGGGCGGCTTCTGGCGCTCCATGACGTGCACCTGCACGCCGGAAGTCTGGGTGCGCAGGAGGATGTCGGACTCGCCCTGGACGTTGGTCTCCTCGGCGTGGAGCATCGTGCCCGGAGCGTTGTCCACCACGTAGAAGGTGTCCTTGGCGGAGCGGCTGGGGTGGTCCTCCGGGGCGTTGAGCGCGGTGAAGTTGTACCAGGTGCTCTCGACGTAGGGGCCGTCCTCGACGGTGTAGCCCAGGCCGCAGAAGATGTCCTCGATCTCCTCGCGGATCTGGTTGATGAGGTGCTGGGTGCCGGAGCTCAGGCGGCGGCCCGGCAGCGTGACGTCCACGGCGTCGGCGGCCATCTTCTGCTCCAGGAGCGCCGCGGAGAGCTCCTCCTTGCGCGCCTTGAGCGCGGCGTCCACGGTGGCGCGGACGGTGTTGGCGAGCTGGCCCATGGCCGGGCGCTCCTCGGGCGGCACCTGGCCCATCGAGCGCATGATGGCCGTGAGCTGGCCCTTCTTGCCCAGATAGCTCACGCGCAGGGCCTCGAGGGCCTCCATGGTCTCGGCGGCGGCCAGGCCCTCCTGGAACTGGGCCTCAATCGCCTTGAGGTCGTCGGACATCGACATCGTGCAATCCCTTCTCTACTAAAAAACCGCCCGTGAACAGCTGCGCTGCTGTCCAAGGACGGAATGATCCGCGGTACCACCTCGGTTGGCGCGCCGGGTTGTCTCCCCCGAGCGCCCGCTCTTCTCGCCCCGTTCCGTGGGACCCCCGGCTTCCCTACTGATGAGACAAAGGGACAGTCCCTTCGTATCATGTTCAGGTCGCGGCTGGTGGAGTGAACTCCGGGCCTCTGCCTTGGAGGGGGCTCTCAGCCGGTGACCCCCATCTCTTGTCCGCTGGCAACGCGACGCCCAAACCTCTCCGTCATCGCCTGCCGGACATGGTAGCACAGCGGGCGCGCGCCGTTCGCCGAGGAATCGCGCCGCCCGCCAATTGCCGCGTCAGCCCGCGAGCGCACGTTCTTCTCGCCCGCTGACACCAAGCGTCATGCTCCCTCCCACAAGTCTTTCAGCTAACTTCACAGACCCCGGGCTCAGTGGGCTCGAATTGCCAAACGCGAGCCCATCACGACTCGAATCTGGAACTTTCGCGCCAATCAGTTCTCGCGGACCTCCAAGGCGCCGCCAGCAACAGCCGTGGCACAATGCGCGGACTACCTGATTGGAGGGGCGATGTACGCACGCGTCGACGAAGCCATAGGCCAGCTGCTCAACGACGCGGAGCTCCGCGCTGCCTGTCTAATCACGGCCGACAAGAACCTCCGCCGGGCGCTCGATCGGCGCGTACGCGCGGGGGCGCTCGTCTCTCCCCTACCGGGGCTGTACGCACGAAAGCAGCACTGGCTCCACGAACTCACCCCCACCCAGCGGGCGCTATACGTTCTTGGAGCGCTGCACGAGCTCCACCCTACCTGGCGCTTCTGTGGGCCCTCCGCAGCCGTCCTGCAGGGGCTTTCGGTCTCCCATGGGCTCCTGAACACGATCCACCTTGCCGTACCGCCCGGCTCTGGAGTCGGGTCGGACGAACCCTATCTCCGTCACTCCATCCCGGACGAGGAGACCGCCGAGGCGCGCGGAATCCCCGTGACCCCTCTGCCGCGAACGGCATTTGACTGCATGCGCTGGCTGGACTTTCGGGAGGGACTCGCCGTAGCAGACTCGGCGCTGCGCGTAGGCGGAATCTCCCAAGAAGAGCTCGTCGAATACGTCGACCAGATGCGCGGGGGCTACCGCGGCATCGCCCAGGCGCGCATGACCGCCGCGCACGCCGACGGACGCAGCGAGAACGGGGGCGAGTCCATTGCGCGCGCTGCCATGTGGGAACTCGGCTTTGCCATGCCGGACCTGCAAGTGGAGATACCAAGCCCGTTCTCTGGGAGCGGTTTCTACCGCGTAGACTTTCGCTGGCGCCTGCCGGACGGCACGGAGATCTACGGAGAACACGACGGCGACGAGAAGTACCTGAATCCCAACATGAACTGCGGAAGCCCGCTGCACGCGATGAAGAGCGAGCGCAGGCGAGAGTCGGGCCTCACGGTTTCGCACGCGAGCGTCCTGCGCTTCTCGCCCGCTGATGTAGCAGACACGGAGTACTTTGACTGGCTGCTGCGCTACTACGGCGTCCCCAAGGAGCGCGACCCGCTGATCGAGGTGCCGGCATCGGGCGACATCATTGTTCCGGAGCCGCCGGCAATCGAGCTCGTACCCGTGGAGGCCTACGGGCTGGACTAGGACCAGCCCCGCCGCTCTCGTTGGCCTTGGGAGACCAAATATCGGGCCAGAAGGGGGCGAGTCTGGTACTTCTGCGCCAACGAGCGAGCGTCGCGCAGCGGCTACGAGAACGTGAGATCCCCGGCCGTGGTGGCGTCGAGCCAGGCGATGTAGGTGTTGGGGTAATGGCTCGCAAGCAGCTGCCCCACGTCCACGCCGAGACACGCCTGGGCGAGCGCCGCGAGGCCGGCGGGCGAGAAAAGCTCGTCAAGGCTCGAGACCCGCGCGGTCACGTCGGCGACGAGGCCCGTGGCCGCGGCGAGGTCGGCCTCCATAACGGGACAGGGCGCTCCCATCGACGTCTCGTAGGACGCACGCATGGCTTCCGTCAGCGCATCCGCCCCCGTCTGCGGAAGCCGCACGTCGCGACCGTAGCGCTGGTAGCCCCAGGTCACGGGCGGCAGCATCGTCACTACGTCGGACGGGTTGAGAAGGTTGAAGATGTTGTCGTAGCGGGCGTCGCGCGCATCTGCCGCAGAGGTGCAGTTGGGCGTCGCAAAGCCGTAGGCGCGCACGGACTCCGCCGAGGCGATGGCATCGGCACCATGCGTCGCCCCGTCCGCGTAGCTCGCGAGCAGCGTCGCCACCGCGGCGCCGCGGCTGTGCCCGCAGAAGAGGTAGGTCCGCTCCACGCCGGGCTCCTCCGTCCTCGCCCGCTCCTCGAGGTCCGCCACGATCTCCTCGGCGGCGAGCGTGAAGCCCAGGTGGTCGCCATCGCCCTCCTCGTCGGAGGCGTCCTCGATCTTGGCGTTGGAGAGCCACTCTGACCCGTACGAGCCGCGTACGACCACGACGGTGAGCAGCTTCTCCTCCCCGGTCTCGGACGAGCGCACGTGCTTGGTCGCCAGCGTGTAGGCCACCACGTCCGTGCCGTCGAGCACGCCGAGCACCTCGTCGAGCACCTCACTGCGGTAGCGGTAGGACGTCGTCGAGACCTCCTCGAAGCCCAGGTCAGCAAAGGCGTGCTCGGCGTAGGCCGGCGAGGTGGAGCCCTGCTGGTAGTAGGCGCTCTCGGCGTTGGCCACGGCGGAGAGAACGGCGCAGGTGTGCGCGAGGTCGTGGTTGTATGCGGTTGGGTCCCGGAAGAACCAGTCGTCGTCCCAGGCGACCTCGGAGGAGACCTGGTGACCCTCGGCCGAGAAGAGCGCCGCGTAGTCAATCGTCGTGGAGAAGGAGCCCTCGCGTCGCTCCGCGGCGAGCTCAGGGGCCGTGACGGCGTTCGTGCCGCTCACGCGCTCGAGCCTGCGCGCGTGCAGGACCGCGGCGCCGGCAAGCGTGGCGCTGTCCGCCAGCGCGACGATCACGAGCAGGGCGAGAAGCACCCGCCGCCCGCGGCCGCGCCGTCCTTCTCGGCGTCTTGGCATGAGAACCCCTCCCGGTCGATGGAGCCATCATACCGGGAGGGGAGCTCGTTCAGGCGCTCTTTACGAAACGTGACGAAACCCTAAGGTGCGGACGACCTACTTGACGAGGGTTCCGCCCACGTAGGTGGCGGCGAGCGTCATGTCTGCGTTGAAGACCGTGAGGTCGGCGTCGCGGCCGGGCTTGATGAAGCCAAAGCGCTCCTCGATGTGCGCGGAGCGGGCCGCGACCTCGGTGGCCATGCGGATGGCCTGCTCGGCGGTCACGATCTGCCAGTCGACCATGTTCTTGACGCCCTCCGCGAGCGTAAGGACGGAGCCCGCGATCGAGCCGGTCGAGCCGTCCTCGAGACGCAGGTAGCACAGGCCGCCCTTCATGACGACGGGCAGGCCGCCGGACATGTAGTCGCCCTCGGGCATGCCGCCGCAGCCAAGGCAGTCGGTGATGAGGACCGTGTGGTCCCAGCCCTTGGCCTCGACGAGCGCCTTGACGGCGGCGGGGACGACGTGGCGGCCGTCGCAGATGATCTCTGCGTAGGTCCCGTTGGTCGTCATCGCCGCACCCACGACGCCCGGGTCGCGGTGATGCAGGCCGCGCTGGCCGTTGTAGGTGTGCACGAAGCAGCTCGCACCGGCGTTCACGGCGGCGAGGGCCTCGTCGTAGTGGGCGTCGGAGTGGCCGATGCAGGTCACGACGTCGCGCTCGTCGAGGGCGGCGCAGTACTCGCACGCACCGTCCTTTTCGGCGGCGAGCGCGCTCTTGACGATACGGCCGCCGGCCTTCTCCTGCCAGGAATCGAAGACCTCGACGCTCGGGTCGATCAGGTAGACGGGGTTCTGGGCGCCCACGTGGGCCTCGGTGAAGAACGGGCCCTCGAGGTAGATGCCGCCGATGCGCGCACCCGTGAAGGACTCGTCGCGACCCTCGTCGGCAGCGGCGATGGCGGCGCAGGAGTCGGCGATCTGGTCGACCGACTCGGTGAAGGTGGTGGGCAGCCAGCAGGTGGTACCGCGGCGCGCAAGCTCAACGCTGGAGGCGTTGATGCCCTCGGGGTCACGGTCGGTCGTGGCGTGGTTGAAGAAGCCGTGGATGTGGGTGTCGACCAGGCCCGGGCCCACGATGCAGCCCGTGAGGTCGTGAATCTCGCAGTCAGGGGCCTCGGCGGACCAGCCGACGAACTTCCCGTCCGCGATGGCGAGGTAGCCGCCCTGCATGGTGGCGCCAGGCAGGACAAAGCGATCGGCCTTGATGGCAAACGTGCTCATATCAACCTCCAAATGATACAAAGGGACTGTCCCTTCGTATCATGCCTCGAAGGGGTGGATGGTGACGCCCTTGACCACGCGGTTGACGGTGCCGGTGGGGCTCGGCGTGTCGGGCGTGTTGCCCACGCGCACGGAGTTGAGCAGGGAGACCGTCTGCGCGACCATGATGAACGGAAGCGCGAGGTAGCCCTCGGGCAGCGCGTCGTAGCCAGCAAAGGTGAAGGACTCGCCCTCAAAGACCGGACCGCAGTCCTGCTGCACGGCGATGGTCTTCTGCGCGATCTTGTCGCCGCCGATCTCGTTCAGGATGTCGAGGTCGTACTGGCGGGTGTACTCGTCGTTGTTCATGAAGACGAAGACCAGGGTCTTGTCGTCGACGAAGGACTTGGGCCCGTGGCGATAGCCCATCGAGCTGTCCCAGGAGGTGGCCACGAGGCCGTGGGCGAGCTCGAGGATCTTGAGCTGGCTCTCCTGGGCGAGGCCCACGAAGGAGCCGGAGCCGAGGTAGGTCACGCGGTTGAAGTCGCCGGCCAGGAAGGCGGCAACCTCGTCCTCGCGGGAGACGACCTCCTCGCCCATCTTGGCGATCTGCTCGACCCAGGCGGCCTTCTCGTCGAGGGAGGCGGTGTCGAAGATGAGGGTGGAGAGCAGCGTCATGCAGCTGTAGGAGCCGGTCATGGCAAAGCCCTTGTCGTTGGCGCGCGGGATGAGCAGCGTGAGCGCGCGCGGGTCGTCCGCGGACTCGACGGCGAGCTTGCCCTCGGGGGCGCAGGTGATGTTGAGGAAGCGGACGTTCTTCACGAACTTGCCGGCGATCTCGACGGCGGCCAGGGACTCGGGGCTGTTGCCGGAGCGCGCGAAGGAGACGAGCAGCGTGGGCTCGTCCGGGTTCAGGAAGTCGCGCGGCGCGGAGACGATGTCCGTCGTGGCGATGGGCTTGAAGTCGTAGAGGGAGACGTCGCCGGCGTGGCGCAGGTACGGCGCGACGGTGTCGCCCACGTAGTCGGAGGTGCCGGCACCGGTGAAGACGACGGACAGACGGCCCTCGCCCATGGCGCGGGCATCGGCGAGAAACGCGGTGATGGCGTCGAGGTTGGCCTTGTAGATCTCGAGGGTGTCCCTCCACAGCTCGGGCTGCTGCTTGATCTCTGCGGTGGTGATCTGCGCCCCCATCGAGGTGAGGGTCTCCACGTCCTTCTCGAACATACTTGCTCCCTTCCCTAGGCGTTAGCGCCTAACTTCTGACGTGAGTGACCTTGTATTTGAACTGGTCGGCGCGAGCTACGCTGTGCGTGTACTCGATGACCATGTTCTTGACGTTGTAGGTGGTGCGCACGAGCTCGAGGACCGGCGCGCCCTCGGCGATGCCGAGCTCGGTGGCGTCGGAGCCACGCGCGATGCTCGCGTAGAACTCCTCCTCCGCGAGCTTGATCTTCTCGTGGTAGTCCTGCTCCATGATGTCGTAGAGGGGCTTGCTCGCCACGATCGCCTTGGTGAGGCCGGCAAACTCGCTCGCGGGGAGATATGTCTGCTCGACCATCATGGGCACCTCGTCGGCAAGGCGCAGGCGACGCATGCGAAAGACGGTCTCGCCCAGGTGAAGACGCAGGTGCTCCGCGACGGTCTTGGTCGCCTCGAGCGCCTTGAAGTCGAGAATGACGGTCTTGGGCACGCGCCCCAGGCTGCGCATCTGCTCGGTGAAGCTATAGGTGCCCATCAGGTTGGTCGCCTCGCGCGCGGAGTCGGAGACGAAGGTCCCCTTGCCGTGCCGGCGCGTAATCAGGCCCATCGTCTCGAGTTCCTTGAGGGCGAGACGAACCGTGGTACGCGAGAGGCCGTAGCGCTCCGAGAGGTCTCGCTCGGAGGGCAGCAGGTCGCCCGGCTCCATGTCGTTCTCGATCTTCTCGCGGAGAAGGTCGACGAGCTGATCGTAGAGCGGCTGTTTTCTCGTGACGGTTGCCATGTGCCCCCCCCCTTCGCTCGTCGCCGATATGCCCAGAGCGCGAGACGGACGATCCGTTGGGGCATCTGCCCCGCGCAGTCCAAACATACCCGTCGGTTTGGAGAGAAGGGAGGCGCGCGGAAAGCCCGCGCGCCTCCCCCATGAGCGGTTGGCTCGTTACCAGATGCTCGGCCAGAGGCCGCAGCCGGAGCCCAGAACACCGATGACGAAGAGCAGGATGATGCCCTTGATCGGGGTGAAGTTGTGCTTCGCGAACAGGTAGTAGAGCAGAAGCACGAGGGCCAGCGGAACGAGCTTGGGCATCACGGAGTCGAGGGTGGAAGCAACGGAGTACTCAACCGGGGACTCGGTGACGGTGCCGTAGGTGACCTGGCTCATGCCGTTGCCGAGGTCGACGACGCCGGTCTCGACCGCGTTGCCGTCAGCGTCGGCAGCGGTGAGCGGGTTGCCGTCGGGGTCGGCGATGCCCATGGTGCCAGCCTCAGCGGTCTCGGTGTCGAGACCCTCCATGTCGGTGAAGTTGGCGGCGTCCTCGTTGGAGACCACGATGGTGGTGGCGGCAAGGCCACGGGTGGTGCCGTTGGGGATCGTGAGGTTGATCTGGGTGGCACCCATGGTGACGGTCAGAGCGCCGACGACGAACACGCCGAGGATGGAGGCGGCACGCGTGAAGGCCTGCATGTTGGCGGTGAGGGCGTCAATGGCGCTCGTACCGACCTTGTAGGACCAGTTCATGAGGCCGAAGCGGCACGCAGCCTGGGCGATGTTGAAGATCACCAGGAAGATGAACGGGGCGGCGATGGAGCCGTCGATGGCCATGTTCGAGGTGATGCCGGCCGTGATCGGCACGAGCGTCAGCCAGAACAGGGCGTCGCCGATGCCGCCGAGCGGGGAGGCAGCGGAGATGCGGACGGCGCGGATCGTCTGGGTGTCAACCTTGTTCTGCTCGAGGGAGAGAACAATGCCCATGACGAAGGTCACCAGGAACGGGTGCGTGTTGATGAAGTCCAGGTTGTGGTACATCGACGCAGCGAGGTCGTTCTTGTTGGTGTGGACCTTCTCGAGACCGGGGATCATGGCGAAGAGCCAGCCACCGGACTGCATGGTCTCGTAGTTGAACGAAGACTGGAGCCAGTAGGAGCGCAGAGCCATGCGGTTCAGCGTCTTCTGGTCAACGTTAGGAGCCGGGGTGAGGTCCTCATACTGGGCGGGAACCTCGAACTCAGTCTTAGATGCCATCGGTGAAGTCACCTCCATCAGAGACAGCGCCCTTCAGCTCGGTCTGCTGCTGGAAGTCCCAGAAGGCGAAGCCGAAGCCGATGAGGGTGAGGATGAGCAGGGCGGGGCCAGAGATGGCCGCGATGTTGGTCGCGATGAGGGCGAGGCCGAAGCCCATGAAGAAGAAGCCCCACATGTCGCGGCTCATCATGATCTTGAGCAGGATGGCGAAGCCGACGAACTTCATCATGTTGCCCGCCTGGGACAGACCGGTGTTGAGCCACTCGGGGATGGCGTCGACGATGGTCTGGCCGAAGGTCTGGCCGCCGATGAAGAACAGGGTGACGATGAAGGCGAAGATCAGGCCGAGGATGACCTCGGAGACGACCGTCCACTTCGTGATGCCCTTGGTGTCAGCGTTGACCGCGCAGCCACGGAAGAACTCGAGGAGCGGAGCACGGAGCGTGAAGAACAGGGTCACGCCGTACTGGCCGAGGAGCGCGAACGGGATGGCGAGAGCGACGGCGGCGTTGGCGTCGACGTTCTCAAGCGTGCACGCGAAGATGGCGGCCATGATGCCACCGATGACCGCGTTGGGCGGCTGAGCGCCACCGATCGGCATGTTGCCGATGGTCATGAGCTGATAGGTGCCGCCGACGACGAGGCCGAGCTCGACGTTGCCAAGAATGGCGCCCACGATGGGACCCGTCACGATCGGCTGGTACAGCGACTCGAGCAAGTCGAACTGGTCGATGGCCGCGATAAACGTGACGATGAAGATGAGAGCAATCTGGACGATTGAAACCTCCATCTGTGTCCCTCCTTTCAGTGTGTCTTAGGTAAGACGTTGCGTTTTGTGCACGGCAGGCTACCGTGCACCAAGAACCCTGTGGTCGCTTACGAGAAAAGCTTGTTGACGTCCTCGACCGGCGTGCTCGGGACACGCCTGATCTCCAGCTCGACCCCCCTCTCCTGCAGCTCCTTGAAGGCAGCGACATCCTCGTCGCTCACCGCGACCGAAGTGGCGACCTGACGCTTGCCCTCCGCCATGTGCATGTTGCCAATGTTCACCTTCTTGATGGGCACGCCGCCCTTGACGAGCGTGAGCACATCCTCAGGGTTCTCACAGATGATGAAGATCTTCTGCTTGGGCGAAGCCTTGCCGATGATCTCGATTGTGTGCTGAAGCGAGAAGAACCTGGTGGCCACACCGGTGGGGGCGGCCATCTTCATGAGGTTCTGGCGCATGGTGTTGGTGGACACCTCGTCGTTGGCGACGAGGATGAGGTTGGCACCGATGGTGGAGTTCCACTGGGTGGCAACCTGGCCGTGGATGAGGCGGTTGTCGATGCGGGTGAGGAGAATGTTGGGCTCTGCCATTTCTCTTCCTTTCTCTAGCCGAGTCTGAAAACGCAATCGCAAGGCATGCGCCTTGGGACTTCCTTGAGAAGAAGGCTGTTCGCCTAGTCGATCTGCTGGATTGCGTAGCGCGAGACGTCGAGCATGGCGCCGGAGCGGACCTTGACCGCCACGCGGTCGCCGTTGACCTCCTTGACGGTGCCAAAGATGCCGCCGCCGAACATGACCTCCTGGCCGGGCGCAAGCTCCTTGTGCACCTTCTCGAAGTACTGGCGCTTCTTGCGCATCTTAATGTACGACCAGATGGTGAAGACAATCCCCATCAGGACGAGAAACGCGAGAAGGACGACAGAGGACGCCAGGACGTTGTCGAGAAAGTTCTCCGGCATTAGATACCGTCACCGTCCTCGGGCTCGTCCGCGGCGGACGTCTCCAGCACGGGGGCCGCAATGCCCATCTGACCGATCTCGACGGCGGTCTGGCAGAGCTCCTCAGCGGTGGTGGAGTCGGTGCGCATGGACATGCACTCGAGCAGCATCGGCAGGTTGACGCCCGTGACCACGCGGACACCGGGGATAGTGGCGCCGGCCATCATGGACTGGTTGAACGGCGTGCCGCCCATGAGGTCGCAGAAGACGACGACCTCGCCGCACTTCTCGGCCATCTCGGCGATGGCGCCGGAGATCTTGGCGGGATACTCGCCGGCCTCGTCCTCGAGGAAGGTGACCACGGCGAAGTCCTGCTGGGGTCCGCCGACCATCTCCAGAGCGGCACCAACGCCCTCCGCAAAGATGCCGTGGCCCGTGAGAATGCAACCGACCATTGCCCCTCCTCCGTTTCCTGCCTGAATTAACTGGTTACTACCATAGGGCTTGATAATCCACTTTACCCGATTTCCGTCACCTTCTCTTCACGATTCCTGCAAAAGTGAGGGCATGACCGTTTATCGGGTTTTTTCGACCGTTCACCGTATATATAGCCATTTAACTGGCTTTTTTCAGAGTGTTTTGCTCGTGTTTAGTTCGTTTGGAGATGGTTTTCTCCCGGTTTGTCTTTGTTCTTCTTATCTTTTTGCTCTTCATATTAATTAGCCACTGGTATTAAACCGATGGTACCTTGACGATCAAGCGTTTCGTTAAGCTGCGGTTTGTTGGCCCGCGCACCGACGCCACCTTTGCGTTGGGCAGCATCCTTTTTCGCCTCGTTGCGGGACATTCTAGAAACGTAAGCAATCGAAACTGAGAACGTTCTCCCCCATTCTCGCGGGTAGTTGCCTCAATGGGACGATAAGATGCAGATGAGCCGACGGCTCATCTGTGAACCCATCCTAAGGAGCCTCCATGATCTCCACCGTCACCCTCAATGCCTCCATCGACAAGGCCTACCAGCTGGCCTGCCCGCTCGTCGACGGCACCGTCATGCGCGTCGAGACCTGCATCGACAACGCCGGCGGAAAGGGGCTGAACGCCGCGCGCGCCGTGGCGACGTGCGGCGAGCAGGTGATCGCCACGGGTTTTGTGGGCGGCAACAACGGACGGCTCCTCTGCGAGCTGCTCGACGCCGACGGCATCGAGCATGACTTCGTGCATGTCGAGAGCGAGACGCGCTGCTGCGTGAACGTCCTCGAGCCCGACGGGCGTTCGACGGAGTTCCTGGAGCCCGGTCGTCCGGTGGGCAGCGAGGAGGTCGCCCGCGTGCGCGAGAAGATCGCCGAGATCGCCGAGCGCGCGGACGTCGTGACCTTCAACGGCAGCGTTCCGGCGGGCGCGGGCATGAACATCTATCGCGAGCTCGTCTCGGTGGTGCGCGCCGCGGGCAAGCCGGCGATCCTGGACACCTCCGGCACGCTGCTCGTGAACAGCCTCGAGGCTCGTCCCGCGATGATCAAGCCCAACACGGATGAGATCCAGGCCATTCTGGGTCGCAAGCCCGAGTCCATCGACGAGATCGTGGCCGCCGCGCGCGAGGTGCACGAGAAGTGCGGCATCGAGAAGGTCGTGGTCTCCCTTGGCGGCGACGGCTCCGTCATGGCCTGCGAGGAGGGCGTCTTCCGCGGCCGCGCGCCCAAGATCGACGTGGTGAACCCCGTGGGCTCTGGCGACACGATGGTGGGCGCCTTCGCCGTGGCGATCGCGCGCGGCATGAGCGTCGAGGACCAGCTTGCCTACGCGATGAGCTGCGCGAGCGCCAACTGCCTCTCTGCGAGCACCGGTCACTTCGACATGGAGGTCGCCAACGAGCTGCGCTCCCAGACCAGCGTGGAGCGCGTGGCGTAGCGGTTCTTCTCGCCTATTCCGTAAACGGCCACTCGCCCGCCGCGAGGGCCTCGATTGCGCCTGCGACGGCATCGTCCTCACAGGCGCCGATGTGCCAGCGGGCGGCCGCGATCGCCTCCGGCATGGCGCCGGAGACCGCCACGGAATGGTCGGCGTGCTCGAAGAGGGCCACGTCGTTGCCGGCATCCCCGAAGACGACCGCCTCGTCCCGGGCGACCCCAAGATAGTCGCAGAGCCATGCGAACGCGGCGCCCTTGTTCCAGCCGCTCGGCATCACGTTGCAGAACATGGCCTGCGGCACGTCAAAGTCGAGGCCGTCGACCTCCTCGTTGAGGCGAGCGACGAGCCGGCGGGTGTCATCCAGCGAGCCCTTCACGAAGATGTTCGCCTTGGGGGCAGGCTCGTCGGGCACGCCGTCGGCATCGCGACTCTCGCGCGCGTAGCGCGGGAACGCGACGGCGAGGTCGTCGCGCGAACCCTGGACGAGGCGCGGCACGCCGTCCTTGAAGACGATGAGCCCCGTACCGGGGACCTCGCGGAGCACGGCCGCGGCATGGCGCAGCGCCTCGGGCGAGATGCCGCGCTCGAGCACCAGCTCGCCCCCGTGATAGACCTGCAGCCCGTTGGCTGCCACCGCCGTCGCGCAGCACGCCTCGTCCCCACCGAAGAACGCCGGGATCCATGAGTGGAAGCGGCCCGACGCCGGCCCCACCACGATTCCGGCATCCAGCGCAGCGTGGAATGCCGCGATGGTCCTCTCAGAGACGACTTCGCTGCCGTACGGCAGGATGGTCCCGTCGATGTCCGTGAGAATGAGCTTTACCGCCATGGTTTGTCCCCCTTAGTTGTGGACATCAGTATATGATGCGGCAGCCCAGTTCCTCGCCGTCCGCGCAAACCGCCTCGCCGGGATCTGCGTCGGTAATGAGCGCCTCCACGTCGGCGAGCGTGCCAAACCAGAGAAGCCCCGGCGCGCCTACCTTGGAAGAGTCGAGCAACACGTAGGTTCGCTCGGCACAGGCGAGAAACGCGCGCTTGAGCTCCGCCATGTCCTGGTTGTTGGTCATGAGGCCGCGGCCGGGCACGTAGGAGGTCGGCGAGACGAACGCCTTGTCGGGGTGGAGCACCTCGAGGGCCCGCAGCGCAAGCGGTCCCGCCGTGTAGCGATGGCCCTTGCGCAGGCTGCCCCCGAGCATGATGACGTCGAGCGAGGGCGCGGAGCGGTCCACGTAGTCGGCGATCGTGAGGTCGTCGGTCACGACGGTGACGCCCGAGCGCCCGGAGATCGCGCGCACGAACTCGAGCGCGGTGGTGCCCGAGTCCACGAGCACGGCGTCCCCGTCCTCCACCAGCGGCGCCGCGAGCCGCGCGATGGAGCGCTTTGCCTCCACGTTCACGTTGATGCGGCGCTCCTGCACAGAGACGGTGAGCGTCTTGGAGAGCGAGACCGCGCCGCCGTGCGTACGCCGCAGCTTCCCATCGCGCGCCAGGGCGTCAAGGTCGGCGCGCGCCGTCACGCGGCTGACACCAAACGCCTCGGCAAGCTGGGTGACCTGCACGGACGTGGCACGGTCGAGCATGGAGAGAATCGCCGTGCGGCGTTCCTCGGAGGACATGTCTGGCATGGGGTGCCCGTTCTTCTCGGCAATTGTGTATGAAATGTGTTTCCTTTACTTTCTTTAAAGGCAATCTATCACATTGTTTTTGCTTTTCTTTTGACAACTCCACCGGACGCCGTGCATCCCCTCTCACGGTTTGGGTTCACCGTTTTCCGGACGGCACGCTGACCCTCCGCAAAAGGCGAGGTAATCGACGTGACTATTTCCGCCCACCTCAGTGCGTCCGGAAAAACGAACCCAAACCGATAATCGGTTTGGGTTCACTCCTCACGGTACGATTCAGTTGCGATTTGCATAACCTGAGGTAAAAGCGACGTCCTTCACAGCAGAATCCCACTCAAGCTCAAACGATGAACCCAAACCGATTTCTAGGGAAGGCGAGGGCGCTGCGACGTCGCCGTCGCGGCCCTTCGTTTGCTTTCCCTTCCGCCGCGCGCGCAGGACCGCCCGCGGCACCTGACGCCGCCGTCCACCTGCGCGCAAACGTACAATGACGGCATCAGTCGGTTCTGAGGAAGGGAGCTTTAGATGCTCGTCACCACCAAGGAGATGCTTCTCGACGCCCAGGCCAACCACTACGCGGTTGGCGCCTTCAACATCGAGAGCCTCGAGTTCGTCATGGCCGTGCTCGCCGCCGCCGAGGAGACCAAGTCCCCGGTGATCATGCAGACCACGCCCGGCACCGTGAAGTTCGCCGGCCTGGACTACTTCTACGGCATGGTCAAGGCTGCGGCCGAGCGCGCCAGCGTGCCGGTGGCCCTCCACCTCGATCACGGCGACGGCTACGACCGCTGCATGCAGGCCCTGCGCACCGGCTACACCTCCGTCATGATCGATGGCTCCCACGAGACCTTCGAGGACAACATCGCCCTCACCAAGCTCGTCGCCGACGCCGGCCGCGCCATGGGCGTGCCCGTCGAGGCCGAGCTCGGCAAGGTCGGCGGCAAGGAGGACGACGGCCCGGCCGTCGAGGGCGAGAACCCCTACACCGACCCGGACGAGGCCCGCGAGTTCGTCGAGCGCACCGGCTGCACGTCGCTCGCCATCGGCGTGGGCACCGCGCACGGCGTCTACACCGAGACCCCGCACATCGAGCAGGAGGTCGTGAAGGCCATCCGCGCCGCCGTCGACGTGCCGCTCGTGCTCCACGGCACCTCCGGCGTGCCCGACGAGCAGGTCGCCGAGGCCGTCAAGAACGGCATCTGCAAGGTCAACTACGCCACCGAGCTGCGTCAGGCCTACATGCGCGGCTTCATGGGCTACATGGCCGAGAACCCCGACGCCTTCGATCCCAAGAAGCCGGCCAAGCCGGGCATGGCCGAGATCACCGAGCTCGTCAAGGTTCGCATGAACAACCTCGGCTCCGTGGGCCGCGCGTAAGCCGACTCCCCCAGAGCTCAGACGGGCGGCGCGCCATTGGGTGCGCCGCCCTTTTTGTGGCTACTCCTCGGACAGGGTCTCGATGACCTGGACTTCGTGATCGCCCTGGTTGCAGGCCTCCCAGACCATCTTGCCCGGGTCCTTCTCCATGATCACCACGTCCACGTCGTCCGGCTTGGCAAAGCGCAAAAACGAGCGGCCCGACCCCACCTTGCTCGAGTCCATGAGAATGATTCGGTTGCGCGCGTGCTTGAGGAACTCAACCTTCGCATAGGCCGTCTGCTCGTACTCGGCGAGGAACCCAAAGCTCGGCTCAAAGCCATCTGCCCCGAGAAATACCTGGTCCAGATAGATGTCCGTAAGGCTCGCCCCAACGAGCGGCCCGTAGTAGTGACGATACTTCCGGGCGAGGATGCCGCCCGTCGACATGATCGTGACGTCAGGGAGGTACTGCTCGGCATGCTCGATGATGTGGCACGAGTTGGTGACGATGGTCACGTCATGCTTTCCGCGCAGCGCCTTGACAAACTCCAGCGTCGTGGAGCCGCTGCCCACGAGGATCATCTCGCCGTCGCTCACCCGCTCGGCGGCGCGGCGCGCAATCGCCTGCTTGGCGCGGGCGTTCTTGCGCACGCGCTCTGAGACGCGCGGAATGACGTACTCCGAGATGGGAACCGCCCCGCCGTGCGTGCGCTTGAGACGGCCCTCTCCCTCCAGGTAGTCCAAGTCGGCGCGAGCCGTGACGGCAGACACCCCGCACTCGCGGCAGATGTCGGCGATGAGCACCGACGAGCCGTTCTCGAGCATCTCGATGATGCGCTGGCGCCGCTCGACGGCGAGCATGCGCCCCTGACCCTTGTTCGCCATGAAAGAGCCCCCTTCCCGCAGAAGCGTACGTCGTTCGTCACGGAGAAGGGCTTTCGATTCCCTTCTTTTCTCGCAAAGCGAAAGAATTGGTCGGCGGACGGCGGACGTGCGACCCAGCGCCGACAGAGGTTTTGGGCAACAAGTTTGATGCTAAGCGCCGGGATTTGTAGAAAACGCCACGTTCTTCTCGCTTGTGGGAAAAACGATTGATGCAAAACCTTCAAAAGGCCGGCAGCACATAAAACTTGTTGCCCAAAACCAAAGGGAGCCCCACGGGGGCAGCCTTCCCAGGAGCGCGCGGGGCCTCAAAATGCAAACCCCCGTTTTCCTGGCAAGAAAACGGGGGCGAGAAGGACCGTGCACTCTGGGCTCGACACCTAAGGCTACGAGAGCTGCGTCACCTCGATGGAGCGCGCAATCTCGTCCACGAGGGCAAAGTCGCCAAGACCAGCGCACATGGCGACGTTGCCGCCCGTGGCCATCGCGCGCACCAGGGCAGGCTCGACCTCGTCGCGGGCATCGAGCCACGCGGAGAGGAAGCTCGCCAGCGTGGCGTCACCGGCGCAGGCGGTGGAGAGCACCTCGACCTTTGCCGCGCTCGCACGCCAGACATGCTCGCCGTTGGAGAAGTACGCACCCTCGCCGCCGAGCGTGAGCAGCACGTTCTTGGCGCCGCGCTCGTGGATGTGCGCGAGCGCAGAGAGGATGTCGCCCTCGTCGCTCACGTCCACGCCAAAAATCTCCGCGACCTCCTCGTCGTTGGGCTTGATCAGCAGCGGGTGGCGCTCCACGAGCTCGGCGAGGTGCGGGTGCGAGATGTCGAGCACGAACTCGGCGCCCTTCTCCTGGCACACGTCGATCAGCTCGTCGTAGTAGGAGGCGTCCATCTCGGGCGAGAGGCTGCCGGAGACCACGAGGACCTCCAGGTCGTCGAGGCCGCGCAGGAGCTCCAGCATCTCGAGCTGCTTCTCGCGGCTCACGGGCGCGCCGGCGTTGGGGAACTTGTACTCCCCCTCCGGCGTGGTCACGAAGATGTTGACGCGGGTGATGCCGTCGATCTGGACGGGTCGCACCGGGCAGCGCTTCTCGGCCTCGGTCACGATGTAGTTTCCGGAGAAGCCGCCGAAGAAGCCCAGGATCACCGAGTCCACCCCGTAGTGCTTCAGCGTGAAGGAGACGTTCAGGCCCTTCCCGTTGGGGGTGTAGACGGCGTCGCGCGTGCGGTTGACCTTCTTGGTGGTGAGGGTGTCCGCGTTGACGTTCATGTCGACGGCGGGGTTGGTGGTGAGCGTGTAGATCACGGCTGCTCCTCTCGGCTCTTCTCATGGGGACAAAAGGGGCCCGGCAGAACCGGGCCCCCGGGACAAGCGCTCGTCCGAGCTACTCGGCGACCTTGCCGCCGTTCTTGTCGTAATCGTACTTCTTGAAGAGGACGAAGAGGATGCCGCCGATGACCGCGCCGATGAGGATCGCGATCACCCACTGCAGACCGCCGTCGACGACGGGCAGCACGAGGAAGCCGCCGTGCGGGGCGGGGTCGTGGACGCCCAGGAAAATCGTCAGGATGGCCGCGATGGCGGAGCCGAGCATCATGATCGGCATGACGGGCCAGATGTTCTTGGTCATGAACGGGATGGCGCCCTCGGTGATGTGGGTGCAGCCCAGGATGAAGTTGACGATGCCGGCGTCGTGGTCCTCCTGCGAGAAGTACTTCTTGCCGACGATAACCGCGAAGGTGGTGATCAGCGGCGGGACGATGCACGCAGCGGAGACGGCAGCCATGAAGTTGGTGCCGAAGTTGTACTCGGCGGTGCCGACGCCGGCCTCGATGGCGGCGGTGAGCAGCAGGGTGCCGGTGGTGTAGGCGGCCTTGTTGACGGGGCCACCCATGTCAAACGCGCACATGCAGCCAATGGCCAGGCCCAGGGGCACCGGTCCTGCGTTGTAGAGGCCCTGCAGGAAGTCCATCATGGCCTGGTTGATCGCGGCCATGGGGCCGGAAATGCCCAGCATAATGAGGCCGACAATGAAGGTGGAGCAGAGCGGGTAGAGGAACATGGCCTTGAGGCCGTTCAGGCTCTGGGGCAGCCCGCTGAAGACCTTCTCCAGCGCGACGATCACGTAGCCGGCGAGGAAGCCGCCGATGATGCCGCCGAGAAATCCAAAGCCCACGCCCGCGCCGCCGGCGTCGATGAGGCCGGTCTCAGCGTTGACGGGCAGGCCCTGGATGGAGATCATGCCGGCGACGAAGCCGGGGACCAGCGCCGGGCGCTTGCCGATGGACTCGGCGATGTAGGCCGCGAGGACCGGCACCATGAGGTTCATGGCGATGCCGCCGATGATCTTGAGCATCGCGGCGAAGGAGTTGTAGTCGGAGGCCGTGGAGTCGTAGGACGTGATGCCCCAGAGGAACGACAGGGCCGTGAGCACGCCGCCGGCGACGACGAAGACCAGCATGTGGCTGACGCCGTTCATGAGGTGGCGGTAGATCTGGTGGCCGATGGACTCCTTCTCGACGACCTCGTCGGCCGACGCGTTGGCGACCTCGGCGGAGAGCTCGCCCTCGGCCTTGGCGGCGAGCGCCTTGTCGATCAGGCCCTCCGGGTCCTTAATGGCGGCGGTCACGCCGACGCTGATGAGGGGCTTGCCCTCAAAGCGCTCCGGCTGGACGTCCTTGTCGGCGGCGATGATGACGGCCTTGCAGGCCTTGATCTCTGCGGGCGTCACCTCGTTCTCCGCGCCGACCTGGCCCTGGGTCTCCACCTTGATGGTGAGGCCCTTGGCAGCGGCGGCCTTCTCCAGGGCCTCCTTGGCCATGTACGTGTGAGCGATGCCCGTCGGGCAACCCGTCACGGCCAGAAGGTCATAGGTGGTCTTCTCGTCTGCCATTCTCGCTCCTTTCTCCCTCTCCCCGACGCCCTCTGGCGTCGCATTTCCCCTGAAGCGTCCACGCGATATACGCACATTCTTCACGCGAACACCATATATGCCTATTATGCCGCAATAGAACGGAGAAAAGCGAAAGAAAGCGAAAGAAAGTCCCGGTTTCTGTGAACGATACCATTTGCCGGGCAATCGCTGCCGCCGGTGGTTTCTCTTTTCGGAGACCAGTGCAAAACGAAACAGACCGCCCAGTACGTCGCGTGCGCAGACTGTCGGAATAGGGCGCTCGCAGACCCGTTGAAAGACCCGCGAGCGCCCATAACCGACAGTTTGCAGAGGGGCGAGAAGGGCGCGGGGCTACGGGCCGTTGCGGCGCTGCCGTGCCGTCCCCACGGTTGTGGGCAACAACTTTGATGACAAGTGCCGGGATTTGCGGAAAACACCACGTTCTTCTCGCTTGTGGGCAAAACGATTGATGCAAAACCCGCGAAAGGCTGGCAGCACATAAAACTTGTTGCCCACAACCAAAGAAAGCGTCACAGGATAGGCCGGCGGATTCACTCGGTGGTTGCACCATCCTCCGTTAACATGCGCGCCAGCTCCTCCGCCGGCGTCCTCCAGCCCAGCGTCTTGCGCGGCCTGCCGTTGAGCAGGTCCTGCGCCCTCGCGACCTCCCCGTCCGACACCCGCGAGAAGTCGGTCCCCTTGGGGAAGAACTGCCTGAGCAGCCCGTTGGTGTTCTCGTTGGTGCCCCGCTGCCAGGGGCTCCTCGGGTCGCAGAAGTAGACCTCGAAGCCCGTCGCGTCGGCGAAGTCCCTCCAGCGCGCCATCTCGACGCCCTGGTCCCACGTGAGCGTGCGCCTGAGCGCCGCCGGCAGCGACGAGACCATGTCGGCGAGCCGCCCGGCCACGGTCTCGGCCGAGTGCTCGGGGAGCCTGGAGGCCAGCAGGAACCTCGACGAGCGCTCCACGAGCGTGACCAGGCAGGTCGCCCCGTCGGTGCCGACGACGAGGTCGCCCTCCCAGTGGCCGGGCACCGAGCGGTCGTCTGCCTCGGGCGGCCTGAGGGCCAGCCCGGCGCCCTCGACCCACGTCCTGCGCCCGCGCGGCTCGGAGGGCAGCCGGCGCGCCCTCCTCGAGCGCCGCCCGCTCCTCAGCACCAGCTCGACGGCGAGCTCCTCCCGGAGCGACCCGCGCCCCTGGACGTAGAGCGCGCGGTATATGGTCTCGTGGCTCACCCGCATCCCCTCCTCCCCGGGGAAGTCGGCCGCGAGGCTCGCCGAGACCTGCGCCGGCGACCACAGCAGCGAGAGCCTGCGCACGACCTCGGCCCTGAGGCGCGGGTCGCGCTCGAGCTTCCCCGCCCGCGGCCTCGCCGCCCTCTCGCGCGCCCGCCTGCCGGCGCGGCCCGCGTCGTAGCGCCCGTCGGGCATGGCGTTTCGCCTGAGCTCGCGCGACACCGTGGAGTGGGAGACGCCCAGCTCGCGGGCTATCTCCCTCACGCCGAGCCCGGCGCGCCTCCTGTCGGCGATCAGCGCCCTGCGCTCGTCGTCGAGCCTCGCCCGGGGCGAGGGCCTCGGCGGCAGCGGTGCGGCCTCGACCACGACCGGCCTCCTCACCGGGCCCCCGTCCCGGCCGCGGCGCAGGCGGAGGCCCGCCAGCCTGCACCAGCCCTCGACGGACGCCCTGCCGCACCCGAGCTCGCGCGCGACCGAGCCCGCGCTGCGGCCGGACGCGACGAGCGCGACGGCGCCCTCCCTGAACTCACGACTGTACACGACCGCCCCTCTCCCGGGGTGGTGCAATCCAATCTTGAATCCGCCGCCCTCCCGCGTACACGGGAGGGCCGGAAACCCAAAACCTAGGTTTTGCGGGCAGCCGAGAAGGACGCGCGGCCGCTACTGCTGCTCGGCGCGAAGGCGCAGCGCCTCGTACGCGCAGCCGTACATGGCCGCCTGGTTGCCGAGGCCGGCGGCCTCGATCTTGACGTCGCGGCACGGCGAGAGCGCAAGCTCCTGGAAGCGTTCGCGCAGCTTGGGAGCGAAGGTGGAGAAGCCGCCTGCCACGCCGCCGCCGATCAGGTACATGCCCGGGTCCACGATGCAGGAGATCTGCGACATGGCGAGGGCAAGGTAGTCGCACATCTTGTCGATGGCGATGGCCGCGCACTCGTCACCGGAGGAGAGCGCCTGGAAGACGGAGAGGGTGTCGGTGGCGTGCTCCACGTCGACGGGCTTCACGCCGCGGCGCTCGCACTCCTCGAGATAGAGGCGCACAACGCCCTTGGCGGAGGCGTACTGCTCGAGGCAGCCGTGGCGACCGCAGCCGCAGGTGAGCGGCTCGTCGCGCTCGACGGTGATGTGGCCGATCTCGCCGCCCGCGCCAAAGGCGCCCGCGATGAGGCGGCCGCCCACGACCACGCCGGCGCCCACGCCCGTACCCAGGGCGATGAGGACGAAGCTCTGGACGCCGCGCGCCGAGCCAGCCCACATCTCGCCGAGGGCGGCGGCGTTGGCGTCGTTGACGAAGGCGACCGTGGCGCGCGGGAAGGTCGCGGTGATGGCGCCGACGAGGCCCTCGGGATCAAGCTCGATGTTGGGGAGGAAGCCCACGGTGCCGTCCTCGGCCACGGGCCCAGGGATGTCCAGGCCGCAGGCGATGACGTCCGCCGGGGCGCTGTCGTGCGCGGCGAGAATACGTGTGATGCCCGAGGTCACGACCGCGTATGCGTCGTCGGTGGTCAGCGCCGGCGTGGGGATCTTGCGCTCCTCCAGCAGCTCGCCCTCGGGCGTGAAGAGACCGACCTTGATGCTGGTGCCACCGATGTCAATGCCAAGTACCCTGTCCATGGAGACCTCCCTCGGGTCCGAAGCGCGCACAGCGCGACACATTCTGACATCCGATGATACGGGCGCGCGCGGCAACGGCAACGTGGTTTGGGGCGAAGGGCCCCGCCGAATTCGCAACCGGTCTACACTGATGGGAGGCAACCGTGCAAAGGGGGACCCATGGCCGAGGTCAACGCCGCGCTCTCCAACCCGAGGGCCGACATCGCCACGATCGACGCGGTCGAGCGCACGCTCTTCTCGCTTCGCTACGCGCTCGACGAGATCGGCTCGCTGGGGCCGGTGATCGACCCGCCGAAGGCGACCGCCGAGCGCGCCGAGGCCCTCGCCGAGCTGGAGCGCGCCCGCGTGGAGGCGCTCTGCGACCCGGCCGTGGGCGACGCGCTCGAGCGCCTGGCGGCCACCCCAGAGCTGCTGAGCGAGACGCAGCGCGCCCAGTTCCGCGTGCTCACGCGCGACCGCGACGCCCTCGTCCGCATCCCGGCGGACGAGCAGGCCGCCTTCAGCCGGCTCACCTGCGAGGCCGAGGACGTCTGGCGCCGCGCCAAGTCCGTCGACGACTGGGACGCCTTTGCCCCCTACCTCGACCGCATCGTGGAGGCGCGCCTGCGCATGGCGGCCGCCAAGGACGCGGAGCGCGACCCCTACGACGTCTGGCTCGACGAGTACGAGCCCGGCTGCGACACCGCCTTCTATGACCGGTTCTTCTCGCAGGTGAAGGACTGCGTGGTCCCGCTGCTCGCCGACTGCATGGCCAGCCGAGCCAAGCCCGGCCGCACCTGCGTACAGGGCCACTTTGACGAGGGGCGCCAGTGGGAGCTGGCACGCGACCTCGTGGCCCTGGAGGGCGTGGACGAGAAGGCCCTCTGGCTGGGGCGCACCGAGCACCCGTTCACGGGCGGCCCATCCACGGGCTTTGTCCTCATCGCGAGCCACGCCTACGAGGACGACGTGCTCTCCAACGTGTTCTCCATGCTGCACGAGGGCGGCCATGCCCTCTACGAGCAGGGCGTGGATCCCGCCTACCGCTTCACCTCGCTCAGGGGCGGCACGTCGATGGGCATGCACGAGGCGCAGTCGCGCTTCTTCGAGAACCTCGTCGGGCGCTCGGAGGCCTTCGCCCCGGTGCTGCTGGACGCGCTGGCAAGGCGCTTCCCCGGGCGTCTCTCGCGCGTGACGCCGCGCCAGCTCTACCTGGCCGAGAACTGCGCCGAGCCCGGGCTCGTTCGCACCGAGGCGGACGAGCTCACCTACCCCCTGCACATCCTCGTGCGCTACGAGATCGAGCGCGCGCTCTTCTCCGGCGAGGCCCATGCGGCCGACGTCCCGCGCCTCTGGGCCGAGAAGTACCGCGCGTACCTGGGCGTCGAGGTCCCCGACCACACGCACGGGGCGCTGCAGGACACCCACTGGGCGGGCGGCGACTTTGGCTACTTCCCCACCTACGCGCTCGGCTCGGCGTACGGAGCGCAGCTCAAGTGCGCCATGGTCGCCGACGGCGTGGACTTCGACGGCGCCTGCGCGGCGGGCGAGCTCGCCCCGATCCGCGCCTGGCTGGGCGAGAAAATCTGGCGCTGGGGACGCGCCAAGGACTCCGGCGAGCTCATCGAGAGCGCCTGCGGAGAGCCCTTCTCGCCCGTCTACTACACCGACTACCTCACGGAGAAGTTCTCCGCGATCTATAGGCTGGGGGCCTAGGCGTGCGCGCGCTGATCCAACGGGTCGAGCGGGCCCAGGTCGAGGTCGACGGGTCCGTGGTCGGCAGCTGCGGCGAGGGGTACCTCGTGCTGCTGGGCGTCGCACCGACCGACGACGAGGCGCTGACCGAGCGTCTGTGGCGCAAGGTGGCAAGCTTACGCATCTGCGAGGACGAGGCCGGCAAGACCAACCTCTCGCTCCTGGACACAGGGGGCGAGCTGCTCGTGGTGAGCCAGTTCACGCTCTACGCGGACGCGCGCCGGGGCAACCGACCGTCGTTCACCGGGGCGGCGCGACCCGAGCTTGCCGAGCGGCTCTACGAGCGGTTCTGCGAGCTCGCGGAGGAGGAGCTGGGCGCCGGGCGCGTGGGGCGCGGCGTCTTTGGCGCGCACATGCGCGTGAGTCTGGTGAACCACGGGCCCTTCACCGTACTTCTTGACACGGACGAGCTGGGATGGGGTTCATCCATAGGTTGAATACTCGGCACAGAGCAGTGCGTGGGCTGGTATTCTGATGCAGTTTTGCATCCAGGACAGAAAGGCTCTCCCATGAAGATCGTCGATGAGTTCAAGGAGTTCATCGCCCGCGGCAACGTGATGGACATGGCCGTCGGTATCATCGTCGGCGGCGCGTTCACCGCCATCGTCAACTCGCTCGTCGAGAACCTCATCAACCCGCTGATCACGCTCGTGACCACCTCCACGAGCACCATCACCGGCGGCGCCTCCGACGGCGCCGAGGAGGTCATCAACGGCCTGCGCTGGGCTGTCCCCGGCACCGACCAGTTCATCGACCTCGGCGCGTTCATCTCCGCCGTCATCAACTTCCTGATTATCGCCTTCGTCGTCTTCTGCCTCGTCAAGGGCCTCAACACCATGCGCGAGCGCATGGACGCCCTGGCCAAGAAGGACGCCGAGGAGGAGGCTGCCGGGGAGGCCGCCGCCCCGACCTGCCCGTACTGCCTCGAGGAGATCAAGGAGGGCGCCACCCGCTGCCCGCACTGCGGCGCGGAGATCAAGGCTGCCTAGTAGCTCCCCACGCACACGCGCAACGGCGCCGTCGGGTTTCTCGCCTGGCGGCGCCTTTTTCGGCTTGACTGACCGCTTGCGACATATTCTCTACCACTCGCAGGAGATTTCTGAACCCAACCTGACCTCTCACGCAATGATGGCAGCAATCGCATAGACGAGGCGTGTTACTGGTAGGCAGGCACTAACCTTCGGCTTCAGGACGGCGCTCAGGGACGCCGTGGTTCCTATGTCGGCGGTCGGTGCTTTTTTCTTGCCCGGGCACGCATCGACCCCAACCTCCGGAAGCCGGCGACGCACGGGCCTGTGCAGCCAGGCCATCAACCGTCCCGACGGGACACAACGCCAAGGAGGCACGAATGAAGGACAAGATCTTCGGAATCCTTCAGCGCGTGGGGCGCTCGTTCATGCTCCCCATCGCGGTGCTGCCGGTAGCGGGCCTGCTCATGGGCCTCGGCAGCTCGTTCACAAACGAGACGACGCTCGCAACGTACAACCTGCTCGGCCTCATGGGCCCGGGCACCATCGCCTGGGACGTCTTCACGGTGCTCTCCGCCTGCGGAGGCGTCATCTTCGACAACCTCCCGCTGATCTTCGCCGTGGGCGTGGCGATTGGCATGGCGCGCGCCGAGAAGGAAGTCGCCGCGCTCTCCGCCGCCGTGGCGTTTCTCGTCATGCACTCCGCCATCTCGGCCATGATCGACGTCACCGGCGGGGTCGACCAGTTCATCGACGGCGCCACGGCAAGCGTCCTCGGCATCACCTCGCTCCAGATGGGCGCCTTCGGCGGCATCATCGTCGGCCTGGGAACCTCGGCGCTCCACAACAAGTTTTACAAGATCCAGCTGCCGCAGGCGCTCTCGTTCTTTGGTGGCTCGCGCTTCGTGCCGATCATCTCCACCGTCGTGTTCGCCTTCGTCGGCATCGCGATGTTCTTCGTGTGGCAGCCCGTCCAGCAGGGCATCAACGCCCTCGGCTACGCCGTCTCCAGCGCGGGCCCGGTGGGCGTTTTCCTCTTTGGCATGATCAAGCGCCTGCTCATCCCGTTTGGCCTGCACCATGTCTTCTATCTGCCGTTCTGGCAGACCGCCGTCGGCGGTTCCATGGAGGTAGCCGGCCAGATGGTCTACGGCGCCCAGAACATCTTCTTCGCGCAGCTCGCCGACCCCACCGTCACGCACTTCTCGACTGCGGGCACCTGGTGCTTCACCGGCGAGTTCGTCCTCTACATCTTTGCCTTCCCCGGAGCTGCTCTCGCCATGTACCTGTGCGCTAAGGACGACCGCAGGAAGGCTGCGGGCGGTCTGCTCCTCTCCGCTGCCCTCACCTCGATGCTCACCGGCATCACCGAGCCCCTCGAGTTCTCGTTCCTCTTTGTCGCACCGCTGCTCTTTGGCATCTCCGCCGTCTTTGCGGGCCTCGCCTACATGCTCTGCTACCTGCTCAACATCACCGTCGGCCTTACGTTCTCGGGCGGCTTCCTTGACCTGTTCATGTTTGGCATCCTGCAGGGCAACGACAAGACGAGCTGGCTGCTCATCATCCCGCTCGGCATCGCGTTCTTTGCCGCCTACTACGTGATCTTCACGGTCCTCATCAAGAAGCTCGACCTCAAGACCCCCGGCCGCGAGGAGGGCGAGGCGGAGACCAAGCTCTACACCAAGGCGGACTACAACGCCCGCAAGGAGGGCGAGAAGGGCGGTGCGGCGGCTGGCGGCGACACCGACGAGCGCTCCGAGCAAATTACCGCGGGTCTTGGAGGCGCCGCCAACATCCGGGACGTGGACTGCTGCGCCACGCGTCTGCGCGTGACCGTCCACGACGGCTCGAAGGTCGACGATGCGCTGCTCAAGGCAACCGGCGCCGCGGGCGTCATCAAGCGCGGAGAGGGCGTGCAGGTGGTCTACGGACCGCAGGTCAACGTCATCAAGACCGATCTCGAGGCATATCTTGCCGCTCTGCCCACACAGGCGGAAGAGACCACCGCGGATACGGTAGCCGCCAGCGTCTCCGAGGAGTCGATCGATCGCGAGCCCGCTCGCACCATCGTGCTCGGCAGCCCGCTCGCCGGCGAGGCGCTCTCCATCACCGCGTGCCCGGACGAGGTCTTTGCAGGAAAGATGATGGGCGACGGGGCCTGCATCGTCCCCGCCACCGGAGAGCTGGTCTCCCCCTGCGACGCCACGGTGTCCTTCGTCTTTGAGACCAAGCACGCCGTCGGCCTCGCTCTCGAGGACGGCACCGAGCTCCTCTGCCACGTTGGCATTGACACGGTCAAGCTCGGCGGCGAGGGATTCACCGCTCACGTGGCTGCCGGGGACATGGTGAAGCGCGGTGATAAACTGTTGACGTTCGATCTCGACCTCATCCGCGCCAGTGCGCCGAGCATCTCCACGCCCGTTCTCGTCACCAGCGTCGACGAGCAGCACAAGGTGCGCCAGCTGGCCTTTGGCCGGGTGGACCAGGGAGACGACCTGCTGGCCGTGGACGTCTACGAGTCCTAGGCGAGAAGAACCTCGGTCCCTCCCGTTCGGGCGCTGCGAGCGGGAGGGGCCCACGAAACACGCCGTCCCCGCGCAGGAGGGTCGCCCATGTACCGAATCACCAGGCCCCTCAATCACAACGCCCTTCTCGCCTTTGACACGGACGAGGCGCGCGAGTACCTGGTCGTGGGCAAGGGGGTCGGCTTCGGGCGCAAGCCCGGCGAGCGGGTCCAGAGTTTGGGCAACCCAGATGACCTGCAGCTCTATCTGCTGTCACAGCAGGTCGGGGGACGGGGGACGCCACGCGAGCTCATCGAGCGCATCGATCCGGCGATACTTGACATCGCCGAGGACATCTACATGGACGCCCGCCTGTCCCTGGGCCACATAGACCCCAACATGCTGCTGCCCCTCGCCGATCACCTGGCCTTTGCCGTGGCGCGCGTCCGCGGGGGCGGCGCCGTGAGCAACCCCCTGACCGAGGACATTCGCGCTCTCTTTCCCCGCGAATTCGAGGTGGCACATCGCGGGGTCAGTGAACTCGAGCGGCGACTGGGCATCGTGCTCGGTGACGACGAGACGGGCCTCATCGCCCTGCACGTCCACTCTGCGCTCGACTCGGGCCACGTAGAGCAAGCCATGCAGGTCGCACAGCTCACGCGCGCGTGCATCGACGCCGTCGAGCGGCTCACGGGAGCGGAGATCGACGTCTCGTCAATGGACTACAACCGCCTCATGACGCACGTCAAATACATGGTCACGCGCATCATTCACGACGAGCGGCTCTCGATAGACGTGAACGCGATGATCCGCTCCGAGGCGCCTCGCAGCTACCAGACCGCCGAGGCGGTTTGCTCGGAGATGACACGTCTGCTCGGCAAGCCGGTCAGTACGCTCGAAGTGGGGTACCTCGCCATGCACATAGCCCGCGTCGCCGGAGAGTGACGCGCCAGACCATCGTGCGGCGTCCGTGGTGACGCCCCAAGCGGGCCCCTAAATCGTGGTGCTGTAGATTCCCATCGGGTTCTGGTTGATGTCCAGGGCGGCGAACATGACCTCGGCTGAGGAGCTCTCGCTGACGACCGCCACCTCGTGGTCGAAGTAGAAGAACCCGTCGGTGGACTCGCCGGCACGCACGGTGCAGAGGAGCGTCGCGTAGTCGTAGACGTCCACACCGTCGAGCGTGGTCGCAACGTTGACCAGCACAAAGTCGGTGTCCGTGCGGTTCTCAACGTGAACGAGGTAGCCGGTGTCGGTGTCTGGGTCCTCGGCGATTCCCGTTATCTTGACGAGGGCGACGTCGTCATCGGCAACGGTGATGTCGAGCGGGGCCGTCTGCGTTGCGGCGACGGTGAGCATCCGCTCCATGAAGATCATGTCATCGGAGAACAGGTAGGAGAAGTCGTCGACATCGACGTCGGAGTCGCCATCGTCAAGGTCATCGAGGTCAACCGGATCATCGACCACCTCCTCGGCAACCTCACCAACGTTGTCCGAGGGCTCGCGGTCCATATTTGGCTCGTCGGAGGCCTTCTCGAAGACCATCGTCGTCCCGGAGGCCTCGAGCGTGAGCAGGTCGTCATCGTACGGGACGTCGATCTTGGAGCCGCCGAGCTCGAAGGAGAGCGTCGCCTCGTCCGTGACGGACCAGGAGCCATCCTGCTGGTTGCCGACCTCGTTGTAGATCAGGTTCCCGTCCTCGTCGAGGTCGAGCGTCACGAGCATGCCCGCGTCCGCCATGGAATCGACCTCGTCCTCGCTCAGCGTCGTGGCGTCAGACTTCATGGAGACGAGCTCCCACGTGCCCACAAACTCATCGCGGAGCTCGGACAGGTCGGTCTCGCTCGGGGCCGACGAGCCTCCGCACGCCGCAAGGACGAGGCAGAGGGAGAGGGTGCCGATCGTCGTGCCCAGCGTCTTCTTCAGGTTCATAAGCTGCTACCCCCTTTTCGGGATTCGGGTCCTCGGTAGCGTATCTGAAAGAAGCCTGGAGTCGCGAGGGGCGACGGCCGGATTCGGCAGATGGCCCGAAATTAGCGGTCCCGCGAGCCGAACAGCCCGTGATGGGGGTGATGCGGCGCCCCGTGCGCGTCACGCGGCAGCAGGAAGCGCTCGCAGACGTTGGAGGTGCGCAGGTACTCCGCGCCAAAGGGGTCGACGGTGGGAACCAGGCCCTCGGGCCGCTCGGCGAAGTGATTCTCCGGGCTCGTGCTCACGTGCGGGTTGGTGAGCGTGTAGCCCCGGCTGCACGAACCCTGGTACAGGCCCGACTCCTTGTGATAGGTGAAGCTGGCGTAGGCGCAATCCGCACAGTGAAGCCCCATGCGACTCTCCTCAGACGGCGTTTCCCTCGATGGTACCCCTTTGTCATGCCTCCCAGACGAGGCGACCGGACGCGGCGTCAAAGGCGTCCCCCAGGCGCTCGGCGCAGAAGTCCACGCACCACTGGTACGAGAAGTCCCCGCACCCCGAAAAGCCGCGGACAAGGTTGGCCGCTGCAAGCTCCTCGGTGTAGTCGGAGATCCGATACGTGGTGAACGCCGTCCCCTCCGCTCGATGGGTGATGACCGGCGTGAGGGTGCAGGAGGCCACCTGGCAGTCGTCGCCGTCGAAGAGCAGCGACGCCTGAGCCATCGCCCCCACCATGGAGTCCTTGCGCGTCTGGGTGGAGACAAAGTTGCCCACCGACCAAAAGACCGGAACCTCGCGCCCCTCGGAGCTCTGGATCACCTCGAAGGGCTGCACCACGTGCGGGTGCCCGCCGATGATGAGGTCCGCGCCCGCATCCGCGAGCACCTGCGCCCAGTGTCGCTGCTCGTCGCTCGGGGCGGCGGCATACTCGACGCCCCAGTGCGGGCAGGCGATGATCGCCTCCGCGCCCGCCGCGCGCACGGCCTCGGCGTCCGCCGCGATCTGGGCCTCGTCCAGGAGGCGGACGGCCCACGGCTGCGGCAGGGGGATGCCGTTGGTGCCGTAGGTGTAGTTGAGCACAGCGATGCGGTGTCCCTCCCGCTCAAGGATGGGCAGGGTGTCAAAGGCCTCCTGGCTGTCGTACATCCCCGTGACGAGCATCTCGGGATGGGAGGAGCGCCAGTACGCGAGCGCGGACTCGATGCCGGTCATGCCCTTGTCGAGCGCATGGTTGCTCGCACTGAGGGAGACGTCAAAGCCTACCGCCACCTCCGCATCCCCAAACTCCTGGGGACTGTTGAAGGCCGGATAGCCCGAGAAGCCCAGCGCCTCGCCGCCCAGAACGGTCTCCTGCCCCACAATCGCGAGGCTGGCGGCGCTGACGTCATCTGCGACCTGCGCAAAGATGTGGTCGTAGTTGCGCGTGCCGTCCGCGCGCACGCCACTCTGCCACACGCCCGTGTGCACGAGGACGTCACCGACCATGAGCAGGGAGAGCTCGTCGGGCTCGGGGGCGACCTCGTCGTAGACGGTGGCCCGCTCCTCGAGCTCAGGAGGCGCGGAGGAATCGTCCCCGGAGAGGCTCGCGCATCCGGCCAAGAAGACCGACGCACCGGAGAGTGCGGCAGAAAGAAACGCTCGACGCGAGAGCGAGCGCGGGCGTTCGTTCTGGTTCTGGGACTCGCGAGTCATCTTGGCTCCTCAGGTCGCGACTTCCCATCAGTATACGTATGGTTTGGGTTCAGCCCGACTCTCCCCCATCGCGGTTTGGGTTCGCATTGAGGCCGACTACGTCCACATAAAGAACCTAACAAGCTTGCTACCTGCTGTTTTGCGAGAAGAACGTTCTTCTCGCCATGCAATGCGAACCCAAACCTCAGGACGTGTTGAACCCAAACCTCAGAGAAGAGGGGCGATGACGCTAGAAGTCCGCGTTGCCCACGGTACGCGGGTGCGGGATGACGTCACGGATGTTGTCCACGCCGGTGAGGTACATCACCATGCGCTCGAAGCCCAGGCCAAAGCCCGCGTGCTCGCAGCCGCCGTAGCGGCGCAGATCGAGGTAGTACTTGTACTGCTCCGGCTCCATGCCGAGCTCCGCAATGCGGCGCTCGAGCACGTCGAGGCGCTCCTCGCGCTGGGAGCCGCCCACGATCTCGCCGATGCCCGGCACGAGGCAGTCCACGGCGGCAACGGTCTTGCCGTCGTCGTTGAGGCGCATGTAGAAGGCCTTGATGGCGGCCGGGTAGTCCGTCACGAAGGTCGGGCGCTTGAAGTGCTCCTCGGTGAGGTAGCGCTCGTGCTCGGTCTGCAGGTCGCAGCCCCACTCCACGGGGTACTCGAAGACGTGGCCGGAGGCGGCAGCCTGCTGCAGGATCTCGATTGCCTCGGTATAGGTGACGTGCGCAAAGTCCGAGGTGGCAACGTGGGTGAGGCGCTCGATCAGGCCCTTGTCCACGAACTTGTTGAAGAACTCCATCTCGTCCGGGCACGCGTCCATCACGTAGTTGATCACGTACTTGAGCATGTCCTCCACGCACGCCATATCGCCGGCGAGGTCGCAGAAGGCCATCTCGGGCTCCACCATCCAGAACTCGGCGGCGTGGCGACGCGTGTTGGAGTTCTCGGCGCGGAACGTGGGGCCAAAGGTGTAGACGTCGCCAAAGGCGAGCGCAAAGTTCTCGGCCTGGAGCTGGCCGGAGACCGTGAGGTTGGCGGCGTGGCCGAAGAAGTCCTGCGACCAGTCGATGGCGCCGGACTCGGTGCGGGGCGGGTTCTCCACGTCGAGCGTGGTCACGCGGAACATCTCGCCGGCGCCCTCGGCGTCGGAGGTGGTGATGATCGGCGTGTTCACGTAGACGAAGCCGCGCTCCTGGAAGAAGCGGTGGATGGCATAGGCGGCCACGGAGCGCACGCGGAAGACCGCGCGGAAGAGGTTGGTGCGGCTGCGGAGGTGCTGCTGGGTGCGCAGGAACTCGCGGGTCTGGCGCTTCTTCTGCATCGGGTAGTCCGGGGCGGAGGCGCCGGCCACCACGATCTTCTCGGCCTGGAGCTCAAAGGGCTGCGGGCGGTCCGGCGTGAGCGCGAGCGTGCCCGTGACCACGAGCGCCGAACCCACGCCCGTGGCCGCGATCTCGTCGTAGTTGGCGAGCCTCTCGCGGTTCATGACGACCTGCAGGTCCTTGAAGCAGGAGCCGTCGTTGAGCATGACAAAGCCAAAGTTCTTCATATCGCGGACCGAGCGAACCCAGCCGGCCACGGTGACGGTGCTGCTGCCGAGCTCGTCCATGTCGGCAAAGAGCTGAGAGATGTGGGTGCGTTCCACGGGCGTTCCTCCGAGGTTCTTCTCGCCTGTTTTCCAGCCCCTAACTCTAGCGCATCGGGGGGACGCAGTCTCGGCTAGAATCAGGGCAGAGACAAGAACGGCCGCCCCCGGAAGGAGCACACATGGAAGCCTACAAGCGCGAGTTCATCGACTTCATGGTCGAGGCCAACGTCCTGAAGTTCGGCGACTTCACCCTCAAGAGCGGTCGCAAGTCCCCGTTCTTCATGAACGCCGGCGCCTATGTGACCGGCTCCCAGCTCAAGCGCCTGGGCGAGTACTACGCGCACGCCATCAACGACAACTTTGGCCTGGACTTCGACGTGCTCTTTGGGCCGGCGTACAAGGGCATCCCGCTGGCCGTGACCACCGCCATTGCCCTCCACGACCTCTACGGCAAGGAGGTCCGCTACTGCTCCGACCGCAAGGAGGAGAAGGACCATGGCGCCGACAAGGGCGGCCTGCTCGGCACCAAGCTCGCCGACGGCGACCGCGTGGTCATGATCGAGGACGTGACCACCTCCGGCAAGTCCATCGACGAGACCTATCCCAAGGTCACGGGTGCCGCTGACGTGGAAATCAAGGGCCTCATCGTCTCCCTCAACCGCATGGAGGTCGGCAAGGGCGGCGTCGTGACCGCCCAGCAGGAGATCCAGGAGCGCTACGGCTTCCCCGTGGCGAGCATCGTGAGCATGGCCGAGGTCGTCGAGGCGCTCGACGGCACCGTGATCACGCCGGAGCTGCGCGCCGCGATCGACGCCTACTACGAGCAGTACGGCGTCAAGTAGCCGAGAAGGACGAACGCTCGTTATTCCCAATTTATGGTAAGCCCCCTACCTGCTGATTTTCTCGTCACAGCAGGTAGGGGGCTCGTCTTATGCGACCATAAAACCCGAGAAGCGTGCGGGTCGCGACCTCGGCTACTCCGTCGCGACCATCTCGGTGGGCCAGACGGCGCCCTCGGGCAGGGTGGCGTCCCCGGACGCCACGTCCTTGGGGATGCGGCTGTCCATGGCCATGAGCTCGTTGATCGTCACGAACCTGTAGCCCTGGTCCTTCAGCGTCTGCAGGATCCTGGGCAGGGCCTCGACGTCCTGGTCACGGTTGCCGCCTCCGTCGTGCATGAGGACGATGGCCCCCGGGTACGCCCCGTTCGTGCAGTTGGAGACGATGGCGTCGGCGCCGGGAAGGCGCCAGTCCTCGCTGTCGAGGTTCCAGATTACAGACGCCGAGAGGGTCCCGCCCGAGGCGAGCCACGTGTCGTTGTTGAAGTCGCCATAGGGCGGTCGCAACACGGTCGTGGCGGAAGCGCCGCCCGCCCCGATGGCGGAGAACGCGTCCCGGATCTCTGTCTGGAGCGTCCCGGCGTCGAGCCTGGTCAGCTGCTGGTGGTTCTGCGTGTGCGAGGCGACCTGCGAGCCCTGGTCCTCGATCGCCTTCACGAGGTCGGGGTTCGCCGCAGCGGCGCTGCCCAGACAGAAGAACGTGGCACGGGCGTCGTACTCGCTGAGGATGTCGAGGTAGCGCTGCGTATAGGAGCTGGGTCCGTCGTCGAAGGTGAGCGCGATGACCTTGGAGCCGTCGTCGGGTTTGGGGTTGATGCTCTTGATCACCGTGTTCTGGGCGGGCTCGATCACCTCCTTGAGCACGGCCTCGCCGGACACGTCGCCAACGCTGTAGACGGCCTTGCCGGGAATGCCCCACTGGGCGACGTAGGTGATTGCGCCGACCCGCTCGTACGGCTCGAGCTTGGGGGCGAGCTCGCGCTCCTCCTCGTGGGACTTCTCGGTGACGTCCGCGCCGTCGGAGAAGGCGACCTCCTCGTTGCCCTTTGCGCGGAACTCGTCGAGCTGGCGCTCGTCCAGCTCGCTCCCGTTGACGGTCGCCTGGAAGGGGCGGCCCGCGCCCTCGGTGATGACGTTGCCGCCAACCGAGACCAAGTCGCCCGGCGCCACCTTGACCCCCTCCGAGGCGACGATCTCGGCGAGGGTCGCATCGGCGCGCACCTGGGTGAGCATACCGTTGACCTTCACGCTGACCGTCCTGTTGAGCCAGAGCCACGCGCCGCCGCCCACGACGGCGATAAGGACGAGAAACGCGACGATGGTGAACGCGCGGGAGCCCCGGGACGCCCTGCGGCGCTTGGGACGGCTGCGCGGCGTCGGGCGCTTGGTCGGCGTTGCGGAGGCGCGGCCCGAGCGGTCGCTCGATGGCCTGCGGGGGCTGGTGCTGCTCGTGTTCATACGCTCCATCCGTGAGACGAGAGTGATTAGGTAACGTTTGTCTCCGCCGATGGGATAGCGGGAGAGCCTCAGGGTATCAGTTTGGCCTCTTCAGCGGCGTGACGCTCTTGTCACTCAACCGCCTTTTACGCTTGCTCACACTCTCGTCACAAGCTCGGAAGCGGGCTTTCTGCTGAAGTGGTGCTCCGCAGGCGAGGCGTCGTCGGCGGGATAGCCGATCGGAAAGAGGGCAACGAGGTCGTAGCCCTCGGTCTCCGGGAAGGCCTCGTGCACGGCGGGCGCGTTGAAGTGGCCGACCCAGGTGGTCCCCAGGCCGAGGTCGTGGGCGGCGAGCATGATGTGGGTGCCCACGATGGAGGCGTCCACGTCCGCGAAGTTGCGACCGTCGTACTTGCGCACCCACGCCTCGTCCGCACGGGCGCCGAGCATGAGAATCACGCGCGCGCCAAACGAGAAGTGCGTGAGACCGGAGAGCCGCTCGACCGCCTCGGGGCTCTCCACGACCCAGAGGTGCCAGGGCTGCTTGTTGACCGCGGTCGGCGCGGCGACGGCGGCGTCCACGAGCGCATCGATCTTCTCGGCCTCGACGGGTCTGTCGGAGAAGGCGCGAACAGAGTAGCGGTCGTGCGCAAGCTGCAGGAAATCGGTCATGGCTCCTCCTTCTTTGGCATGTCCCGAGTATAGCCGCACCGCGCTAGAATGGATGCCCGCACGAGAGGAGACGCATGAGCGCAGCACCCGCACCAGAGACCGTCGACGAGGGCCCCAACGCGCCCGGATCGCTGGGACGCCTCATCCCCTGGCCGGACGGGGAGACCTACCCCAACATCCCCGCCGAGGAGGCGCTCGACCTCTTTCTGGGCTGGGCGGAGTCGCGCGGCATCGAGCTCTGGCCGCACCAGGAGGAGGCGCTGCTGTCCCTGGCTGCGGGCGACCACCTGATCCTGGGCACCCCCACGGGCTCCGGCAAGTCGATGGTGGCGCTGGGCATGTGCTTCATGAGCGTGTGCACGGACCGGCGCGCCTACTACACCGCACCCATCAAGGCGCTGGTGAGCGAGAAGTTCTTTGACCTCGTGGACCTCTTTGGCCGTGAGAACGTGGGCATGATCACCGGAGACGCGTCCATCAACGCCGGCGCACCGATCATCTGCTGCACGGCAGAGATCCTGGCCAACCAGGCGCTGCGCGAGGGCGAGAAATGCGACGTGGGCTGCGTCGCCATGGACGAGTTCCACTTCTACGCGGATCCCGACCGCGGCTGGGCCTGGCAGGTGCCGCTGCTCACGCTGCCGCACGCGCAGTTTCTGCTCATGAGCGCCACGCTGGGCGACACCTCGGCCATCGCCGAGGCGCTCTCGGAGCACACGGGCGGGCGCACCGTGGACACGATCGCGGACGCCCCGCGACCGGTGCCGCTCTCCTACGAGTTTGTGGACACGGCGCTCGAGGGAACGGTCGAGCTCGCGCTGCGCGCCGGGGAGGCGCCGCTCTACATCGTGCACTTTGCGCAGGACGCCGCCCTCGCCAGCGCGCAGAGCCTGGCCAGCTACGGCGTCTCCACCAAGGAGCAGCGCGAGGCCATCAAGGACGCCATCAAGGGCACGCGCTTCACCACCACCTTTGGCAAGACGCTCCAGCGCCTGCTGGGCTGTGGCGTAGGCGTGCACCACGCGGGCATGCTGCCGCGCTACCGTCTTCTGGTGGAGAAGCTCGCGCAGCAGGGCCTGCTGCCGGTCATCTGCGGCACGGACACGCTCGGCGTGGGCATCAACGTGCCGATTCACACCGTGGTGCTCACCGCGCTCTCCAAGTTTGACGGACGGCGCATGCGCCACCTCAACGCCCGCGAGTTTCACCAGATCGTGGGCCGCGCGGGGCGTGCCGGCTTCGACACCGAGGGCCACGTCATCGCCGAGGCCACCGAGTACGACATCGAGAACGCGCGTGCGCTCGCCAAGGCGGGCGGCGACCCCAAGAAGGCGCGCAAGATCAAGACCAAGAAGCCGCCCGAGGGGTTTGTGGGCTGGAACAAGCAGACCTTCGAGCGGCTGGTCGCCGCCGTGCCGGAGCCGCTGCGCCCGCGGATGAAGGTCACGCACTCGATGGTGCTCGCCGAGGTCGAGCAGGGCGGCGACGCCTGGGCGCGCGTGCATCGTCTCGTGGAGGAGTCCGCGCAGCCCGCCGAGGAGAAGGCCGCGCTCGCCACGCGCGCGGACGAGATCTTTGCCACGCTGCTCGACGCCGGCGTGGTCACGCGCGAGGAGCTGCCGGACGGCGGCGCGTCCTGGTCCACGACCGTGGATCTGCCGGACGACTTTGCACTGGACCAGCCCTTGTCGCCGTTCCTTCTCGCCGCACTCGAGCTTCTGGACCCGGAGTCGGAGACCTACGCGCTCGACGTCATCTCCATGGCCGAGGCCACGCTCGAGGACCCCTGGCAAATCCTGCGCGCCCAGCAGCGCGTGGCGCGCGACCGGGCGCTCTCCGAGATGAAGGCCGAGGGCGTGGACTACGACGAGCGCATGGAGCGCCTGCAGGAGGTCACCTACCCCAAGCCGCTCGAGGACCTGCTCGAGCCGGCCTTCGAGCAGTACTGCGAGAAGGTGCCGTGGGCGCGCGACTTTGCGCTCTCGCCCAAGTCCGTGCTGCGCGACATGATCGAGTCCGCGAGCGACTTCAAGGAGTACGTGGGCCGCTACAACGTCGCGCGCTCGGAGGGCCTCTTCCTGCGCTACCTCTCCGAGGCGTACCGCGCGCTCGACCGCACCGTCCCGCTCGACAAGCGCGACGAGCGGCTGCGCGACATCATCTCGTGGCTGGGCCTCGTCGTGCGCACCGTGGACTCCTCGCTCGTGGACGAGTGGGCGGCCGCCGGCGAGGGCACCTCGGAGGGCCTCGACGCCGCGCCGCCCGCGGCCGAGGAGGTCGTGCGCGACCGCCGCGGCCTCACGCTGCTCGTGCGCAACGCCCTCTTTGCCCGCGTGCGGCTGGCGGCGCACGAGGCAACCGACGAGCTGGGCAGGCTCGACGCGGAGTGGGGCTGGCGCGCACCCGTTTGGCAGCGCGCGCTGGAGCGCTTCTACGACGAGCACGAGGAGATTCTCCTGGACGCGGACGCCCGCAGCGCCGCGTACTTCTCGATAGACGAGAAGGACGAGAAGTCCGCGCACGTCTGGCACGTGCACCAGGTCTTCCGCGACTCCGACGACGAGCGCGACTTTGGCATCTGGGGCGACGTCGACCTCGACGCCACGCAGGACGAGGGCGCCGTGGTCTTCTCCGCCTACCGCGTGGGCTTCGTGGACGACGAGGCGTAGCCCCGCGCCCCGCGATGGCGTACCATTGATTATTCGAATTCTCGCGCCTAGACGCCAAAGGAGCGCCATGCAGGACCAGGACCCGATCTTTGAGGCCGAGCAGGCCCACCTCTCGGAGCTCTACGCCAAGCTCCTCCAGATCCGCGACGACATCTCCGCGGACCTCGAGTCCAACCACAAGGGCGCCAAGCAGGACCTCATCGAGATGAGCGAGGAGGTGCGCCTGGACTTTGGCGGTGCGGACGAGACCATCGAGACGCTCGCTGCCATCGAGACGCTGAACTCAATCATCGACGCATACAACCAGTACCACGACTTCAACGTGGACAAGCTGCGCCGCGTAATGCTGCTGCTCATGCAGCCCTACTTCGCGAAGGTCACGCTCGAGATGCGCCCGGGCCGTCCGCCGCGCGACGTCTACATCGGCGCCGCCGGCATCACCGACGAGCGCAGTCACCCGCTGGTGGTGGACTGGCGCTCCCCCGTCGCGGAGACCTACTACAACCAGCAGATGGGACCGACCTCCTACCAGGTGGACGGCAAGACGCGCACCGTGAACCTCATACTGCGCCGCCAGTTCGACATCGTGCGCGACACGCTCAACGGTTACTTTGACACCACCGTCGCGATCGAGGACTCGCTGCTGCTGGCCGCCCTCAAGAAGCATCACACCGAGAAGCTCCAGGCCATCACGGCCACCATCCAGCGCGAGCAGAACGAGGTCGTGCGCCACGAGGACGTTCCGGTGATGCTGGTGAACGGCATCGCGGGCTCGGGAAAGACGTCCGTGCTGCTCCAGCGCATCGCGTTTCTGCTCTACCAGGAGCGCAAGACGCTCGATCCCAGCCAGGTCTGGCTCTTCTCGCCCAACGACGTCTTTGAGAGCTACATCGACACGGTCCTGCCCAGCATGGGCGAGTCCAACCCGCAGACCGTGACCTGGCGCGACTTCGTGGCCTCCCAGGGCGCCGGCGAGCGCGACCTGGGACTTGCCACCACGCCCGAGACGCTGCGTCGCATGGACGAGGTCGCGCGCGAACTGTCGCTCGAGCCGGACGACCTGCGCGAGATCCGCCTCGGCGACGAGACGCTGCTCAAGGCGAGCCAGGTGAGGAGCGCTGTGGAGAAGTTCGCCGAGTTCGACGTGGGACCACGTTTCACCGCGCTCGTGAAGGAGGAGCTGCACGACCGCCTGAACCGCCGCCTCGCGCAGATGGCGCGCAACGAGGAGCTCCAGGAGGAGATGCTCGGGCTGGACGTGGAGCAGCAGTACGAGATCTTCGGCGAGACGCTGGCGCCGGACGACGAGGATGAGACCGTCGCCTACGCCAAGCGCTACGTCGAGCACCTCTACGCACCCGCGCACGAGAAAATCGAGGCGCTCGCATGGCTGCGCTTCGACCGCATTGGCATGCGCATGCTGGGCGCGCGAGCGCTCTCCGCGACCGAGTGGCTCTACCTGCGGCTCATCTTCACGGGCATCGGCAGCCGCGACGCCCGCTTCGTCATGGTCGACGAGGTCCAGGACTACACCGAGGCCCAGCTCATGGTGCTTGCGAGGTTCTTCTCGCGTGCGCACTTCCTACTGCTCGGTGACGAGCACCAGGCCATCTACGAGGGCACGGCCACGTTCGCGTGCATTGCGGAGATCTTCCGGGCATCGCACGGCAGCGTGGACGAGTGTCGCCTGCTCACGAGCTACCGCTCCTCACCGGAGATCACGGAGCTCTTCTGCGGCCTGCTGGAGCCTGACGAGCGCCGGCGCCTCACCTCGGTGCAGCGCGCGGGCGTGGCCCCCGTCATCCGCTCGTTTGACGAGAAGGACGACTATCTCGCAGCGCTGCGCGCGGCCGTGGCCGAGCCCGGCGAGGGCCTCACGGCCGTGGTGGCCGAGAGCGACGCGCGCGTGAGCTGGCTCTCCAAGCAGCTGGGCGACGCGGTGACCGTGATTCGCGGCGGCATGTCGCTGCCTGCCGAGGGCGTGGTGCTGCTGCCGCTGCGCGTGGCCAAGGGCCTTGAGTTCGATCATGTCATCGTGCCCGACGCGCAGGCCGAGGTCTATCCCGACACGCCGCTCGCGCGCCGACGCCTCTACACGGCGCTCTCCCGCGCGATGCACCGCGTGACCGTGCTCGCCCAGGGGCCGCTCACGCCGATGCTGGACGCACGATAGCCGGGGTGGCGGACGGGACATGGTCCGGCGCTCAGACAGCTTGGCCGCAAAGGACGCGGCCAAGAACTCGCGGCGGACCATGTCCCGTCCGCCGCGCTCGTCTCGCGTTGCTTACCTAAATGAGGCCGAAATGGCGTAGGGCGGTGACCACGCCGTCGTCGCGGACGTCATCGGTGACGTAGTCGGCGTGGGCCTTGACGGGTTCGCGGGCGTTGCCCATGACGACGGCCGTGTCCGCGAGGCGAAGGATCTCGAGGTCGTTCTCGGAGTCGCCAAAGGCAAAGACGTGCGAGGGTGTGAAGGGCAGCGCATCGAGAAGCGCCTGGCCGCCCACGCCCTTGCTCGTGCCGGGGATGGTGAGCTCGTGGTTTCCGTCGCCGACGTTGAGGTAGGTGTAGGAGCCCATGAGCAGATCGCTCGCCTGGCAGGCCTCGAGGCTCTCGTCGGTGAAGTCGATCTTGCCAAAGTCCATACGGCCGCCGTCACGCTCGTAGTCCTCGATGTTGATGACGTCGTCACAGTAGGGCATGAGGTTGCGTCCGCAGCGCACCATGACGTTGCCAAAGGTGCCCTCGATGAGCGCCTCCATACCGATCCGGCGCATCTCCTCGACCGAGCGGCGCAGCGTCTCCTGCTCGATCGTTCGGTCGTAGACGACCTCCCCGTCCAGAATCACGTGCGTGCCGTCGAGCGTCACGTATCCCGCAAACGGCAGGTGAAGCAGGTCCTCCACGTTGAGGATGCTGCGACCGGTGCACACCACGGCGACGTTTCCGGCGTCCACGAAAGCACGCACCGCCTCCTGGACGCCCGCGGTGGGCACCACGTGCAGGCCTTCGTTGTAGTCGCGGCACGTGAGCGTGCCGTCCACGTCAAAGAACGCGACGACAGGACCCTGGTTCTTCTCGGCCACTGCTCCTCCTTCATCGGGCGCCTTGTGAGCGAGCATACCGCATCGCACCCCCTCCCCCGCACCGCCAAACGCGGTTTGGGTTCGTGTTTTTGCCGCATCATAGATTACAAGTTATATATCTGCAGCTCAAAGTGTTGTCGCAACGAGACCGTCCCACAATCCGCCGCGGCTACGAACCCAAACCGGATTATGGTTTGGGTTCACGTCACCTCGTTGGAGAACATATATACGCAGGTCACAGAGTTGCGCGTATGTTGGAATCCGCCAGAACTGCCCGAACCCGAACCCAAACCTCCCAAGGCCCCTATAATGGAGCCGCAACCGCCCGAACGACGAAAGGCCCGCCGTGGACATCACCCCCCAGGAAGTAGCCGAGACCCTGTCGATGGTCTCCGAGCAGAACCTCGACCTCCGCACCATCACGATGGGCATCTCGCTCGCGGGCTGCGCCGACGAGAACATGGGCCGCATGTGCGACAAGGTCTACGACCGCATCACGCACACCGCCGAGCACCTCGTGGAGACCGCCGATGACCTGCAGGCCGAGTACGGCATCCCCATCGCCAACAAGCGCGTCTCCGTGACGCCGATCGCGCAGATAGCCGCCGGCTGCGCCGACGAGGACCTCTCCCCGCTCGCACACGCCATGGACCGCGCCGCCGAGACCCTCGGCATCGACTTCATGGGCGGCTTCTCTGCCCTCGTCCAGAAGGGCATGGGCGCCACGGACCGCAAGCTCATCGCGAGCATCCCCGAGGCGCTGGCCACCACCGACCGCGTGTGCTCCTCGCTCAACATCGCCTCCACGCGCGCCGGCATCAACATGGACGCCGTGCTGCTCTCCGCCGAGACGATCCTCGAGTGCGCGCGCCGCACCGTTGACATCGACTGCTATGGCGCGGCCAAGTTCGTCGTCTTTGCCAACATGGTCGAGGACTCCCCGTTCATGGCGGGCGCCGTCCACGGCTCCGGCGAGGCCGACGCCGTCATCAACGTGGGTGTCTCCGGCCCGGGCGTCATGGCCGCGGCCCTGGCCGAGCTGCCGGCATCCGCGAGCCTCATGGACGTGGCCGAGAAGATCAAGCAGACCGCCTTCAAGATCACGCGCGCCGGCGAGCTCATGAGCCGCGAGGCCAGCCGCCGCCTGGGCGTGGAGAAGGGCATCGTGGACCTCTCGCTCGCGCCGACCCCCGCCGCCGGCGACTCCGTGGCCCAGATCCTGGAGACCATCGGCGTGGGTGAGTGCGGCGGCCCCGGCACCACCTGCGCGCTCGCGCTGCTCAACGACGCCGTCAAGAAGGGCGGCGTCATGGCGTCCTCCTCCGTGGGCGGCCTCTCCGGCGCCTTCATCCCCGTCTCCGAGGACGCCGGCATGATTCGCGCGGCCGTGGACGGCGCGCTCAGCCTGGAGAAGCTCGAGGCCATGACCTGCGTCTGCTCCGTGGGCCTGGACATGATCGCCGTGCCCGGCGACACCTCCGTTGAGACCATCGCCGGCATCATCGCCGACGAGATGGCCATCGGCGTCATCAACACCAAGACCACGGCGGTGCGCCTCATCCCGGCCATCGGCCGCAAGGAGGGCGACATGCTCGAGTTTGGCGGCCTCTTCGGCTCCGCGCCGGTCATGCCCGTCAACCAGTTCGCGGGCTCGGTCTTCGCGCACCGCGGCGGCCGCTTCCCGGCGCCGCTCAACTCGCTCAAGAACTAGCGATCGCAAGGTTCTTCTCGGCTGCTAGCTCAGCCGAGAAGAACGCGCGCCCGCGGCCTATCCCAGGAAGCGAACCTCGGGCTCCAGGCGAACGTCAAACTGGCGCTCGACCTCGTCCTGGACGTGCTCGATCACCGCATGGACGTCCGCCGCCGTAGCGCCGCCCGTGTTGACGACGAACCCGGCGTGCTTGCGGGAGACCTCGGCACCGCCCACGCGATAGCCCTGCAGCCCCGCGTCCGTGATCAGCTTGCCGGCGAAGTAGCCCTCGGGCCGCTTGAACGTGCTCCCGGCGCTCGCCATCTCCAGCGGCTGCTTCTCCTCGCGCTGGCGCGTGAGGTCGTCCATCGTGGCGCGAATCTTCTCGGGGTCGCCCTTCTCCAGGGCAAACGTGGCGGAGAGCACCACCAGGCCATCCGCCGCAACGCGGCTGCGACGATAGCCCAGGTCCAGCTCGTCCACGCCGATTGTTTCCTGCGTACCGTCCGGCATGAGCACGCGCACGCACTTGAGCGCGTCCGCCACGCACCCGCCGTAGGCGCCCGCGTTCATGAAGCACGCGCCGCCCACCGAGCCGGGAATCCCACAGGCAAACTCCAGGCCGGAAAGTCCCAGCTCGCAGGCCATCTCGGAGGCCTCGCGCAGGTCCACGCCCGCCTGGCAGGTCATCTCCGTGCCGTCCACGGAGACGCCCATGAGGCCCTCGCCCACCGCCACGATCACGCCGCGATAGCCGTCGTCGGAGACCAGCAGGTCAGATCCGCGCCCCAGCACAAAGCGCTCCACGCCCGCTTCGTCGCAGGCAAGCAGGACGTCGCGCACCTCGTCGAAGCTCTCGGGAATCACGTAGAGGTCCGCCGGGCCGCCCACCTCAAAGGTGGTGTGCTCGCTCATGGGCTCGTCGACGAGGACGTTGTCCTCCCCCACGATGGAACGCAGACGCCACTCAAGGGGCTGGGTTTCTCGACCGCTCTCGCTCTCGGACATGTCGACCTTTCGACGGGTTCAGGGCCACGTCCAGTATAGACGGTTCTTCTCGCCAAGAAGTGATACGCTACAGGGGTCAGTTTCAGGGCGGGGTGAAAGTCCCCACTGGCGGTGACGGGCGGCCGTGAGCGGCGCCCCCAGTCCGCGACCCGCGAAAAAGGCGGCTGACCCGGTGCGATTCCGGGACCAACGGTTACAGTCCGGATGGAAGAAACGGAGGCCGTCATGGCTGCTTCCACGCACACGCATGTCTCGCACGACACCCACTCCACCACCTCCGGCGGCGCCTGGTCCACCCAGCGCATCGCCACGACGGCGCTGCTCTGCGCGCTGGCGTTTGTGCTCACGTTCGTGGAGGTGTCGATCTTCCCGCCCGCGCCGTGGCTCCAGTACGACCCGTCTGCCATCGTGGCGTTTGTCGCCGCGCTCGTCTACGGGCCGAGCACGGGCGCGCTGGTCGTGGTGCTGCCGTGGGTGCTCAAGACCCTCTTCAGCTTCAACCCTTGGGGCCATCTCATGGCCATCCTCGCCGGCGTGGCGCTCGTCGTTCCCGCCACGCTCATCGCGCGGCGCGTGGGCGGCACGCGCGGGCTCGTCCTGGGCATGGTCGCGGGCAGCGTCATCGCCGTAGCGGCGTGCGTGGTGGGCAACATTTTTGTGACGCCGCTCTACACCGACACCACGGTCGAGGTGGTCATCCAGAGCATCGTCCCGATCCTGCTGCCCTTCAACCTGCTCAAGGTCGTCATCACGAGCGTGGCCACGGCCCTCATCCACAGGCCGGTCTCCGCGCTCGTCAACCGCTAGGTCGCCGAGAAGAACGTGGCCTCGCAGCGTGACATCCTGGTGCGACTTTCGCACGTGAGCCTCTTCTACGAGGGGGGCGTCACCGCACTCGACGACGTCTCCCTCGAGCTCGCGCGCGGCGAGCGCCTCTGCGTGCTCGGCGCCAACGGCTCCGGCAAGTCGACGCTCGCCTCGGTGATCTGCGGGCTGCTCGCCCCGGACGAGGGCGAGGTTGAGCTCGCGGGCGAGCAGGTGTGCGCAGGCGGGGCGCCGGACCTCGAGGCCTACCGGCGCGCGCGACGCTCGCTCGGCCTGGTGTTCCAGAACCCTGACGACCAGATCGTCACGAGCATCGTGGCGGACGACGTTGCCTTTGGGCCGGAGAACCTGGGGGTCCCGCGCGATCAGATCGCCGCGCGCGTGGCCCGCGAGCTGCACCGCGTTGCCATGGACGACTATGCGCAGGCCGATCCCGCGCGCCTCTCCGGCGGGCAGCGCCAGCGTGTGTGCATCGCCGGCGCCCTGGCAATGGAGCCCGCCGTGTTGGTGCTCGACGAGCCGGCGTCGCTGCTCGACGTCCGCGGCCGGCTCGCGATCCTGCGCGTGATGGGGCGTCTCGCCGCGGCGGGCACCACGCTCGTCCACGTGACGCACTTCATGGAGGAGGCGCTCGAGGCCGACCGCGTGATCGTGATGGACCACGGGCGCGTGGCGCTGTCCGGCACCCCGGAGGAGGTCTTCTCGCAGGGCGAGAAGCTCGTGGAACTGGGGCTCGAGATCCCGTTTGCCGCCCGGCTCTCGCGACGCCTGGGCCTCCCCTGGACCTGCGACGAGACCACCCTTCTCGACGCGCTGGGCGAGACAAGGGGGACAGGTTCATTTGTCTCATCCGCATGCGTGGATGAGACAAATGAACCTGTCCCCCTTGTCTCGCCCGTCATCACCGTCGAGCACGCGTTCTTCTCGTACGGGCGACACGTCCACGCGCTCGAGGACGTCTCGTTCGAGATTGCCCCGGGAACCTCCACGGCGATCATCGGCCAGACGGGATCGGGCAAGTCGACGCTGCTCAGGCTGCTCTGCGGCCTGGAGACCCCCGACGAGGGGCGTGTCATCGTCGCCGGCAACGACACCACGACCCGCCGCGGCCGTAGGGCGGCGCGCGGCTGCGTGGGCTACGTCATGCAGCATCCCGAGCGACAGCTCTTCGCGGAGACCGTCGAGAAGGACGTGGCGTTTGGCCCGCGCAACCTCGGCCTCCCCGAGGGTGAGGTCGCGCGGCGCGTGACGGAGGCGCTCGAGCTCGTGGGCCTTGCGAACCGGCGCGACGTCTCGCCCTTCAAGCTCTCGGGCGGCCAGCGGCGCCTCTGCGCGCTCGCCGGCATCCTTGCCATGGAGCCTCGCGTGCTCGTGCTCGACGAGCCGACGGCAGGCCTCGACCCGCGCGGGCGCGCGATGCTGCGCCGCGTTCTCGCCCGGCTGCGCGGGCGCGGCGTGACTCTCGTGCAGGTCACGCACAGCATGGAAGACGCCGCGCGCGCTGACCGCGTGCTCGCGCTCGACCAGGCCCGGCTCGTGGCCGACGGCACGCCGTCCGAGGTCTTCTCCCGCAAAAACGAACGGCGCCTCACGGAGGGCGGCCTCGGCATCCCTCGTGCGCTGCGCGTCGCGCGCGAGCTCGAGCGCCGTGGCTGGCCGCCCCTCGGCGAACCCCTCACCACCGACGAGCTCGTCGAAATGATACGAAGGGACAGTCCCTTTGTATCATCGGGGAGGTGACTGATGGCGCTCCGGATCGAGATCGGCCAGTACTACGCCGCAAGCTCCCCCGTCCATGCGCTCGACGCGCGCGCCAAGCTCCTCTGCGCGCTCGCGGCGCTCGTCGCCATCTTCTGCGTCTCAAGCGCCGCACAGCTCGCCGCCGCGGCGGCCTTCACGCTTGTCGTCCTTCTCGCCACGCGCGTACCGGGCGGCCGCGTGCTCGCCTCCGTGCGGCCGCTCGTGGTCTTCCTCGCGGCGCTCTCGGTCTTCAACCTGTTCTTCGTCCAGAGCGGCGACGTCCTCGCGTCGCTCGGTCCGCTGGCGATAACCACGGGCGGCGTCCGCTCGGCGATCCTGTACACCGCGCGCTTTGCCCTCGCGCTCGTGCTCGGCTCGCTCATCCTGCTCACCACCACGCCCACGCAGCTCGCGGACGCCTTTGACTCGCTGCTCTCCCCGCTCTCGCGCGTCGGCCTGCCCGGCCACGAGATCGCCATGGTCCTCTCGCTCATGCTGCGCTTCATTCCCACGATCGCCGACGAGGCGTCCGCCATCATGGACGCGCAGGCGCTGCGCGGCGGCGCCTTCGACGAGGGCGGCCCCGCCCGGCGCGTCCGCTCGCTCGTTCCCGTGGTCGTGGCGCTTCTCGCCAGCTGCCTGCGGCACGCCGACGGCCTTGCCCGCGCGCTCGACGCCCGGTGCTACGAGGGCGGCGCTGGCCGCACCCACTACCACGAGCAGCGCCTCACCCTCCGCGACGCCCTGGCCGTGGCCCTCACGGCGGCGTTCATCCTCGCCCTCGCCCTTCTCGGCTAACCCGCCCCGTTTGCCGTAGAATGGAAACCCCTATGGAATCCCGTGCACACACCGGAGGTAGCAGCGCATGGTCTCTCGCATCTACGTGGAGAAGAAGCCGGGCTTCGACGTTGAGGCGCAGCAGCTCAGAGCAGAGCTCGCGAGCGTCGTCACCGAGGGGCTGGCACCCGACGCCCGTCTGCGCATCGTCAACCGCTACGACGTGGAGGGCCTGAGCGACGAGCTCTTCGAGCGCTGCGTTCCCGTGGTCTTCTCCGAGCCGCAGGTCGACGTCACCGCGCGCGAGCTGCCCGCCGACGGAGCCGCCGCGGACGTCCGCGTCTTCGCCGTGGAGGCGCTGCCCGGCCAGTTTGACCAGCGCGCCGACTCCGCCGCTGAGTGCGTCCAGCTCATCTCCCAGGGCGAGCGCCCCATCGTGCGCTGCGCCAAGGTCTACGTAATCGAGGGCGCCTGCACCGACGAGGCGCTCGCAGCCATCAAGCACTACGTCATCAACCCCGTCGAGGCGCGCGAGGCGAGCCTCGAGGAGCGCGCCACGCTGCGCCAGAGCTACCCCGAGCCGGCCGACGTGGAGGTCCTCGACGGCTTCCTGGAGCTCGACCAGACGCAGCTCCAGGCCATGATCGACGAGCTGGGCCTCGCCATGGACCTCGCGGACATCACCTTCTGCCAGAGCTACTTTGCCGGCGAGGGCCGCGTGCCCACGATCACCGAGATCCGCATGATTGACACCTACTGGTCCGACCACTGCCGCCACACCACCTTCGGGACCGCCCTCGAGCACCTGCAGTTTGACGACGAGGTCGTGGCGGCCGCCTTTGAGCGCTACATGCAGATGCGCCACGAGCTCGGCCGCGACGAGAAGCCCGTCTGCCTCATGGACATGGGCACGATCGGCGCCAAGTGGCTCAAGCACACGGGCCAGCTCAAGAACCTCGACGAGTCCGAGGAGATTAACGCCTGCACCGTCAAGGTCACCGTCGACGTCAACGGCGAGGACCAGGACTGGCTCTTCCTCTTCAAGAACGAGACCCACAACCACCCCACCGAGATCGAGCCCTTTGGCGGCGCGGCCACCTGCATCGGCGGCGCCATCCGCGACCCGCTCTCCGGCCGCAGCTACGTCTACCAGGCCATGCGCGTGACCGGCGCGGCCGACCCCACGGTCCCCGTGTCCCAGACCATGGAGGGCAAGCTCCCGCAGCGCAAGCTCGTGACCACCGCCGCCGCCGGCTACTCCAGCTACGGCAACCAGATCGGCCTGGCCACCGGCCAGGTCTCCGAGCTCTACCACCCCGGCTACGTGGCCAAGCGCATGGAGATCGGCGCCGTCGTGGGCGCCACCCCGGCATCCCACGTCCGTCGCGAGTGCCCGGCGCCCGGCGACAAGATCGTGCTTCTCGGCGGCCGCACCGGCCGCGACGGCATCGGTGGCGCCACCGGCTCCTCCAAGGCCCACAACGTCGAGTCCCTCGAGAAGGACGGCGCCGAGGTCCAGAAGGGCAACCCGCCCATCGAGCGCAAGCTCCAGCGCCTCTTCCGCCGCGAGGACGCGTGCCGCCTGATCAAGCGCTGCAACGACTTTGGCGCAGGCGGCGTCTCCGTGGCCATCGGCGAGCTGGCAGACGGCCTGGACATCAACCTCGACCTCGTGCCCAAGAAGTACGAGGGCCTCGACGGCACCGAGCTCGCCATCTCCGAGTCCCAGGAGCGCATGGCCGTGGCCCTGGCGCCCGAGGACGTGGACGAGTTCATGGACTACGCCCGCGAGGAGAACCTCGAGGCGACCATCGTGGCCACCGTCACCGAGGAGCCCCGCCTGCGCATGAGCTGGCGCGGCAAGACCATCGTGGACGTGAGCCGCGAGTTCCTCTCCTCCAACGGCGCGCCCAAGTCCACCTCCGTGCGCGTGGAGGCTCCCGAGGACTACGAGCGCACCTGGGCCGGCGACACGCTCGCCGAGAAGATGCGCTCCCTCGTGACCGATCTCAACGTGGCCTCCAACAAGGGCCTCTCCGAGCGCTTTGACTCCACGATCGGCGCCGCCACCGTGCTCATGCCCTTTGGCGGCCGCACGCAGCTCACCCCGCCCATGGCCATGGTCGCCAAGCTCCCCGTGGACGGCGAGACCACCACGTGCTCCGGCATGGCCTGGGGCTTCAACCCCTACCTCATGAGCGCCAACTGCTACACCGGCGCCTACCTCTCCGTCGTGGAGTCCGTGAGCCGCATGGTCGCCGCGGGCTTTGACCACGAGGACCTCTACCTCACGTTCCAGGAGTACTTCGAGCGTCTGCGCGACGTGCCCAGCCGCTGGGGCAAGCCCACCGCGGCCCTGCTCGGCGCGCTCATGGCGCAGGTTGATCTGGGCATCGCCTCCATCGGCGGCAAGGACTCCATGTCCGGCAGCTTCGAGGACCTGGACGTACCGCCCACGCTCGTCTCCTTTGCCACGGGCCTCGGCCACGTGGACCGCGTGGTCTCCCCCGAGTTCAAGGGCGCCGGCCACCGCGTCGCGGTGCTCGTGCCCGACTACGCCGACGACGGCCTCACCCCCGATCCCAAGGCGCTTCTCGACACCTATCGCCTGGTCGAGGGCCTGGTCGAGCGTGGCGATGCGCTCGCGGTCTCCACGCTGGGCTACGGCGGCGTCGCCGAGGCGGTGTTCAAGATGTGCGTCGGCAACCGCGTGGGCATCGAGGTCGCTCCGGCCTTTGGCACGGATGCCCTCTTCTGCCCCTCCTACGGCAGCTTCCTCGTGGAGCTCTCCGACGACGCAATCCAGCCCGAGATTCCCGCGACCGTCACGGCGTCGCTCTTCGGCACCACGATCGACGCCTACGAGCTCGTCGCCGGCAGCGAGCACATCGACCTCGCCGACCTGCAGGACGCCTGGGAGGGCGCGCTCGAGGGCGTCTTCCCGTACCGTGCGGAGGGCGAGAAGGTCGAGGCGGTCTCGTTTGACGTTGCGAGCGCAGGGGTTTCTCGCCCGACGCCGCAGGTCCACGTTGCCCGCCCGCGCGTCATCATCCCGGTCTTCCCGGGCACCAACTGCGAGTACGACACCGCGCACGCCTTCGAGCGCGCCGGCGCCGTGGCGGACGTCTTTGTCATCAACAACCTCACGCCCGAGGCGGTTGCCGAGAGCACGCACGAGCTGGCGCGGCGCATCCGCGAGAGCCAGATCGTCATGATCCCCGGCGGCTTCTCCGGCGGCGACGAGCCCGAGGGCTCGGCCAAGTTCATCACCGCGTTCTTCCGTGCGCCCGAGGTCACCGAGGCGGTGCGCGACCTGCTCCAGGCTCGCGACGGCCTGATGCTCGGCATCTGCAACGGCTTCCAGGCGCTGGTGAAGCTGGGTCTTGTGCCCTACGGCGACATCCGCGAGATGGACGACACCTGCCCCACGCTCACGTTCAACACGATCGGTCGTCACCAGAGCCGTCTGGTGCGCACGCGCGTGGCGAGCAACCTGAGCCCCTGGCTCTCCAAGTGCGAGGTCGGCGACATCCACAACATCGCAATCTCTCACGGCGAGGGCCGCTTCGTCGCGTCCGCCGAGATGGTCGAGAAGCTCCTGGCCGGCGGCCAGGTTGCCACGCAGTACGTTGACGAGAACGGCGTGCCGGGCATGAGCCTCGACGTCAACCCCAACGGCTCTGTGCTGGCCATCGAGGGCATCACCTCGCCGGACGGCCGCGTGCTGGGCAAGATGGGCCACACCGAGCGCTCCGGCGCCGGGCTCTACAAGAACGTGCCGGGCAACGCGTACCAGCCCCTGATTGAAGGCGGCGTGGGTTATTTCACTGAGTAACGTCGGGTAGGCGGTCGCAGACTTTCACGCAGGAGTGCGCTTCGCGGAACTCCTGCTTAGAAAGCCTGCGACCGCCGACGCAACTCGTAAAATGTCGAGGTAGTTTCTGTTGTGAGTGATTTCCAGCCCAGACCATTCATCGCCACGACGCCGGGGGTGGTGCTGGCGTGTCTGGCGTCGTGCTTTCTGTGGGGCTCGGCGTTCCCGTGCGTGAAGATCGGCTACAAGCTGTTTGGGATTGACGCCGCCGACGTGCCGTCCATCCTCGCGTTCGCAGGCACGCGCTTCGTGATTGCGGGCCTCATGGTGGCCGCGGGCATGAGCGTGGCACAGCGGCGGGCGTTCGTGCCGGAGCGCCGTGACCTGCCGCATGTGGGCGCGCTCGCGATCTTCCAGACAATCCTGCAGTACATCCTCTTCTACGTGGGCCTGGCCAACTGCGCGGGTGTCACGAGCTCCATCCTAGAGGCGAGCAACTCGTTTCTGTGCGTGCTGCTGGCCGCGATCGTGTTCCGCTTCGAGCGGCTCACGGGGCGCAAGGTGCTGGGATGCGCCATTGGCTTTGCCGGCGTGGTGCTAGTGAACGTGGCCGGCGAGGGCGGTGGGTTCAACTTCACGCTCGCGGGCGAGGGCATGGTGCTCGCGTCCACTGTCGCCGCCGCCACGTCGAGCAACCTCGCCAAGCTCTTCTCGCGTGACCACGATCCCGTGCTGCTCTCCGGCTGGCAGTTCGTCCTCGGCGGCGCGGTGCTGCTCGCGGCGGGGCTCGCCCTCGGCGGACACGTCGCCCCGGCCGACACCGCAAACCCGCTCCCCGCGCTCGCGCTCCTCGCCTACCTGGGCTTCATCTCCGCGGGCGCCTACTCGCTGTGGTCGCTCGCGCTGGCCGCGAACCCCGTCTCACGCGTCGCGGTCTTCGGCTTCATGAACCCGGTCTTTGGCGTGCTGCTCTCCGCCGCCCTTCTCGGCGAGACCAACGTGGTGAGCCCCGCGATCGCCGTGGCGGCACTCGCGCTGGTAAGCGCGGGCATCGTAATCGTCAACCGCACAGGATCTGGCGACTCCTCGTAGCCGCCCGACTGGTTGGCCGAGAGGTGCCAGAATCCGTCGCCCCTACGCTCGATTCTGGTCCTCCGGCGCCAACGAGTCACAGCCAGCGAAAACCAGGTCGCCCACCGACGCCAGCGGCTCAATTCCCTCAAAATGGGAATCCTTACGGCAAGGCTCCTCGACGAAGGGAGATGCCATGTCTCGTCGCGCCCTCGGAATCGTCGCCTCCGCCCTCGTTGCCGTCTCGCTGCTCGCCGGGTGCGGCGGCAGCAGCCTCACGGCGACGGAGCTCACTGCGGGCACGCGGTCCGCGAGCGCGGGCTCGCTCGAGGTCGACGAGGGGTCGGACACCTACGACTTTGCCCTCGACCTGCTGCGCGAGAGCGCGGACGAGAAGAACGCGCTCATCTCACCGCTCTCTGTTCTGTCGGCGCTCGCCCTGGCCGAGAACGGCGCTGACGGCGAGACCCTCACGCAGATGGAGCAGGTTACGGGCATGGGGGCGGACGAGCTCACAGACCTGCTTCAGGCCTACGCGGCACTGGTCGACGACGGCCCGCTCTCGGTTGCCAACTCAATCTGGCTACGTGACTCCGACGGCCTTGCCGTGGAGGACGACTTCCTCGAGACGTGCGGCGGACGCCTTGGCGCGCAGGTCTTCTCGGCGCCCTTCGATGACTCCACCGTTGCCGACGTCAACGCCTGGGTGAGCGAGAAGACCAACGAGATGATTCCGGAGATGCTGAACCAGATCTCCGGCGACGCACAGGTCCTGCTCGTGAACGCCCTCGCGTTCGAGGGCGGCTGGGAGGATCCGTTTGACTCCGCGTTGGTCTCGCCCGATACGTTCACCTGCGAGGACGGCACCGAGCAAGACGTCACGATGATGCACTCGGTGGAGGGCAGCTATCTCGAGGGCGAGCTGGCAACCGGCTTTGTCAAGCCGTACGAAGGCTACGACTACGCCTTTGTGGGCCTGCTGCCCGCCGAGGGCGTGAGCGTGGGAGAGCTGCTCGCAAGCCTTGACGGCGATGCGCTGGAGGAGCTGCTCACCCCTGTTGCGGGAGCCGGGGCGGAGGTCGGACTTCCCAAGTTCACGGCCAGCTACGAGACAGAGCTCGCGGACGCGCTGCGAGAGCTCGGCATGACGGACGCCTTTGACGCGGAGCTCGCGGACTTCTCGCGCATGGGCTCCTCCGAGCAGGGCCCGCTCTATGTGGGCGGCGTGCTGCACAAAACGTTCGTCGACGTCAACGAGGAGGGCACGCGCGCAGCGGCGGCCACGATCGTCTCCATGGACGGCGCTGCCGCCCCCGGCGGCCCGGTCGAGTACCACGAGGTCATCCTCGACCGGCCCTTCGTCTACCTCATCATGGACCTGCGCTGCGACCTACCGGTCTTTATCGGCACCTACATGGGCACGGAGTAGGCCTCGCGCAAAGGTTGGGTACTTTTTGCGAGGGTCAGCGAGTACTCCCCTGTCGGCCCGCTGCATCGCCGCAGGTAGAAAAATGCTACTAACGCGGCCGTACTTTGAGACGCCCCAAAAAAGTACCCAACCTTTGCGTCAGCGGGCCGGACGGCGGTGCGTGAGGTGCCAGCCGCCGCAGTACGGGCACTCATAGACGAAGATCTTAGGCGCGTCCTTGCGGCGCGAGCTGCGCTCCGCCGCCTTCCTGGCGTCGACGCGCGTCTCGTAGCGTCTCTTGCGCCCGCACGCCCTGAACTCTCGCTCGTCCATCGCACCTCCCCGTCTCCCCTGGGGAACATTATGCGACGCTGGCGCATGTAATGGGCAGGGAGGTGAGGGGCATGACCGACAAGAGCATCAAGCGCACCGAGAAGTTCATGCAACACGCGATGGCCGCGCACGGCGGCTCCGTCTACCTCGTTGCCCTCGCGCAGACGCGCTCGGAGGCCGATGCCCAGGACGTGGCGCAGGACGTCTTCTGCCGCCTGCTCACGGACGGCACGACATTCACGAGCGACGAGCACATGCGTGCCTGGCTTCTGCGTGTGACCGTCAACCGCTGCCGCGAGCTCTGGCGCGCGCCGTGGCGGCGCCGCGTGGAGAGCGCAGAGGAGCTCGCCCAGCTGCCGGCGCCGGATGTGCCCGTGGAGGACGCGGCCCTCGAGGAGCTGCGCGCCGACCCGGTATGGCAGGCGCTCCAGGCCCTGCCCGAGAAGCTCCGCGTGGTGGCGCTGCTCCATTACGTGGAGGAGTACACGACCGAGGAGATCGCCCGCATCGTGGGCAGCCCGCCAGCGACGGTGCGCACGCGCCTGCACCGGGCGCGCAAGCAGATGAGAGAGACGCTCGAGTCCCCCGCGAGCCCCGCAGAGGAGGGTCACTATGGACAGGCACACGCTTGAGCAGTTCCGCACGCGGGCACGCAAGGTCACGCTGCCCGAGGACGTGCGCGAGTCCGTGCTGGACGAGATCAGGGTCGAGAAGGGCGAGCGCGCCCGTAGCCCGCGCAGGCCTCGCCGCGAGCAGCGGGGCGTCACGCGGCGAACCTTCGTTCGCGCAGGCGCCGTGGCAGCGGGCGGCATCGTGGCGTTTCTCGGCGTCAACGCCCTGATGAACCATGCCGCTGGCAAGAGGGGCAACTGGTTCGCGCTCACCGCCTACGCCGAGGGCACCGAGGAACCTGACGGCTCGCGCCTGGCGCTCGGCGAGACGTTTGGCGGACACATCGGCTGGTCCGGCGGCGTGGACCCCGCGACGAACGGCAACGACCTAATCATGGCGAGCACCGAGCTCAACCTCTCGTGCACGGGCGACAACGTGGACACCCTCACGTACCGGCTCGAGGGGGACAACGTCGGCACCGACGTGGACGCCTACTCCAAGCCCGGAATCTGGATCTTCCAGTCAAACTACGAGGGCAGCGGTCCCGTGGCCAGCTTCACCGTTGACTACGACAGCCAGGACACCCAGAGCCTCCAGGCCTTCCTCACCGGGCGGGCGGCCTACTACGCCGTCTACGCCAACATTCCCGTCCCGGACGACCTCGTGCCCGTCTTTCTGGAGCTGCAGGAGATCGGCGAGGCGCAGATGGAGCGCTCGGAGGGAAGCGAAACCATCATCGAGACGGACGAGGAGCAGCAGCGCGAGACGGAGCTGAGGAACCAGGTGAGCGTGCGCGTCGCCGAGCTCTTTGCCGAGGAGCTCGCCAAGACCACGCTCGTGATGACGGCAACGTTCAACGACGGCAGCGAGCAGACCAAGCGCTACTCGTTCTCCCCGCGCGAGGACTACACGCAGATCTACGCCGACTACCTGGAAGAGGACTGGGAGGCCTACCTCGCCGGCGACGACGCCCGCCGCTCCGAGCTCACGCACAACCCGCCGAGCCTCTATCTGATCACGGAGAACGAGGGATAAACGAGGCCGCCCCGACGTCCTTCTCTCGAGGGAACGCCGGGGCGGCATTAGTAATTATTGTCCGGTCCATACCGTACATTTGTTCTACCGAAAGAACGGGAGAGCGGAGGTACAGTATGGGAACGGAGAAGAGCATCGTACTGTTTGAATCTGCGGACAAGAAAATCACTCTTGACGTGGGGTTTGACGGAGAGACCGTCTGGCTCTCGCAGGCGCAGATGGCCGAGCTGTTTGCTACGACAAAGCAGAACGTGAGCCTGCATGTCAACAACTGCTTCCGAGAGGGGGAGCTTGAGCCCGAGGCAGTTGTCAAGGATTCCTTGACAACTGCGGCCGACGGCAAGCGCTACCGTGTCAGGCTGTACAACCTGGACGTCATCATCTCCGTCGGCTACCGCGTGAAGTCCGCACGCGGCGTGGAGTTTCGTCGCTGGGCGACGGACGTGCTGCGTCGCTACGTTATAGCCGGACACGCGGCGAACGAGCGACGACTCGAGCAGCTGGGCCAGGTCGCAAAGATCATGGCGCGCGTCCCCGAGAGCCTGGAGTCACGCCAGATCCTCGACATCGTCCAGAGCTACACCGGGGCGCTCGACCTTCTGGACGACTACGACCACCTCTGCGTGACGGCACCCGAGGGCACGCCCGCCGCGCGGGAGATCACCTACGAGGAGTGCCGCGAGGTGATCGAGTCCCTGCGCTTTGGCCGGGAGAGCTCGCTCTTTGGCGTGGAGAAGGACGGGTCGTTCAAGGGCGCCATCGGCAACGTCTTCCAGAGCTTCGACGGACGCGACCTCTATCCCACGCTCGAGGAGAAGGCGGCCCACCTGCTCTACTTCGTGGTGAAGGACCACAGCTTCCTCGACGGTAACAAGCGCATCGCTGCTGCGGTCTTCCTGTACTTCCTCGACCGCAACCGGGCACTCTTCACACCGACGGGCGAGAAGGCCATCGACGACAGCGCGCTCGTGGCCATGACCATCCTCATCGCCGAGTCAAAGCCGGAGGAGAAGGACGTGATGGTGGCGCTCGTGATGCACTTCCTTAAGAGGGCGTAAGGAAGCCGCCCCGACGTCCTTCTCGCAAAGGAACGTCGGGGCGGCGAAATGATGAAAAGGGACTGTCCCTTTTCATCACAGGCGGGCGACGCCGGACTTGCGGGCGGCCTCGGCCACGGCGGCGGCGACGGCGGGCGCCACGCGCTCGTCGAAGGCGCCGGGGATGATGTAGTCCGCGGCGCGGTGCTCGTCGTCGACGAGGCCGGCGATCGCATAGGCGGCGGCCTCCATCATGTCATCGTTGATGTCGGACGCGCGCACGTCGAGGGCGCCGCGGAAGATGCCCGGGAACGCGAGCACGTTGTTGATCTGGTTGGGGAAGTCGGAGCGGCCCGTGGCGGCCACGGCGGCGCCGGCGGCCAGCGCCTCGTCCGGCATGATCTCCGGCACGGGGTTGGCGCAGGCGAAGATGATCGGGTCGGCGGCCATGGTGCGGACCATGTCCTGGGTGAGCACGCCCGGGGCGGAGACACCCACGAAGACGTCGGCGCCCTTGACGGCGTCGGCGAGGCTGCCCTTCACGCCCTCGCGGTTGGTCCACGTGGCGATCTCGGCCTTCTCGGGGTTGAGGCCCTCGCGACCCTCGTAGATGGCGCCCGTGCGGTCGCAGATGATGACGTCCTTGACGCCCATGCGCTGCATGAGCTTGGCGATGGAGATGCCCGCGGCGCCGGCGCCGGAGAAGACCACGCGCACGTCGGAGAGCGCACGACCCGTGAGGCGGCAGGCGTTGATGAGCGCGGCGCAGGTCACGACCGCGGTGCCGTGCTGGTCGTCGTGGAAGACGGGGATGTCGCAGACCTCCTTGAGGCGGCGCTCGATCTCAAAGCAGCGCGGCGCGGAAATGTCCTCGAGGTTGATGCCGCCGAAGCTGCCGGCGATGAGCTCGACGGTGCGCACAATCTCGTCCACGTCCTTGGAGCGCACGCAGAGGGGGAACGCGTCCACGTCTGCGAAGGTCTTGAACAGGGCGCACTTGCCCTCCATGACCGGCATGCCCGCCTCGGGGCCGATGTCGCCGAGGCCAAGCACCGCGGTGCCGTCCGTGACGACGGCCACGAGGTTGCCGCGGCGTGTGTAGGTGTAGGAGTCCTCCACGTTCTCGGAGATCTTGAGGCACGGCTCGGCGACGCCCGGCGTGTAGGCCACGGCCAGCTCCTCCGGCGTGGTGATCGACGCGCGGGTGATCACCTCGATCTTGCCCTGCCACTCCTTGTGCTTGTCCAGCGCATACTGCTTGGCGTCCTCGGCCATGGATACTCCTATCTCGCGGGCCGGCCCTCGCCGGCCTCCTTTCACACCGCCCACTAGTTTAATCTCGCGTCGGCACGAGCGGAACGCGATTCTGGACTTTTGCCGTGCGCCGCCCACCGCATACCCATGCACGCACCCGCACCGCTCGACGTATACTAAAAGGTGGCAGAAATCAAAGCTGGGGCTCGCCACGGGGAAAGGACCCATCATGAGCAAGAAGATCGCACCTGCCGACACCTGTGTGCTCGTGACCGGAGGCGCCGGCTTCATCGGCAGCCACACCGTCGTCGAGCTGCTTCAAGACGGCTACCAGGTCGTCATCGTGGATGACCTCTCCAACGCCTCGGCCAAGGTCCTCGACCGCATCCGCACCATCGTCGGCGACGAGGCCGCCGCGCGCATGACCTTCTACGAAGCGGACGTCAACGACCGCGCCACGCTCGCCAAGATCTTCGACGACCATCAGCCCGACCGCGTGATTCACTTCGCCGGCTACAAGGCCGTGGGCGAGTCCGTCCACAAGCCCGTCGAGTACTACAGCAACAACATCGGCAACACGCTCACGCTGGTTGACGTCATGCGCGAGCACGGCTGCAAGTCCATCATCTTCTCCAGCTCGGCCACCGTCTACGGCGACCCGGACTCTCTCCCCCTCACCGAGGAGAGCCCCAAGAAGCCGGCGACCAACCCCTACGGCTGGACCAAGTGGATGATCGAGCAGATCCTCACCGACCTCCACACGGCGGACCCGGAGTGGAACGTCGTGCTGCTGCGCTACTTCAACCCCATCGGCGCACACCCCTCGGGCCTCATGGGCGAGGACCCCAAGGGCATCCCCAACAACCTCGTGCCCTACGTCGCGCAGACCGCCATCGGCAAGCGCGACGCCGTGCGCGTCTTTGGCAACGACTATGACACGCCCGACGGCACTGGCGTGCGCGACTACATCCACGTAGTCGACCTCGCATCCGGGCACGCCGCCGCGCTCGCCTGGATGAACGGTCGCACCGGCGTCGAGGTCTTCAACCTCGGCACGGGCACGGGCACCTCGGTGCTGCAGATTATCGAGGCCTTCTCCAAGGCCTGCGGCCACGAGATCCCCTACGTCATCGAGCCGCGCCGCGCAGGTGACGTCACGGCAAACTACGCCGACTGCTCCAAGGCCCGTGACCTCATGGGCTGGGAGGCCAAGTTCGACATCGAGGACATGTGCCGCGACTCCTGGAACTGGCAGTCCAACAACCCCAACGGCTACGAGGGATAGGCGGACGAGAAGAACATGGCAAGCCCCTTCGTCGACTATCTCGCGCGACGTCTTCCCCTCGTCGAGCAGGCACTCACCGGCTCCGCGGGCGCCCCGCTCACGGACGCCCCCGTGGCAGGCGACCTCGCCAACTACCTCTACGCCCCGCTCGGGCACTTCACCGCGAGCGGCGGCAAGCGCGTGCGCCCGGTCCTCGCGCTGCTCGGCGCCGAGGCGGTGGGCGGCCGGGCGGAGGACGCCCTCTCGTGCGCCGTCGCCGTCGAGCTCTTCCAGAGCGCGGCCCTCATCCACGATGACATCGCCGACGAGAGCGAGCTGCGCCGCGGCGAGCCGTGCCTGTATCGCACCGCGGGGGTCGGGCTGGCGATAAACGCGGGCGACCTCGCACTCACCCGTGTCTTTGAGGTCATCCTCGATGACGAGAAGCTCGACGATGGACGCAAGGCCCGCGTCCTTGCCGAGGTTGTCCGAATGGAGCGGCACACGCTCGAGGGGCAGGCGCTCGACCTCGGCTGGGTCCGAGACGCGCGCTGGAACGTGACGCCCGACGACTACACCTACATGATCGACAGCAAGACCGCGTGGTATACCGTTGCCAGCCCGCTCGCGCTGGGCGCGCTTGCGGCCGGTAGCTCCGACGAGACGGTGCAGGGGCTCGTGGAGGTCGGCCGGCCTGCGGGTCTCGCCTTCCAGATCCAGGACGACCTTCTCAACCTGGTGGGTAACGCCGAGGCGCAGGGCAAGGACTTCCGCTCCGACATCACCGAGGGCAAGCGGACGCTCGCGGTGGTCTGGGCGCTCGCGCATCTGCCGGAAGAGGGGCGCAGCGAGCTCGTTGGGATTCTCGAATCCCACACCACGGACGCGCGGAGCCTGGAGCGGGCGGTCGAGCTCATCGAGCGCGGCGGCGGCATCGAGCACTGTCGCGACCTCGCCCGGCGCCACACCGAGAAGGCCAAGGAAGCCGCACGCACGCTCGCGCAGGGCGGTCACGTCACGGTTGAGGCTCGCGACCTGCTCTGCTCTATGGCAGACTTCTTCGTGGAGCGCGCGAGCTAGACGCGCAGCCCACGGCTAGGAGAGACGATGGAGACGATACACGAGGGAGCGACGGGCGCTGCCGTCGAGGACATCCAGGAGCGACTGACATCGCTGGGCTACGCCATTGACCAGGAGGAGCGCGTCACGCGCACCTTTGGGCACTCGACGGCGACGGCCGTCGCGCGCTTTCGTCTTGACCACGACCTCTCCCTTGGGGACGTCGTAGACGCGATGACGTGGTCCGTGCTGGTGGACGAGTGCTATCAGCTCGGCGACAGGACACTGTACCTGAGGCTCCCCAATTTCCACGGCAACGACGTGCGTCAGCTCCAGGAGCGCCTCAACGTGCTGGGCTTCTCGTGCGGCCCCGTCGACGGCACCTACGGCGTCCACACCGAGGCCGCCGTCAAGCTCTTCCAGGAGAGCATGGGCGCCCTCGCGGACGGCATGGCCTTCCAGGACACCTTTGACGCCATCGAGCGGCTGCGCCATGTCTGGGCCGGCAAGCCCGCGGACGGGCCACACCCCCAGGGCGCCATGGGCTTTGCCCGTGCCGCCAGCGTGCTCGAGGACGCCGGCATCGCCATCACCGCAGACGACCCGATCTCCCGCAACGTGGCGGGGCGCATCTGGAACCTCGCCCATGCCACGGTTGACGACTGCTCCCTCGAGCTCGTCGACGGCCCGGAGGGTGCGAGCGGCGACGCGCGCGTCCTTATCGTCCTCTCGACCGAGCCCCTGCCTGACAACGTCGCCTCCGGCGTGGGAAGCCTCGTGCTCGACGACATGGATACGCTGCCGCTGCGCCTTCGCACGGCGATCCAGAGCTCCGAGGCGCGTCCGCGCACCGTTCGCATAGAGCTTCCCGTGGGCACGGGGGCATTCACGATGAGCGACGCGCAGACGTTTGCCGTGCTGCTCCTCGACGCCATCTGCGCCGCCTTTGACCACCTGGAGCTGTGAGCCGGGACCATCCCCACCGATAGACGGGAGGAGCGATGTTCAGCCCGTTCAAAGACGAGAATGGCACGCCCAAGGGCCTCGCTGACGTGACGTGGGAGGACCTCTCCCAGCTCGCCGAGTACGACGAGGGCTTTGTCCTCGAGTTCAAGCGCGACTACACCCCGTCGGTCCAGCGCAAGATCCCCAAGATCATCGCCTCCTTTGCCAACTCCCGGGGAGGCTGGCTCCTGATCGGCATCTCTGACGAGGAGCACGCCGTCTGCCCGATCCCGCGTAGGCAGGCGGACTTCGGCCAGATCATCGGCGAGCTGTGTAGACGGCACATCTCGCCCGCCCCTCCCTTTGACGTGCGCTTCCTGGCCGACCCCACCGACGATTCGCGCGGCGTGGTCATCGTGCGCGTCGACGAGGGCGGCTTCCCGCCCTACATCGCCGACGGCGTCGTCGAGATTCGCGAGGGCTCGACCTCCGGCCCTGCCACCGGGACGGCACTCGTGGAGCTCTACGGCAAGGCGACCGGGCGACGCCGAGAGATCGCAGAGTTCTGCAACAGGACGGTGTTCTATCCCGAGGAGGGTTCGGACGGGCTGCCGCTCCCCCTCTTCGACCTCTATCTCTACCGCATGGCCCGCCCCGAGGACACGCCGTCGCGCGAGGAGGTCGCACGGCACGTGGTCGCAATGCGCGAGGCCTTCTCCCAGCAGGACTTCACCTGTCACGTGAGCCACGCCCACGACTCGCTCATCCTCCGAACGGCCCTGCCCTCAGGCCCGAACGACGCCCACTCCGCCATAGAGCTCTTCCCCGACGAGTCCATGAAGCTCACCGTCCCCGCCGTCCTTCTCGGCGAGGAGGACCGCGCCCGCGCCGTCGCGCGCATGAGGGAGCTCGGACTCTTCTCCCACGCCGAGGGTCGCCTCATCAATGCCCGCGCGACGATGCGGCGCGTCTCCCGCATGGCCTCCCTGCTCGACCGCTACGTCCGTCGGCGGGGCATCGCCTGGCAGGAATACGCCGTCGCCTATGAGCTCGAGAACATGGCCGGCATCATCCTCTGGAGCGACACCGACGTCTATCAGGACTACATTGCCGAGAAGGGCGTGCTCTCGTGCGGCACAACGGACTGCCGAAGCCGCGTCCGCTATCTCGACGACGGGGCGCATGACTCGTTCCGCGCGCGCCAGTTTGCGGGGAGCCACTTCTTCGAGGCGTGCGGCCTGCCGCTCGGCTCGCCGGACCCGCAGGACAATGCCCTCGTGGACGCCCTGCTCCGGTGACCGACCGCCCCACGCGCGCCTTCCTGTTACAATGTCCCCGGCGGCACAGGGGTATCGTCCAATGGTTAGGACAGTGGTTTTTGGTGCCATCAATGTGGGTTCGAATCCTACTACCCCTGCCACCGCTGCCTCGCGCTATCATGTCTGTGTAAGGGACTCACGCGTCGCTTGGAGGCCGCACATGCCCATGACCGCGATCGTCCTCGCCGCTGGCGAGGGAACGCGTATGAAGTCCCGCCACCCCAAGGTCATGCACAAGCTTCTCGACCGCCCACTCGTCTCCTGGGTCACGCGCGCCGCGCGCGAGGCCGGGGCCGAGCGCATCGTCGTGGTCGTGGGGCATGGCGCCGACGAGGTGCGGGCTCATCTCGCAAACGAGAAGGACGTCGAGTGCGTCGAGCAGACGGAGCGCCTGGGTACCGGGCACGCCGTGCGCGTGGCGCTGGAGGGGGCCGGAATCAACGAGGGGCCCGTCGTCATCCTGAACGGCGACCTCCCCCTCATCGAGCCCGAGACCGTCCGCGCCTTTGCCGACTCCGTCGCGAGCGGGACGCACGCCGCCGCCATCCTCACGATGACGCCGCCCGACCCGTTTGGCTACGGCCGCGTCGAGCTCGCCGAGGACGGCACGGTCACGCGCATCATCGAGCAAAAGGACTGCACGGACGAGCAGGCCAAGACGCTCACCGAGTGCAACGCCGGCTGCTACGCCTTTGACGGCGCCCTTCTCGCCGCCCATGTCGGCGAGATCGGCAACGACAACGCCCAGCACGAGTACTACCTCCCCGACATGGTGGAGATTCTGCGCGGCCACGGCCACGCCACCACGATCGTCCACTGCGATGACTATCGCGAGGGCCTTGGCGCCAACAACCGCTCCCAGCTCGCCGAGCTCACGCGCCTCGCGCAGGAGCGCATCAACGAGCGCCTGATGGACGAGGGCGTCACGATGCTCGACCCGCGCACGGTCTGGGTGGGCCCCGACGTCACCGTCGGGCGCGACACGGTCCTGCTCCCCATGACGATGCTCTGGGGCGAGACGAGCGTGGGCGAGGAGTGCGAGATCGGCCCCAACACGCGTCTCACCAACTGCACCGTCGCCGACCACGTCTCGCTCGAGGAGACCGTGGGCACAGACGTCACCATCGAGCGCGACGTCACCTGCGGCCCGCGCGCGTACCTGCGCGGCGGCGCCCACGTCCTCGAGGGCGCGCACGTGGGCACGCACGTGGAGATCAAGAACTCCGTCATCGGCAAGGGTTCCAAGGTGCCGCACCTCTCCTACATCGGCGACTGCACGATGGGCGCCGGCGTAAACATCGGCGGCGGCTCCATCACCTGCAACTACGACGGTGTCCACAAGAACCGCACCACGATCGGCGACAACGTCTTCGTGGGCTCCGACACCATGATGGTCGCGCCCGTGACCATCGGAGACGGTGCGCTCGTGGGCGCCAGCTCCTGCGTCACCAAGGACGTCCCTGCCGGCGCGCTCTACCTCGAGCGCGCCGAGCAGCGCATCGTAGAGGGGTACGCCGCCAAGCGACTCGAGCGACTGAAGAGAGAGGCCTAGATGTACGAGAACCTGAGCAAGCCCATGCCCCTGCAGAAGGAGATCAAGCTCTACACCGGAACGGGCAACCCCGCCCTGGCCGAGAAGATCTCCGAGATCCTGCATCTCGAGCTCCAGGGCCTCAAAATCGAGAAGTTCGCCAACGGCGAGATCTACGCCCGCTTTGACGAGTCCGTCCGCGGCGACGACGTCTTCTTCATCCAGTCCCTCTCCGGCGTCAACGTGAACGACCTCCTCATGGAGACGCTGGTCGTGGCCGATGCCGCCAAGCGCGCCTCGGTCTCCAAGTTCACTGCCGTGATTCCCCACTACTGCTACGCGCGCCAGGACCGCAAGGCCGCCGCGCGCGAGCCCATCACCGCGCGCCTTGTGGCGAACCTCCTCGAGGCTGCCGGTGTTGACCAGGTCATCACCATCGACCTGCACCAGGGCCAGATCCAAGGCTTCTTCGACATCCCCGTGACGCACCTCACGGCACTCTACCTCATCGGCGACTACTTCAAGGACAAGGACTTCGACTGGGACAACACCGTCGTCGTCTCCCCCGACATGGGTCGTGCCAAGGTCGCAAAGCGCCTCTCGGACTACCTGGGCTGCGAGTTCGCCATTGCCCACAAGAGCCGCCCCAAGCATAACGCCTCCGAGGTCATGGGCATCATCGGCAACATCGAGGGCAAGACCTGCATCGTTAACGACGACATGATCGACACCGCTGGCACCCTCTGCGGCACAGTTCGCAAGCTCAAGGAGATGGGCGCCGGCGACATCTACGTCTCCGCCACCCACGGCATCTTCTCCGGCCCCGCCATCGAGCGTCTGCAGGACGCGCCGCTCGAGGAGTGCGTCGTCACCGACATCATCCCCTGCGAGGCCGCCAACAAGCCCGGCTCCAAGATCAAGGCCATCTCCGTGGCAAACGAGCTCGCCGAGGCCATCAACAGCGTCTACATGCGCCAGTCCGTCTCCGAGATATTCGGTGGGCGCGGCGCGGAGATCTGATCTCACACGCATCGCACGAGTCGCGGGGTCGCCTTCGGGCGGCCCCGTATTTTGTTCTCTTCGCGCCCCTCGTGACGGTTGTGTACACCCCGTCGCCCATCCACATGTAACGACGCACCGTCTACCAGCAAAAACATCGAGGGTTATACGCGCCGCCTGGCGTGGTAGTGTACATAACCGTCAAACGACGCCTGGAAAGTGAGGACGCGCGATGCCCCAGCCCGCAAAAGCCGGCCCCGCCGCCATCAAAATCGTCTGCGGCCTCGGCAATCCCGATGCCGAGTACGCCCGCACGCGGCACAACGCCGGCTTCGCCACAATCGACGCCGTGGCGACACGCCGTGGCGTGCGTTACTGGAAGTCCGAGGCGGGCGCACAGGTAGCCTCAATCACGGTGGCCGATAAGGACGGCGAGAAGCGCGAGGTTCTTCTCGCCAAGCCGATGAGCTACATGAACACCTCCGGCGGACCGCTCTCCAAGTTGGCGCGCGCCCACCGCGTGAAGCCGGAGGAGATCCTCGTGGTCCACGACGAGGTCGACCTGCCCGCCGGCGAGGTGAAGCTCAAGCTGGGCGGCGGGCTCAACGCGCACAACGGCCTGCGCTCCATCGCCGACAAGCTCGGCAGCCGCGACTTTGCGCGCGTACAGTTTGGCATTGGCCGTCCGCCCGGGCGCATGCCGGTGGCGGACTACGTGCTGCGCGAGCTCAAGGGCACCTTCCTCGAGGACTTTGAGCTCACCGTCGAGCGCGCGGCAGACCTCGTGGAGCAGACGCTCTGACAGGACGGTCACCCGACCAGTAATCCCGAGTTACGCGCGGCGAGAAGTGCGCGTAGCTCGGGATTACTGGTTATTTGGACACAAATCCCGAGTAGCGCGCTGCTCAGCCCAAGCTTTTGCGTGCGCTACTCGGGTTTTTGGGTCGATCGTTCGCGCACGCCATTTTCGTTGCCTCTGACTCACGCCGCTCGCCGCGCGGATGTTGGAATGCACGACCACTCGGGTACAATGAGGGGTGTTGGAAAGGCCCAGCGCAGGGCCGCCAAACCTTAAGAGGGAATGCAGGAGAGGAGTGCGGTTAATGTACAAGATCCTCGAAAAGACGCAGTTCTCGGAGAAGGTGTTCAAGTTCCGCATCGAGGCGCCCCGGATGGCCAAGCACGCTCACGCCGGCCAGTTCCTGATGGTGCGCGCCAACGAGACGGGCGAGCGCGTCCCGTTCACGCTCGCGGGCTGGAACGCCGAGGAGGGCTGGGTCGAGTTCATCTTCATGGTGATCGGCAAGACCACGGAGATGCTGTCCACCTACGAGGAGGGTGACTCCATCCAGGACGTCACCGGCCCGCTGGGCGTCCCCACCGAGATGGCGGACGGCCCCTGCGCGGTCATCGGCGGCGGCGTCGGCCTGGCCATTGCCTACCCGGTCGCCCGTCACCTGGTGGAGACCGGCCACGAGGTCCACGCCATCATGGGTGCCCGCACCAAGGACCTGCTGCTGCTCGAAGAGCAGTTCCGTGAGCTCCTGCCCGAGGACCACATCCACATCACCACCGACGACGGCTCCTACGGCGAGAAGGGCGTGGTCACCGCCCCGCTCGAGCGCCTGCTCCAGGAGAAGGCCGTCACGCAGGTCTTCTGCGTCGGCCCCGTGCCCATGATGAAGTTCTCCGCCCTCACGGCCGAGAAGTACGGCACGCCGATCACCGCCTCGCTGAACCCCATCATGGTCGACGGCACCGGCATGTGCGGCTGCTGCCGCGTCGAGGTCGACGGCCAGACGAAGTTCGCCTGCGTCGACGGCCCCGACTTCGACGCCACCAAGGTCGACTGGAACGACCTGCGCGCGCGTCAGGCCGCGTATCTTACCGAGGAGGGCCAGTCCCTCAAGGCCTATGAGGAGGCGAACTGCGCATGCCACAGGTAAACGGTCGCTTTGTTCCGGACATGAAGTCCCCGCGCACCCCGGACAACGAGGAGCCGGCCGCCGAGCGCGCGTGCGACTTCCGCCCCGTCGACAAGGGCTTCACCAAGGAGATGGCGCTGGCCGAGGCCGAGCGCTGCATGGACTGCAAGAAGCCGTTCTGCGTCGAGGGCTGCCCCGTCAACATCAACATCCCCAAGTTCATCGAGAAGATCCGCGAGGAGAAGTTCGGCGAGGCGCTGGACATCATCCGCGAGGACTCGATGCTCCCCGCCATCTGCGGCCGCGTGTGCCCGCAGGAGAACCAGTGCGAGGGCAAGTGCATCCGTGGCAAGAAGGGCGACCCGGTGGCCATCGGCCAGCTGGAGCGCTTCCTCGGCGACCAGCCCGAGCTTGCCTCCAAGCCCAAGATGGCCCCCAAGAACGGCAAGAAGGTCGCTGTCGTGGGCTCCGGCCCGTCCGGCATCACCTGCGCCGGCGAGCTCGCCCGCAACGGCTTTGACGTCACCGTCTTCGAGGCCTTCTTCACCGGCGGCGGCGTGCTCGTCTACGGCATCCCCGAGTTCCGTCTGCCCAAGGCCGTCGTCAAGCGTGAGATCGACGGCCTGGAGGAGATGGGCGTCAAGTTTGAGTACAACTCCGTCGTGGGCCGCATCACCGACGCCGACGAGCTCTTCGCCGAGGGCTTCGACGCCATCTACATCGCCACGGGCGCGGGCCTGCCCAAGTTCCTGAACGTCCCGGGCGAGAACCTGCCCAACGTCTTCTTCGCCAACGAGTACCTCACCCGCGTGAACCTCATGAAGGCCAACCGCTTCCCCGAGTACGACACCCCCACCAAGCACGGCAAGAACGTCGTGGTCTTTGGCGGCGGCAACGTCGCCATGGACGCGGTGCGCACCGCCAAGCGCCTGGGCGCCGAGCGCGCGATCATCGCCTACCGCCGCACCGAGGACGAGATGCCCGCCCGTCGCGCGGAGCTCCACCACGCCAAGGCCGAGGGCGTCGAGGTCATGCCGCTCGTGGCGCCGCTGGAGTTCGTGAAGGGCGAGGACGGCGCCGTCTGCGCGGTGCGCGTCCAGAAGATGGAGCTCGGCGAGCCCGACGCCTCCGGGCGCCGTCGCCCCGTGCCCATCGAGGGCGCCGTCGAGGAGATCCCCTGCGACGTGGCCATCTCCGCTATCGGCACCAACGCCAACCCGTTTGCCAAGATGATCGGCGACATCAAGCTCAACAAGTGGGGCTACATCATCGCCGACGAGGACGGCCGCACCTCCGACCCGCGCATCTGGGCCGGCGGCGACATCGTCACCGGCGCGGCCACGGTCATCCTGGCCATGGGCGCCGGCAAGACGGCCGCGGCGAGCATCACCAAGGCGCTCGTCGGATAGCGAGAAGAACCTCGAGCCGCAACTGACGGCCCTCCCGGTTCTAGGAACCGGGAGGGCCTTTTTCTACGCGAGGTTCTTCTCGCCAGGTTCTTCTCGCCAGAATTAACGCGCATAGTTTGCAATGCGCGTTATTTTCAACTGCGAACATATGACATGAAAACAAACCGTGCGCGTTAATCCACGACCGAGATAAACGAGAAAGGTCGCCCCGGGTGTTCCGTAGAGAAGGTTCACAAAGTGCACTTCTCGAAGGAGCATCCGGGGCGACCCATCAGTTACTGGTCAGACCTTGAGCCTTAGTACATGCCGCCCTGGCCGCCCTGGGCCGCCGCCGCGGAGATGGCCTCCTCGATGGTGGTGTTCTTGGGCTCGTCGGAGACGGTGGCCTCGGTGATGAGGATCAGCGACGCCACGGAAGCGGCGTTCTGCAGCGTGACGCGGCAGACCTTGACCGGGTCGAGCACGCCCATCTCGATCATGTCGCCGTACTCGCCGGTGGCGGAGTCGAGGCCCTGGCCGGCCGGGAGCGCCTTGATCTTCTCGGCTACGACGGAGCCCTCGAAGCCAGCGTTGTTGGCGATGGTCTTCACGGGCGCCTCGAGGGCCTTGCGGACGATCTCCACACCGATCTTCTCGTCGGAGTCAACGGTCTCGACGCCATCGAGCACCTTGGAGGCCTCGAGGAACGCCACGCCGCCGCCGGCGACGATGCCCTCCTCAACGGCCGCGCGAGTCGCCTGCAGGGCGTCCTCGATGCGGTGCTTGATCTCCTTGAGCTCGACCTCGGTGGCCGCGCCGACCTTGATGACGGCCACGCCGCCGGCGAGCTTGGCAAGGCGCTCCTGGAGCTTCTCCTTGTCAAAGTCGGAGGTGGTCACGTCGTACTCGGCCTTGATCTGGGCGATGCGCTCGTCGATGGCCTCCTTGGAGCCGGCGCCGCCGACGATGGTGGTGTCGTCCTTGGTGATCTTGACGGACTTGGCGCGGCCGAGCATCTCGGCAGTGACGTCGGTGAGCTGGACGCCGAGCTCCTTCATGGCGACCTGGCCACCGGTCAGGATGGCGATGTCCTCGAGCATGCGCTTGCGGCGGTCGCCGTAGCCGGGGGCCTTGACGGCGCAGACGTTGAGGACGCCGCGGAGCTTGTTGAGGATCAGCGTGGCCAGAGCCTCGCCGTCAACGTCCTCGGCGATGATGAGCAGCGGCGCGCCCTGCTTCTGGACGGCCTCGAGAATCGGCAGGATGTCCTGGATGTTGGAGACCTTCTGGTCGGTCATGAGGATGTAGGGGGAGTCGAGCTCGGCCGTCATGGTCTCGTTGTTGGTCGAGAAGTACGGGGAGATGTAGCCCTTGTCGAACTGCATGCCCTCGACGGTGTCGATGTCGATGCCGAAGGTCTGGGACTCCTCGACGGTGATGACGCCGTCCTTGCCCACGACCTCCATGGCGTCGGAGATCTTGGCACCGATCTCGGGGTCGGAGGCGGAGATGGTGCCGACGGAGGCAATCTGCTTCTTGGTGGAGACCTCCTGCGCGTTGGCGCGCATCTCCTCGACGATGGCGTTCACGGCCTTGTCGACGCCGCGGCGGATGGCAATGGGGTTGGCGCCGGCGGCCACGTTGCGCAGGCCCTCGTTGACGATGACCTGGGCGAGGAGCGTGGCGGTGGTGGTGCCGTCACCCACGGCGTCGTTGGTCTTGGTGGCGACCTCCTTCACGAGCTGGGCGCCCATGTTCTCGATGGGGTCCTTGAGCTCGATCTCCTTGGCCACGGAGACGCCGTCGTTGGTGATGGTGGGGGCGCCGTAGGAGCGCTGCAGGGCCACGTAGCGGCCCTTGGGGCCCATGGTGGTGGTCACGGCGTCAGCAAGGGTGTTCACGCCCTTGGCGAGCTTGGCACGAGCGTCGGTGCCGAAAAGAATGTCCTTAGCCATTTCTTAATCCTTTCCGATGATACGAAGGGACAGTCCCTTCGTATCATTTCTCGTTTGATGATACGAAGGGACTGTCCCTTCGTATCGTCAGTTAGTCCTCGATGACGGCGTAGATGTCGTCGGCGCGCAGGAGCAGGAAGTCCTCGCCGTCGATCTTCACCTCGTTGCCGCCGAACTTGCCGTAGTAGACCTCGTCGCCAACCTTGACGTCGATGGCGATGCGCTCGCCCTTGTCGTTCATCTTGCCGGCGCCCACGGCGACGACCTGGCCGCGCTGCGGCTTCTCCTGCGCACCGCTGGAGATGTAGAGACCGGACGAGGTCTTCTCCTCCTTGGGGGCGGGCTTCACGAGAACGCGGTCACCAAGCGGCTTGAGAGTCATGTTCAAGAACCTCCTTCATGCACCCGTGCGGATGCGTCTGCGGCGTTGAGTTTCGCACCGCCTTAGCCAACGCTCAAAATAATACCCAGACGCACGGACTTATACCACCTCGCTAGAAAAAATCTTCCAACTCGCACTTAGATTTTCTGAGGCACGTGCGCGCACGGCGAGAAGAACCCCGGTCTAGTACCATAAACTCAGATCCGACCTCTAAGGACAGACCCATGAAGAGCCGTTCCGCCCGAATCGTCCACGTTCTTCTCGCCTGCGCGTGCGCTCTTGTGCTCGGAGCGTGCGGGCACGAGGAGCCACCCACAGGCACCGTGCGCCACGAGACCGCGGATGCCGTAGTCAACGCCGCAATGCTCACGCACGGCTACACGTGGGACGGCGTCACCGACAAGCCCGCACAGCCCACGGAGCTCGCCGACGACGAGGTGCCCGACCTCGACGTCTCCGGAGCTGCCGAGGTGCGCGCGTCCTTCTCGGAGCCCGCGACGGAGGTCGAGGTCGTGCGCTACACGGAGGACGGGAGCCTCGAGGGCGTCGGGTGCTCGCTCGAGGACGGCACCGCGACCTTTGACGTCGAACCCAGCTGGCGCTACTACGTGGGCGCCTGGTTCGAGGACGGCGACGCGGGCTATCTCTTTGACGTGAAGGGTGCCGACGCCGAGGGGGCGGGAATGGACGAGTTCGTGAGCACGGCGATGGTCGTCACGTTTGGCGACGGCGAGCTCCTCTTCGTGGACCAGGAGACCGGGACCCCCTACTACCCCACCAACCTGCCATCAGACGCGCCCGAGCTCACGGCCGGCAACATCGTGCGCGTGACCGGCAACGGCATCATGCTGGAGAGCTACCCCGCGCAGTACCCGGGAATCACGGACGTTGAGGTGATCGAGGAGGGAACGCCCGCGGACGCCGAGAAGTACGACAAGCTGGTGGCGCAGATCTGGCAACCCAAGGATCCGTCTGAGCCGCCGCTGGCCTCGCTCGAGTACACGACGGAGCTGGCAGCAACGTCCGTCATGCTCGGAACGTACGGCTACACGTGGAGCTACGAGGAGAACGGCTCGGAGCAGACCGTGACCGCGGACGCGCCGCACCCCATCCAGCTGGAGGCAGCCGAGCTTTCCGACGCGCGCGTAGACGGCCCCACCGAGGTCACCGTGACCTTTGACGTACCCTGCACGGCCGCCGGCATCGTGCGCTGGCCCGAGGACGAGCTCGAAGCGGCGGCGGAGGCAGCGGGGTCTGCCCAGGCAGTTGAGATCGACGCCGTCGAGGGCGACGCCTGGACCGTCGACGACCGCGAGATCGTGGATGGCAACCTCGTCTTTACCGTGGAGCCGGGCTGGCGCTACGCCGTCGAGGCATACTTCGACGGCGGCGAGGCCATCTACGCCTTCACCGTGCGACGATGAAAAGGGACAGCCCCTTTTCATCACCTCACAGCGCCTCGAGCTCGGCGAGCCAGAGGGCAGAGCAGGCGTCGGACGGCATGCGCAGGTCGCCGCGCGGGCTCACGGCCGCAGAGCCCACCTTGGGGCCGTCGGGCAGGCAGCTGCGCTTGAACTGCTGAGCAAAGTAGCGGCGGTAGAAGACCTTGAGCCAGGAGAGGATCGTGGCGTCGTCGTACTTCTCGCCCAGGGCGTAGCGGGCCAGGCGATAGACCTTCGACGGGTTGGTGCCGCGGCGCAGGACCTCGTAGAGGAAGAAGTCGTGCAGCTCGTAGGGGCCCACGAGGTCCTCGGTCTTCTGTGCGATCTTGCCGTCACCCGTGGCGGGCAAAAGCTCCGGCGAGACCGGCGTGTCCAAAACGTCGAGAAGAACGGTCTTCTCGGCGTCGCTTTCGCAGGTGTCGGCCACGTAGCGCACGAGATGGCGCACCAGGGTCTTGGGCACGCTCGCGTTGACGGCGTACATGGACATGTGGTCGCCGTTGTAGGTGGCCCAGCCCAGCGCCAGCTCGGAGAGGTCACCGGTGCCGATGACGAGGCCGCCCTCCTGGTTGGCCACGTCCATGAGAATCTGCGTGCGCTCGCGGGCCTGGGCGTTCTCGTAGGTGACGTCGTGGACGGACTCATCGTGCCCGATGTCCGAGAAGTGCTGGCGCACCGAGGCGGCGATGTCGATCTCGCGCAGCTCGGCTCCCACGGTACAGGCGAGCTCGCAGGCATTGTTGTAGGTCCGGTCCGTGGTGCCGAAGCCGGGCATGGTCACCGCGATGACGCCGTCGCGCGGAAGTCCCAGCAGGTCGAAGGCGCGCACGGTCACGAGCAGGGCGAGCGTGGAATCCAAGCCGCCCGAGAGGCCGATGACCGCACGGCGCGAGTGCGTGTGCGCGAGGCGCTTGGCGAGGCCGTGCGCCTGGATGGCAATGACGTCCTCACAGCGCTCCGCACGACGGGCGGGGTCGGACGGCACAAAGGGGTGCGGGTCCACCCAGCGCGTGAGCGGGGTCTCGCGGGAGGCGGCATCCGCGCCCAGCGAGAAGGGCACGCTCACGTAGCCCATCTCCTCGGCCGCGGTCGCGCACTCGAAGGTGGACATGCGCGTGCGTTCGGCCGCGAGGAAGCGAACGTCCACCTCAGAGACGGCGCGACCGCCGCCGAAGGGCTTGCCCTCCGCGAGTAGACGACCATTCTCGGCCACGAGGTCGTGTCCGGAGAAGACGAGGTCCTGCGTGGACTCGCCGGTGCCGGCGCTGGCGTAGACGTAGCCGCAGAGCAGGCGCGCGCTCTGGCCGGTGACAAGGGTGCGGCGATAGTCGGCCTTGCCCACGAGCGCGTTGGACGCGCTGAGGTTGCAGATCAGTGTGGCGCCCGCCTGCGCGTGAGCAATCGAGGGCGGCGCAGCGACCCAGAGGTCCTCACAAATTTCCGCCGCGACCACAAGTTCGGGAAGCTCCAGGCACGAGAAGAGCAGGTTGGTGCCAAAGAGCACGTCCTTCTCGCCGCCCACGGAGGCGGTGACGGGATCGACCGGGCCGGGGACAAAGTGGCGCCCCTCATAAAACTCGTTGTAGGTGGGGATGTGGGTCTTGGGGACGACGCCGAGGATGGCACCATGCGAGACGAACGCGGCGCAGTTGTAGAGCTTGCCATTGGCGCGCACGGGCACACCCGCGAGCAGCAAGGCGTCGAGGTCCGCCGTGCGGGCCGCAAAGTCTGCAAGACCGGCATCGGCGGCACGAATGAGCGCGTCCTGCCAGAAGAGGTCCTCGCAGGTGTAGCCCGTGAGCGCGAGCTCGGGCAGGACGATGACGGCGGCGCCGTCCTTCTCGGCCGCCTCACGCGCCGCGGCCACACAGGCCTCCACGTTGAAGGCCACGTCCGCAACACGAACCTCCGGCGTCACCGCCGCGACCTTGACGAACCCATCCCTCATACGTCCTCCTTATGATACGAAGGGACAGTCCCTTCGTATCATTTTGCCCGCGCAATCACGTTTCTTCCAATGCCGGTCAAACGCTGAATCTGAGAGATGGAGAGTCCGGCATCCTTTAGGTCAAAGAGTAGCGCATTGCGGCGGCCGCGCTCCAGGGCTTTCAAGTCAGTCAGGGCAATCTCGCCGAGAATCCGAGCCGCAAGCTGCTGAGCCTCCGCGTCGGAGAGCCGAGTTCGTTCGCGAAAGCGGTAGCCCTCCTCATTCTCAGACGCGCTGAATGCGACAAACCCCTCGACCCCGCCGCACAGCTCCAAGGCAAGCGTGGTGTCAACTAGAACCGGTACCCCTACGTACTCATGGTAGCTGCTCCATGGGTAGTCCTCTGCCGCGCAGATGCCTGCCTTCGCCGGGTTGTTGTGAATGTAGCGAATCGCCCGCAGCAGATAGCCTTCGTCCTCGATGGGCTGGCTTTTGAAGCGCTGTTGGAAGACATGGCCAACGTGATCGCCAAGCTTGTTGAAACGCTGAGCATAGCCGGTGAGGACCGACTTCATTACCTCGCCAAGATGGCCTTCGGCATCCTCGAGCAAAAGGTGAACGTGATTGGACATCAAGCAGTATGCGATGACGTGCACGCCGTCCTTCTCGCATGCTTTGGCGAGAAGCTCGAGAAACGCCCGATAGTCGTACACCCCCTCAAAGAGGTTCTGCCCGCCGCTCCCCTTGGCGATAACGTGATAGAACCCAGACTCCGACTTGACGCGCGCGCACCTTGGCATAAGCAACCTCCCCACCCGCGACATAGGTGAGGAGGCTTATACCCAAATCAACTGAGAGGAAAATGATACGAAGGGACAGTCCCTTCGTATCACCCCTCGAGGTAGCGGGAGAGGAACTCGCGGGTGCGCGGGTGCTCGGGAGACGAGAAGAGCTTCTCGGGCGCGCCCTTCTCGGCGATAACGCCCTTGTCCATGAAGACGACCTCGTCGGAGACGTTGCGTGCAAAGGCCATCTCATGCGTGACCACGACCATCGTCATGCCCTCGGCAGCGAGGCGGCGCATGACCTCGAGGACCTCGCCCACGATCTCCGGGTCGAGCGCGGAGGTGGGCTCGTCGAAGAGCATGAGGTCAGGCTGCATGCAGAGGGCGCGCGCAATGGCGACGCGCTGCTTCTGGCCACCGGAGAGGTTGTTGACGTCCGCACGCGCAAAATCCGCGAGGCCCACGGACTCGAGATGGCGCAGCGCGACCTCCTCGGCCTCGGCCTTGCCCATCTTCTTGAGGGTCACGGGGGCGAGCGTGCAGTTGTCGAGCACGTTCATGTTGTTGAACAGGTTGAAGCCCTGGAAGACCATGCCGATCTTCTCGCGCAGACGGTTCACGTCCACGTGCTCGGCCGCGAGGTCGGCGCCGTGGAACCACACGTGTCCGGCGTCGGGCGTCTCGAGCAGGTTGATGCAGCGCAGAAGCGTCGACTTTCCGGAGCCGGAGGCGCCGATGATCGTGACCACCTGGCCGGGCATGACGTCGAGGTTGATGTCACGCAGGACCTCGAGGTCGCCGAAGCTCTTGCGCAGGCCCTCGATGCGGACCATCGGCTCGGCGAAGCTAGTTGTAGACATGGCTTACTCCTCCACCTTCACGGGCTGGTCCGACGTGCTGCCCATGGTCTCGGCCTTCACGTTGAAGCGGCGCGCAAAGCGGCCGAGCAACCACGACGCGATTGCCGTCATGATGAGGTAGAACACCGCGGCAACGAGGTAGGCATTGAGCTGCTTGTAGTAGATGCCCGCCACGGTGGACGCAGCAAAGGCCAGGTCAAACACGCCGATGACCGAGAGGACCGACGAGTCCTTGATGTTGATGACGAGCTCGTTGGAGAGGCCGGGGATGGCGTACTTGATGCCCTGCGGGAAGACGACCCGCACCATGGCCTGCCACTGCGAGAGGCCAAGCGAGCGCGCCGCTTCCATCTGGCCCTTGTCCACGGACTCGATGCCGCCGCGCAGCACCTCCATCATGTAGGCGGTGGAGTTGAGCGAGACCACCACCAGGCCGGCGATGAAGCGCGACCAGATGGCGTTGGTCTCGGTGACGCTGAGGCCAAAGCCGCTCACCACGGCAAAGCCGGCATAGTAGATGATGACGCCCTGCACGAGCATCGGCGTGCCGCGCACCACGGTGCTGTAGAGCTTGGCAAACCACACGCCGATCTTCTTGAAGAAGCGCACGCAGTCGTTGTCCGAGCGGTCGATCTGCATGATGCGCACAAAGACGAGCAAGAGCGCCAGGAAGAAGGCGATCAGCGTGCCAAAGACGGCCAGCTCGATGGTGGTGACGATGCCGGTGATGTAGGTGTCGCGACCCTGCTGGAACATGTAGAGCACCTGGGCGAGCATGTCTTCGGGCATCTTGTCCGAGGCGGCAGCCACCTGCCAGGCGCTCGCCAGGCCCATGACCCAGCGGTCGACAAGAAGAACCGCGAAGATCGCGCATATCACGTAAGAACCCACGCGCAGGGCGCGGGCAACGGCCGGCCGGGTGAAGGGGGCCGTCTCCGCGTAGTTCTGCCAGTGGGTGAGCTTGAAGACCAGCGCCACGGCGGAGAGCACGAGCCACGCGGCCAGGACGTAATACATCACCAGCTCGACGGTGAAGGCGTTTGCCAGGAAGGAGAGCTCGGGGCGTGGCGAGCTTGAGAGCAGCATGCCGAGAAGCGCCACGACGCTCGTGCCCAGCAGCACGTAGCGGTGGTCGCGCGTCACGAAGTCACGCAGTTTTGACATCAGGACTCCTCGAGGTTCTTTTCGTTCTATCGCCGTGAACGGGACGAGGGCCAAGGCCCCCGCCCCGCTCGGATGAGACAAAGGGACTGTCCCTTCGTATCACTACGCAGGCTGGCGGTCCATGCAATCCTGCCACATCTCGAGGCGCTCCTCCTCGGTGATGCCGGCAATGATCTCGTTCAGGCGGTCGAGCATCTCGTCCTGACCCTTGGCGATAGCCGCGTTGTCCGGGTTGCTCGGGTCGGAGAAGCCCTCGCCCTCCTCGAGCTCGACCTTCATGAGGTCGGGGTAGTTCTCGAGCAGGTTGGGCAGCGACATCGAGGAGAACGTGATGGCGTCGCAGGTGCCATTCTCGATGCCATCAACGACCAGCGGCACCGTGGCAACGGGCGTGAGGTGGTTGACCTCGGGAATCTCATCGATGAGATCGTCGTAGAAGGTGTCCTTCTGGCCGAGGACGGAGGCGCCGGTGAAGTCGGAGAGCTTGGTGGCACCCGCGTAGGGGCCGTCCTTCTTCACGACGATGATGACCTCGTCGTCGATGTAGGAGTCGGTGAAGTCCGCGGACTCGGCGCGCTCGGGCGTGACGGACATGCCAGCGCAGATGATATCGATGGTGCCGTTGCTCAGGGAGTCGACGAGCGCACCAAACTCCATCTTCACGGCCACGGGCTCCATGCCCAGCTCCTCGGCGATGCGCTTGGCGATCTGGACGTCGTAGCCGTCGGCGTAGGCGCCCTCGACGTTCTCGATGGGGATGGTGGTGTCGGACTCCTCGGAGACCTGCCAGTTGTACGGGGCGTAGGCGGCCTCCATGCCAACGCGGAGGGTCTTGCCGTCGCCGAGGGTGGCCTCGGTGGTGTCGGCGGCATCATCGGCCGCGTCGGCGGCGTCGTCGGTGGTGGACTCCTGCGCGGCGGGACCGCAGCCGGAAAGGACCATCACGCCTCCCATGCCCGCCACGAGGCTCGACAGCTTGAGGAAGTCGCGGCGAGAGACTCTGTCAGATACAAGAACACGCGGGGTGGCCTTCATGGTGGTTCCTTTCCCTTTTTGAGTAATCCCCTTCCGCGCGACGCAACCGGAGGGGACCCATTCCCCTCCCCCTTGCAAGCGGGCGCACCCGATGCGAGAAAGTTACGCGCACGTCGGCAGGATACCGCGGGTCGAGAAGAACCTCGAGCTGATACCATCGTGGGAAACACCGCCGTAACGGGTGAGACAAAGGGGACAGGTTCATTTGTCTCATGGGTGCGCATGAGACAAATGAACCTGTCCCCTTTGTCTCACCTACCGCCGCAAGGAGGACGCCATGGACCAGGAGACCTACGACGCCTACGTCGCCATTCTCGAGGAGGAGCTCGTCTGCGCGATGGGCTGCACCGAGCCCATCGCCGTGGCCTACTGCGCCGCGCTCGCGCGCCAGACGCTCGGCGCGCTGCCGGAGCGCGTGGACGTGGCGGCGTCCGCCAACATCATCAAGAACGTGAAGAGCGTCGTCGTGCCCAACACGGGCGGCGCGCGCGGCATCGAGGCCGCCGCGGCGGCGGGCGTGGTCGCGGGTGACGCAGACGCCAAGCTCGAGGTCCTGGCCGGCGTGACCGGCGAGCAGATTGCCGAGATGCGCAACTATCTCGCCACGCACGAGGTCACCGTGGCGCCGAGCGAGCGCCCGTGGATCTTTGACATCCAGGTGCGCGTCTCGGGCGACGGCCACGAGGCGTTCTGCGAGATCGCCGGCTCGCATACCAACGTCATCCGCGTGGAGCGCGACGGCGAGGTCCTTCTCAGCGAGCCCTTCGAGGAGGCGGCGGGCGAGAAGGACGCCGGGACGGACCGCGGCTGCCTCTCCATCGAGAAGATCATCGAGTTTGCCGACGCGGTGGAGCTGGACGACGTCAAGCAGCTGCTCGGCCGCCAGATCGCCTGCAACATGGCCATCGCCCGCGAGGGGCTGGAGGGCGAGTGGGGCGCCAACATCGGCAGTGTGCTGCTCTCCGCGTACGGCGATGGCGTGGCCAACCGCGCCAAGGCGTGGGCGGCCGCCGGCTCCGACGCGCGCATGGGCGGCTGCGAGCTTCCCGTGGTCATCAACTCCGGCAGTGGCAACCAGGGTCTCACGGCAAGCGTTCCCGTGATCGTCTACGCTCAGGAGCTGGGCGTCTCCCACGACGAGCTGCTCCGCGCGCTCGTGGTGTCCAACCTCGTGACCATCCACCTCAAGACCGGCATCGGCCGGCTCTCCGCCTACTGCGGCGCCACGAGCGCCGGCGCGGGCGCGGCGGCCGGCATCACCTACCTCTACGGCGGCCGCGCGGACGAGGTGGCGCACACCGTGGTCAACGCCATCGCCATCGATTCCGGCATGGTCTGCGACGGCGCCAAGGCGAGCTGCGCGGCCAAGATCGCGAGCGCGGTGGAGGCCGGCCTGCTGGGCATGCAGATGCAGCAGCAGGGCAAGCAGTTCTATGGCGGCGACGGCATCGTGGTCAAGGGCGTGGAGAACACCATCCGCAACGTGGGCGTGCTCGCGGCGCAGGGCATGCGCGAGACAGACCGCACGATCATCGAGCTCATGTGCGGGTCCGGCGCGTGCTAAGGCTCCGGGAGCGGTTTGCCGACAAGGTCCGGCGCTCGGACAGCTTGCCGCATAGGGCGCGGCAAGAACTCGCGGCGGACCTTGTCGGCAAACCGCGGGCGGCGTTATCGGCGCCTTGAGTGGGAATCTCTAGTCGCGCGCTCTTCTCGGCTGGAGGGCTGTCAGTAATCCCGAGTTACGCGAGGAGAAAAGGGTGCGCAAGTCAGGATTCGTGGTCTTTTGGACACGTTTCCCGAGTTACGCACGTAGGAGCCCCGCTTTGGGCGCGCGTAAATCGGGATTCGTGGTAAGCGGGAGGGTGTCCTCCAGCTCCAGCAGCGCTCGCTTGCGATCGAGGCCGCCGGCGTAGCCGGTGAGGGAGCCGTCTGCGCCCACCACGCGGTGGCACGGGATAATCACGCTGATGGGGTTTCTGCCCACGGCGGTCCCAATAGCGCGAGGCGACGACCCCAGCTCAGCCGCAAGCTCGCCATACGTGCGCGTCTCCCCGTACGGGATGGCGAGAAGCGCGCTCCACACGCGGCGCTGGAACGCGGTGCCGCGCGGCGCCAGCGGGACGTCCGCCACGTCCGGACGCCCACCCGCGAAGTACGCGTCCAGCCAGCGGCTCGCGGCCGTCAGCGCGGGTGCCTCAACCTCCACGTTCTTCTCGGCATCATCCAGCCCGCGCGCAAAGTAGCGCTGCCCGTAGAACCACGCGCCCGTCAGGCCGCCGTCGTCAGCCGCGAGCAGCATCCTCCCGAGCGGAGACTCGTAGTCGCAGGTGGCCATCCTACTCCCAGGTGGGAGGGACGGGAGCGTCGGGGGTGGCCCAGGTGCCGAGGGAGGCATTGGGGTCGGCGTCCAGCGTGAGGGGCGAGAAGGACCCGGCGTTGTAGCTCCGCAGGGCCGCGATGCCGATCATCGCCGCATTGTCGCCGCAGGCGCGCATGGGCGGCACGGTCACGCGCACGCCGCGCTTCTCGAGCGCCTTCTTGTACGCCGCGCGAAGGCCCGGGTTGGCCGCCACGCCGCCGCCGACGCAGAAGTCCGTTACGCCGGTCTCCTCCACGGCCGTCACGGCCTTGGCCACCTGCACGTCGATGACCGCGGCCTCGAAGCTCGCCGCCAGGTCGGGCAGGTTGATCGCACGGCCGGCGCGGTTCTCGCCCTCGATGTAGGTGATGACGGCGGTCTTGAGGCCGGAGAGGCTGAAGCTGTAGTCCCCGCTGTGCATCATCGCGCGCGGGAAGTGGATGGCCTTGGGGTTGCCCTGCGCCGAGAGCTTGGAGATCACGGGACCGCCGGGGTAGCCCAGGCCGAGCGCCTTGGCCACCTTGTCAAAGGCCTCGCCCACCGCGTCGTCGATCGTGGCGCCGAGAAGGACGTAGTCGCCCCAGGCGCGCACGTGCACGAGCATGGTGTTGCCGCCGGAGACGATGCTCGCCACGAAGGGAGGCTCGAGGTCCGGCGTCTCGAAGAGGTTGGCCATGAGGTGGCCCTCGAGGTGGTGCACGGCAATGAGCGGCAGATCAGCGGCCGTGCAGAGGCCCTTGGCAAAGGCCACGCCCACCACGAGCGCGCCCACGAGGCCCGGCCCCGCCGTAACGCCCACGGCCGCGAGGTCCGCGGGCGCGAGCGTGTCCACGCCGAAGTGCTCGCCGGCGCGCGCGAGCGTCTCCTCGAAGACGCCCACGATGGCCTCGGTGTGCTTGCGGGAGGCAATCTCGGGCACCACGCCGCCAAAGCGCGCGTGGAAGTCGATCTGCGTGGCCACGACGCTCGCGCAGACCACGCCGTGGCTGTCGGTCACGGCCATGGCGGTCTCGTCGCAGGAGGACTCAATCGTGAGGATGAGCGGGCCGGCCGCCGCCAGCGCGGCCGCGGCCTCGGGCGTGCGCTCGCCGGGCACGATGGGCCACGGGCGGATGGAGGGTGCCGGCTCCGGGCGGCCGGTCGCGATCACGGCGTCCGCCGCGAGCGGCAGCGGGGCGCGCAGGATGAGGGCGTCGTGACCGACGCCGTAGTAGCCCGGGCGACGGCCCTCCTCCGCAAGGCCGAGCGCGCCGTAGAGGGCGCGGGCGGGTTCGTTCTGGGCGTCCACCTCGAGGGAGATCGTCTGCGCACCGAGCATCTGCGCGTCGTAGGCAACGCGGGCCACGAGGCGCGTGGCAATCCCCTCGCGGCGACGCGCCGCGTCCACGACGACCTCCTCGACCTCGAAGTCGGCCCCCGCGAGCACGCCGCCCGCAAAGCCGATGACGGTCCCCTGGTCGTGCGCGACCCACCAGCTGCGACCGGGCTGGGAGAGCTCCTCGTAGAACATCCTCTTGGTCCACGGCGTGTGCGCCGCGTCCGCGTAGGCGGCGGCCTCAAGCGCGGCCACGGCCGCCGTGTCGTTCACCGTCATGGGGCGCAGCTGCAGGTGGATGCCCGCGAGCGCGTCGTCCACGCCGGTGAGCTCCACGGTCGCGGGCGCCTTGAGGCCGAGGCGCGTGCGCTCGGCCTCCTCGGCGTCGGAGAGGCGGGTGTAGATGGGCAGGACCAGCGCCGGGTCGCCGGGCTGCGCGGCGGGCCCGCGCATGACCCCGGCCTCCACGGCGGCACGCAGCAGCCCCTCGCCCGTGGGATACCACGCCTCCTCGGGCGAGAAGGACGTGAGGCCCGCGGCCTCAAAGCGCGCACGGTACTTGACCAGGCCGTTGCCCGTGAGCGTGAGCTCGGCCGCGTCCGTGCGACCGGCCCACGTGGTCACGCAAGCGTCGGCCTTGAGAACGGTCTCGGCCGGGAAGGTGCGGTGCGCGCCGGACTCGTCGAGCTCGTAGATGCCGGGGTAGACCTCGCCGCGCATGGCGTCGCCCGCCACGGCGAGCGTGCCGCGCGCGCCGGCCGCGTGCGCCGACCACGCCATCGCATCGAGCGCGGAGGCGCCAAAGAGCGGAAGCCCCGCGCCGCACGCGAGGCCCTTGGCCGTGGCGATGCCGATGCGCACGCCCGTGAACGAGCCGGGACCGCGCCCCACGAGCACCGCGTCGAGGTCGCCCGTCGAAAGGGCGGCGTCAGCAAGCGCGGCCTGCGCCGTGGTCACAAGCTCCACGTTGGCCTGGCGGCGGCACATGTGGTCGCGCGCGGCCAGCACCGTCACGGAGCCGTCCGCTCCCACGCGCCCGACGGCGCAGGCCAGCATGTCCGTGGACGTGTCCAGCGCAAGGATGATCTTCTCGGCCATTCGCAGCTCTTCTCGCTCGGAGTTTCAACTCGTCTAGTGTAGTCAAATCGCCGCATGACGGGGCCGCGCCGGCGCCTCCTCAAAAAGGCCGACTTGGCAGAAAATCGTCTGCCAAGTCGGCAATTTTACGGACGGGGCGAGAAGAACGCCCAGTTGGCGGCTCCTCCGACGAGCCGAATCTCTGCCAAATCGGCTGGTTTTAGGAGGCGCCGTCACCACCGGCCATCTGAGCGTGCTCGGCGGCAACAGCGTCCATGAGACGCACGAGCGGCCACGCACGGTTGGTCTTGGTGAGCAGGGCCTTGGGGCCCACCACGCAGCCAGCCTCGCGCGAGCGGGCGAGAAACTCGTTCACCTGCGCGTCGGTAAGGCCGCACAGCAGCACGAACTCCCCCACCGCCGGCTCCGAGCCCGCGTACGGCACCACCGCCGGCCGGAACCCCGGCATCCGCGCAAACGCGCCCGCCGGGTCGCCCAGGCGCTCGTACCCCGCCGTGCGCGCGACCACGCCCATCTCCTTCAGCACCGCCCGGACCGCCGCGCCCTTCTCGCCAGACGGGTCAAGCCCCCAGAGCACCGCGCACGGCACGGGCCCCGAGGGCTTGACCTTCTTCGATCCGGCGGCCTTCTTCTTAGGCCGACCAGCCATTAGCCGAAGTAACGCTCGAGCAGGCCCTTGAGAGCCTTGCCGTGACGGGCCTCGTCGCGCGCCATCTCGTGGACGGTGTCGTGGATGGCGTCGAGGTTGTTCTTCTTGGCGCAGGTGGCGAGCTCCACCTTGCCCTGCGTGGCGCCGAACTCGCAGTCGACGCGCCAGGCGAGGTTGTCCTTCGTGGTGGCCTTCATGTTGGGCTCGAGCTCCTCGCCGAGCAGCTCGGCGAACTTGGAGGCGTGCTCGGCCTCCTCGTAGGCGGCCTTCTCCCAGTAGAGGCCGATCTCGGGGTAGCCCTCGCGGTGGGCGATGCGCGCCATGCAGAGGTACATGCCGACCTCGGAACACTCGCCGTTGAAGTTGGCCTTGAGCTGCTCGAGGATGTAGGCCTTGTCCTCGTCGGAGATGTCGGGGTTGTCCTTGACGGTCTTGCCGTAGATGCCGTACTCGTGCTCGGCAGCGAGCTTGAGCTCACCCTCGACCTTCTCGAACTGGCTGGCCGGAGCGTGGCAGACCGGGCACTCCGCCGGCGGCTCGGCGCCCTCGTAGATGTAACCGCAGACCTTGCAGACCCACTTGTCCATCGTGAAACCTCCTTGTTTGTCGGTGGCGGAGCCGCGGCCCCGCCCCTCTCCTATGCACACGGCCTACGCCGTTGATGCCTCGTCGCTCTTCTCGGCCGCCTGGCAGGCGGGGCAGATGCCGTCGAACTGCAGCGTATAACCCACAATCCGATACTCCGACACCGCTGCGGCGGCCTCGTCGATGCCCTCCAGGACGGGAGCCATGACGTCGTCCACGCGCCCGCACCGCACGCAGCGCACGTGATAGTGCGCAAACGTCTGGTGGTCAAAGCGATCGGCCCCGTTGTTGATGCGCACGCGGCCAACGACACCCTCGTCCGAGAGCCTTCCCAACGTACGATAGACGGTCGCCCGCCCCACGCTGGGATGCTCTGCGTGAACGGCCTCGTAGACCTCGTCGGCGGTGGGATGGTTGGCAAGCGCGCGCAGCGCGTCGATGATGATCTGTCGCTGCACGGTGTTTCTCGCTGGCATGTCCCACCTCCTCGTGTCTGATACGAGGATACCATATTGAGACTAAGTCTCAATAAGAAAAATGCGACTTTCCGTAAACTGTCGCTATTTTCGTCTCGCAGGCGTCAAATCGGGGCCGCGACACGTAGAAAACGACAGTTTGCGAAGGGGCGAGAAGGGCGGGTGGCCGTGACGCTACAGCGCGGCGAGAAGGGCCTCTCCCCGCGGGTCGTGGGCAACCAACCGGACCTCGCGCGGGGGCTCCTCGCCCGGGGCCGCCTCGTCGTCGAGACGCGTCACGAAGACGTCCACGCGCGCGTCGCCGATCTCCTCGGCAAACTGCTCGCCCCACTCGATCGAGCAGACGCCGTCGACACCGAGCACGTCGAAGATTCCCGTGTCCTCCAGCTGGTCAGGGTCGTCCAGGCGGTAGAGGTCGAAGTGGTAGAGCGGCATCTCGGCGCCCTCGTAGACCATCTCTATCGTGAAGGTGGGGCTCGTGACGTCGTCCGTCACGCCCATGCCCGCGGCGATGCCCTTGGTGAGCTGGGTCTTTCCCGCCCCGAGGTCGCCCGTCAGAACCAGCACGTCCCCGGCGGCAAGGGCGTGGCCCAGACGCTCGCCCAGCGCGATCGTCTCCTCGCGCGAACCCGTGCGAAAGCTCTTCTCGCCCATCTACGCCTCGCCTCCCGCGGGGTGCTCGGCGAGCCAGGCGCCCACCATGCGCAGGTCGTCCTCGAGCAGCGGCTGCCAGTCGGAGTGATAGATGCACGCCGCCGGGTGGAACGTCGGGCACACCGTGAAGTGTCCCGTCTGGTAGAGCTTGCCGCGCAGCGACGTCACGCCCGCGCTCGTGCGCAGCACGAACTGCGACGCAAAGTTGCCCAGACACACGATCACGTCCGGCCAGATGGAGCGGATCTGCTCGCGCAAGAACGGCGCGCAGGCCTCGATCTCCTCAGGCTTGGGGTTGCGGTTTCCGGGCGGGCGGCACTTCACCACGTTGGCGATGTAGATCTCCTCGCGCGTGAGTCCCGCGCAGCTGAGAAGCGCATCCAGCTTGTGGCCCGCGGCGCCCACAAAGGGCTCGCCCTGCAGGTCCTCGTTGCGACCGGGGCCCTCGCCGATGAACATCACGCGTGCGTGCGGGTTGCCCACGCCAAAGACGAGGTTGGTGCGCGTGGCGCCGAGCGGGCACAGCTGGCAGTTGCCCATGAGGTCGCGGATCTCCTGCAGCGAGACCTCGCGCGGCCCCTGATGCTCGTGCCCCGGTATGTGCATGACGGACATGAGGTCGAGCCCCCTTCTCTCGGCGGCAGTGCGGCCGCCCGCGCGCTTAGGTGTAGATCTTCTCAAGGCGCATTCCAAAGTCGCAGACCACCTCGTAGTTGATGGTGTTTCTTAGTGCCGCCATCTCCTCGGCGGTGATGCGCTCGTCATCGTCGGCACCCAGGACGGTGACCACGTCGCCGTACTCCACGGGTCGCGTGGGACGATAAGAACGGGCCCCATTCACATCGACGGCGAACATGAACTGGTCCATGCAGATGTTGCCGACCTGACGGCAGCGCATGCCGTCCACGATGACCTCCATCTGGTTGGAGAGCTCGCGCGCCAGGCCGTCCGCATAGCCGATGGGAACGGTCGCGACCTGGATGTTTTGCTTCGGGACGCGCCAGGTGAGCCCATAGCCCACGCCGTCGCCCACATTGGGGTAGATGACGCGCGTCACGCGGCCGCGCACGCTCATGACCGGCTCGAGGTCGAGGTAGGAACGGGTGATCTCCGCCGGGTGCAGACCGTAGAGGCCAATGCCCACGCGGCACATGTCAAAGTGGCACTCGGGGTGCATGATCGTGCCCGGCGTGTTGTCGCAGTGCACGAGCCCCGTCTCGAGGCCGGCCCCCCGCAGGGCCTCGACGGCCTCCCGGAAGCGATTGAGCTGGAGGGCAAAGTCCCAGTCATCGGGGACGTCCGCGGTGGCAAAGTGCGTGAAGGTGCCCGCGCACTCCAGCCCGCGATGGAAGTCGATCGTGCGCCGCAGCTCCACGACGTCGGAGCGTCGCACGCCGATGCGCGTCATGCCCGTGTCGATCGCCAGGTGGTAGCGGGCGACGCGTCCGGCGGAGGCGGCAGCCTCCCCGAGCGCGAGGGCAAAGTCCGCCGTGTACACCGACGGCATGAGGTCGTACTCGACGAGCGTGTGGACGCAGTCGACGGGTGGCTCGGAGAGGATGAGGATGGGCCACTCAATGCCCGCCTCGCGCAGGGCGACGCCCTCGGAGACCGTCGCCACGGCGAACTGGCTCGCACCGGCGGCGTGCATGACCCGCATGCAGGGGACCGCGCCGTGCCCGTAGGCATCGGCCTTGACGACGCACATCAGCTGGACGCCGCGCTCGAGCTGGCGCTTGAAGGCCGTGACGTTCCTTCTCAGCGCCGCAAGGTTGACCTCGACCCACGACCAGCGACTCTCGGGACCCTGGGCCCTCTCCACGTTGATGCCCCCTTCCGGCACAGACCGCGCTACTCTCCCAATGGTCCCTCGCCGTAGGCAACGTGCTCGTCAACGGCATCCGAGGCGATGCCGATCACGTCAATGACGTCGCCCGCCATGACGGCGCGCGAGCCAAGGCGCTCGACGGCGAGCGATCCCGCGTAGGCATGCACCTCGCAGACGTAGGCGGCCAGGAGCGCAAGGTCCTCGTCCTCGCCACCGCGCTGCGCAAGGGCCGAAGCCATCATACCAGCAAGCACGTCGCCGGAGCCCGCCGTGGCGAGCGCCGCCGGACCGGGCTTGGGCAGGACGGCCTTCTCGACGCTCACGCAGCCCGTCGCCGTGCCCTTGGCAACGACCACGAGCTCCGAGCCACCGTCCGACCACACGATCTCCCGCGCGGCGGCAAGCTGGTCGATGAGCGACGAGGGCGCGGACGCGCCCGGACGGCCCACGAGCCGGCCGAGCTCCCCTCGATGCGGCGTGAGCACGAGCGGGGCGTCACGACGTATGACCTCGGGAAACTTGGGAAGATCGCCGTCGGTGAGGCGCGCCAGGCAGTTGAGGCCGTCGGCGTCGACGACCAGCGGCACGTCGCATTCCAACAGGGCGGACACGATCGCCGCCGAGCCACCGCTCACGCGCATCCCGGGACCCACGAGCACGGCGGAGGACCGCTCGGCCAGCTTGCGGACCACGTCGCACGCCTGAGCCGTAAACGTGCCGTCCTCGTCCTCGGGAAGCGGCACGACGGGAATCTCCAGCAGGTGCGCCTGGGCGACCGGGGCGGCCGAGGCAGGTGTCGCCAGCGTCACGTACCCAACCCCCATGCGCGCCGCGGCGCGAGCCGCCATGATGGCCGCGCCCGGGTAGCGGCGAGAGCCGCCCACAACGAGGACGGAGCCGCGCGAGAACTTGTCCACGGCGGCCGTGCGCGGGGCGATGGAGCCCAGGTAGTCGACAAGATCGGTGCGCCAGGCGACCGGGTCCTCGTCGATCACGAGACGCTCCGTCTGCTCCGCGAGCGGCGCCACCACGATCGCACCGCTCGCGTCGCGCCCGTCATCGGCGAGAAGGCCGGGCTTGAGGGAGATCATGGTCACCGTCATGTCGGCAACCACGCACGCGCCGGCGGCACGTCCGGTCTCTGCGGACAGACCACTCGGCACGTCAACGGAGAGCACGTGAGCAGAGCAGGCGTTCACGCACTCGATCCAGATGTCGAAGGGAGGGCGCGGCTCGCCACGGAAGCCCGTCCCGAGCATGCAGTCGAGCACCACGTCCGCAGGGGCGAGAAGCTCCTCGAGCTCGTCGCGAGACGGACCCACGAGGACGGAGACGCCCGCGCGCACGGCACTCTGTGCCACCTGGCGCGAGAGGTCCCCCGAGAGGGCGTCCGGGTCGATGGGACTCACCACCGTCACGTCGACACCGCGCTCGCGCAGCGCCTCGGCGGCAACCCAGCCGTCACCACCGTTGTTGCCCAGTCCGGCGAGCACCACGACGTTGCCCACCTGACCGAACTCGAGCGCCTCACGCGCCGCCGCGAGGCCGGCGCGATGCATGAGCTCGGCCACGCTCACCCCTTCGCGGGTGAGGGCCACCTCGACGCGCTTGACGTCGTCTATGTTCAGCACGGGCTGCATATGTCTCTACTCCTCCTGTGAAGCGACAGTCAGTTCGGGTGAGGGCGGCGCACCGGCGCCCAGTTCGTCGAGCTCAGCCTCCTGCACGCGCTCCAGCTCGTCGAGAACGGAGCGGGCCTCTTTGAACGAGCTCGCGAGCGCGCGCTGGGCCTCGCGGCGCGCGTCCGGCGCAGGGCGCACCGCGTCGGTCACCGCGATTGCGTTGGCGACGGCGACGTCATGCGTGTGCGAGATGGAGAGGGCAACCTCCCGAATCCCCCGCTCGCGAGCCACCTCCGCGGCACGACCAGTGAGCAGGGCACGCGGTCTGCCCGTGTCGTCGCGCGTGACCGAGACGTCGCGGAAGCTCACCCCGTCGGAGAACCCCGTCCCGAGCGCCTTGACCACCGCCTCGCGCGCCGCAAAGCGCGCGGCGTAATGCTCGGCGGGACGGGCGCACTTGTCGCAGTAGGCGCGCTCCTCCTCCGTGAAGACGCGCCGAACGAAGTTGGGACGCCGGGCGAGCACGCGCTCCATCCGGTCAATCTCGAGCATGTCGACGCCGATGCCTGCCGTTGCCATGATCGTTACTCCACCGTGACGGACTTAGCGAGGTTGCGGGGCTTGTCCACGTCGCAGCCACGAGCCCGGGCCACGTAGCGGGCGAGCATCTGCAGATGGACAACAGCCACGATGGGGACCAGCAGCTCGTCCGTCATGGGCGGAATCCACAAGACGTGCTCGACGAGCGATGCGACCGCCTCGTCACCGTCCGTTGCCACCGCCACGCAGGTAGCGCCGCGCGCGATGACCTCCTGGATGTTGGAGACGGTCTTGTCGTGCACCCGGTCCTCGGGGACGATCGCCACCACCGGGAAGCCCGGCTCGAGCAGCGCGATCGGGCCGTGCTTCATCTCGCCGGCGGGATACGCCTCCGCATGGAGATAGCTGATCTCCTTGAGCTTGAGCGCGCCCTCGTAGGCCGTCGTCGCATTGACGCCGCGTCCGAGGAAGAGCGCCGAGTGCGCGCGGCGGAAGACGCCCGCGGCCCGCTTGTCCTGCCAGGACCGCGAGATGACCTCGCGGACGAGGTCGGGTATCGCGCACAGGTCGCTGTAGTGGCGCTCCACCTCCGCGCGGTCCATCTCGCCGCGCGTCTGCGCGAGGCGCAGCGCAAGGAGCGCGCTCGCGACCATCTGCGCCGTGTATGCCTTGGTGGACGCCACACAGACCTCGGGGCCCGCCTGGACGTAGAGCGCACCGTCGGACTCGCGGGCGGCGGTGGACCCGAGCACGTTGGTGATCGCGAAGACCTTGCACCCCATGCCCCTCATGCGCCGGGCGGCGGTAAGCGTGTCGGCCGTCTCGCCGGACTGCGTGATGATGACGCAGAGCGTGTTGGGCGTCACGATGACGTCCTGCTCGTAGTTGAACTCCGACGCGTAGTCGCAGATGACGGGCACCTTCGCCCACGTCTGGATCAGCGTGCGGGCGATGAGGCTCACGTGATAGGACGTGCCGCAGGCAATCAGGTAGACCAGGTCGATCGACGCGAGCTCCTCGCTCGTCATGGAGAGCTCGTCCAGGAAGATGCCCTTCTCGCCTAGGCGCCCCGCGAGCAGCCGCTCGATGGCCTCCGGCTGCTCCGCGATCTCCTTTGCCATGAAGTCGGAGTACCCGCCGAGCGTGGCCGCCGAGGCGTCCCAGTCGATGTCGAGCGTCGTGGGATGCTCGACCAGCTGGCCGTCGGCGTCGAAGACCGTGACACGGCCGGTCGCCTCGAGCCGCGCAATCTGGCCGTTCTCGAGCTGCGTAACGTGCGAGGTGACGCTCGCCAGCGGGGTCACGTCGGAGGCGGCGTAGGCACTCCCGTCCGTCGACGCCACGACGAGCGGCGACCCGTTGCGGGCGCACACGATCTCCCCGGGCGCGTCGGCGCAGACCACCGCGAGCGCCCATGAGCCCTCGAGCCTGCGCACGGCGTTGCGCACGGCGGCGACGAGGTTTCCCTTGGAGGGACCCGCCCAGGCGTCCTCGATGAGGTGGGCGATGACCTCGGAGTCGGTCTCGCTCACGAGCTCGTGGCCGTTGCGCTTGAGGTAGCCGCGCAGCTCGCGGAAGTTCTCGATGATGCCGTTGTGCACGATCGCGATGCGACCCGTGCAGTCGCGGTGCGGGTGGGAGTTCCTGTCCGTGGGGGCGCCGTGGGTCGCCCAGCGCGTATGCGCGATTCCCGTCGTCCCGACCAGGTTGGCCGTCTCGCAGCGCTCCGCGAGCGTCGCGACGCGCCCGGCGCACTTGACGCCGTGCGGGGCGCCGTCGGCCCCGAGCACCTCGACGCCCGCGGAGTCATAGCCGCGGTACTCGAGCGTGCGCAGGCCTTCGAGCAGATAGCCCACGGCCTGGTCCCTACCGGTGTAACCTACGATTCCGCACATGGGGTCTCCTCAGAGAGGCGGCTGCCTCGATCTTGTCCTGGCTCCTGCGGCGTCACCGCACCCTTACGCGCGATGGGCCTCGAGCGCCTCGAGCACGAGGGCGTTCGCCTGCTTGCAGAGCTCGTCGGTCGGTGCCTCGGCGAGCACGCGCACCAGCGGCTCGGTCCCCGAGGCGCGCACGAGGACGCGACCCTGACCGGAGAGGAACTCCTCGGCGCGCTTGACGGAGTCGAGCACGGCGGCGTCACCCATCGCGACGTCCTTATCCTTCACGCGGACGTTCACGAGCTCCTGCGGGTAGAGCTTCACCGGGGCGCAGAGCTGCGAGAGCCTCTCGCGCTCGGCGCGATAGACCTCCATGACGCGCAGCGAGGTCATGATGCCGTCGCCGGTGCACTCGATGTCACCGAAGATGATGTGACCGGACTGCTCGCCGCCCAGGCTGTAGCCGTTCTCGCGCATGCAGGCATAGACGTTCTTGTCGCCCACGGCGGTGGTCTCGTAGGAGAGGCATGCCTCGTCGAGGGCCTTGAACAGGCCATAGTTGCTCATGACGGTGGGAACCACGGTGCCAGCCGTGAGTCGGCCGTGCTTGTTGAGGTAGACGCCGCAGATGTAGAGGATGAGGTCGCCGTCGACCACGTTGCCGCGCTCGTCCACCGCGAGGCAGCGGTCGGCGTCACCGTCATACGCGAACCCCACGTCGAGGCCCTGCTCCACCACGTGGCGGCGCAGACGGTCGATGTGGGTGGAGCCGCAGTCGACGTTGATGTTGAAGCCGTTGGGCGCGTTGTTGATCACGCGGACATCGGCGCCGAGCGCGTCGAAGACCGGCTTGGCAACCGAGGAGGCGGCGCCGTTGGCGCAGTCCAGGCCGACCTTCACGCCCTGGAGCGAGAAGTTGGCGCTCGAGATGAGGTGGGCGATATAGCGGTTGCGGCCCTGCATGTAGTCGACGGTGCAGCCGATGGCATCGCCGGTGGCGAGCGGCACGTCGACCTCCCCGTCGATGTACGCCTCGATGAGCTCGAGGACGTCCTCGTCCATCTTGTAGCCCTCGCCGTTCACGAGCTTGATGCCGTTGTCGGTGTAGGGGTTGTGGCTCGCGGAGATCATGATGCCGCAGTCGAAGTTGCCGTCCACCGTCTCGTACGCCACGCCCGGCGTGGGAATGACGTGCAGCAGGTAGGCGTCGGCGCCGGAGGCCACGAGGCCGGCAACGAGGGCGCTCTCGAACATGTAGCTGGAGCGGCGCGTGTCCTTGCCCACCACGACGCGGGCCTTGCGCTCCTGACGCGCGCCGTAGTACCAGCCGACGTAGCGGCCGATCTTGAAGGCGTGGTCCACGGTCAGGCCGCGGTTTGCCTCGCCACGAAAGCCATCGGTGCCAAAGTACTTCATCGCGACCCCTCTCGAGAGGTATCAGAATTAAGTCCCACCCATTGTGGCACACGCCCTTCGAGGGGTGGCGGCTTTTGGGGAATTTCACATGGTGGTATCAAACTCTCCCTCTGGAGGTTTGGGTTCGCGGTTCGCGCCAAACAGGCCTCTCGGAAAAATCTACCTGCGGTTTTGCAGCGAGTGACCACCACTTTACCCCGACCGCGAACCCAAACCTCTCGAGTGGGCGCAAAAAAGAGCCCGCCGAGAAGGACTCGACGGGCTCGAAGGCGCAGAAAAGCGAAGAAGCTTAGCGCTTGGAGAACTGCGGGCGCTTGCGGGCCTTCTTGAGGCCGTACTTCTTGCGCTCGACGGCGCGGGCGTCACGAGTGAGGAAGCCAGCCTTCTTGAGGTCCTCACGGTACTCGCCGGCGTCGAGGAGGGCGCGGGCGATGCCCAGGCGCAGGGCGCCGGACTGGCCGTTGATGCCGCCGCCATCGAGGTTGGCGAGCACGTCGAAGCGCTCGGCGGTCTCGGTGAGGCGCAGCGGGGCGAGCGCGTTGTCAACGAGCTGCTGACGGCCGAAGTACTGGATGGCCTCGCGGCCGTTCACGACGACCTTGCCGGTGCCGGGCACCAGGCGGACGCGGGCGACAGCCTCCTTGCGGCGGCCGGTACCGGTGTAGACTACGGTGTTCTCAGCCATCGGTTAGGCCCTCCAATCAATCTTGACGGGGTTCTGGGCCGTGTGCGGGTGCTCGGGGCCGGCGTAGACCTTGAGCTTGGTGCCCTGCTTGCGGCCGAGGGTGGTCTTGGGGAGCATGCCCTTGATGGCGTGCTCGACGACGCGCTCGGGGTGCTTCTCCATGGCCTCGCGGAAGCTCTCGAGCTTGAGGCCGCCGAGATAGCCGGAGTAGCGCCAGTACTGCTTGTGATCGGCCTTCACGCCGGTGAGAACGACCTTGTCGGCGTTGATGACGACGACGAAGTCACCGGTGTCGGCGTTGGGGGTGTACTGCGGCTTGTTCTTGCCACGAAGAATCATGGCGGCGGTGGTGGCCAGACGGCCGAGCGTCGCGCCCTCGGCGTCGATGAGCACCCACTTGCGCTCGACTTCGCCGTTCTTGGCGAACTGAGTCGACTTCTTCACTTGACTCCTCCTACGTACCTGCTGAATGACGGCTTCTGGACAAGCCGCCGTGCTTTTGTCAGAGATTACGGGGCTCTGTGGAAAAGCTGTAAGAGTATAGCGCAACGAACGCGCTCGTTGCTGGTGATTTTTCCGTACACAACCTGTACAGACGCACCCGCCGACACGCGTCGCCGGGACATCCGCGGCGCACTACAATAATGGCAGCCATCGACCGCTCGCCCGAGGAGGAACCGATGATCTACACCGTCACGCTCAACCCCGCCCTCGACAAGACCGTCCACATTCCCAACTTCACCCTCGACGCCGTCAACCGCATCACCGAGCTGCGCCGCGACGCGGGCGGCAAGGGCATCAACGTCTCCAAGGTCATCGCCAAGCTCGGCGGGACCTCCGAGGCCGTGGCGATTCTCTCCGGTGACACGGGCAGCTGGATCGCCGGCGCCCTCAAGCAGGCGGGCATCCGCGTGAAGGCCTTCCCCGCCAACGGCGAGACCCGCACCAACCTCAAGGTCATCGATCCCGAACAGGGCACCCACACCGACATCAACGAGCCCGGCCCCGAGGTGACCGACGCCATGCTCGCCGAGATGCTCGACGTGCTGGCCGAGGAGGTCTGCGAGGGAGACTACGTGGTGCTCTCCGGCAGCCTTCCCGCCGGGGTGGACCGCGGGACCTACGGAGCGTGGACGCGCACCCTGCGCCACGCCGGCGCGCACGTCTACCTGGACGCCGACGGCGACGCCCTCGAGGGCGGCCTCAAGGGCAAGCCGTTCTTCACCAAGCCCAACAACCATGAGCTCTCCGCACTGGTGGGACGCGAGCTCACTACGGTCGAGGAGATCGCCGCGGCCGCACACGAGCTGGTCGAGAAGGGCGTGGAGCGCGTCGTGGTCTCCATGGGCGGCGAGGGCGCCCTTCTTGCCACCGCGGGCGAGACCTGGCACGCCTCCTCGGTGAAGGTCCCCGTGGGCTCCACGGTGGGCGCCGGCGACTCCGTGGTCGCAGCCTTCGTCTACGCCGACGCGCAGGGTCTTGGCGTCGAGGATACGCTCCGCCTCGCCATGGCGACGGGCGCCGCCAACGTCATGGAGTCCGGCACGCAGGCAGCCGAGCGCTCCGTCGTCGACGGGCTCATCGACCGCGTGGAGGTCACGCGCCTGGCATAGGACGGGACGCCGCCCCGAGAATCCGAGCCCTTGTCGCCCGGGGTTCTAAGAAACCGCGCCCTTGTCCGAGGCCGTTCCGGAAATCGCCGTCCTTGTCGGCTGGTGCCCTGGAATCGCGGCCCTTATCGTCACATCTTCTAAGAAACGCCGGCCTTGTCCCATCTCAGGCGGACAAGGCCGGCGTATTATAGAGCGCCGCGCGACAAGGGCGCCAGTTCCCGGACCACCGCCCGGGCGAGAAGAGCCCCTAGCCGACAAACGCCTCGATCTCCGCAATCCGCTCGAGCGCCTGGCGGCGCCCGGCCACATACAGCGAGAGCAGCGTCTCGCCGTCGCGCGCGGACGACCCCACGGCAACCGGCTCCTCGGGCGCGACGACCAGGCAGCGACCCTCGCGCTCGAGCTCCCAGAGTCCCTCCCGCTGCTCGTTGTAGCGCTCGGCGCGCGTGCGCAGCGCCTCGAGATAATACGGGTAGCGGTCATAGCGGTGCGATCGCAGCGCGATCTGCTCGCCCGACCCCGCCTGCTCGCGCACGAAGCCGCGGTCCTGCGTGAGCACCACGAGCGCACGATCGGTCGCAGGCCGCCCCGGCACCTCGGGGGCGCCCGGAAGACCCAGCGCCGCCGCATAGGGAATCGAGTCCGTGGTGCCGCCGTCGAGGCAGCGGCGGCCGTCGAGCTCCACGATGCGCGACACCGTGGGAAGCGAGGCGGAGGCACGCACGCGGTCGATGTCCTCGGGAAAGCGGCGGACGGACAGGTATGCCGGCGCGCCGAACGTCACGTCGGAGACAACGGCCCACATGGGCGTCTCGCTCGCGTTGAACGTCTCCACATCGCAGGGATCCAGGCGGTTCTGGACCTCGTCGTACATGAAGTCCGCGCCCGCCATGTCACCGGTCGTGGCGAACGACCACAGCGACATGAACCGCCGGTCATCACGGAAGGCCAGGATGTCGCGCATGGTACGTCCAATCTGACGCGACCGGAAGTTCGCCGCGTTCACCGCGCCGGCCGAGACGCCCCAGATGCTCGAGAATCCGTAGATCCCGCGCTCCTGTAGCACGTCGAGCACGCCAGCGGTGAACATCCCCCTAAAGCCGCCGCCCTCCAGCACGAGCGCGGGCTCCCCGGCGCCGTTCTTCTCGTCAGACATGGTTCCTCCCAAGGACAGAACATGACAGCGGCCGCGGGCCCGGGAAGGGCCGGCGGCCGCGAAGCGTACATGGTGGAGGTGCGGAGAATCGAACTCCGGTCCAAAGCAGACCCCTGACAGGTGTCTCCAGGCTCAGTGACCAATTGAGTCTCGGACGCCGCGCACCTGGTCACCCGCGCTTGGCGCCCCAGCCGGTTCGGTCTTTGCGTGCGGCATACCGGCTACGTCCGCACGCGCATCTCCCTAGAATGACGCCGCCCCGGGAACGGGAGCAATCCCCGGTTTGACGCGCTGGTTAGTTAAGACTAAGCAGCGAGAGCCAGCTGAGGCTCAAAAGTGTTGTTGTCGTCAATTCAATTTGACGGTACCCCTGTTTAACGTGGCGAGGAGACCACGGCCTGCTGCCCATCTCAGGCCCACCCTGTCGAAACCAGTCACCCCCGGTTACAGGGCATGGCGAGAAGGACCGCCACCATGCGGCTGTCAACGTACGACGGGCCGCTCGCGCGGCCGTGGGGGTATTCTACCCGTTTTGCGCTCGGATGACACCGTATTGCCGCCCGAACCGCGCGCCCTTGGGAGGTTTGGGTTCACCAATCGGCGCGCAGACGTTGCATAAAGGTTCTTATCACGCTCTGAGCTGGGCTTTCCCAAAATGGCACAGCGCGCGAGGCGAAACCGTGAACCCAAACCTCAATGGCGAGGCGAGCGGAGCACACAAAAGGGGCGGCCCCTGCGAAAGGCCGCCCCGTTGGTCGCACCTATGATCCCGCGCTACTCCTCGACGAGCTCGAACATGTCGGGGCCAACGCCGCAGACCTCGCAGACAAAGTCCTCGGGCAGCTCGGGGGTGTCGACGGTGACCTCCCAACCGCAGACGGTGCAGCGGAACGTGTACTTCTTCTCCTCGGACATGCGCGTCTCCTTTCGTTTCCCAGGGGCGTTTTTCGCCCTGACCTAACTTATACCCCCAACGTAGGAAGAGGCCTTCGGCGGGGTCTTTCCCTTGAGGGTTGTGTGATAGTAGGCGTAGGTCATGGGCACCACGCTCGAGAGGTTGCCCGCATCCACGACCTCGCCGACGAAGGTGAGGTGCGTGCCCACGTCGAGCGTCTGGACCACGTTGCACGCCACGAAGGAGCAGGCATGCTCGGCAGGATAGGGGTCGCCGGTCGCCGCGACGGCGCTCGCGATGCCATCGTACTTGTCCTCCGTCGCCGAGCTGCGGAAGCCAAAGCGCCCCACGAAGAGCATGTCGGCGGACTCGTCCACCACGGCGAGCGAGAAGTGCCCGGCGCGCTCGATGGCGCCGCAGGTGAAGTTCTCCTTGTTCACGGTGACGGAGACCTGGAGCGGGGTGGACGTCACCTGCAGCCCCGTGTTGACGATGCAGGCACCCACCCGCTCGCCGTCGTCCGCCGAGACCACGTAGAGCCCCGACGAGAACTTGAACAGTGCGGTCGCGTCCATGTCTTGCTCCCTTCCGGCGCCGTGCGCCAGTCCCTACCTACTGCGCTCCTTGAGGGCACGGGCGATCTCACGATCTGTGTCGCGGCGTGCCATGTCGTCGCGCTTGTCGTAGAGCTTCTTGCCGCGCGCGAGGCCGATGGCCAGTTTCACGCGGTTGTGCTCGTCGAAGTAGATCTCCAGCGGAACGAGGGCCAGACCCTTCTGCCGGAGCTTGCCGTCCAGGTAGTCGATCTGGCGACGATGCAGCAGAAGGCGCCGCTTGCGATCGGGGTCCACGTTCCACACGCCACCGTTGGAGTACGGGTGGATGTGGACGCCGTGCAGCCACGCCTCGCGCCCACGGATGAGGCAGAATGCGTCCGTAATCTGGCACGCCCGCTCGCGCAGGCTCTTGACCTCGGTACCCGTGAGCTCGATGCCCGCCTCGAAGGTCTCCTCGATGAAGTACTCATGGTGGGCGGAGCGGTTCTTCGCAATGGTCCGCTTGCCGGGACCCTTTTGCTGGGCGGCCTTTGCCGCCTGGCGCACGACCTTACTCTTTGCCATCGGCTGCCTCCTCGTCGGTCTCGTGGATGAGCTCGAGGAGCGCCTTGACCGCCGGCTCGCCCACGAGATCGCGGGCGCGCAGGGTAAGGCTTGCGGCCACGTCGCGCGCACCGGCGGCCGCGGCGTCGCCGGCGCACATGAGCAGACAGACGGCAATCTCGGCATTGGCGCCGTCGGGGAGGCCCTCGGCGGCGAGAAGCTCGGTGGCCTCGGCGTCCGTCACGAGGTCGGGATCATGGTCGGTCCCGGCGGCCTGGTCGAGCGCGGCGGCGAGCACGCCGTCACGGGCGTCGAGGTTGCGGGCGGCGCGCAGCGCGGCGGCGGCCACGCGGGGCTTCTCGCCGGCCTGGAACCAGCCGGAGAAGTTCACGAACGCCCGGGCGAGGTGCGAGGCCTCGCTGGCGCGCTCGAACACGCTGTAGGTGAGCGCCAGGTACTCCTGGACGTCGCCGGACATGCGGCAGAGGTCGGCGAGGTTGAGTCGCGACGCGCAGTCCATGGGGTTCCAGCGCACCGCGCACTTGAGCGCCGCGGAGGCCGCGTCGTAGTCCTCGGTGCGGACGCACGCCAGCGCAAGGTCGGCGTAGAGACGACCCAGCGGTTCGCCCACATCGCGCAGCTCGCGCGGGTCCTTCTCCACACGACGATAGGCGAGCCGCTCAAAGAGCGAGGGGAACGCGAACCACTGGAGCTCGCCTGTGGTCGGGCAGTTTGCGTCGACGTACGCCTCGGCGTCGTCCGCCAGGCGCGTGAGCAGGCGCATCGCCAGCTCCCCCTCGCCCTGGAGCAGCAGTCCCTCGGCGCGCTCCAGCTCCTCTGTCAGTTCCGTTCTCTCCATCGGCCTCCCGCCGTTCTTCTCGTACCTCTTAGTCTTCCCATTATGGCCGAGCGGTTTTCATCCGGCGAGGGTTAGCGCACGAGCGCGAGGTCGATCTGCCCGCGAGCAACGTTCACGCCCGTCACCTCGACGCACACGCGGCGACCGAGACCCCATCGCTCTCCGGACTCCTCGCCCGTGAGGCACATGCGCGCCTCGTCGTAGGTGAACCACTCCTCCCCCAGCGCCCGTATCGGCACGAGACCCTCGGCGTAGGTATCGTCCAAGGTGACGAAGAGGCCAAATCGCTCGCAGCCCGAGACCACGCCCGTGAGGCGCTCGCCGATTCGCGACGAGAACAGCTCCGCCATCTTGACCTTCTGGGAGGCCCGGCTCGCCGCGTCGGCGGCGCGCTCCCGCTCCGAGCAGGTTCTGCACAGCTGGGGGAGCGCCCGCTCCTGCTCGCGCATCTCGCGCCCGTCGATCCGCCCGTCGATGAGGGCCCCGAGGGCCCTGTGGACAAGGACGTCCGGGTAGCGGCGAATCGGGGAGGTGAAGTGGCAGTACGCCGGCGCGCCGAGGGCGTAGTGACCCTCGTTCACGGGCAGGTAGACGGCTCGGCGCTGGGCGCGAAGCAGCAGCGCGCTCGCAAGCGGTCCGCCGTCGGTCCCCTGCGCCCGCTCGAGGACGCGCTGAATGGCAAAGGGGTCCCCGGCGAGCAGGCCCGAGGTCGTCTCGCCATCGAGCAGGCCGAGCTCGCGCAGGGGCTGGACCGTCGCACGCAGGTCCTCCTCGATCGGGCGCTCGTGCACGCGGTAGGCCGCCGGCGCCTCGCGCTCGGCGAGCCGCTTTGCCACGCACTCGTTGGCAAGCAGCATGGCCTCCTCGATGAGCCCCGTCGCGCGGGTCCGCCGGCGCACGGAGACGCCCGTGGGCGCGCCGGCCTCGTCGAGCACCACGCGGGCCTCCACGGTCTCAAAGTCGACGGCTCCGCGCTCGCGCCGCACGCGCTCGCGGAGGGAGCGAATCGCATCGAGCGTGTGCAGCAGCTCGCCGATCTCATCCGTGGGCGCGGCTGCGTTGCCGAGAAGAACCTCATCCACCGTGTCGTAGTCGAGACGTGCGGCAGAGCGGATCGCGCTTCTCGCCATGCGCGCGCTTCTCACGTTTCCGCGCTCGTCGAGACGCATGAGGACGCTCATCGCAAGGCGGTCCTCGCCCGGACGCAGCGAGCAGACGTCGTTGGAGAGACGCTCCGGGAGCATCGGAATCACGCGATCGACGAGGTAGGCGGAGCACGTCCGCCGCTTGGCCTCGTTGTCGATAGGGGTATCCGCGCCAACGTAGTGCGAGACGTCGGCGATGTGCACGCCCAGCTCATAGCCGCCGCCCGCGAGCCTTCGGGCGCTCACCGCATCGTCGAAGTCGCTCGCGTCGACGGGGTCGACGGTCACGCAGAGCGTGTCGCGCAGGTCGAGACGAGAGGGGCTTGCCGTCAGCTCGTCCGCCACGTTCGCCCTGATCTGCTCCGCCTGGGCCAGCACCGGTGCCGGAAAATCCCCGGGCAGACCGAAGGAGGCGATGACGGCCTCGACGTTGAGGTCGAGCTCGTCGGCAGATCCCACGCGCCGCTCCAGCGTCACCACGGCGGCACTCTTGCGCGTGGGGTACTCGGTGATGCGCGCAATTACGACGTCCCCCTCGGAGACGCCCAGTCGCTCGGGGCTCGGGTCCTCGGGCACCACGAAGAAGTCATGGCCGATGCGCGCGTCAAGCGGTGTGACCGCACCGAGCGGCCCCGCCGGCGCATAACGGCCGAGAAAGGTCTCGACGGCGCGGGAGGTCACGGAGCGGACGACGGCGCGCGGTCGCATGCCGCGCTGCTCCACGAGCGCAACCTCGACCTCGTCCCCGTTCATCGCCTCGCGCTGGCCGTGCCGCGCGAGGTCGAAGGACCCCTCGGACGTCTCGACGTAGCCCGCCCCCGGACGAGAGATCACGAGCGTCCCCGTGAGCGTACGCGCGCGACCGCGCGGCCCCCCGCTGCGCCCGCGCCTCCTGTTGCCACGATGCGGCCTGCTGTGACTCATGGCCCCTCCGTCCTTCTCGCCCCCTTCACCTCCCAGCTTATCCCAAGCCCCGAAGAAGATGGGGACCCGACGGGCGTACGCGAGGAGCCCCCGGCATTCCTAAGCGAGAGTTCTGAGCGCCAAGCGCGAACACTCTCGCGTGGAACGCCGGGGGCTCCCACACGCGTTAGCACGATCGGTCTGGCTAGACCTTGAGGTAGCGCCTCATGGCGATGGCCGAGCCAAACAGGCCGATGACGATGCCGATGACGAGCAGACCCGCAAAGGTGGCGTAGAGCACCTCGTTGGGAATGTTGAACGCCAGGAAGGAGAGGTTGTCCTGCAGCATGGGCATCAGCACCTGCATACCACCCACAAGGGCGGCGATGGCGAGAAGCGCCGCGATGAACGCCTCGAGCACGCCCTCCATCACGAACGGCCCACGGATGAAGCTGTTGGAGGCGCCCACGAGACGCATGATCGCGATCTCGCGACGACGCGCGGTGATGGCGAGACGGATCGTGTTGTTGATGAACACGAACGCCACGAAGGTCAGCATGGCCACGAGGACGACCGCGCCGATGCGGATGTAGTTGGTCACCTCAAAGAGGCGATCGACCGTGCCCTGGCCGTAGACGACGTCGTCCGACGGGGAGGACTCGGGGTCGTCGGCGGTGTCGCGAATCTCGGCGAACGAGGCGTCGTTCATGATGCGCTCGGCCGTGTCCGCGACCTCCTGGGGATCGGTAAGGGTGATGACCAGGGAGGCCGGCAGCGGGTTCTCGCCGTCAAGGGCGGCGACGGCGTCGCTCGCGTTGCGGTTGGACATGGACGTGCGGTACTCCTCGAGCGCCTCGTCCTTCGACTTGTAGGTCACGGACTCAACGTTATCCCAGCTCGAGATCTCGGACTGGAGGTCCTCGACCGCAGCGTCGCTGGCGCTGTCGGACAGGTAGGCCTGGATCGTGACGCTGTCCTCGACGCCGCCGACCACGCTCGAGATCATGACGGACCCGAGCACGAAGAGGCCGATGATGAAGAGCGAGAGGAAGATCGTGACGATGGCGCCGAGCACCGTCGTCCAGTTGCGGCGGAAGTGGTGGCCGGCCTCTCGGAGGGAGTATCCAAAGTTAGAGGGCACCATAGTATCCGTAGCCTCCCCTCTCCTGGTCGCGGACGACGTGGCCGGCCTCGAGGGCGATGACGCGACGGCGCATGGAGTCGACCATCTCGCGGTCGTGCGTCGCCATGATGACCGTCGTGCCGTTGCGGTTGATAAGGTCGAGCAGCTTCATGATGCCGAGCGAGATGGCGGGGTCAAGGTTGCCCGTGGGCTCGTCGCAGACGAGCAGCGGGGGACGGTTGACCATGGCTCGGGCAACGGAGACACGCTGCTGCTCGCCACCGGAGAGCTGGTCCGGGAAGGACTTCATCCTCTCGGAGAGGCCGACGAGTCGGAGCACCTCGGGAACCTGTGCCTTGATGACGGAACGGGGCTTGCCGATGCACTCGAGGGCAAAGGCGACGTTCTCGTAGACCGTCTTGTCCGGCAGGAGCTTGAAGTCCTGGTAGACGGTACCGATCTGCCGACGCAGGTACGGGACCTTCTTGTTGCGCATCTTGGTGAGGTCCTGCCCCGCCACGATGACCTGGCCTGAGCTCGCCTTGAGCTCGCGCGTGATGAGGCGCAGGAGCGACGACTTGCCCGAGCCCGAGTGACCGACGACGAACACGAACTCGCCGGGATAGATGTCGAGGCTGACGTTGTCGAGGGCGGGCTTGTTGGGCTGGGCCGGGTAGATGAGTGTGACGTTTTTGAACGACACGGTCGGGGTGCCGGTTCGCGAGACCGCAGGCGCATCGTCGCTCGCGAGCGACGAATACACGTTCTCAGAGGCCTGGGGGGCGTCGGACGGTACGTCCTCCGTCTCCGTGGCGGTGACGACGTGGACCGCCTCGGGCGTCTCCGCCACGGGAGCGGATGCCGTCAGGGAGTCGGCCGCTGCCAGGAAGGCACCGGTGTCGTCCGCCGTCAGGGCCTCTGCCTGCGGAGCCGCCTCGGGCACGGCGGACAGAGACTGGCTCTCGTCCTCCGACCCCTGTCGCTCAGCGCTGCGAAAGTGACTGGCCACAGAAGCTCCTTCTTCAGAATCGAACTGTCTGACAAATACGCAAGTAGTCTAGCAAACTGACCAGCCCTCAACCTAATATGCCGCACAATGCACACGAGAAGGGCGACGGCCCGTAGGCCGCCGCCCCTCCAGGAATCGATTGTGGGACGCCCCTAGGCGAGAAGCGCCTCGACGGCGGCCACAACGCCGGCCGCATCGAGATTGTACTTGTGAAGCAGGTCCACGGCGGGGCCGGACTCGCCGAAGACGTCGTTGACGCCCAGCTTGCGCACGGGCACGGGGCTCTCGGCGAGCGCCGCCAGCACGGCGTCGCCCAGGCCGCCGATCACGGAGTGCTCCTCGGCGGTGACCACGCGGCCGGTCTTCGCGGCGCTCGCACGGACGAGCTCCTCGTCGAGCGGCTTGATCGTGTGGATGTTGATCACCTCGGCGGAGACGCCCTTCTCGGCGAGCGTCTCGGCGGCCTCGAGGGCGGCCTGGACCATGAGGCCGCACGCGACGATGGTCACGTCGGTGCCCTCGCGCAGCAGGACGCCCTTCCCAAGCTCGAACTCGTAGGTGTCCGGGTCGTTGAACACTGGCACGGCCAGGCGGCCGAAGCGCATGTAGACGGGGCCCTCGTACTCGTAGGCGGCGCGCACGGCAGCCTTGGCCTCGACGTCATCCGCCGGTACGACGACGGTCATGCCCGGGATGGTGCGCATGAGGGCGATGTCCTCGTTGCACTGGTGGGTGGCGCCGTCCTCGCCCACGGAGATGCCGGCGTGCGTGGCGCCGATCTTCACGTTGAGGTGCGGGTAGCCGATGGAGTTGCGCACCTGCTCGAACGCGCGGCCGGCCGCGAACATCGCGAAGGTGCTCGCAAACGCCACGCGCCCGGTGGAGGCGATGCCCGCCGCGATGCCCATGAGGTTGCACTCGGCGATGCCCGCGTCGAAGAAGCGGTCGGGATAGGCGGCCTTGAACTTGCCGGTCTGGGTCGCCGCGGCGAGGTCCGCGTCCAGGACGACGAAGTCGTCGTGCTCGGCGCCCAGCTCGACGAGCGCCTCGCCGTAGCTCTGGCGCGTTGCGACCTTCTTGACGTCAGCCATTAGAGCTCCTTCCCCGCAGCCTCGAGCTCGGCCATGGCCTGCTCGTACTGCTCGTCGTTGGGGGCCTTGCCGTGCCAGCCCACCTGGTTCTCCATGAACGAGACGCCCTTGCCCTTCACCGTCTCGCAGACGATGCACGTGGGCCGCCCCTTCGTGGCGCGGGCCTCGGCGAAGGCGGCACGCAGCTGTGCCATGTCGTTGCCGTCGGCGACCTCCACGACGTGGAACTTGAACGCGCGGAACTTGTCGGCGATGGGCATCGCGGAGTTGACCTCCTCGATGGTGCCGTCGATCTGCAGGCCGTTGTGGTCCACGATCAGGCAGAGGTTGTCCAGGGCGTGGTTGCCGGCGAACATCGCGGCCTCCCAGACCTGGCCCTCCTCGATCTCGCCGTCGCCGAGCAGGCAGTAGGTGCGATAGTCGTCGCCCCAGTGCTGGGCGGCGAGCGCCATGCCCACGGCGGTCGAGACGCCCTGGCCGAGCGAGCCGCTGGACATGTCCACGCCCGGGGTGTCGTTCATGTTGGGGTGGCCCTGCAGGTGGCTGCCGATGTGGCGGAGGGTCTCAAGGTCGGACTTGGGGAAGTAGCCGCGCTCCGCGAGGGCGGAGTAGAGGCCGGGGGCGCAGTGTCCCTTGGAGAGGACGAAGCGGTCGCGGTCGGCCTTCTTCGGGTCGTCCGGGTCCACGTTCATTTCCTCGAAGTAGAGGTAGGCGAAGATGTCCGCCGCGGAGAGCGAGCCGCCGGGGTGTCCGGACTTCGCGGCGTGCGTGGACGTCACGACGCCCTTGCGAATCTCGTTGGCAACCTTTCTGAGCTCGTTGTCAGTCATGGGTGCCTCCCTTTCTAAAGACGTGCGGCGAGAGGCGATGCCCCTCGCCGCGCTATGGGACCGGATGCTACTGAGCCGCGACGACCTTGGCCCAGTCGGCGTCGAAGGCAGCCATGCCCTGGTCGGTCAGCGGGTGCTTGAGGCACTTCTTGAGAGCGCCGAAGGGAACGGTGGCGATGTCGGCACCAAGGAGCGCCGCCTGCGTCACGTGGTTGGGCGTGCGCACGGAGGCGGTGATGATCTCAACCTGGTCGTCGACGTTCTTGCCGGACCAGTCGTAGTTGCCGATGCAGGCCACGACGTCGGCCAGCTGGGAGATGCCGTCCTCGGCGATGTCGTCGAAGCGGCCGACGAACGGGGAGATGTAGCGGGCGCCGGCATTGGCGGCGAGCAGCGCCTGGGTGGCCGAGAAGACCAGCGTCATGTTGACGCGGACGCCCTCGGAGGCGAGCTGGTGCGTGGCGGCGAGCGCCTCGGCGCAGATCGGGAGCTTGACCACGATGTTCGGGGCGAGGGCGGAGAGGCGGCGACCGTCGGCGATCATGTCCTCGGTCGTCTTGGCCTGGGACTCGGCGGAGACGGGCAGGCCCTCGCACATCTCGCAGATCTTGAGCATGTGGCCCTCGAAGTCGGCGAGCTTGCCACCAGTGCGCGCATAGAGCGACGGGTTGGTGGTGACGCCGGCGAGGCAGCCCCAGGAGAGGGCTTCGCGGATCTCGTCCAGGTCAGCGGTGTCGATAAAGAACTTCATGTTTCCCCCTTTTACTCGCATGCCAAACCACGGGAGCGCGGACGCGCACCCTTCCGAGAAGATACCATCCGGCACCGTCTTTTCCCGGGTTGTTGGCCCCGACATGCAAGGTTTTGCCCGCCACCGGCAGACGCGGGATGCGGCAACAGACTTTCGTCACATGTGGGAGGGGGGTGGCTCAGCCCTCTGCCTCGCAGACGATCGTCATGACCTCCGCCGCGCTGCCCGCCTTCTCCAGCCGCGTGAGAAAGCCCGGGACGCGCAGCATCTCGACAAGCGCCTGCAGGGCACCGAGGTGGCCGTCATTGTCCGTTGCGGAGAGCGGGAAGAGAAACCTCACCGGGTCGTTCTCGGCACTGCCAAAGGAGACCGGACTCGCAAGCGTCACAACGCCGAGCGCGGGCCTGAGCGCGCCGCTCTCGGGCCGCGCGTGGGGCAGCGCCACGTGTGGCGCGATGACGATGTAGGGGCCCAGCACGTTCACGCCCCGCACAATGTCGTCGACGTATCCCTCGGTGACCATCTCAAGGTCGACCAGGGGCTGCGCTGCCTTCCTGACGGCGTCCTCCCAATCCGAGGCCTCGACGCCAAGGCGAATCAGCCCCTCGTCAAGAAGGTCGCTCAGCATGTGTCCCTCCCCCGTCTCGTACCTCGACGCCAGGGCGTCGCTGAAATCAAGTGTGGCACGAAACCGACCGGCATAAGACGAGACCGACGATGGGACGGGCAAACGGTCGAGAAGGGCGTGCGCTAGGCTCGAATCTGACGGAATCCCTCGCCGAATACCTCGTGCACCTCGGAGATGACCACGATCGCCTTGGGGTCGCACTCGGCAACGATCTGCCTGAGCCAGACGGCTTCGGAGCGGCTGAGCACGCAGAAGAGGACGGGTCGCTCGGCGCCGCTCCACATCCCGCGCGCCTCGAGCTCCGTGCACCCGCGGTCGAGCGTGTGCATGATCTCGTGAGCGATGGCGTCGTGCTCCTCGGAGATGATGTAGGCCGCGCGCGCGGCACGGGGGCCGTCCACGACAGCGTCGATGACCTTGCCGCAGATGAACATCGCGACCGCGGCATAGAGCGCCTGCTCGACCGAGAAGACCGTGGCAGAGAGGGCGATGACGATGCCGTCGACGATGATCACGGACGTACCGACCGGGAGTGCCGTCTTCCTCGCCACGACCTGAGCGACGATGTCAGTGCCGCCAGTGTTGCCGCCCGTCCTGAAGACGAGACCAAGCCCGAGGCCGGTGACCACGCCGCCCCAGAGGGCGCACAGCAGCAGGTCCTGCTCGCCGCCCACCACGGGCAGGAAGGGAACGAGCGCGTCGGTGAAGAAGCCGCAGGCGATGATGCCGGCCACGGTGCGGGCAATGTAGCCGCGACTCCCGGATTTGACCACGAGGATCATGAGCAGCGCGTTTATCACGATCGTCTGCAGGCCGACGGGCAGCGTGACGCCAAAGGTCTCGGCCACGGCCGAGAAGACCATGGCGAGACCCGTCACTCCGCCGGCCGCAAGTCCGTAGGGAACCTCGAAGATGTCGACGCCGATCGCGAAGATGATGGAGCCCACGACGATGAGCAGGGCGTCGTGCAGGACGACCTTCCAGGAAATGGGCTTCATGCCGTCTCTCCCCCGCCGACGGCCCACCGATGATAGCCAACGACGAAGCGATCGAGGTCGCCATCCTGAAGCACCGCGTCGACGTTGCTCGTCTCCACGCCGGTGCGCAGGTCCTTCACGAGCTGATAGGGGTAGAGCACGTAGCTCCTGATCTGGTTCCCAAAGCCGATGTCATGCTTGGGGCCCCGCAGCTCGTCGAGCTCCTCGGCTCGGCGGGCGAGCTCCATCTCGTAGAGGCGGCTCTTGAGGACGCTCATCGCGAACGCCTTGTTCTGGAGCTGGCTGCGCTCGTTCTGACAGGTGACCACAATGCCCGTGGGAAGGTGCGTGATGCGCACGGCGGAGTCGGTGGTGTTGACCCCCTGGCCGCCGTGGCCGGATGCGTGATAGACGTCGACGCGCAGGTCGTTCTGATCAATCTCGACCTCGATGTCGTCGGGCAGCACCGGGAGCACCTCGACGCCGGCGAAGGTGGTCTGACGGCGCTTCTTCGCGTCGGTGGGAGAGATGCGCACGAGCCGGTGCACGCCCTGCTCGGCGCGCAGCATCCCGTAGGCGTTGTGGCCGCTCACGGTGAAGGTGGCGCGATTCAGGCCGATGGCCTCGCCCGGCTCGGCGTCGTTGACGGTGACCCCCCAGCCGCGACGCTCGCAGTAGCGCTGGTACATGCGGAAGAGCATCTCGCACCAGTCCTGCGCCTCGAGCCCGCCCTGACCCGGCGTTACCGTCACGATGGCGTCACCGTGGTCGAGCTCGTCCGTGAACCAGCTCGAGAGCTCGAGCTCGGAGAGGTCCTCCTCCAACGCCCCGGCAATCCCGGACGCCTCGGCGAGCAGATCCTCGTCGCCGGTCTCGTCCGCGAGCTCGAGCGCCGCGCGGGCGTCCTCGAGCTTTCCGTGGGCGGAGTCGATGCGCTCCACGTCACCGCGCACTGCGGCGAGGCGGGCCATGAGGTCACGGGCGGAGTCGGCGTTGTCCCAGAAGCCGGGAGCGGCGCTTCTGGCCTCGAGGTCGGCGACCTCGCCGCGGCGCTCGTCGATGTGCAGATAGCCCTCGACCTCAGCGAGGCGCGACGAGAGCGCCTCGAGGTCCGGCCGTACGGTCTCCGCCATCTATCTGTTCCTGCCGTGGCAGTTCTTGAACTTCTTGCCGCTGCCGCAGGGGCAGGGGTCGTTGCGCCCCACCCCGACGAAGGGGTCGGGGTCGTCCGCCTTGCGATAGGTGCGCGGCTTCGCCGTGGGGGCCGGCGCGGGCGCGTGGGCACCGGACGCGGCAGCCGGCGCGCGGCGCGAGCCCTGGTCTCCGTCGACCTCGGAGGGCCCGGAGTAGTGAGCCCCGCGCAGCTCGCTCGGCTCCTCGTCCGCCTGGGCGGGCGCCGCGGCGGGCGGGCGAACGGCGATCTCGATGCGCAGAATCGTGCGCAGGAAGTCCTCGTACATCGTGTTCACGAGCTCACTGAAGGCGGCGTAGGCCTCGCTCTTGTACTCGACGAGCGGGTCGCGCTGGCCAAAGCCGCGCAGCCCGATGCCGGTCTTGAGGTAGTCCATCTCCTGCAGGTACGCCATCCAGCGCGTATCGATGACGCGCAGCATGACCTGGGACGCGAGCGCGTGCATCGGCGCCTCGCCGATCCGCTCGGCCTTCTCGTCGAAGCAGCGCCTGACGTACTCGTTGACGGCGTCGACGACGTCTCCCTCGTCCTGGTCGTCCTCCACCTCGGGAAGGTCCTTGCGGCCGGTGAGCTCCTCGAGCCACTTGTCCAGCCCCCGGACGTCCCACTCGTCGTGGCCGCGGCCCTCGGGGCAATAGCCGGCCACCTCGCGCTGGACGGTGTCATAGGTCACCTCGCCCACACGGGCCATCAGGTCCTTGCCGTCGAGGATCTTGTTGCGCTCCTCGTAGATGACCTGGCGCTGGGTGTTCATGACGTTGTCGTAGTCGAGGACGTTCTTGCGCATCGCAAAGTTGACCTCCTCGACCTTGCGCTGCGCGCTCTCGACGGCCTTGGTGACCAGCTTGTGCTGGATGGGCATATCGTCGGGCATGTCGTATCGCTGCATCATGGCGGAGATGCGCTCCATCCTGTCCCCGCCAAAGAGCCGCATGAGGTCGTCCTCGAGGGAAAGGTAGAACTGGGTCTCTCCCGGATCCCCCTGTCGGCCGGAGCGGCCGCGGAGCTGGTTGTCGATGCGGCGGCTCTCGTGACGCTCGGTGCCGATGACGCACAGGCCGCCGGCGGCGATCACGTGCTTCTTCTCCACCTCGCAGCGCGCCTTGGCTGTGGCCAGCTCGCTCTCGTACGCCTGGGCGATGGCGAGAAGTACGTCCTCCTCCACCTCGATGCCCTGGCGCGCGAGCCCCTCGGCCTTGAGCTTGGAGGGGTTCCCGGCCGCGAGGATGCGACGCACCGTCTCCTGCTCGATGCCAAAGTCGCGCCCGAGCACCTCCTCCTCGGCGAGCTCCTCCGCGTTGCCTCCGAGCAGGATGTCCGTGCCACGACCGGCCATGTTCGTCGCGATGGTGACGGCACCCTCGCGACCGGCCTGGGCCACGATCTGCGCCTCGCGCTCATGGTACTTCGCGTTGAGCACGTTGTGCTTGATCCCGCGCTTGTCGAGGATGCGGGAGAGGCGCTCGGAGTTCTCGATGGAGACCGTGCCCACCAGACACGGCTGGCCATTGGCGTGGCGCTCGGCAACGTCATCGGCAACGGCCTTGAACTTGGCGTCGATCGTGCGGTAGACCAGGTCGTCATGGTCAACGCGGGCCACGGGCTTGTTGGGAGGGATGACCTGGACCGGAATGTGATAGACCTCGCGGAACTCGGCGTCCTCCGTCATTGCCGTTCCCGTCATGCCGGAGAGCTTGTCGTACATGAGGAAGTAGTTCTGGAGGGTGATCGTGGCGAGCGTCTGGTTCTCCTCGCGGACGTACACGCCTTCCTTGGCCTCGATGGCCTGGTGCAGGCCCTCGGAGTAGCGCCTGCCCTCCATGATGCGACCGGTGAACTCGTCGACGATCTTGACCTCGCCGTCCACGACCACGTACTGCTGGTCGCGATGGAACATGTACTCGGCCTTGAGCGCCTGCTGGAGGTGGTTCACGAGCTGGCCGGACGGGTCACCGTAGATGTCGTCGACCCCCAGCGCACGCTCGACCTTCTTGAGGCCCTCGTCAGTGGTCGCAATGGTGTGCTTGGCCTCGTCCATCTCGAAGTCCACGTCGGGCGTGAGGCCACGGACGGCGCGGGCGAAGTCCTTGTAGGTGCTCGCGGACTTGGTGCCGGCGCCGGAGATGATGAGCGGCGTGCGCGCCTCGTCGATGAGAATCGAGTCCGCCTCGTCGACGATGGCGTAATGGTGCCCGCGCTGGACGCGCATGCCTGCGCGCGTGACCATGTTGTCTCGCAGGTAGTCAAAGCCGAACTCGGAGTTGGTGCCGTAGGTCACGTCGGCCTCGTAGGCGGGCTTCTTCATGTTGAGGCGCATGCCGTTCTGAATGAGGCCCACGGACATTCCGAGAAAGCGATAGATGGAGCCCATCCACTCGCTGTCTCGACGCGCCAGGTAGTCGTTTACCGTGACGATGTGGACGCCCTTGCCGGGGATGGCGTTGAGATAGCCCGCGAGCGTCGAGACGAGCGTCTTGCCCTCGCCCGTCTTCATCTCGGCGATGGTGCCCCGGTGGAGCGCGATGCCGCCGATTATCTGCACGTCGAAGTGGCGCAGCCCAATGGTGCGCACAGACGCCTCGCGCACCGCGGCGAACGCCTCGGGAAGCAGGTCGTCCAGCGTCTCACCATTGGCGTAGCGCTCACGGAGAAGTGCCGTGGTGCCTCGGAGCTCCTCGTCGTCCATGGCCTGGAAGCGCGGCTCGAGGTCGTTGACGCGGGCAGTGATGCGCTCGAGCTCCTTGAGCTCGCGATCGGCACCCACGGAAAGGATCTTGGAGAGGAAGTTGGCCATGAGTCTCCCTTATATCGTGCGACGCGCGCATAGTCATTCGCTTCGATACTTTACTCATTAGGGGACGCATCGTGACGCTGGGCGCCCAGGTCTCACCAAAAGCGCACCCACCGCAGCACGATGCGCGAGGGGCTCAAACAGACCTGTCCTCGAACGCCCTCCTTTGCCTGCTCGCCTCGGCGTCGCGCCCGCAGGCCTTGAGCGCCCTCACCAGTGCCGTGACGGCATCCTCCCTCATGTTGTCCGTGGTGACCGCGTTCTCGGCGAGGCGCACCGCCGTGCGGTCGTGCCCGAGGGCGAGGGCCGCGGCGCTCCCCTCCACCATCGCGTCGGCATAGAGGCCCCTGAGCTCCATCCTGGTCGCCTCGATGAAGCCCGTGGCATCCGAGGGCGGCACGTACAGGTCCCCTCCGTAGAGCCGCTCGGCTACCCGCGCGCACTCGAGCGACCTCACGGCGTCCTCACTGTCCACGGCCTCGCGCGCCATCTCCCTGAATTCGGTGACGTCGCAGTCGACGATGCTCATATCCACCGCTATCTCGCCGCTCATGCGATTTGCGACGATGAGGTTCAACCGGTCGTCACCGGCATCTCCAATGAGCGACCTGAGCGCGCTCGTCGTCTGGTACGCCCGATTGAACCCCTGAACGTAGTCGCAGTCGGGCCAGATCTGCTCGACAACCTGGAACCTCTTCACGCCTCCTCCGCGAAGCACGAGATACTCCAGCATTGGCTTCACGCTCCGTCGCTCAAGCTTCCACTCCGGAACGTCCTGCCCGCGTACGCTCAGGGAGAATCCTCCGAGCAGCGTGATTTTCACCGGTTTGCGCGAGCGGCGGGGACCGGTCGCGCGCGCCCTTGCGGCGCGAGGTCGCGCCTGTGGGGGCCACGAGCCTCCCGTTGCCGATGCCGCCATTCTCCAGCTCTGCGGCATGCGCTCGACGAGCCCGCTCGAGAGGTCGCCCAGACCCGTGCAGAGAACCCTCAGAAGCCACAGTGCGTCCCTCGGGGCCTCTTCTCTGAGCGGTGACGCAAGCATCGGGTCATCCTCGGAGAGCAGCGTCTCCCACACGAGCGCGCTCACCTCAGACAGGTCATCGCGCTCCGCGCCCAGCACCCTCGGGGGCAACCTGTTGCCCGCCAGGGAGCCCGAGACGTCGACGAGGAGATGGGAGACGCGACAGAGGTAGTCCGTATCAAAGCGCTCCGACACCGTCACGGCAAGCGTCGCGCGCACCAGGGCTCGCGCCGACGCGCCTCTCCTCAGGTCGGCGATTGCCCCGGCTATGAGCGCCAGCACCTGCACGAGCGCGTCGCCGGAGCGCTCAAGACGCGAGGCGGCCGTCTCGAGCTCGGACGGCTCCACCCGGTCGTCCAGCAACGCCTCCACAATCTCGAGCAGGTGCACGTAGCCAGAAAGACCTCTCAGCGGGCGATGCGTCAGAAACTCTACCGCACGCTGTGCCTCGTCCCCCCGACCAGACGGGGCACAGCCAACGAAATGGCGCGTCACTTCACGATCGATGGCGAGAAGCGCGTTGGACAGGCAGGGTTCGTGATTCTCGCTGGGAATGCCGGCAAGCAGGCTCATCGACGCCGAGAATGCGCCGCGCATCAGAAGCGCACAGAAGCCTGCATGCGTCATGAGCCTTCGCTCCAGCTCCCCCTCGGGGGTCGCGTCCATTCGCGTTCCGGGAAGCCTTCCCCACAGCGCCTGCCGGACGTCGACAAGAAGGCTCGTGGAGCCAGGGGGCAGCTCGGTGTTTCCGCGGGAGAGCAGACCACGAACCCCTCGCGTGTCGAGCGCTCCTACAAGTGAGCGGAGGACCAGCAGGCTAGAATCCGCCGAGACGTCCTCCCGTTCCAGCGCATGGCGAACGAGCCCGACCTCCCCAACGTCAATGAACTCCACCGCGTGCGAGATGACCTCGGACAGGGCATCCTCGCACTCGGGCAGCGATGCGAGCGCCGAAGCGCGCGCGAGCTCCCCGCGAGCGATGAGCAGGGTAAGGCACGCAATTGCGACCTCAGGGAACAACGCGCTCGCCGAAGTGACGTGCCTGAGACACGCAGCCAGCGCCCCGGGAGCAACCGACGACAGGCACGAGAAGACGGAGAGGTCGGTGGAGAGCCCGAAGAGCGGGGCGTTCTCTCGAATGAATTCGAGTAGGTCCGTGTGTACCTGTCCGAGGACCTCCCTCAGCTCGTCGATGCGCCCATGCCCGAGCAAAAGCATGCAGAGCCTCGTTCGACGCTCCTCGTCAGACAACGTGGGCCTCAGCGACTGTTCGAGCAGATCGCCAAGAGAGTCATAGTACGCCTCCGGGGGCGTCCCCGAGGTCGAAGAGGCGGAGGCGTCGTCAAAAGCGCGAACGAGGGAGGGTATCCCTCTCGTCAGCCTAAGCATCCCATGATCGACCCCCTCGCCTGGCCCCTCATGCAGACAGCGCAGGAGCAGGGACGAAGCGCCTACTCTCACGCATTCGGGCAGCGCCTCAACAAGCTGGCCGGCCTCGGGAAGCAGGGTAAAGAGGATCGAGGCTCCCGAATCCCACATACGCTTGAGCGCACGCGCCTGTTTGGCGACAAATACCTCGTCGGAAGGGGGAATCTGCTCGATTGCGACGACGTACGACTCCTCGGAGGAGGCCAGCTTGCGCGCGAGTCTCGCCAACGAGCGGCTCGCGGTCTCGGGGGTGCAGCCGGAGAAGTCGCGCCTGGTCACACGAGAGCCCAGCCGGGCGGCTTGCGAAAGAACGTCCGTTACGATGGCCCGCTCATCCATCCCCGGCTCGGAGCAGACGGCGACCATCCTAAAGCCCATAGGTCCATCCGGGCCGAATAGCAATGAGCAGACGCGGTCTTTAGGAGCAAAACGCCAGCTCTCCCCCACAGATCGAGCAGAGGAGCCCTCCGGCTCCGCAGCAGTCAAATATAGTGAGCCCATGAAAAACTCCCCCTCACGTTCGATGAATACCTACCGGGCTCGAGCCAAACCTACGCTATCAGTTTTAAAGTTTTACTTTGCGTCTTTTCGGTAGGTATTTAATTTTGTGAAGGCAGTTATGTGAAAGAAAGGGAGCAGTCAACTGAAAGTAGCGCCGCATCGCGCCCAGAGAAAGGGGCCCTCCCGGGGCCCCGCGCGCGAGAAAAAATGCCCCTTGTTGGTCAGCGACGTCCTGCTCTCCCACGGACTACTCCGCAGTACCATCGGCGCTCGGGGGCTTAACTTCCGGGTTCGGAATGGGACCGGGTGTGCCTCCCCTGCCATGGTCGCTGACCAACAAGGGGCATTCTTCTGTCAGGGGCGGCCGAGGCCGTGCCCTGGGGGCCGCACAGCGTGACGTCGAGACTCCGCAAGGATCGCGTTCGAGCGAAGTGTGAAGAGAAGAGCTCGGCCGATTAGTACCGCTCGACTCAACGCCTCGCAGCGCTTACATCTGCGGCCTATCGAACTCGTAGTCTACGAGTGGCCTTACCGAAGGGAGAACTCATCTCGGGACTGGCTTCCCGCTTAGATGCTTTCAGCGGTTATCCGAACCGGACTCAGCTACCGGGCGATGCCGTTGGTCGACAACCCGTACACCGGAGGTCCGTCCACCCCGGTCCTCTCGTACTAGGGGCAGCCTCCCTCAGTTCTCCTACGCCCACGGAGGATAGGGACCGAACTGTCTCACGACGTTCTGAACCCAGCTCGCGTACCGCTTTAAATGGCGAACAGCCATACCCTTGGGACCTGCTCCGGCCCCAGGATGCGATGAGCCGACATCGAGGTGCCAAACCTTCCCGTCGATGTGGACTCTTGGGGAAGATCAGCCTGTTATCCCCGGAGTACCTTTTATCCGTTGAGCGACGGCCATACCACGCTGAGCCGCCGGATCACTAGAACCTGGTTTCCCATCTGCTCGACTTGTTTGTCTCGCAGTCAAGCCTGCTTATGCTCTTGCACTCAAAGGGACGGTTGCCGACCGTCCTGAGCAGACCTTACGTGCGCCTCCGTTACATTTTAGGAGGCGACCGCCCCAGTCAAACTACCCACCTGACACGGTCCCCGCGCCGGATAACGGTCGCGGGTTAGGATGCCAGAACGTCGAGGGTGGTATTCCAAGGGCGACTCCCCAGAGACTGGCGTCCCTGGTTCAGCGTCTCCCACCTATCCTCTACACGACGAACCGGCAGCCAATGTCAAGCTGCAGTAAAGGTTCACGGGGTCTTTCCGTCCTTCCGCGGGTAAGTCGCATCTTCACGACTAGTGCAATTTCACCGGGTCCATGGTTGAGACAGCGCCCAAATCGTTACGCCTTTCGTGCAGGTCGGAACTTACCCGACAAGGAATTTCGCTACCTTAGGACCGTTATAGTTACGGCCGCCGTTTACCGGGGCTTGGATTCGCCGCTTCGCTCGCGCTGACGGCTCCTCGTGACCTTCCGGCACCGGGCAGGCGTCAGACCCTATACGTCGTCTTACGACTTCAGCAGAGTCCTGTGTTTTTGATAAACAGTCGCTTGGGCCTATTTACTGTGACCGCCCTGGGCTCGGGGAGCAAGTCCCTCCACCCGAGGCGGCACCCCTTCTCCCGAAGTTACGGGGCAATTTTGCCGAGTTCCTTAACCATGGTTCTCCCGATCGCCTTGGTATGCTCTACCCACCCACCTGTGTCGGTTTGCGGTACGGGCTCCTGCGGGCTCCCTAGAGGGTTTTCTTGGAAGCATGGGCTCACTGACTTCGCTCAATCGCTTCGTCCGGCACCTCAGCCTTCGCGGGGGGCGCGTTTCACTACCCCCCAGCCTACGTGCCATCGCGGGGACGTCCAGAACCCCGTTCAGCTACCCTTCTCCGTCGCCCCATCGGTGATAGCGTCCGTTCGGAGGTGCAGGAATGTCAACCTGCTGTGCATCGGCTACGCCTTCCGGCCTCGCCTTAGCTCCCGACTGACCCTGGGAGGATTAGCCTTGCCCAGGAAACCTTGGGTTTACGGCGGCGGCGTTTTTCACGCCGCTCTCGTTACTCATGCCAGCATTCTCACTTCCGGCCGCTCCACGTCGGGTCACCCCGGCGCTTCGCCGCGGACGGAAAGCTCCCCTACCACTAGAAAAATCTAGTCCGCCGCTTCGGTGCCATGCTTAGCCCCGTATATTGTCGGCGCATGTCCACTCGACCAGTGAGCTATTACGCACTCTTTAAATGAATGGCTGCTTCTAAGCCAACATCCTGGTTGTCTGAGCAAACGCACATCCTTTGCCACTTAGCATGGACTTCGGGACCTTAGCGGGCGGTCTGGGCTGTTTCCCTTTCGAACACACAGCTTAGCCCACATGTTCTGACTCCCGGACTCTGGACCGGCGGTATTCGGAGTTTGATTGGAGTTGGTAGGCGGTGAGGCCCCCGCGTCCATTCAGTGCTCTACCCCCGCAGGTAAACGTCCGAGGCTAGCCCTAAAGCTATTTCGGGGAGAACGAGATATCTCCGGGTTTGATAGGCCTTTCACTCCTATCCACAGGTCATCCCCCCAGTTTTCAACCTAGGTGGGTTCGGCCCTCCACGGGGTCTTACCCCCGCTTCAGCCTGCCCATGGATAGCTCACCCGGCTTCGCGTCTACGGCGCGCGACTGCTCGCCCGTTTCGGACTCGCTTTCGCTGCGGCTCGCTTGCTGGCTTAACCTCGCCACGCACCGTAACTCGCTGGCTCATTCTACAAAAGGCACGCCGTCACACCCCGAAGGGTGCTCCGACTGCTTGTAGGCAAACGGTTTCAGGTACTATTTCACTCCCCTCCCGGGGTGCTTTTCACCTTTCCCTCACGGTACTGGTCCACTATCGGTCACAGGAGAGTATTTAGGATTGGAGGGTGGACCCCCCTGCTTCCCACCGGGTTTCACGTGTCCGGCGGTACTCAGGCACCGCACGGCAGTCCTCGCGGATTCGCGTACGGGGCTCTAACCCTGTCCCGCTGGCCTTCCCATGCCATTCCGCTTCCACGAGGTTTTGTAACTGCACGATGTGCGGCCCTACAACCCCGGCGGCGCTTGCGCGGCCGCCGGTTTGTCCTAGGTCCCCGTTCGCTCGCCACTACTAGGGGAATCTCGTTTGATTTCTCTTCCTCGGGGTACTTAGATGTTTCAGTTCCCCCGGTTGCCTCGGCCCGGCCTATGTGTTCAGCCGGGCGTGACGGGAAATGACTCCCGCCGGGTTTTCCCATTCGGAGATCCACGGGTCGAGCGGGTAAGTGCCCCTAACCGTGGCTTATCGCAGCTTGTCGCGTCCTTCGTCGGCTTCCTGTGCCAAGGCATCCACCGTTTGCCCTTACCATCTTCTCTTCGATGGCTCGAACATACTCGTAAATGAGATGCGATCTTTTTGAAGAAGAATCTTCGTCACGCTATGCAGCTCTCAAGGTACGGCGGGGGCGTGCCCCGGGGACCGGACACTGCGCGCTCTCGCGCGACGCGACTGACTCTCAGCTGGGATGGACGGGGCGTCCGTCTGACGTCTTCTCTAGAAGAGGTGATTCTCCCTAGAAAGGAGGTGATCCAGCCGCACCTTCCGGTACGGCTACCTTGTTACGACTTCACCCCCCTTACCAACCACACCTTCGGCGCCTCCCTCCCTCGCGGGTTGGGCCGACGACTTCGGGTGCAATCGACTCGGGTGGTGTGACGGGCGGTGTGTACAAGGCCCGGGAACTTATTCACCGCGGCGTGCTGATCCGCGATTACTAGCAACTCCGACTTCATGGAGGCGGGTTGCAGCCTCCAATCCGAACTGGGACCGGCTTTGGGGATTCGCTCCTGCTCGCGCAGTGGCAGCCCATTGTGCCGGCCATTGTAGCACGTGTGCAGCCCAGGACATAAGGGGCATGATGACTTGACGTCATCCCCACCTTCCTCCGGCTTGACGCCGGCGGTCTCGCATGGGTGCCCGGCCGAACCGCTGGCAACATGCGACGAGGGTTGCGCTCGTTGCGGGACTTAACCCAACATCTCACGACACGAGCTGACGACAGCCATGCACCACCTGTCTAGGCTCCTCTCGGCCACGGCGTTTCCGCCGCTTCACCTAGATGTCAAGCCCTGGTAAGGTTCTTCGCGTTGCTTCGAATTAAGCCACATGCTCCGCTGCTTGTGCGGGCCCCCGTCAATTCCTTTGAGTTTTAGCCTTGCGGCCGTACTCCCCAGGCGGGACACTTAATGCGTTAGCTGCGGCACGGAGGGACGTTCCCCCCACACCTAGTGTCCATCGTTTACGGCTAGGACTACCAGGGTATCTAATCCTGTTCGCTCCCCTAGCTTTCGCTCCTCAGCGTCAGTTGTGGCCCAGAAGGCCGCCTTCGCCACCGGTGTTCTTCCAAATATCTGCGCATTCCACCGCTACACTTGGAATTCCGCCTTCCCCTACCAAACTCAAGTCCGCCGGTATCGGGAGCGGGCGGGGGTTGAGCCCCCGGATTTGACTCCCGACCTAACGGACCGCCTACGAGCGCTTTACGCCCAATGAATCCGGATAACGCTCGCCCCCTACGTATTACCGCGGCTGCTGGCACGTAGTTAGCCGGGGCTTCTTCTGCAGGTACCGTCACCTCGCGGCCTCGTCCCTGCTGAAAGCGGTTTACGACCCGAAGGCCTTCATCCCGCACGCGGCGTCGCTGCGTCAGGCTTTCGCCCATTGCGCAAGATTCCCCACTGCTGCCTCCCGTAGGAGTCTGGGCCGTGTCTCAGTCCCAATCTGGCTGGTCGGTCTCTCAACCCAGCTACCCATAATCGCCTTGGTGGGCCGTTGCCCCACCAACTAGCTAACAGGCCGCGGGCCCATCCCTCGCCGTCTGGGCTTTCCCGCCTCCCCCATGCGGGGGTGGCGGAGTATCCGGTATTATCCACGGTTTCCCGAGGCTGTCCCGGTGCGAGGGGCAGGTTGCCCACGTGTTACTCAGCCGTTCGCCACTTTATACACACCCGAAGGTGCTTTAACCGTTCGACTTGCATGTGTTAGGCGCGCCGCCAGCGTTCATCCTGAGCCAGGATCGAACTCTCCGTTCAAATGCCAGGCGGCTGAGAGCCGCCTTACAGTGTGAGTGGTCGGTCCGTCCCGTCCATAGATCCCGCTGATCTCGGATTCGCTGAAATTGACGTCTCTGACGTGGCGTCAGAGTTCGAAATTTCGCTTGTCTGTCACGTCGATCTTTCGATCGCAGTATCCGGTTCTCAAGGTACTCCCGCGCAGGTCGCGGGCCGTCGGCTCGTCGCTGCGCGGGGAATAACTATACGCACCCGGGCGCCCCCCGTGGGCGGGAATCGGCGTCTCCACGGTTTCTGCACAATTCATCCTCACCGTAAGGCAAGGACCCCTTTTCTCACATGTAGAGAAGCACTGTGCGAGTTCTCCGTATGTGAGAAAAGGGGCCCATTGTGCTGCAAGGAGCGGCCAGTCGAAGCTCGGGGAAGTCACCCCTCAGGAAGGCGCGACGTTGAGCGGAAATCACACCGGACGGGATCATCCACTCTCAGTCGCAGATTAGTGTACATAATCCAGTTTCATATCGTATACCCACAGGAAAGAATTTACAAAGACCTGGAATTTGTACACTAATCCACGGGATCAAAACGCCGCATCGCGCTTCGAGAAGGGGGGGGTTATAGGACAAAAAGTGTGTAAGCACTAATCCCAGTCCATCCGGTAGGGTTCGGAGTTATGGAGCTCGGACCAGACGATGGCATCGCCCCATCGCGGAATAGTCCCCTCCAGTTTTTGTCGCTCGTCGAGCCGCCCGTAGATGGCGGCGATCGAGCGGTCCGTCGGCATGACGCGCAGGATCTCGGCGGCGGGCAGGGGATCCGGCGAGTGCATATAGCGCCACCAGAAGATCGCCTTGATCCTCCTCTCCACGGAGAGACCCCTGTGGTCCCTCAGCATGGCTCTGAGCTGCGCGTTGACCCCTCCTTCGATGCGGTTGTTGGTTGATGGAGCGGCTCTGCGGAGGCAAGCGCTGGGTCGAGGCAGGTGAAGAGCGTCCCGGCGTTGACGAGCCTGACGAGCGAGCGCCTGGCCTTCACGAGCCGCTCGTGGGCCAGCGCCACCCTGCCGTCCTCCGAGCGCGTGGTCTCCGCCAGAAACCCGGCCCAGCGATCCGACCACGCGAGCAGCGCCCGCACCCAGCCGTCCGCCTCCTTGATGGCGGTGATCGCCAGCAGCGCCCTCGCGAGCCCGTAGAGCTCGACCCCTGCCTGGGTCCTCGGCCTCGTCGTGGTATATCGTCTCACCTGGGAGAAGGCGTGGAAGACGCACCTCTGGTGCCTCGTCTTCGGCCAAGTTTTTTCTCAGGGCCCTGGCGAAGCCGTCCCCGCCGTCGGAAACGACGACCTCTGGCGCCGCGATGCGCGACATCAGCGCCGCCCAGGCACGGCTGTTCTCCGACCTGCATAAATGCCAGCCGAGCGCCTTCTCGTCGTCTGAGGCCATCAGCACGACGGCCTTCCTGCCCAGATGGATCCCGTCCACGTAGACGACCCTGCGAGGCCTCTCCACCTTGGGCGGCATCGGCCAGATCTCCCAGAACCTCCCGCACCTCCTGCGGAACGTCCTGACACCTCCCGGCATGTCCGCCTGCCTGGCGCGGGTCAAAAGCCAGCCGAGAAAGCCGTCGAGGAGCTTGGCCGCATTGTCAATCCTCTGGGTCGCGCTCGCGCCGCACGAGGTGCGCCTCCACCGCGTCCTGCCCGCGGTCGTCTTGCCATTTTTCGCCATCTTCCTGCCGCATACAGGACAGTGCGGTGCGCTCACAGGGGGCCTCGCTGTCTTTGAGCAACTTGCTAGTCAAAAACAGCATGCTCTGCCTGCAGAAACCCCTGTACTCTTACACACATTTTGTCCAGGTGGGAAGTTGGCACAACGCAACTCGAAAGGCCAAGAACCGGTACGCTACCTGCACTGATAATGCAGGTTCTTACACACTTTTTTCCTATAAGCAGAAAGGGGGCCCTCCCGGGCCCCGCGCGCGAGGACAAAAAAAATGCCCCTTGTTGGTCAGCGACGTCCTGCTCTCCCACGGACTACTCCGCAGTACCATCGGCGCTCGGGGGCTTAACTTCCGGGTTCGGAATGGGACCGGGTGTGCCTCCCCTGCCATGGTCGCTGACCAACAAGGGGCATTCTTCTGTCAGGGGCGGCCGAGGCCGTGCCCTGGGGGCCGCACAGCGTGACGTCGAGACTCCGCAAGGATCGCGTTCGAGCGAAGTGTGAAGAGAAGAGCTCGGCCGATTAGTACCGCTCGACTCAACGCCTCGCAGCGCTTACATCTGCGGCCTATCGAACTCGTAGTCTACGAGTGGCCTTACCGAAGGGAGAACTCATCTCGGGACTGGCTTCCCGCTTAGATGCTTTCAGCGGTTATCCGAACCGGACTCAGCTACCGGGCGATGCCGTTGGTCGACAACCCGTACACCGGAGGTCCGTCCACCCCGGTCCTCTCGTACTAGGGGCAGCCTCCCTCAGTTCTCCTACGCCCACGGAGGATAGGGACCGAACTGTCTCACGACGTTCTGAACCCAGCTCGCGTACCGCTTTAAATGGCGAACAGCCATACCCTTGGGACCTGCTCCGGCCCCAGGATGCGATGAGCCGACATCGAGGTGCCAAACCTTCCCGTCGATGTGGACTCTTGGGGAAGATCAGCCTGTTATCCCCGGAGTACCTTTTATCCGTTGAGCGACGGCCATACCACGCTGAGCCGCCGGATCACTAGAACCTGGTTTCCCATCTGCTCGACTTGTTTGTCTCGCAGTCAAGCCTGCTTATGCTCTTGCACTCAAAGGGACGGTTGCCGACCGTCCTGAGCAGACCTTACGTGCGCCTCCGTTACATTTTAGGAGGCGACCGCCCCAGTCAAACTACCCACCTGACACGGTCCCCGCGCCGGATAACGGTCGCGGGTTAGGATGCCAGAACGTCGAGGGTGGTATTCCAAGGGCGACTCCCCAGAGACTGGCGTCCCTGGTTCAGCGTCTCCCACCTATCCTCTACACGACGAACCGGCAGCCAATGTCAAGCTGCAGTAAAGGTTCACGGGGTCTTTCCGTCCTTCCGCGGGTAAGTCGCATCTTCACGACTAGTGCAATTTCACCGGGTCCATGGTTGAGACAGCGCCCAAATCGTTACGCCTTTCGTGCAGGTCGGAACTTACCCGACAAGGAATTTCGCTACCTTAGGACCGTTATAGTTACGGCCGCCGTTTACCGGGGCTTGGATTCGCCGCTTCGCTCGCGCTGACGGCTCCTCGTGACCTTCCGGCACCGGGCAGGCGTCAGACCCTATACGTCGTCTTACGACTTCAGCAGAGTCCTGTGTTTTTGATAAACAGTCGCTTGGGCCTATTTACTGTGACCGCCCTGGGCTCGGGGAGCAAGTCCCTCCACCCGAGGCGGCACCCCTTCTCCCGAAGTTACGGGGCAATTTTGCCGAGTTCCTTAACCATGGTTCTCCCGATCGCCTTGGTATGCTCTACCCACCCACCTGTGTCGGTTTGCGGTACGGGCTCCTGCGGGCTCCCTAGAGGGTTTTCTTGGAAGCATGGGCTCACTGACTTCGCTCAATCGCTTCGTCCGGCACCTCAGCCTTCGCGGGGGGCGCGTTTCACTACCCCCCAGCCTACGTGCCATCGCGGGGACGTCCAGAACCCCGTTCAGCTACCCTTCTCCGTCGCCCCATCGGTGATAGCGTCCGTTCGGAGGTGCAGGAATGTCAACCTGCTGTGCATCGGCTACGCCTTCCGGCCTCGCCTTAGCTCCCGACTGACCCTGGGAGGATTAGCCTTGCCCAGGAAACCTTGGGTTTACGGCGGCGGCGTTTTTCACGCCGCTCTCGTTACTCATGCCAGCATTCTCACTTCCGGCCGCTCCACGTCGGGTCACCCCGGCGCTTCGCCGCGGACGGAAAGCTCCCCTACCACTAGAAAAATCTAGTCCGCCGCTTCGGTGCCATGCTTAGCCCCGTATATTGTCGGCGCATGTCCACTCGACCAGTGAGCTATTACGCACTCTTTAAATGAATGGCTGCTTCTAAGCCAACATCCTGGTTGTCTGAGCAAACGCACATCCTTTGCCACTTAGCATGGACTTCGGGACCTTAGCGGGCGGTCTGGGCTGTTTCCCTTTCGAACACACAGCTTAGCCCACATGTTCTGACTCCCGGACTCTGGACCGGCGGTATTCGGAGTTTGATTGGAGTTGGTAGGCGGTGAGGCCCCCGCGTCCATTCAGTGCTCTACCCCCGCAGGTAAACGTCCGAGGCTAGCCCTAAAGCTATTTCGGGGAGAACGAGATATCTCCGGGTTTGATAGGCCTTTCACTCCTATCCACAGGTCATCCCCCCAGTTTTCAACCTAGGTGGGTTCGGCCCTCCACGGGGTCTTACCCCCGCTTCAGCCTGCCCATGGATAGCTCACCCGGCTTCGCGTCTACGGCGCGCGACTGCTCGCCCGTTTCGGACTCGCTTTCGCTGCGGCTCGCTTGCTGGCTTAACCTCGCCACGCACCGTAACTCGCTGGCTCATTCTACAAAAGGCACGCCGTCACACCCCGAAGGGTGCTCCGACTGCTTGTAGGCAAACGGTTTCAGGTACTATTTCACTCCCCTCCCGGGGTGCTTTTCACCTTTCCCTCACGGTACTGGTCCACTATCGGTCACAGGAGAGTATTTAGGATTGGAGGGTGGACCCCCCTGCTTCCCACCGGGTTTCACGTGTCCGGCGGTACTCAGGCACCGCACGGCAGTCCTCGCGGATTCGCGTACGGGGCTCTAACCCTGTCCCGCTGGCCTTCCCATGCCATTCCGCTTCCACGAGGTTTTGTAACTGCACGATGTGCGGCCCTACAACCCCGGCGGCGCTTGCGCGGCCGCCGGTTTGTCCTAGGTCCCCGTTCGCTCGCCACTACTAGGGGAATCTCGTTTGATTTCTCTTCCTCGGGGTACTTAGATGTTTCAGTTCCCCCGGTTGCCTCGGCCCGGCCTATGTGTTCAGCCGGGCGTGACGGGAAATGACTCCCGCCGGGTTTTCCCATTCGGAGATCCACGGGTCGAGCGGGTAAGTGCCCCTAACCGTGGCTTATCGCAGCTTGTCGCGTCCTTCGTCGGCTTCCTGTGCCAAGGCATCCACCGTTTGCCCTTACCATCTTCTCTTCGATGGCTCGAACATACTCGTAAATGAGATGCGATCTTTTTGAAGAAGAATCTTCGTCACGCTATGCAGCTCTCAAGGTACGGCGGGGGCGTGCCCCGGGGACCGGACACTGCGCGCTCTCGCGCGACGCGACTGACTCTCAGCTGGGATGGACGGGGCGTCCGTCTGACGTCTTCTCTAGAAGAGGTGATTCTCCCTAGAAAGGAGGTGATCCAGCCGCACCTTCCGGTACGGCTACCTTGTTACGACTTCACCCCCCTTACCAACCACACCTTCGGCGCCTCCCTCCCTCGCGGGTTGGGCCGACGACTTCGGGTGCAATCGACTCGGGTGGTGTGACGGGCGGTGTGTACAAGGCCCGGGAACTTATTCACCGCGGCGTGCTGATCCGCGATTACTAGCAACTCCGACTTCATGGAGGCGGGTTGCAGCCTCCAATCCGAACTGGGACCGGCTTTGGGGATTCGCTCCTGCTCGCGCAGTGGCAGCCCATTGTGCCGGCCATTGTAGCACGTGTGCAGCCCAGGACATAAGGGGCATGATGACTTGACGTCATCCCCACCTTCCTCCGGCTTGACGCCGGCGGTCTCGCATGGGTGCCCGGCCGAACCGCTGGCAACATGCGACGAGGGTTGCGCTCGTTGCGGGACTTAACCCAACATCTCACGACACGAGCTGACGACAGCCATGCACCACCTGTCTAGGCTCCTCTCGGCCACGGCGTTTCCGCCGCTTCACCTAGATGTCAAGCCCTGGTAAGGTTCTTCGCGTTGCTTCGAATTAAGCCACATGCTCCGCTGCTTGTGCGGGCCCCCGTCAATTCCTTTGAGTTTTAGCCTTGCGGCCGTACTCCCCAGGCGGGACACTTAATGCGTTAGCTGCGGCACGGAGGGACGTTCCCCCCACACCTAGTGTCCATCGTTTACGGCTAGGACTACCAGGGTATCTAATCCTGTTCGCTCCCCTAGCTTTCGCTCCTCAGCGTCAGTTGTGGCCCAGAAGGCCGCCTTCGCCACCGGTGTTCTTCCAAATATCTGCGCATTCCACCGCTACACTTGGAATTCCGCCTTCCCCTACCAAACTCAAGTCCGCCGGTATCGGGAGCGGGCGGGGGTTGAGCCCCCGGATTTGACTCCCGACCTAACGGACCGCCTACGAGCGCTTTACGCCCAATGAATCCGGATAACGCTCGCCCCCTACGTATTACCGCGGCTGCTGGCACGTAGTTAGCCGGGGCTTCTTCTGCAGGTACCGTCACCTCGCGGCCTCGTCCCTGCTGAAAGCGGTTTACGACCCGAAGGCCTTCATCCCGCACGCGGCGTCGCTGCGTCAGGCTTTCGCCCATTGCGCAAGATTCCCCACTGCTGCCTCCCGTAGGAGTCTGGGCCGTGTCTCAGTCCCAATCTGGCTGGTCGGTCTCTCAACCCAGCTACCCATAATCGCCTTGGTGGGCCGTTGCCCCACCAACTAGCTAACAGGCCGCGGGCCCATCCCTCGCCGTCTGGGCTTTCCCGCCTCCCCCATGCGGGGGTGGCGGAGTATCCGGTATTATCCACGGTTTCCCGAGGCTGTCCCGGTGCGAGGGGCAGGTTGCCCACGTGTTACTCAGCCGTTCGCCACTTTATACACACCCGAAGGTGCTTTAACCGTTCGACTTGCATGTGTTAGGCGCGCCGCCAGCGTTCATCCTGAGCCAGGATCGAACTCTCCGTTCAAATGCCAGGCGGCTGAGAGCCGCCTTACAGTGTGAGTGGTCGGTCCGTCCCGTCCATAGATCCCGCTGATCTCGGATTCGCTGAAATTGACGTCTCTGACGTGGCGTCAGAGTTCGAAATTTCGCTTGTCTGTCACGTCGATCTTTCGATCGCAGTATCCGGTTCTCAAGGTACTCCCGCGCAGGTCGCGGGCCGTCGGCTCGTCGCTGCGCGGGGAATAACTATACGCACCCGGGCGCCCCCCGTGGGCGGGAATCGGCGTCTCCACGGTTTCTGCACAAGTGGGACTCAGAGGCCGCGTCGTGCGAGGTCACAGGCGGCGGCGAGAAGGTCGTCTCGCTCCGCCGCGGAAGGCGCCTCCGCGTAGACCCTCACGATCGAGCTCGTGCGCGACGGTCGGATGAGGACCCAGGAGTCGTCCTCGAACTGGGCCCTGAGGCCGTCGGCGTGCGACACCTCCACGGGCGTCCTCCCGGCGAGCTCGCCGGGGTTCAGGCCGGGCAGCACGTTTCTGAACGCCTGGCTCGATGCGGGGTCGAGCCGCAGATCGCGTCTCGCGTACCACATGGTGCCGATAGTCGCCTCGAGCTCGGCGGTCATCGTCGACACCGTCTTCCTCGCACGCGCGAGCATCTCGACAGCCAGCAGGCAGACGAGCAGTCCGTCGCGCTCCCTCAGGTGCGCGGGCACGCACAGGCCGCCGTACTCCTCGACGCCCATGATGACGTCCTCGTCGAGCATCTCTCGATAGACACGCGAGAAGCCGACAGGCACCGCCGTCGTCTCGCACCCCAGCCGGCTCGCCTCGCGCTCAATGCACGCCGAGCAGGTAAGTGTCGTGACCACGCGCCCGTGAGCGCCGTGGCTCATCACCAAGTTGCCGAGAATCATGGGCACCAGCACGCGCGCCGGGAGCAGCCTTCCCTGCTCGTCCACCACCGCGGCGCGGTCCGCGTCGCCATCGAGCAGCAGACCGAGGTCGGCGCCATGCGCGACGACCGCCTGCTCGCAGGAGTCTGCCCAGGGGTCGAGCGGATCGGGATGGATGCCGCCGAAGTCCTCGCGCGCCTCCACGTGAATCTCCGTGACCTCACAGCCCAGCTCGGTGAGGAGGCGGGCAAGGTGGCCCGTGCCGGCTCCGTACATCGCGTCGACGACGACCTTCGGCCGAACTGCCGCAATCGAGGCGCGATCGACCCAGGCGGCAAGGGAGGAGAGATACTCGCTCACAAGGTCCGTCTCCTCGAAGGCGCCCCGCGCGGTAGTGGGCGCGAGGGACACCGCCTGCTCGATCTCATCCATGACCTCGTGGGGGACGGGGCCACCGTCCGCGCCGCGCACGATGATGCCGCCGTACTCGCATGAGCGCTCGCTCGCCGTCAGGACGACGGCACCGACGGCACGCTCGTCGCGCGCGCACGACCAAGCGACGGCCGGGGTGGGACATGGCCCGTCGGAGACCTTGACCGCGAGGCCATACGAGGCGAGCACACCCGCCACAAGGCGCGCGTTGCCCTGCGCCTCGTGACGCGTGTCAAAACCAACGTAGACGGTCGCCCCGGGGTGGGCGTCCGCCCACACCAGGCCGAGCGCGTCCGCGATGCGGACGACGTTTTCCTCGGTGAACGCATCATCGAAGCGGGCGTGCCAGCCGTCCACCCCGAACCTGATTATGTCCGCCCTCTTATCCAAGGCGCGCGGCGCCATCCGTCCCAAACGCCTCGAGGAACGCATCCCTCTGGCTCGGATCCTCGAGGACCATGCGGGCGTTGGTCGCGGCCCATGCGGCGGGAGTTCCGGTATCGCACCCCTCTGCGGGGTCGACGACGAGCGCGTACATCTCCTCCTCGGCGAGCAGGCGCTCCATGGCGTCAGTAAGCTGAATCTCGTTGCCGGCACCCGGACCCTGCGTGGCAAGCAGCTCCATGATGCGCGGAGAAAGCAGATAGCGGCCAACGATGAACAGGTGGGACGGGGCGTCCTCGGGCCGGGGCTTCTCGACGAGCCCCGTCACCTTCCAGACCGCGCCCTCCTGCTCGCCGGAGGCGTCCGTGCCGGACAGGCACCCAACGCACTCGCCGGCGATGATGCCGTAACGGCTCACCTGGTCGGCGGGAACGGGGGCCACGGCTATGACCGAAGCGCCCCCGTGCTCGCGCGAGACCTCGGCCATACGGACGCACATCTGACGGCCGGGAACGAAGTAGTCGCCGAGAAGGACGAAGAACGGCTCCTCGTCGATGGCGTCGGCAGCCTGCAGGACGGCGTGCCCGAGGCCGCGAGCCTCATCCTGATAGACAAAGGACACCGGCAGCGCGGCCGCCGCGTGCACGCGGTCCGCCTCCGCGGACTTGCCGCGCTCGCGCAGCATGGACTCAAAGGCATCGTCCGACGAGAAGTACCGCTCGATCTGAGGCTTCTCATGAGAGTTGACGATGACGGCACCGTCCACGCCCTCGGGCTCCAGAGCCTCCTCGACCACATACTGGATGACAGGCTTGTCTATGACCGGAAGCAGCTCCTTGGGAGTGCACTTCGTGGCGGGGAGAAAGCGGGTTCCGAGGCCGGCGGCAGGGATGATTGCCTTCATTGACTTCCCTTCGGGTCGTGTGTGCGGACGCCGCGGCGAAACTGCCCAGCGGCACTCACAACATACCCCAACCGTCAGCCTTCATACAGGACCCGTCCCGTAAGCGGCACCTCCCGCCAGATGATACGAAGGGACTGTCCCTTTGTATCATTCCCTTTGTATCATTCCGGGACGACGATGCCCTGCCGCTCGAGATAGCCGACGAGCCGCTCCATGGTGTCGGCGGAGAGAGCATGCTCCATGAGGCACGCCTCGGCATCGGCCGTCTCGGGCGCAACGCCCAGGTCGGACTCGAGGAAGGTGCGGAGAGCGCGATGGGCGCGCCAGACGAGCGCGGCGTACGCCCTGCCTTCCTCGGTGAGCGTCACGCGACCGTAGCGGCTCTGCTCGACCATGCCCGCCTCCTTGAGCATGGACAGCGCCTTGTTCACGCTCGCCTTGGAGACGCCCAGCTGGTCCGCGACGTCCACGGAGCGGACGGAGGTCGCGTCACCCGAGGGATCCTCGAGCGCGATGCGGTAGATGGCCTCGAGGTAGTCCTCGCCGGCGCGGCTGAGCGCATGGTTGTCCTGGTGGGCGGCGTACGTCACAGGTCCTCCTCGTCGACGTCGGGAAGTTCCGTGCGCCTGATGCGCGCCCCGAGCGACGCGAGCTTCTCGACGAAGCCCTCGTACCCTCGGTCGATGTGATGGATGGCCGAGACGGTGGTGATGCCGTCCGCGACAAGCCCCGCCATCACCAGTGCGGCGCCACCGCGCAGGTCGGGCGACTTGACCTGGGTTCCCGAGAAGCCGTCAACACCGTGGACGATGGCGTGATGGCCCTCGATCGTGATGTCTGCACCCATGCGCGAGAGCTCGCTCGCGAGCATGAAGCGGTTCTCGAAGATGTTCTCCGTTATGACGCAGCTGCCCTTGGCGAGGGCAAGCAGCGTCATCGTCTGAGCCTGCATGTCGGTGGGGAAGCCGGGGAACGGGAGCGTCTGGATGTCCGTGGGCAGGAGCGGCCCCTCGCGCCAGACGGTGCAGCAGCCCGTCCCTCGCTCGACCGAGATTCCCATCTGCTCGTACTTCTTGAGGACGATGCCCAGGTGCAGGGGGGCAAACCCGCGCACCGTCACGGGCTCGCCCGTGAGAGCGCCCACCGCAAGGAACGTCCCCGCCTCGATGCGGTCCCCCACCACGCGGTGCGTGACCGGGTGGAGCTCGGAGACGCCCTCGATCTCGATGACGGGCGATCCCGCGCCGGAGATCTTGGCGCCCATCTCGTTGAGGAGGTTCGCGAGGTCGACGATCTCGGGCTCGCGGGCGGCGTTGTCAATCGTGGTGGTGCCCTTGGCAAAGACCGAGGCCATCATGAGGTTCTCGGTGGCGCCCACGCTCGCAAAGGAGAGCGTCACCGTGTTGCCGACGAGGCCGTGCGGCGCGCTCGCGTGGATATTGCCGTGCTTAACGCTGAACTCCACGCCCAGGGCCTCGAGGCCGAGGATGTGCATGTCGATGCTGCGCGCGCCGATGTTGCAGCCTCCCGGCATGGCGACGATCGCGCGACCAAAGCGCGACAGGAGCGGACCGAGAACCGCCGTGGAGGCGCGCATCTGCGCGACGAGATGATAGGGCGTCTCCCACGAGTCCACGTCCGAGGTGTCGATGCGCAGCTCGTGCTCGTTGACGACCTCGATGCGGGCGCCGATGTTCTTGAGAACCTTGCCCATGACGTGGACGTCGGCAATGTTGGGGACGTTGGTGAGGGTGGTCACGCCAGGCGCCATGATGGTGGCGGCCATGAGCTTGAGTGCCGAGTTCTTGGCGCCCTCGACGCTCACCTCGCCGGTGACGCGATGTCCCCCCTCGATCTGAATGACTTCCATGCGGCCTCCGTGCACGCGAACTAGGCGGTTGCCCCCTCAGCGTGCTTCAGCAGGAGGTTGCACCACCGGATCTTCCTCTCATAGTATGCCGCACGATGGTCGCCCTCGCCAATCTCGTCGAGAGCCTCAATCGCCTCGTCACGCGTGCGCCTGACGACCTCGGGATCGATGTCGTCGGTGCGGCGCGCGTGGTCGGCGAGGATGATGACGCCGTCGTTGTCGATCTCGGCGTAGCCGCCGGAGACCACGACGTCGTACTCGTGCCCGCCGTCCTCCTGCCGGGCGCGCATGCGCACGACGCCGTCGCCGAGCGCCACGATCTCGGGCGCGTGGCCGGGCCAGACGCCGAGCTCGCCCGCGTAGGTCACGAGGACGAGATTGGCGACCGGCCCGTCGAAGAGCAGGCGGTCGGGACGCACGAACTGGCAGTTGAGCTCGGCCATGAGCCTACTCCTCGCCCTTCTCGGCAGACTCGTCGGAATCGTCGGACTCGGCGGGATCCTGCTCGGGCTCCTCGACGGGGGCGCCGGCCATCTCCGCGGCGCGACGACGGACGTCCTCGATGGTGCCGGCGAAGCGGAACGCCTGCTCGGGGAGATCGTCGCACTTTCCGTCGACGATCTCGGCGAAGGAGCGGACGGTGTCCTCGACGGTCACGTAGGTGCCGGGGTTGCCCGTGAACTTCTCGGCGACGTGGAACGACTGCGAGAGGAACTGCTGGATCTTGCGGGCGCGGGCGACGACGTGCTGCTGCTCCTCGGAGAGCTCGTCCATGCCCAGGATCGCGATGATGTCCTGGAGGTCGGAGTACTCCTGGAGGGTCTCCTGCACGGCGATGGCCACGCGGTAGTGCTCCTCGCCCACGACCGCGGGGTCGAGCGCGGAGCTCGAGCTCGCCAGCGGGTCGACGGCGGGATAGATGCCGAGGTCGGTGATCGCACGCGAGAGAACCGTCGTGGCGTCGAGGTGCGTGAACGTGGTGGCCGGGGCCGGGTCGGTGAGGTCGTCGGCGGGGACGTAGACGGCCTGGACCGAGGTGATCGAGCCCTCCTTGGTGGAGGTGATGCGCTCCTGGAGCTCGCCCATCTCCGTGGCCAGCGTGGGCTGATAGCCAACGGCGGACGGCATGCGGCCGAGAAGGGCCGAGACCTCCGAGCCCGCCTGGGAGAAGCGGAAGATGTTGTCGATGAACAGGAGCACGTCCTGGCCCTGGTCACGGAAGAACTCGGCCGTGGTCAGGCCGGCGAGGGCGACGCGCATGCGCGCTCCGGGCGGCTCGTTCATCTGACCGTAGACCAGGCAGGTCTTGTCGATGACGCCGGACTCGCGCATCTCGAGGTAGAGGTCGGTGCCCTCGCGGGTGCGCTCGCCGACGCCGGTGAAGACCGAGGTGCCGCCGTGCTGCTGGGCGAGGTTGTTGATCAGCTCCTGGATGAGGACCGTCTTGCCGACGCCGGCGCCGCCGAAGAGGCCCGTCTTGCCGCCACGAACGTAGGGCTCGAGGAGGTCGATGGCCTTGATGCCCGTCTCGAAGATCTCCGTGGTGGTGGTGAGCTCGTCGAAGGACGGGGCCGGATGGTGGATCGGGTAGTAGCGGACGTCCTCGGGGACCTCGCCGCCGTCCACGGGCTGGCCCATGACGTTCCAGACGCGGCCGAGCGTGGAGGGGCCGACCGGCATCATCATCGGGTGGCCGGTGTCACGGACCCTGAGGCCACGGGTGAGGCCGTCGGTCGAGGACATGGCCACCGTGCGGACCACGCCGCCGGGCAGCTGCGACTCGACCTCGAGGACCGTGCTCACGTGGCCGACGGGCGTGTCGCCCTCGACCTCGAGCGCGGTGTAGATGCCCGGCACCTGGCCGTCGAACTTGACGTCGACGACCGGCCCGACGATGCGGACGATCGTGCCCACGCCGACGGTGCGGTTGAGCTTGTTGTACGCGGCCTCCTCGAGGGCGGTGCGCGTCTCGTGGTTCTTCTCTGCCATCAGTTGTCCTCCAATGCGGAAGCGCCGCCGATGATCTCGTTGAGCTCGGTGGTGATGGAGCCCTGGCGGACTCGGTTGTACGTGCGCTCGAGGGTGCCCAGGACCTCCCGGGCGTTGTCGGTCGCGGACTGCATGGCGCGGCGGCGCGCCCCGTGCTCCGCGGCCGCCGAGTCGAGCAGCGCGTGGAAGATGACCGTCCTGAAGTAGGCGGGCATGAGCCGGCCCAGGACCTCCTCGGCCGAGGGGTCGAAGGCGAAGTCGGTGTAGGCGCGCCCCTCGACCTTGGAGAGGGCCTCGCGCTCTCGCGGCTTGTTGGGCATCGTGAGCTGCTCCTTGGTGATGGGCAGAAGCTGCTCCACCACCTGGGTCTGCTCGACGCGGTTCTTGGCGTGCCAGTAGTAGATGACCACGCGGTCGATCTCCCCGGTGGCGTAGCCGCGCATGACGTAGGAGGCGATGCGGTCGGCCTCGTCCTGGTTGGGCTCCGAGGAGATGCCGACGAACGACATCACGGGTGCCATCTTGCGGTACGTGAAGTACTCGGTGGGCTTGCGTCCGCAGGTGATGACCGAGGACTCGACGCCGCGCGCCTTGAGGCGCCGCATCTCGTTCTCCACGGCGCGCTGCTGCACGATGTTGAAGCCGCCCGCGAGGCCCTTGTCGGAGGCCACGAGGATAAAGAGCACGTGCTTCTCCTCCGTGCGCTGCGCGAGGAGCGGCTGGCCGGACGAGAAGCCCGCCTCGGCGACGTTGGCGAGCATGCGCGTGATGGCGTTCTTGTACGGCTCCGCCTCCTCGGCGCGCTGGAGCGCCTTGTGGATGCGGGCCGTGGAGATCATCTCCATCGTGCGCGTGATCTGCATCGTGCTCTTGATCGAGCTCATGCGCCGCTGTATCTCACGAAGGCTGGCCATGGTCTACTTCTCCTGACCGTCCAGCGGCTCGTGCCCGCCCTCGGGCGGCGCGGCGACGGTGTCCTCCGCCGCCTGCTCCACGTCCTCGAGACGGCGACGGTTGGGGTGCTCGGCCAGGAAGAGCTTCTTGAAGCGGGCGATGCGGCCGCGCAGGCGCGAGGCGGTGGCGTCGTCGATCTTGCCCTTCATGACGGAGCTGCGCAGCTTGGGGCAGTGCTCGGACATGTACTTTGCCAGGCCGTCGCGGAACAGGGTCACGTTCTCGAGGTCGATGTCGTCGAGGAAGTCCTCCTTGGCGGCAAAGATCGCGATGACCTGGTCGCGGACGTCGAGCGCCGAATAGCGCTGCTGCTTGAGCATCTCCATGACGTGCGCGCCATGGTTGAGCTGATACTGCGTCGTGGCGTCGAGGTCGGAGCCGAACTGCGAGAAGGCCTGCTTCTCGCGGTAGGCGGCAAGGTCCAGACGCAGCGTGCCCACGACCTGCTTCATGGCCTTGATCTGGGCGTCGCCACCGACGCGCGAGACCGAGATGCCCACGTCGACGGCGGGGCGCTGGCCCTGGAAGAAGAGGTTAGACTGCAGGTAGATCTGGCCGTCCGTGATGGAGATCACGTTCGTCGGGATGTAGGCGGAGACGTCGCCCTCCTGCGTCTCGATGATCGGGAGCGCCGTGAGCGAGCCGCCGCCGTTGGCGTCGGAGAGCTTGCAGGCGCGCTCGAGCAGGCGCGAGTGCAGGTAGAAGATGTCACCGGGGTAGGCCTCGCGTCCGGGCGGACGATGCAGCGTCAGCGACATCTGACGATAGGCGACGGCCTGCTTGGAGAGGTCGTCGTAGACCACGAGGACGTGGCCGCCGGGATGCTCGGCGTCCGCGGGGTTGCCGTGGCCGTCGGTGTACATGAAGTACTCGCCGATGGCGGCGCCCGCCATCGGGGCGATGTACTGCATCGGGGCGGACTCGGCGGCGGTGGCGGAGACGATGACCGTCTTGTCCAGGACGCCGTGCTGTGCGAGCGACTCGCGGATGCCGGCGACCGTCGAGGCCTTCTGGCCAATCGCAACGTAGATGCAGATCATGTCGGTGTCGCGCTGGTTGACGATGGCGTCGATGGCGATGGCCGTCTTGCCGGTCTTGCGGTCACCGATGATGAGCTCGCGCTGGCCTCGGCCGATGGGCACCATCGCGTCGATGGCGAGAAGCCCCGTCTGGACGGGCTCGCACACCGGCTGGCGGTCCATGATGCCGGGGGCCTTGAACTCGATCGGGCGGCGGTGCGTGGCGTTGATCGGGCCGAGACCGTCGATCGGCTGGCCGAGCGGGTTCACCACGCGGCCGAGCATGGCGTGACCGACCGGGATGTCCATGACGCGCCCGGTGGTGCGGCACTCGTCGCCCTCCTTGATCTCCTCGGCGTCGCCGAAGAGGACCGCTCCCACGTCGTCCTGGTCGAGGTTCTGGACCAGGCCGTAGACGTCGAGGCCGGTGGTGGAGCTCGTGAGCTTGAGCAGCTCGCCGGCCATGGCGGTCTTGAGGCCCGAGATGCGCGCGATGCCGTCTGCGACCTCGGTGACGACCGAGGCCTCCTGGCGGTCGACCGTGGCGTTGATCTGCGCGAGCTCATCGCGCAGGGTGCTCATGATCTTCTCGGAGCTGATGGTTTCCATTTAGCGTTCCTCGCCTTCGATGAAGCTCGACGAGAGGGTCTTGCGGATGTTGGCGAGCTGGGCGCGCACGGAGGCGTCGTAGCGCTTGCCGCGCACCTCGAGCATGATGCCGCCGATGATGGCCGGGTCGATGCGCTCGACGAGATAGACCGGGGCGTCGAGGTCCCTCTCGGCCTTGGCGCGCACCTTGGCGCGCAGGTCGTCGTCCATCGGGACCGCCGTGGTGACGGTCACGGAGACCGTGGTGTCCTGGGAGTCGAGGAGCTCCTTGTAGTACTTGGCGACCTCCTCGACGAGGCTGAGGTCGTCCTCGCGCTGCATGGCGGCGAGCGTCTCCAGGACCTCAGGCGTGAACTTCTGGGCGTGCTGCCACTGGACGAGGTCCGCGTTGGCACGGCCCTCGGAGCGAGCCGCCTCCAGGAGCGCCCGCGTGTACGCCTCGACCTTCTCGGCGTCCGCCCTCTTAGCGGCCATCGGACTTGCCCACTTCCGCGAGGTACTTCTCGGCCAGCCTGCGCTGCTCCTCCACGGAGAGGTCGTTGCCGATGATCTTGCTCGCGATCTCCACGGAGAGGTCCACGACGGAACTGGAGAGCTCGATCATGGCCTTGTGGCGCTCGGAGTCCACGGCGCCGTGGGCCTTGGCGATGATGTCGGCCGCCTCGCGCTGGGCCTTGGCGAGCACCGCGGAGCGGACCTCCTCGGCCTCCTTCTTGGCCTTGGCGACGATGGCGTCGGCCTCGTGGTGCGCCTCGAGGATCTTGGCCTCGTAGCTCTTGGCCTCCTCGGCCGCCTCGACCTTGGAGCGCTCCGCGGCGTCGAGGTCGTCCTGGATCTTCTGCTGGCGCTTCTCCATCATCTCCAGGACCGGGGGCCACACGAGCTTGGCCATGACGGCGAGGATGACGAGGAAGGCGATGAGCGCGGGGACGAACTCCGCCATCTTGGGGATCAGGATGTCGGGGCCGACCGCCGACTCCTCCGCGAGCGCCACGGCCGGCGTCGCGAGGACGACGCCGACGGCGACGCCCGCGGGCGCAAGCAGCCTTGTGACAGTGTTCTTCATGCTTGCCTCCACTCGGAAACGTGCGACAGCGCTACTTGACGATGAGGCTGACGACGAAGCCGATGAGGGCGAGGGCCTCGACAAAGGCCGAGCCCAGGATGAAGACCGTGAAGAGACGGCCCTGAACCTCGGGCTGACGAGCCATGCCCTGCGCAACGCCACTGGCGGCCAGGCCAATGCCGATGCCCGCGCCGATAACGCCGAGACCATAACCAACGACACCGAGAGCTCCCACTGTTCCTCCTTTGACATTCGCCCCGATGGGTGTTGTGTGCCGGGACGAGTTTCAAACCAACGTGCTATTCCTCAGCGGGCGGCCGCCCGCGAGTTGCCGAACTTCTCGCCTACTCCTCGTCCGACTCGGCGATCTGGATGTAGACGGCGGAGAGAAGCGCGAAGACGTAGGCCTGGATGGCGGCCACCATGATCTCCACGACGTAGATGACGAGCAGGATGCCCACCCACAGGACCGAGGCACCCGCCTGCGCGGCGGTGGCCACAGAGAACGCCTGCACCATGGGCTCGAAGAAGAGCGACGCCAGGATGGCGAAGGTGCCCATGACCACGTGGCCCGCGAAGAGGTTGCAGAAGAGTCGGACGGCGAGGGTGATGAGGCGCAGGATCGTGGAGAAGACCTCGATCAGCCAGACGAGGGCGTTGAGCGGGAACATCACGCCCGCCGGGGCCAGGCTCTTGACGTAGCCGAGCGTGCCCTTCTTCTTGATGCCGCAGACGATGAAGTAGACGAACGAGCAGAGCGCGAGCGCGGCGGTGGTGGAGATGGTGCCGGTGCCCGGCTTGCAGCCCGGGATGATGCCCACGATGTTGTTGGCGAGCACCACGAGGAAGGTCGTGGCGATGAACGGGAAGTGGCGCTTCCAGGACTCGCCGAGCAGGCCCTTGCACATGTCGTCGCGGACGAACTCGACGAGGTACTCCACGCCGTTCACGAAGACGCCCTGCGGCACGAGGCTCGCGGACTGCTTCTTCTTGAAGACGAAGAGCACGACGAGCATGAGGATTATCGCCACGGCAAACCAGAACGAGTACTGCGTGAAGCCGACGGTGTCGAGCGACCCTACGATCGGCTGAGACGTGAAGCTCGCAACGAGCTCGTTGACCTCGTCTCCCAGACGGTCCAGAGGATTCAAGATCATCCTTCCCCTCTATGCGGGGGACGGCCGTTTGCCGCCCTCCACGCCCTTATCGCCTCGACGCCCCAGAAAAGCAGGAACGAGGCGACCAGCGCACACCCGAACTCCAAGAAGCCGGTGTTCGTGGCAGTGTACACCACGAGCAGGACGACGGTAAGCGTGAGAAACGACACAATCACCGCCGCGAGGCCGGAGGCGAGCGACACCCCCGGGCTCCCCCTCAGAGCCCGCTCGAACAGCGCCGCAGGCGCCACGCACCCCAAAAGACCGAAGAGCGCGCCGGAGACGATAGCGACCTGAGGATCCAAGCGCAGGCGCCTCCCGTTCGAGCGAATAAGGACACGAGAACTCTAGCGCGCCGGGGGAAATAGTCAAGCTGAGCGCCGTTCGCCCCCGTTTCGCCACAATCGGGCGATGAGGGGTGGACGGCGGGGCGGGGGCTCTTATCGCCCGGCGCTTCCGGGAATCACGGCCCTTGTCGCCGTGCGGTCTAGAAAACGGGGCCCTTGTCCGAGGTCCGCCCAAGAATTGCGGCCTTTATCCGGAAGAGCTCCGGAAATCTCCGTCATTGTCCCCCGGCACTCTAAAAAAGGAGGGACCTTGCACCGCCGTGGAGCTCCCTCCACGTGCAAGGTCCCGCTTTTCTAGATGCCACGAGGACAAGCGCCGCAAATCCTAGAAGCGCTGGCGACAAGGGCCTCGATTCCTGGGGGCCGGTCCTACTTGGTGCCGTAGATGCGGTCGCCCGCGTCACCGAGGCCGGGCAGGATGTAGGCGTGGTCGTTCAGGCAGCGGTCGAGCGCGCAGGTGTAGAGGCGCACATCCGGGTCGAAGTCCAGCGTGGTGCGCACGCCCTCGGGCGCCGAGACGAGCGTGAGGCAGCGGATGTCGCGCACGCCGGCGTCGCGCAGGAACTTGATGGCCGCGGTGAGCGAGCCGCCCGTGGCGAGCATCGGGTCGACGACAAGGCAGGTGCGGTTCTGGATGTCGTCCGGGAACTTGCAATAGTACTGATGCGGCTCGTGGGTCTCCTCGTCGCGATACATGCCCACGTGGCCCACGCGCGCGGAGGGGACGAGCTGGAGGATGCCGTCGACCATGCCCAGACCCGCGCGCAGGATCGGGATGATGGCGACCTTCTTGCCGGCGACGCGCTTGCAGGTAGTGACCTCGAGCGGCGTCTCCACCTCGACGTCCTCGAGCGGGAAGTCGCGCATGGCCTCGTAGCCCTCAAAGATGGCGAGCTCGGTCACCAGCTCGCGGAACTGCTTGGTACCGGTGGCCTTGTCGCGCAGGATGTGCAGCTTGTGCTGGACGAGCGGGTGGTCGATGACCGTGAAGCGCGTCGGGTCGAACTCTTCTGCCATGTGTGGTCCTTTCCTCGGGATGCTGCTAGTCAAGCTCGGGATAGAGCGGGTGGGCGTCGAGAAGTTCGCGCACCTCGAAAGAGACGCGGTCGGCGACGTCCGTGGAGCCCATGTGGGTCACCACGTCACCGATGAGCTCGCCGACGCGCTCGCACTCGCGCTCGTCGAAGCCGCGCGTGGTGACGGCGGCGGAGCCCACGCGGATGCCGCTCGTAACGAACGGCGAGCGGACCTCGCCCGGGATGGTGTTCTTGTTGACCGTGATTCCCACGCCGTCGAGGGCGCGCTCGGCGTCCTTGCCGGTGACGTCGCCCGCCGCCGTGAGGTCAACGAGCAGCAGGTGGTTGTCCGTGCCACCGGAGACCAGGCGCAGGCTGCGCGACTCCATGCCGCGACCCAGGGCCCGTGCGTTGGCGAGGATCCCGTCCGCGTAGGCGGCGAACTCGGGGGCGAGCGCCTCGCCGAAGGCAACGGCCTTGCCGGCGATCACGTGCTCGAGCGGGCCGCCCTGGCTGCCCGGGAAGACCGCGGAGTCGACCTTCTTGGCGAGATCCGGATCGTTGCAGAGGATGAGGCCGCCGCGCGGGCCACGCAGCGTCTTGTGGGTGGTGGTGGTCACCACGTCCGCATGGGGCACGGGGCTGGGATGACGCCCGGTGGCCACCAGGCCGGCGATGTGCGCCATGTCGACCATCAGGTACGCGCCCACGGAGTGGGCGATCTGCGCAAAGCGCTCGAAGTCGATGACGCGAGGATAGGCGGAGGCACCGGCAATGATCACCTTGGGCTGGTGCTCGCGGGCGAGCGCCTCCACGGCATCCATGTCTATGCGCTCGGTCTGGGCGTCCACGCCGTAGGAGACGACGTTGTAGAGCTTGCCGGAGAAGTTGGCGGGCGAGCCGTGCGTGAGGTGGCCGCCGTTGTCGAGCGCCATGCCGAGGATCGTGTCACCGGGCTGGGCGAGCGCGGCGAGGGCCGCGTAGTTGGCCTGAGCGCCGGAGTGGGGCTGCACGTTGGCAAAGCCCGCGCCAAAGAGCCGCTTGGCGCGCTCGCGCGCGAGGTCCTCGACCTTGTCGACCGCCCAGCAGCCACCGTAGTAGCGCTTTCCGGGCAGGCCCTCGGCGTACTTGTTGGTGAGCGGGGAACCGACGGCCTCCATCACGGCGAGGGAGACGAAGTTCTCCGAGGCGATGAGCTCGATCGAGGAGCGCTGGCGGCGCAGCTCGTCTCCCACCGCAGAGAAGACCTCGGGGTCGGACGCGCTGAGGTGCTCGTAGGTCATGGTGCCTCCTTATCGTCACGCCCGGTCGGGCGCTCGGCAGACGGGCCGACGCAGGGGGCCTCCCCTGGGCCGCACACACCACTGGAACCTTATCTAGAGTACCACGCGCGCGAAGGGCGACGTCAGCGCGTGGCGAGAAGGACCTCAGCCTCGGTAAGCGCGCCGGCGCGCAGGACGCGCGGCTCGTCACCCGTAGCGTCGACGATCGTGGACGCCACGCCCACCGGCGCGGAGCCCGCGTCGATCACCAGGTCGACGGCGTCGACGATGGCCGCCTCGAGCGCGCTGCCCGACGTCGCCGCGCTGGCGCCATGGAGGTTCGCGCTCGTCTGGGCGAGCGGCGAGCCCACGGACCGAACGATCGCACGGTCGAGCTCCGACCCGGGAACGCGCAGGGCCACGGTGGAACCTCCGGTTGATGCCTGTGCGTACTCGGGGGGCACGGCGTCTGAGGCGCGAACCACGATGGTGAGCGCACCCGGCCAGTACCGCTCGGCGAGGCGCAGCGCCCAGGCGGGCACGTCGCTCCCGTAGCGCTCGAGGTCGGCGACGTCCGCGACAAACCACGGCAGGGTCTGGGCGCGGTCGCGGCGCTTGACCTCGAAGATGCGGGCATGAGCGGGGTTGCCGGGCGTCGCGGCGCAGCAGATTCCGTAGACGGAGTCCGTGGGGAGCACGACGACGCCGCCGGAGCGCAGCGCCTCTGCGGCGCGCGTCACCACCTCGGGGGTCGGCTCGGACTGGCTGGAGAGAAGCACGGTACCCATGGCTAGGCCTCCCTTTTGGCGACAAGGACGCGGGGACGATGCGTAAGGTCCTCGCGCACCTCGACCGAGGACCAGCCGTCGCGCTCGCGGACAAGTGCGGCCGCGTCATCGAGGGACCCCTCGTAGAGCTCGACGGCGAGCATGCCGCCCGGCGCGAGCGCCGTAGGCGCGAGGTCGAGCAGGCGCCGGAACACGTCGAGCCCGTCGGGCCCGCCATCGAGCGCAAGCTCCGGCTCGAAGTCGCGGACCTCGGCCGGGACCTCCTCGGAGAGCACGCGGGTCGGGATGTAGGGCGGGTTTGAGACAAGCACGGAGAACGTGCCCATGAGCTCGGGATCTACCCCGGAGGCGAGGTCGCATTCCACGATGTCGACCGTCTCCTCGAGGCCGAGGGCCTCGCGGTTGCGCGTCGCCAGCTCGATTGCACGCTCGGAGAGGTCCGTCGCGACGACGTGGGTACCCGGGCGCTCCGAGGCAAGAGAGAGGGCAATGCAGCCCGTGCCCGTACCCACCTCGAGCACCCGCACGTCCCTCTCGCCCGACGACGCGGCATCGATCCCCTCGAGGGCGGCGTCCACCAGGACTTCCGTCTCGGGGCGCGGGATGAGCACGCCGCGCTCGCAGCGCAGCACGATGTGACGGAAGGGCATCTCACCGGTCACGTACTGCAGGGGCTCGCCCGCCGCCCGCCGCTCGATAGCGGCGTGCATCTCGTCCAGCTCGGCCGCCTCGAGGGGCTTGTCAAAGTTGACGTAGAGTTCGACGCGGGAAAGCCCCGTGACGGCGGCGAGCAGCCACTCGGCCGAGAGCCTCGGGTGCTCGTCCCCCTTGCGCTCGAGGTACCCGCACGTCCAGTCGAGCACGCGCTTTATCGTCCAGATGTCTTGCGTCATCACGGTCCTTCTCGCCTGATTTGGTCCCTGCATCATAGCGCAGGGCCGCCCTCCGGCCGCCGCAATCCGCCGAGGACGTCGGCCGCAGCCGGGTTGCCTGCCAAGAGTTGTAGGGTTTTGCGTTCTGACGGCCCCTCGTGCTTCTCGCTTGACCGTTTTTGAGGCCTCCCTCGAGGTTTTGGGGCAAAGGTTTTATATCCGCGACGCAAAGTCGCCCCGAGTTGTGGAGGCCCCATGTATCTGGCGCCTTTTCTTATGGTTTTGGGCAAAACCCTTGATGCCACCAGGTCGTTTGCATCAAAGGTTTTGCCCAAAACAGTGAAAGAGCCTCGGCGAGAAGAACGCCCGCCCCGCGCCGCTACGCCACCTGCGCGAGCTTCTCGGCGCGGTCGGCGGCGGCGAGCGCGTCGATCACGGTCGGTAGCGCGTCGCCCAGCAGCACGCCGTTGTAGGTGCCGTTGAAGCCGATGCGGTGATCGGTCACGCGGTCCTGCGGCTGGTTGTAGGTGCGGATCTTCTCGGAGCGGTTGCCATGGCCAATCTGCGAGAGGCGCTCGGCGCCCTGCTCGGCCTGCTGCTTCTCCAGCTCCATCTCGTAGAGGCGGGCGCGCAGCATCTGCATGCAGACCTCGCGGTTCTGGATCTGCGAGCGCTGGTCCTGGGACTGCACCACGGTGTTGGTGGGCAGGTGGGTGATGCGCACCGCCGAGTAGGTGGTGTTGACGCACTGGCCGCCGGGGCCGGAGGCGCAGTAGGTGTCGATGCGCAGGTCGTTCTGGTCGATTTGGATGTCGATCTCGTCGGCCTCGGGCAGCACCGCCACGGTGGCCGTGGACGTCTGGATGCGGCCCTGGCTCTCGGTCTTGGGCACGCGCTGGACGCGGTGGACGCCGGACTCGAACTTGAGCACGGAGTAGACCTTGTCGCCGGAGACCTTGAACTCGATGGTCTTGAAGCCGCCGGCCTCGCTCGGCGAGGACGAGAGGACCTCGACCTTCCAGCCGCGGTGCTCGCAGAAGCGCTCGTACATCTTGAAGAGGTCGCCCGCAAAGATGGCCGCCTCGTCGCCACCGACGCCGGCGCGGATCTCCACGATCGTGTCCTTGTCGTCGTTGGGGTCGGCCGGGATGAGCAGGAACTTGATGTCCTCCTCCAGGGCCGGGAGCTTGGCCTCGTTGGCGGCGATGTCCTCCTGGAGCATGGCCTTCTCGTCGGCGTCCGCCTCGTGGAGCATCTCCTTGGCCGTCTCGATGTCGTCGAGCGCACCGAGGTACTCGCGCGCCTTGGTCACGAGCTCGGCCTGGCCGGCGTGCTCCTTGGCGAGGCGCGCGTACTCCTTGGGATCGGAGACCACGGCCGGGTCCATGAGGCGCTTCTCGAGCTCCTCGTATGCCTGGATGATCTTGAGCAGCTTGTCTCGCATGTTCACTCCCCGCGTTGTATTCAGCCTTTCTATCATACCCGAGGTCGCGGTGTGAGACACTAGACGAACGCGAATCCAAGGAGGCACCATGTCAGACCGCGAGCAGGACGAGAAGAGCGAGGGGGTCGAAAAGACCACGGAGCTCGACGGGGCCGGCTCGACCGAGCGCCGCCCGCCCGTCGAGGCCACGGCACCTCGCCCCGCAGCCCCCGAGCGCCCCGACGAGCCGCGCCTGCGCGACGTGGGCGGCGCGCTCGCCGGGTATCTGCGCAGCAGGGCCGCCCTGCTCGCCGACCTCGTGCGCAGGCATCGGGGCGCCACCGTGGCGCTCGCGCTCATCGCGTGCGCCGCCGCCGTCCTTCTTGGCATCGCGCTCTCCCGCGCCCTCGCGGTCCCCGACGAGGCGACCATCGCCGACGGTGCCCGCACGGTCCTGAGCACCCCCGAGTACTCGAGCGGCACCTACGGGACCGACACGGCACTCGTCTCGCAGGACATCGACGTCCGTGGCGTCACCCGCTCCCAGACCGCCCCCGATGGGACCGACGCGCAGTTCGGGGCGTCGGGATACGCAACGGCGGAGGTCGTGCTCACCTATTCCGGTCAGTCCGTGAGCGCGAGCCAGGGTGCGACGCTGTCCTTCGCGCTCGTGGACGGTGCGTGGTCCGTCATGCCGGGCGTCGCAAACGAGGGGGTCAGCTGGCACGCGACGGGCGGCGTGGACCAGGACAAGGTGCTGAGCAACGTCCACCTGCTGCTCGCGCGCGCGGACGAGGCGGACGGGACCGAGCCCGCGCTCGCGGAGCTCTACGCCGACGCCGCCGTGGCGATCGAGGAGGAGAGCTTCGACGAGGACACCCAGGCCGACACGCTCACGATCTCCTGCGTCCGCACCGAGGTGTTCGAGACGTACGAGTGCCTGCTGACCGTCACCTTCTCGTTCAGCCAGACGAGCGGGCAGTGGGGCGTCTCGCAGGTGGAGGTCAGCGACGGCGCGCGCGAGCGCAACCTCCACGCGCTTCTCGGCACCTGGACGGGCGCGTTCCAGAGCCAGCGGACCGACGGAGGCAAGTGCCTGGCCGCGCGCGAGGACGGGCTCGCCGTGGAGGTGCTCGGCGCGAGCGTGGGCGAGGACGCCGTCGTGCTCTCCGGCTACGTGAGCGGCGTGGCGCACTACCACGCCAACCCCGCAGACGACGCGGCCTCGTGCGCCGGCGACGTCGCGCTCGGTGAGGTGCACTTCACCGCACGGCTGGAGTCGGACGACGAAGGTCTTGTGTTTGTCGCCGAGCTGCCGGAGGACGTGGGCGGCGACGCCATGCTCACGCTGCGCTTTGGCACGTCCGAGGACCCGTCGGCGGCGAGCGCGGAGGTGCGCTCCGAGTATACCTACGACGACGCGATCCTGTTCATCCCCTACGAGCGAACGGCCACCTACGTCGATTCGTTCACGCTGACGCGCGCCGAGTAGCTACCCGACCAAGACTCCCGCCCGGCGCATGCCGAGAAGAACGCGCAGGCCGGAATCCTTGTTCGGAACATCGGCCCCCGACGTACGAAAAAAGCGCCCCGCAGGCGACGTGCCCGCGGGGCGCCTTGCTTGCGCTGTGCGTCCGGCGCTACTCGGCGGCCTCGGTGGTCTCCTCGGCGACAGCCTCGGCAGCGGGCTCCTCGACGGGAGCGGCAGCAGCCTCGGCCTCGGCCTTCTTGGCGAACTCAGCGGCACGCTTGGCCTTCTCGGCGGCCTTGGCCTCCTTGGCGGCCTTCTTGGCAGCAGCCTCCTCGGCAGCCTTGGCGGCACGGGCGGCCTTGGCCTCCTCGGCCTTCTTCAGCTGGGCGGCAGCGGCGCCACCGAACTTGTCGGCGAAGCGCTGGACGCGGCCGCCGGTGTCAACGAGCTTCTGCTGGCCGGTGTAGAACGGGTGGCACTTGTCGCAGAGGTCGACGCGCATCTCGCTCTTGGTGGAGCGGGTGGTCCAGGTGTTGCCGCAGGAGCAGCGAACGTTGCACTCCACGTACTCGGGATGGATACCTTGCTTCATGGCAGGACTCCTCTTCTTCGGCCCTGGTTTCCGACCAGGGCAGGGGTTCGTCTTGGTTCCGACCAAGACACAATAGCCGTATGACTATATCAGAAAGGCCATGAGGCATATGTGGAGATTTGCGCGTAAGATGGGCGAGAAGAACCACGGCGCGGAGGTGAACCATGTTCCTTGCGATCGACGTCGGCAACACGCAGTCCACGCTCGGCCTCTTTGACGAGGGGGGCGCGCTCGTGCGCGGGTGGCGCATGTCCACCGACGCCACGGACACCTCCGACATGCTGCACTCGCGGCTGTGGGGCTTCTTCGGCAAGGACGGCCTCTCGCTCGCCGACGTCACCGACGCGGGCGTGGCGAGCGTGGTGCCCGCGCTCGAGCGCGCATGGCGCCGCTGCCTGGAGACGCACCTCGGGCACGACCCGCTCATCGTGAGCGCCGGGCGCGACTACGGCATGGAGGTCGCCATGCCCGACCCGCACCAGGTGGGCGCCGACCGCATCGCCAACGCCATCGCGGCGCGCAGCACGTATGGCGCGCCGGTCATCGTGGTGGACTTTGGGACCGCGACGAACATCGACGTGGTGGACGCGAGCGGGGCCTACCGCGGCGGCGCCATCTCGCCGGGGCTCATGCTCTCCGCGAACGCGCTCTTCTCGCGAGCCGCCAAGCTCGCAAGCATCCCCGTGGAGGCGCCCGAGCGCGCCCTTGGCGACTCCACCGAGGCGGCGTTGCAGTCCGGCCTCGTGATCGGGGCGGCGGCCCAGGCGGAGGGGCTCGTCTCGCGCATCAAGGCCGAGCTTGGCGCGCCGGACGCGACCGTCGTGGGCACGGGCGGACTCGCGCGTACCGTGGCACGGGCAACCGACGTCTTTGACGCCATCGACCCAGACCTCACCCTGCGCGGCATCCGCGAGATCTGGCTCGGCGAGCGCGGCCGCGCATAGCCCCTCAGACGGTTTGGGTTCGATCGCGGGAAGGCCGGAAGCCACCCACCCGCAAACGCGCAGGTAAACGGCTGTGTCAAAAACGGATACTCGCCGTTTGGCAAAACGGCAAACCCAAACCTCGAAAAGGGGGCCGTTCAGACGTAGCGAAGCCGGGCCTGCTCCGGGGCGATCTCCAGCTCCTGCGATCCGTTCGCCAGGCGCACCGTCGCACGCCCCCACACGTCCACGGCCATGAGCGTGCCTTCGCCGATCACGCGGCCGCCGCGCAGGACCTCGACCCTCTCACCCATGCCAAGCAGGACGTCAAAGTAGTCGGAGAGCACCGGGGCGAGCGGGCCAGCAGCGGCGCGACCCCCCGAGACGTCCTGCGCCCACGCCTGAACGGTCTGGCTCGCAGCGCGCTCGAGCGCGTCGGCGTCGAGCCCTCGCTCCGCGTCCCACGCGAGGTCGCACCGAACGAAGACGCCCTCGTCGTCATAGCCGGCGCGCGCATCGACGCTCACGAGCGGCTCCCCGTCCCGTCCAACCACCTCGTGCGGCCACCGCACGCGAGCCTCCAGCTCGCGCGCGATGCCGAGCGCGCACACATGCGGCACGCCCGTCATATGGCCCATCGGCACCGCCGGCCGCAGCGTGAACGACGTCCCTACTCCCACACGACCTCCCCCAGGTCGGCGGTGACCTGGCCCACGCGCTCCTCGCGCGGGGTCACGGAAACGCCGGCATGCGCGAGGAAGCGTTCGGGGTCGTGCATGAGGTCCTCCATCGGCACGATCACATAGTCGCGCTCGCCAAGTCGGGGGTGCGGCAGCGTCAGGCGCGCACCGGCATGGGACTCCCCCTCCACCCAGACGAGATCACAGTCGATCGTGCGGGGCCCGCTGCCGGGCTTCTTGGGATCGCGCGTGGAGGCGTCGGGGCGAATGCGCCCGAGCTGGCCCTCAACCTCGAGGAGCTTGCTCATGAGCACGAGCGGGTGTAGCTCGGTGCGAATCTCGGCAACGGCGTTGGCCACCGGCGTGGCAATGCCGTAGGCCGGCTCCGTCTCGTAGGCGTGGCTCACGCTGACGACGCACGTGAGCGGGATCTCGTCAATCAGCTGAACGGCGCGGGCAAGGTTGGCCACGCGGTTGCCCACGTTGGAGCCCAGGCTCACAAAGCCCTGGCGCGCGTCCTTGTGCGAGACGGCCCAGTAGGCGTTCACGGCCTGGGCGACCTCAGCGACGTTGTGGACGCGCAGGATGCGTGCGCCGTTCTCAATCGCGGATATGCAGACGCCCGCCGTCGCCGCGTCGCGCGCCGCGGGGTCGGCCTCGCCGCCGAGCGCGCCCACGAAGCGCTTGCGCGAGACGGCGCACATGAGCGGGTAGCCCATCGAGGCCATGGAGCGTGTCGCGCGCTGGATAACCACGTCCTCGTCGGCGTACTTGTCGAAACCGGCACCCGGGTCCATGCAGATGCGGTCGCGCGAGACGCCGGCGCGCATGAGGGTGCGCGCCTGGTCGCCCAGAAAGCCCATGACCTGGCGCATGATCTGGGCGCCCTCGGGCAGGGTGAAGCGGTGCTGGGAGGTGGCAGGGCGCGGCAGCGCGCTGCCCGAGGGCCGCGACTCGTCGAGCAGCACCTGGCGCCGGGCCACGTGCGTGCCGAGCCCGCCCTGGTTCCAGTGCACGACGACGCAGCCGCAGTCGGTGTCGGCCGCGACCTGGACCATCTCCGGGTCGGCAAAGCCAGTGACGTCATTCACGATGGACGCCCCCAGGCGCACGCACATGCGCGCCACGTCGGCATGGCGCGTGTCGATGGAGACGATGGCGCCCGCGTCCACCAGGGCGCGAACGACCGGCACCACGCGCTCGGCCTCCTCCTTGGAGGAGATGGGGGTGTGCCCCGGGCGCGTGGACTCCCCGCCCACGTCGATGATGTCGGCCCCCTCGTCGAGCAGGGCGAGGCCGCGCGCGATGGCGGCATCGTGGTCGAAGTTCTCCCCACCGTCCGAGAAGGAGTCGGGGGTCACGTTGAGAATGCCCATGATGCGGGGGCGCGCGAGTGAGATCTCATGCGCGCCGCAGCGCCACGTTGCGTAGTTCTCTCTGAGCATGAGCGGTCCTCCTTGGAGCGCCTTCGTTTCGTCCCATTGTACCCACGGGACGGGCGGACGGGCGAGAAGGACGGCGGACGCCGTGCGGCGGAGCTAGCCCAGCGTGATGTAGCCAGTGCCCTCGTCCGGGTCATCCGGGCGCGGACCGGCGTCCGACGCACCGAACAGGAACTCTCTCACGCGCGGCATCTCGCGCACATACTGTGCGTGCCCGGCCTCGTAGGCGGCCGTCAGCTTGCGGGGATTGACCGTGGCGTTCTCGACGGGCATCTCGTCAGGGTAGATGACGAGCGCACGACCCTTCTCGGCAAGCTCCTCCACGTGGTCGAGCGCGGCATTGTAGCGCTCCCAGCGCGTGAGTAGCGCCTTGCGCAGGTAGGGATAGTCGCGCGCCACGGCCTTGAACATCTGCTTGTCGCGCGCGCCCGGCTCCTTCTTGCGATAGCCGCGCGGGCGCGTGGCCACGAAGAGGAAGCGCTCCATGCCGTCATCCTCGGCCATGCCGACCGGAATGCCGGCGCCTGTGCCCAGGCCACCGTCCATGAGGACGCGGCCGTCCACCTCGATTGGCTTCATCATGCCGGGAAGCGTGGAGCTGACCCTGACGAGGTCGATCATGCGCATGGGGTCGGTCATGTCATCGCGGCCAAAGCGAACCGTGCGGCCGGTGTCGCGCTCGAAGGCCTGGATGCGCAGGCGCGCGGGGTTGGCCGCAAACGTATCCCAGTCGAACTCGAGCGTCCCGTCGCGCAGCGCGCCCTCGTAGAGCGCGTCGGCATCGAAGTAACCGTGGCCGCGCAGCAGCGAGCGCAGGCCGACGAGCCCCCTGGCGGCCCCGCCGGTCATGAAGGCCTCGCGCACGCGCTTGCGGTCGCGCGAGAGATAGTTGACGGCGTTGCTTGCCCCGGCGGACAAGCCGCACACGTAGTCAAAGTAAATGCCCTGCTCGAGCAGGACGTTTGCGAACGCGCAGGTATACGCGGCGCGATAGCCGCCGCCCTCGAAGACGAGCGCGCAGTCAAAGACGTTGTTGTGCAAGGGCTCCATGTGCCGCCTCCCTCTTGCATGACATAAGCTACCTTGTTCCCAACTGAGCGGGGTCGCAGACGTCTCCGCAGGATTACCATGATAGGAGGACGTTCGAAGGAGGCGTCATGGGACACACAATCGCAGATCCCGCCGAGGCGGCGGCCGCGCTTGAGGAGCGCTTCTCAAAGGCGAGAAGGGCGGTGTTCTTCGGCGGCGCCGGCGTCTCCACAGCAAGCGGCATTCCCGACTTCCGCAGCGCCGACGGCCTCTATCACCAGCACTTTGCCTACCCGCCCGAGGAGATGCTCGGGCACGGCTTCTTTATCACGCACACCGAGGAGTTCTACGAGTTCTACCGTGAGCGCATGATCTGTCTGACCGCGCGGCCCAACCGTGCGCACACCAAGCTCGCCGAGCTGGAGGCCGAGGGACATCTCGCCGCCGTGGTCACGCAGAACATCGACGGCCTGCATCAGGCGGCGGGCTCGCGCGTGGTCCATGAGCTGCACGGGTCGGTCCACCGCAACGTCTGCATGCGCTGCGGGGAGACCTACTCGGCCGAGTGGGTCCTCGCGACCGAGGGTGTACCGCGCTGCGAGAAGTGCGGCGGGCTCGTGAAACCGGACGTGGTGCTCTACGGAGAGCAGCTCGACGAGCGCGTCCTTCTCGCCAGCGTCAAGGCGATCGAGGAGGCCGACCTGCTGGTCATTGGAGGCACGTCGCTCGTGGTGTACCCGGCGGCGGGGCTCGTCAACTACTTTGGTGGCGACGAGCTGGTGATTGTCAACCGGGAGCGCACGCCGCAGGACGGCGCCGCCGACCTCGTGTGCGCCTGCGACATCGCGGCGGCGTTCGACTTCTAGCGCGGGGCGCCGGGCCCGCACCGCGCTACAGCTCGATCGTGAGCTCCACCGGGCAGTGGTCGCTCCCGTAGACCTCGGAGAGGATCGACGCCCCGGTCACGCGGTCGGCGATGTCGTTGCTCACGAGGAAGTAATCGATGCGCCAGCCGGCGTTGTTCTTGCGGGCATTGAAGCGGTAGCTCCACCAGCTGTAGGCGCCCGTGAGATCGGGGTGGCGCGCGCGGAAGGTGTCCGTGAAGCCGGCGTCGAGCAGGCGGGTGAAGCTCTCGCGCTCCTCGTCGGAGAAACCGGCGTTGCCGCGGTTGGGGCCGGGGTTCTTGAGGTCAATCTCGTTGTGAGCCACGTTGAAGTCTCCGCAGGTCACCACGGGCTTCTCAGCGGCCAAGCCGCATAGGAACTCACGGTAGGCCGCATCCCACGCCAGACGCGTGTCGATGCGCGCCAGCTCGTTCTGCGCGTTGGGCGTGTAGACGTCCACGAACCAGTAGCTCGGGAACTCGAGCGCGCAGACGCGGCCCTCGTCATCGGCCGCCGGCGCGCCGATGTGGTTGATGACCTGCAGCGGCTCCTCACGAGAGAAGACGGCGGTGCCGGAGTAGCCCTTGCGCTCGGCGTAGCTCCAGGTCTGGTGATAGCCGGGCAGGTCGAGCTCTATCTGGCCCTCCTGGAGCTTGGTCTCCTGGACGGCAAAGACGTCAGCGCCGGTGGCCTCCACCACGTCGGTGAAGCTCGGGTCCTTCTTCATGACGGCGCGCAGGCCGTTGACGTTCCATGAAACAAGTCGCAGCTCACGGGTGGTGGACATGGGGCTCCTTCCGGGGGTTTCCGCTCCTGCAAGTGCAGCTGCCGGCAGACGAAAAGAACGCGGGGCCGGCACCCGGGACGACGCTAGAACTCGGGCGTCCGCAGGCCGGCGGCGCCCATCGCGGCAAGGAACGCCTCGGCCGAGCGCGTGGCCACGAGCTCCTGCGGGAAGTGGATCTCTTCGAGCATCTCGAGCGCGGGCGCGACGCCGCCCACGTCGCAGCAGATGTGCGCGTCGCTGCTGATGACAATCTGGCAGCCAAGCTCGGCACAGGTCTCGGCGATCTTCCGGCAGCTCTGCCAGGTGCGTCCCTCGCGACGGCGCGCCTCCAGGCTGTGGGCGTTGATCTCAATGAGCTTATGCTGGCGGGCAGCCTCCCCCACAACCTCGGGCACGTCGAACGGGATGCCGGCACGCCCCGCATGGCCAAGGACAAGTACCTTGGGCTGGGCAAGCGCGCCGAGGTACATCTCCGTCGCCTGGGCGAGGGTCGCCTCGGACGCGAACCCCCGGTAGTGAACGCTCGCGATCACGTAGTCGCAGCTCATCGTAACGCGATCGTAGAGCGTGGTCGCCTCGCGCATGGGACCGCCGGTGATGTCATGGTCGAGCGCGACATCCTGGCCAAAGAGTCGCCCGTCAAGCGAGCGAACGTCCGCCTCCACGCCATGCAGCAGACGCACGCCCTCCCAGACGCGCGGCCACACGACCGTGTTGATGAGGTACTGGTAGTCGCGAAGGTCGGCATGCGTCAGGTCCGCACCCGGAAAGAGCATGTCGGAGAAGTGGTCCGTCACGCCCAGCAGCTCAAGGCCCGCATCGCGGGCGGCGAGCACGTCCTCGCGCACCGTCGAGTACGCGTGGCGCGAGAAGAGCGTGTGCGTGTGGACGTCGCAGCGGTTCTGCAGCATGACGGTTTCCTAGCGATAGGACTCGGCGAGCTTGGCCCAGGCGGGCAGCGAGTTCACGATCGTCTCGTGGGAGACGCAGTAGCCCACGCGCACCCAGCCCGGGCAGCCGAACGAGTCGGACGGGACGGGCAGCAGCTCGAGAGCCTTGGCGCGCTCGAAGAACTTCTCGGCGTCCGGCTCGAGCGCCTTGACCCACAGGTAGAACGCACCCTCGGGCTCGATGAACTCGTAGCCCAGGGCAGAGAGCCCCTCGGTGAGCGCACGGCGGTTCTCGGCGTAGGCCTCAACGTCGCTCGGGCAGTCCACGCAATCCGCGAGCACGCGCTGGAAGAGCGCCGGAGCACAAACAAAGCCCAGCTTGCGGCCGGCGCCGGCCACGGCGAGCACCAGCTCGTCGTGCTCGGGGTTAGTGGGCGGCACCAGCACCCAGCCGATGCGCTCGCCCGGCAGCGACAGGCTCTTGGAGTAGGAGTAGCACACGATCGTGCGGTCGTAGACGGACGGCACCCAGGGCACCTCGGCACCGTAGGTGATCTCGCGGTACGGCTCGTCGGCCACGAGGTAGATGGTCGTGCCGAGGTTCTTCTCGGCCTCATGCAGCACGTCCGCGAGCGCGGCAAGGTTGTCGCGGGAGTACACGGAGCCCACCGGGTTGTTGGGCGAGTTGATGACCACGGCCTTGGTGTGCGGCGTGATCGCAGCGGCGACGGCGGCAACGTCCACCTGGAACGTGGCCGCGTCCGCCATGACCTCAACGCACGTGGCGCCTGAGGTCTCGATCCAGACGCGATACTCCGGGAAGTACGGCGCGATGACGATGACCTCGTCACCGGCGTTGACGATCGCGTTGAACGTGATGGAGAGCGAGGCCGCGGCGCCGCAGGTGAGGTAGAGGTCGTCCGCGCTCGCGGTGCCGTCGCCAAAGCGGCGCGTCAGGCTCGCGGCCACGGCCTCGCGCACGGCGGGCAGGCCGTTTGCGGGCGTGTAGCCGTGGAGCTGCGTGGCCGGCAGCGCGAGCGCGCGCTCGATCGAGGCGCGTACGGCATCCGGCGCGGGAATCGAGGGGTTGCCCAGCGAGAAGTCAAAGACGTTCTCGGCGCCGATCTCGGCCTTGCGGGCGTTGGCATACGCAGAGATCTCGCGGATGGAGGACTTCTGCGCGCCGTATGCGCGGCTCTTCTCGTTGATGCTCACTGCTGCTCCCCTCCGGCGGCCTCCGCCGCCTCGTCGTTCTTCTCCCCCGCGACGTACTCGTCCCAGCGGCCCTCGAGCAGGGCGTCCACCGCGGCGCCCTCCACGGTCTCCCGCTCGAGCAGCACGCGCGCCATGGTGTCCATCTGGTCGCGACGCTCGGCCAGGACCTCGCGGGCGCGCTCGTGGCCCTCGCGCATGATGCGCTCGACCTCGTCGTCGATGCGCTTGGCGGTCTCGGCGGAGTAGTCCTGGTGGTTTGCGTAGTCGCGGCCGAGAAACACCTCGTGCTGCGCCTCGCCAAAGACCTGGGCGCCCAGCTCGTCGCTCATGCCGTAGCGCGTGACCATCGTGCGCGCGAGCTTGGTGGCCCGCTCGAGGTCGTTGCTCGCGCCGGTAGTGACGTCGTCGCAGAAGAGCTCCTCGGCCGTGCGACCGCCCAGCAGCACGGCAATCTGGTCGAGCATGCCGTCGCGCGTCTCCAGAAAGTGGTCCTCCTCGGGAATCTGCATGGTGTAGCCGAGCGCCTGGCCGCGGCTCACGATGCTGATCTTGTGGATGGGATCGGAGTGCGCCAGCACGTGGCCCACGAGGGCGTGGCCGGACTCGTGGTAGGCGATCACGCGGCGCTCGCCCTCGGTGATGACGCGGCTCTTGCGCTCGGGGCCGGCCATCACGCGCTCCATGGCCTCCTCGACCTCGTCGGGACCAATCGTCTCCTCGTGACGGCGCGCGGCGAGAAGTGCCGCCTCGTTCATGAGGTTGGCGAGGTCCGCGCCCGTGAATCCGGGGGTCACCTTGGCAAGGCGCGCCAGGTCCACGTCATCGGAGACGGGCTTGCCCTTGGCGTGCACCGCAAGGATCTTCTCGCGGCCGCCCACATCGGGGCGGTCCACGGTCACGCGACGGTCAAAGCGCCCGGGGCGCAGCAGCGCCGGGTCGAGAATGTCGGGCCGGTTGGTCGCGGCAATGAGAATGACGGCGGAGTTCTCCTCGAAGCCATCCATCTCGACGAGCAGCTGGTTGAGCGTCTGCTCGCGCTCGTCGTGGCCGCCGCCGAGGCCCGCGCCGCGCTGGCGGCCAACGGCGTCAATCTCGTCGATGAAGACGATGCAGGGCGCCGCCTCCTTGGCCTGCTTGAAGAGGTCGCGCACGCGCGAGGCGCCCACGCCCACGAACATCTCCACAAAGTCGGAGCCGGAGATCGAGAAGAACGGCACGCCCGCCTCGCCGGCAACGGCTTTCGCAAGCAGCGTCTTGCCGGTGCCCGGAGGGCCCACGAGCAGGAGGCCGCGCGGGATGCGCGCGCCCATCTTGTGGTAGCGCTCGGGGTCGGAGAGGAAGTCGCGGACCTCCTGGAGCTCCTCCACGGCCTCGTCGATGCCCGCGACGTCGGCAAAGGTGACCTTTGGCCGCTCGCCCTCGATGCGCGCCTTGGTCTTGGCGAACGACATCGTCTTGTCCTGCTGGCCCGACATGCGGTTCATATAGAAGATGAAGACGCCCACCAGAAGCAGCGTGGGGACCACGGAGACGAGGATGGTCTCAAGCAGGTCGCCCGAGCTCGTGTCGATCTGATAGGTGATGTCGGGGTGCTCCGCCATGAGCTCGGCGAGGGAGTCGGACCCGACGTAGACGCTTTGATAGTCCTTGAGCTTTCCCTCGTCGCCCTTGTCGGTCGACGACTTCCAGTACGATCCGGTGACGCTACCGTCGGAGACCTTGTAGCTCACGTCCTTGACGCGACCCGACTCGACGGCGGTCACGAACTGGTTGGTGGGCAGGACGTCCGTCGTCTGGGCGCGGCTCGTGAGTGAGGTGCCCATGGAGTAGGCAAGGTAGACGACGATGGCAATGATGAGCAGCGTCGTGATCGTGTTGGAGCGGGACGGGCCGCCCGGAAGATCGGGCATGCCCTTCCCGCCGGGACGTTGCGGCTCGCTGTTGTTGTCTGACACGCGATCTCCTTGTCAGGTTACTGATAGACCTCGGGCTTGAGGACGCCGATGTAGGGCAGGTTACGGTAGCGCTCCGCGAAGTCCAGGCCGTAGCCGACGATGAACTCGTCGGGAACGTGGGTGCCCACGTAGCGGGGCTCGATGGCGGGCGTCTTGCCGGCGACGTCCTTCACGAGGAACGCGGCAACCTCGACGGACGCGGGGCCGCGGCCCTTGAGCAGGTCAATGAGGTAGGACAGCGTGAGGCCGGAGTCGAGGATGTCCTCGACGATCAGCACGTCGCGCCCCTCGATCTTGGTGTCGAGGTCCTTGACGATGCGGACCACGCCAGAGCTCTTGGCCGCCTCGCCGTAGCTGGAGACCGCCATGAAGTCCACCGACATCGGACAGTCGATGGCGCGCATGAGGTCCGCGGTGAAGACCACGGCACCACGCAGCACGGCCACGATCAGCGGGTTCTTGTCGGCGTAATCACGGGTGATCTGCTCGCCCATGCGGCTGACGATGCCGCGGATGTCCTCCTCGGAAAGCAGGACCTCCTTCACGTCAGGATGCAGTGAACCCATGGCTCTCCCCTTTCTTCGCGGCGCGCGCCGTTTGTCCGTCACCCAAGGATAACGCAGGACAACGGCACGTGGGCGGACGCCGGGAAGGCGCCTTTCGAGGTTTGGGTTCACGCACAGCGCTGATGCTTTAATGTCTGATGTCTCAACTGGGGTTTTGCCGCCCGGCACACCATCTTGGGCAAAACCGTGAACCCAAACCGTGGGAGAAGGGCGTCACAGCGCCGACAAGAGCGTCAGCTCGAGCATCCATTTCGTTGCAGCCGAGCAGCGCACGCGCTCGTCCGGGCGGATGGGGGCAACCCACACGATCCTGCCGGTGGACGAGACGCGCACCACGGGCACGGCGGCGCGGTCGTCGAGCGGCACGCCCGCCTCGCCGAGCAGGTCAGAGACCTTCTTAGATTGACCGTGCATCCCAAGCGGGCAGATGACGTCACCCGAGCGCGGGGCGTCCACCCACAGGCGACCGCCGCGCGCCGGGTCGACGCCCGCCGCTGCGGCATCGAGCAGCACGGACTCCCCGTCCCACTCGAGCGCGTGCGCACGGGCACGAGCGGCAGCGTCTCCGCCGGCAGGAACCTCGACTATCCGGGCGGCGAGAGAGCGCCCGTCCGCGAGCTCAAGCCTGCCGGGGACCTCGAGCCATGCGGCGGACGGCGCGGGGACGGCACCCCGACCGCGAATCACAAGCAGCCCGTGCTCCACGCGCACGGAGACGCCCATCGGCACGGTAAGCGACCCCTCGCCCACCGCGACGGCGCCCAAAACGCCGGCAATGTGCCGGGCCTCGAGCCGCGCGCCGGGGCAGACGGAGAGCAGGGCCGCCCGCACCACGCGACGGGCAACGGCCACCTCGAGCGCAGCGAGACGCGCCGCATCCAGGACGAGCAGCCCCTCCTCCTCGCGGCGCGTAAGGTCGCGCAGCGCCCGCGCGGCCACCGAGGTGAGGTACGCGTCCTCGTCGGAGAGGATGTCGCAGGTGCTGGCAAGGTTTGCGGTGATGCGCGGATTTCTTGCCCGCACCACGGGCATGACCTCGTGGCGGACGTAAGCCCGCAGGTAGCGGGTGTCGGCGTTGGTGTCGTCCTCACGCCAGACGATCCCGCGCATGCGCAGCAGGTCGCAGAGCTCCTCGTGGGTACGGTCGAGCAGCGGCCGCACGATCCGATTGCGCCGGCGCGGGATGGACGAGAGGCCCGCCGCGCCCGTGCCGCGGATCGCGTTCATGAAGAAGGTCTCCGCGCGGTCGTCCGCGGTGTGGGCCGTGAGGATGCGGGCGGCGGAGCGCGGCGTCCCAAGCTGTGCGGAGAGCTCGTTTGCCAGGCGTGCGGCCTCGGCGTAGCGCAGCTCGCGGCCGGCGTTCTCCACGTTGTCCCCGGCAACCTGGGCAAGGGCGGCAACGTCGGCACGGCGAATCGTGCAGGGAATGCCGTAGCGCGCCGCGAGGTCGCGCACGAACTCCTCGTCCTCCTCGGCATCGAGCCCCCGCAGACCGTGGTTCACGTGCAGCACGTGCAGGCGCTCGCGGGCGATGCGCGCCACGCCGCGGCCGTCGTCGATGTCCAGCGACGACGTGGCCGCAAGGACGATAAGCGCCGTGGAGTCCGCCCCGCCCGAGACCATAAGAACGACCGGCGCCGCGAGCTCGGCATCCGGACGGCCGCTCGGACGGTCAAAGCGGCCGCCGATTGATCCGTATCGACGAGAGACGCTCGGCATGGCCCACCTCCAACGGGTACCCTGTACATCGGCGGCGCGCGAGGCGCCCCGAGAGAAGTTTACGACAGCGAGAGGACCCCCATGACCCCTCAGATCCACCTGCACGTGCTGGCCAGCGGCTCCAAGGGCAATGCTGCCGTGGTTGAGGGGCCCGAGGGATCCGTGCTGGTGGACTGCGGCATCTCTCGCCGCGCCCTTCTCGGCCGGGCGGACGAGCTCGGGGTGGACATGGACCGCGTCGTCGCGGTTGTTCTCACCCACGAGCACTCCGACCATGTGGGCGGGCTCAGCGTGTTCTGCAACCGCTTCGACGGGCCGCTCTACGCGACCGCGGGCACCGTGGCGGCACGACGCTATCTCACCGAGCTGCCGTTCACGCTCGTGGGGCATTCGGACGAGATCGAGATCGCAGGGATGCGGATGCGCACCTTCCCCACCTCGCACGACGTGGCAGATCCCGTGGGCCTGCGCTTCTTCACCGACGATGACGCACTTGGGTTCTGCACGGACACCGGCGAGCTGGGCGCAGAGGCGCTCGAGGGCCTGACGGGCACGCGCATCCTGGCGCTCGAGTCCAACCACGACGAGCGCATGCTCGCCACCGGGGACTACCCGGCCTACCTCAAGGCACGCGTGGGCGGGACGCACGGCCACCTCTCCAACGCCCAGGCAGCGGCGGCGCTCGCGCAGCTCGTGGGACCGGACACCGAGACCGTGGTTGCCATGCACCTCTCGCAGGAGAACAACCGACCGAGCCTCTGCGTGCGCACGCTGGCGGAGGCCGTCGGGGCCGAGGTCACGGCCAGCGAGGACGGCCGCTCCGAGGCGCGCACGCCGGACGGCAGGCTCACGGTCTGCTGCGCCGCCCAAGACTGGCCGCTCTCCGTGTTCTGAGGGGCGGGCAGCTTCCCATTCCGACCAAGAATCCCGAGTAGCGCATGCCGAGAAGAACGCGCAGGTCGGAATTTCTGTCCAAACGGATACAAATCCCGGGCGGCGCATGCGATGATTTGATGTTTTGAACGCACAGATCGGGATTCTTGGTCGAGTCGCCCGCCACACGAGAAACGGGCCGGAACCCATGGGTCCCGGCCCGCTGAGTCGCCCCTGCGAGAGCCGTTAGTCGATGGCGATCTTGGTGACGTTGGCCTTCTCGTCCTGCTTGGGGACGTTCACCGTGAGGATACCACCCTCGAGCTTGGCGGTGAGACCGGTCGTGGCCGCATCCTTGAGGAAGACGCCGCGCGTGGCGCTCCACTCGCCGGACTCCTTATAGAGGTAGTTCTTGCCCTTCTCCTCGTCGGACTCCTTCTTCTCCACGGAGACGGAGAGGCGGCCCTCGTTGAGCTCGACGTCAATGTCCTCGCGCTTGACGCCCGGCAGCTCGGCGGTGACCACGTAGGCGGTGCCCGCGTCCTCGACGTTCATCTTGAAGCCCGCGTTGCCCGTGGAGAGCGCGGCGAACGGCGCGTCGAAGAAGCGGTCGAACTCGTCAAACGGCCAGCTGCGAAGAGCCCTCGAGTAACGGTCGTACGGAATCATGCTTGCCATAGTTATCACTCCTCTTATCTGTGGTGGGCGCCTCCCGGGGCACCCTGTCGCTCGTTGGTAGTTATTCCCCGTCGTGCGACCTTTATGCGGCAAAGAGCGATTTTTCTTAGCGTCATATACTCATCATATCTAAGTTGCCTATACTTAGATTTTGAACAGAGACGGGGCTGTAGCATAATGTCGCAAACCGAGAAGAACGTCGGAGGCCCCATGAGCAGCAACGAGCCCAACAACAGCGTCGCAGGCCGGCATTCCGCCCCCTACGTGCGCCAGCGCCCGACCCACCGCAGCGTGGAGCCCATCGACGACCTCGCGCAGGAATCTGACGACTCCGGGCTGGTGGCGCACGACTCCGACTTCACCGTCCGCGGCGGCGCGCTCTCCGGACGCGCCTACCGTCGCTCGCGCGCTGAGGGCGCGCAGCTGCGCCGCGACCTTCACTATGGTCAGTACCTCGAGATTCCCAAGGGCCGTCGCGACATCTTCGCGTCGCGCGAGCGGCGCACGCGCATCAAGACCGCCATCGCGCTCTTCGTGGTGCTGGCAGTCCTCGCGATCGTGGTCTTCTTCGTCTGGGAGTACATGCAGACTAACTGGGGCTCGACCGCTCGCTAGCCCCAGGGGTCACGCTCGAAGAGCGGCTCGGGGTCCGGGCGGCGGTCCGAGTACGGGTCGTAGCCGTCGTCGTCCTCGTTCTCCGCACGGCGGAACTCGTCTCTCTCCTCAGGCCTTTCCTTCTCGTCCATCGCGATCACCCCGTGAACAGATCGATGTAGGCAACATAGTCGCAGACGCTCCCGCCAAACGAGGAGAGGTCCACGGCCGAGAAGTGCGAGGTCGGCGCGACCATAGCCACCACGCCCGTCGACTCGCCCACGCCTCCGATGCGCACCACCCAGGTATAGCCGTCCTGCCGGCCGGTCGCGCACACGAAGTGCGCCGTCTCGTAGAGCTCGCTCTCCAGGAGCTCCTGGGGGAGCTGGGCGTCGTCCTGGGTGCACAGGTCCGTCATTCCCTCGAACCCGCACGCCTCCATCACGGCGCGCACGCCATCCTCGGTCTCGTTTGCGGCTCCGTCCGGGAGGGAGGCTGCGGAGAACGCAAAGCGCAGGCCGCCAATGCCCGCCCCGCGGGCGAGGACGTCCCCGTCCGTGCTCCCGTCATAGTGGCCGCTCTCCGGCGCGTCGGAGATCTGGAGGACGTCCCCGTCCTCGCTCTCGTAGGCGCATCGGGCGTTGCCGCCCGAGACGTATATCGCGCTGTAGCGCAGCGAGAAGCCCTCGTCGGCGAGGTATTCGGAAACCTGCGCGGGCTCCGCCTCAAAGTAGTCGAGCAACGCCGTCGGTGAGGACGGGAAGGGGCTCGAGACGCTCAGCGTGACCGAGGACCCGCCGGCGACCTCGGAGCCGGCCACCGGCTCAGAGGCGACCACCTGGTTCTTCTCGGCGTCAGATTCGACGTAGGTGACGCTCCCGCCAAGGCCGGCCTCCTCGAGCAGCGCCAGCGCGTCGGACACCGTCATCCCCTCGACCTCCGGAACCACGTAGGGCTGGGCCACGGTCAGCGTGACCTGATCCGTGGAGACAAAGGGCGAGCCCTCCGCCGGGTCGACGGCGAGCACCGTGCCCGCGGGCTCATCGGAGCTCTGCCGTGTGACCAGGACCTCGCTGGCGCCGGCGTCGTAGAGCGCGGCGGTGGCCTCCTCCTCGGAGAGCCCCAGGACGCTCGGGATGACGCGCTCGCCCGCCACGACGAGCGTGACGCCCTCGGACGGGTCGATGCGCGTGCCCTCCTGGGGGCTGCACGAGAGCACCGTCCCATAGTCGCCGTCGCCGGCACGATACTCCACGTCAACGGCGAAGCCGCCCGACTCGAGCTTGGCGCGCGCCTCCTCCTCCGCGAGGCCAACCACCTCGGGGACGCTCCTGCCGCCCCAGACTTCGTTCTCGTAGGTGAGGTAGGCAGCCCCTGCCGCCGCCGCGAGGGCAAGGATGACGAGAAGGACGATGGCCCAGCGCGGAAGGCGGCGCTTGCGCTCGGGAAGGCTCTCGACCGGGGACTCGATGGCTATGACCTGCCTCGCCGTCGTCGGGTCGGCAGGCGCGGCGGGCGAGAAGTACGGGTCGGAGAGCACGTCTATGCCATCGCGCGCGGGGGCGCCCTCCGGTGCCTCCGGCGCGTCCACGGCGGGCACCCGGCTCGCCACGCGCGTCCTCTCGGGCTGCGTGGCGGCCGGGTCCGGAAGGTCCTCGGGACGCATCCTCACGGTACCGTCCCTGTCCTCCTGCTCCGCCATGTCGCCTCCAACCATCCGTTGAATCACGGCACTATGGTAGCGCTACTCCAGGGCATCCGGCTCCAGCGGCTCGTCATCCGAGGCGCCGGGCGTCGCGGAGGCGTCGGCGTGGCGTCGCTCGGAGGCCGCGGCATCGCGCGCGGCAAAGAGACGGTCGTCGTCGCCCACGTCGATGCGGACCACGTCGCCCTCGCCGAGCGAGCCGTCGATGATGAGGTTGGCAACGCTGTCCACGACCTGGCGCTGGATGAGGCGCTTGAGCGGGCGCGCGCCGTAGACCGGGTCGAGGCCGTCGAAGGCGAGCGACTGCTTGGCCGCCGGCGTGAGCTCGAGCTGGATGCGGTCGCGGGACAGGCGCTCGCGAACGTCCTTGAGCTGGATGTCCACGATCTTCTCGATGTCCTCGAGGCCAAGGGCATGGAAGACCACCACGTCGTCGATGCGGTTCAAGAACTCCGGCTTGAAGGTCTGGCGCAGGGCGCTGTTGACCTCGCGCTGGACCTCGTCCGGATCGCTCGAGGCGTTGGCGCCGGCGATGAACTGGGACCCCACGTTGGACGTCATGATGATGATCGTGTTCTTGAAGCTCACGACGCGGCCCTGGCCGTCCGTGAGGCGCCCGTCGTCGAGCACCTGCAGCAGGATGTTGAAGACGTCGGGGTGCGCCTTCTCCATCTCGTCCATGAGAATCACGGAGTACGGACGACGGCGCACGGCCTCGGTGAGCTGGCCTCCCTCGTCGTAGCCCACGTATCCCGGGGGCGCGCCGATGAGGCGCTGCACGCTGAACTTCTCCATGTACTCCGACATGTCGATGCGCACGAGCGCGCGCTCGTCGTCAAAGAGGTTCTCCGCAAGCGCCTTGGCGAGCTCCGTCTTGCCCACGCCGGTGGGGCCGAGGAAGAAGAAGCTGCCGATCGGGCGGTTGGGGTCGGAGAGGCCCGCGCGGCTGCGGCGCACGGCGGCGGCCACGGCCGAGACGGCCTCGTCCTGGCCGATCACGCGCTTGTGCAGCTCGGCCTCGAGGTTCTTGAGCTTGTCCATCTCGCCCTGCATCATCTTGGAGACGGGCACGCCGGTCCACGAGCTCACAACCTCGGCGATCTCTTCGGTGGTGACCTCCTCCTTGAGCAGGCCGCCTGCCTCCTGCTTGGCGGTGAGGGCGGCCTCCGCCTCCTCGTACTCGCGCTGGAGGCCGGGAATCGTGGAGTAGCGCAGCTCGGATGCGCGCGCGAGGTCGCCCTCGCGGGTCACGCGCTCCATCTCCACGCGTGCGTCCTCGATCTTGGACTTGAGGTCCTGCACGCGGTCGATCGCGCCCTTCTCGTTCTCCCAGTTGGCCTTCATGCCGTCGAGCTTCTCGCGCGTGGTGGCGATCTCGCCGCGCAGGGCCTCCAGGCGCTCCTTGCTGGCGGCGTCCTCCTCCTTCATGAGGGCCTGCTCCTCGATCTGCATCTGCGTGAGCTGGCGGTCCACGGCGTCGATGTCCGCCGGCATGCTGTCGAGCTCCATGCGCAGGCGGCTCGCGGCCTCGTCCACGAGGTCGATGGCCTTGTCGGGCAGGAAGCGGTCCGAGATGTAGCGGTTGGAGAGGTCGGCGGCGCTAACCAGAGCGGAGTCCGTGATGCGCACGCGGTGGTGCTGCTCGTAGCGCTCCTTGAGTCCACGGAGGATGGAGATCGTGTCCTCCACGGTGGGCTCGGAGACCATGACGGTCTGGAAGCGGCGGGCGAGCGCCGCGTCCTTCTCGATGTACTTGCGGTACTCATCCAGCGTGGTGGCGCCGATCGCATGCAGCGTGCCGCGCGCGAGAGCGGGCTTCAGGATGTTGCCGGCATCCATGGAGCCCTCCGTGGCGCCCGCGCCCACGATGGTGTGCAGCTCGTCGATAAAGAGGATGATGCGGCCGTCGGAGTTCTGGACCTCCTTGAGCACGGACTTGAGGCGGTCCTCGAACTCGCCGCGGTACTTGGCGCCGGCCACAAGGGCGGACATGTCCAGCTCCACGATGTCCTTGTCGCGGATGGTGGAGGGGACGTCGCCGTTGACGATGCGCTGGGCCAGGCCCTCGACGATAGCGGTCTTGCCCACGCCGGGCTCGCCGATGAGCACGGGGTTGTTCTTGGTGCGGCGGCTGAGCACCTGGATGGTGCGACGGATCTCCTCAACGCGGCCGATCACCGGATCGAGCTTGCCCTGGCGCGCGAGATCGGTGACGTTGCGACCGTACTGCTCGAGTGCCTTGAGCTGGGGCTTGGCATCCTGGCTGGTAACGTGTTCGCCGGCGCGCAGCTCCTCGTAGGCCTGGCTCACGCGCTTGCCGGTGACTCCGGCGGCCTTGAGGATGGAGCCGGCCTCGTCCTTGCTGTCCGCGAGCGCGCAGAGCAGGTGCTCGGAGGTGACGTAGGAGTCGCCCATCTTGGACGCGAGCTTCTCCGCGGCATCGCCCACGCGCACGAGGTCGGCGCCGGCGCCCATCTGGGACGCGTCGCCGCTCACGCGCGGCTGGCGCGCGATGGCCTGGTCGACCTGCGCCTCGATGGACGCAGGATCGGCGCCCACGCGCTCGATGATTGCGTTGAGGTTGCGCTCCCCGGAGCCGAGAAGCGCCTTGAGCAGATGCACAGGCTGCACCTGGCCGGCGCTGGCGTCGGTCGCGATGCCCACCGCGGCCTGCAGCGCCTCCTGGGCCGTGACGGCCCACTTGTCGAGTCTCATAGTTGCCCCCTTCTGGGTTCGTGGTTAGTCAAGGACTATTGTTCCCGCACGAACTGGGGCATATACGCAAATCTAAGTGTCTACATAGTAGGTTTTCTAAGCGAGGGACGAAGTGGCCACGATTTGCAAGGTTTTGGGTTTCTCGCGCGCCCGCGTCGCCAGAATCGCCGAATCCGAGAGGGGTCTCCCGGTTTTGGGGCAAACGTTTTATGTCGCGGGGCCGGCATGCCGCGCCCTCCCATGTTTTGGGCAACGGCGCTTATACAAAACCTCCCGCCCCGCGGCACGGCATCAAACCTTTTGCCCAAAACCTCAGGGCGGGCCCGGGGGCGAGAAGGACGTGGAGCCGAGAAGAACGCGCGGCCGAGAAGGACCGCGGGGTCGCTACTCGCTGTCCTTCTCGGCGTCGGGCGCGCCGTTCAGGAGCAGGCGGCGCATGACCTGCTCCGGGCTGCTCGCAGCGTCGTAGCGGGCGAGCGCGGTGATCTTCTCCTGCATCTTGTACTCGTGGACCTCGTCCTCGAGCTCGCGGACGCGGGCACGCAGGTCGTCGAGCTCGGCCTCGCGCTCTAGCATCCGCTCGCGCATGTCGAGGATGCGCACCACGCCGGCGAGGTTGATGCCCTCGTCGGTGAGCTTGGAGATGAGGTTCAGCCGCTCGATGTCGGCCTGGGAGTACAGGCGCGTGTTGCCGCGCGAGCGCCCGGGCGTGACGAGCCCCTTCTGCTCGTAGACGCGCAGGGTCTGCGGGTGCATGCCGGTGAGCTCGGCGGCCACGCTGATCATGTAAAGGGGTTTGTCGCGGTCGCGCCCGCGCTCCCGACCGTCCTTATCGCTTGGCGCCATAGCGCATGACCTCCTCGCGGTAGTCTCTCGTGTCGGCGTCGCGGAGCGCCGCGAGGGCGTCGCGCTCCTTCTTGGACAGCATCGTCGGCACCTTCACGCGCACGGTCACGAAGAGCGCGCCGCGCGAGCCCTTGCGCTTGACGTTGGGCGCGCCGAGGTCGCGGAAGCGGAACGTCTTGCCGTCCTGCGTCCCCGCGGGAACCTTGAGGCGGACCTCGGTGCCGTCGGGCGTGGGGACGTCGACGGTGGCGCCGAGCGTCGCCTCGTAGATGCTGAGCGGCAGCTCCATGCGCACGTCGGCGCCGTCGCGCTTAAAGACGGGGTGCTCGGCGACGTGCGTGGTGATCACCAGGTCGCCGCGGTCGCCGCCGTTGGTGCCGTACTCGCCGCGGCCGCGATAGCGGAGCTTGCCGCCGTCCACCGCGCCGGCCGGGATCTTGATCGTGAGCGTCTGCTCCTCGCCCGTCGACGGAACACGGTACGTGGCCTTGCGCGTGGCGCCGCGGAAGGCCTCCTCGGCGGAGACGTCCACGGACATCGTGAGGTCGGATCCCTTGGTCGGGCGGTTCGCGGCACGTGCGCCGGCCGCCCCGCCAAAGATTGACGAGAAGTCGAAGCCCCCGAAGCCGCCGTCGCCCCCGCGCATGTTGTTGAAGATGTCGGACCAGTCGCCCCCGACGTTCGTCGTGTAGGAGTAGCGGCCGCGCCCGCCGGAGCCGCCAAAGTCGGCCCCGGGGATGCCACCGAACATCAGCATCTGGTCGTACTCGCGGCGCTTCTTGGGGTCGGAGAGCGTGGTGTACGCCTCGCTGACCTCCTTGAACTTCTGCTCGTCACCACCTGCGTCGGGGTGGTACTTGGCGGCGAGCTTGCGAAACGCCTTCTTGATGTCGTCATCGGAAGCGTCGCGCTTCACGCCCAGGATGTCGTAGTAGTTCTGGTTGGTTGCCATGTCACACGCGCCTCCTTTCGCGTCTCATGCCGTGTGCTGGCGAGAGGGACGCGGCGCTACGCCTCGTCCTTCTCCGCGCCCTCGTCCCCGGATTCCTCCGGCTGCTCGACGGGGCGCTTTGGGCCGCCGTAGGTCACCGTCACCATGGCGGTGCGGATGACCTTCTCGCCCATCTTGTAACCCTTCTGGTAGACCTGGGCCACGGTCTCGTCGAACGCCTCGGCGTCCTCGACGCGACCGACGGCCTGGTGCGCCAGTGGGTCAAAGGGCTCGCCCGCCGGGTCGATCGGCTCGACGCCCTCCTTGGAGAGCACGCCGAGCATCTTGGCGTGCACCGCGGAAACGCCGTCGACGAACTGCTTGAGCTGGGCGTCGTCCTCGGTCGCACCGGCGTGCTCGATGGCGCGCTCGATGTCGTCGATCACGGGCAGCAGATTGGTGACCAGGCCCTCGGCGGCGCGCTCCTTCTCCGCAAGGCGCTCGGCAGCAGTGCGGCGACGGAAGTTCTCCCAGTCGGCCTGCAGGCGCAGCATGCGGTCCGTGGCGTCGGCAGCCTCCTTCTTGGCCGCCTCGATCTGGTCCTCGACGTCGGCGAGCTTCTTCTGCAGCTCGTCGCGCTCCTCGCGGAGCTTGCCGGCATCTGCCGCAAGCTCACGCTCCGCGGCCTCCTCGCCGGCGCGGATGGCGGCCTCCACGCGGGCGCGCTCCTCGGCGTCCTCGTCCGGCTCGCCGGCCTCTGCCTCGGGCGCGTCGTCCTTCTCGGCAACCGCGTCCGTCTCCATCTCGTCGGGCTCCATGGCCTCGTTCTTCTCGTCCTCTACCTCGATGGGCACTCTCACGTCACCCTCCTCGACCAAATCAGACGGAGGCGGCCGCGAAGCCGTGGCCGCCTCCGAATCTCTTGAACCAGGTACGGCCTATCTGGGGCTAGTTGTTCTTGTCGTCGTCCACGACCTCGTAATCGGCGTCGACGACGTCATCGGCGCCGGCCTGCGCGCCGGTCGCGCCCGCATCGCCCGCGGAGGCGTCGTTGGTGGTGGAGTAGACGATCTGCGCGAGCTTCTGGGAAGCCTCGGTGAGCTTGTCGCCCGCGGCGCGGATGGCCTCCACGTCCTGGCCCTCGAGCGCCTTCTTGGCGTCGGCGATGGCGGTCTCGACCTCGGACTTCTGGTCGGCGGGAACCTTGTCGCCAAGATCCTTCAGGGTCTGCTCGGCACCGTAGCACAGCGAGTCGACCTGGTTGCGGACCTCGATCTCGTCCTTGTGCTTCTTGTCCTCCTCGGCGTGGGCCTCGGCGTCCTTGACCATGCGGTCGACCTCGTCGTCGGAGAGGGCGGTGGAGCCGGAGATGGTGATCTGCTGGCTCTTGCCGGTGGCCTTGTCCTTGGCGGTGACCTTCACGATGCCGTTGGCGTCGATGTCGAAGGTGACCTCGATCTGCGGCACGCCGCGGCGGGCGGCCGGAATGCCGGTGAGGTTGAACTTGCCGAGGGACTTGTTGTCCGCGGCCATCTCGCGCTCGCCCTGCAGGACGTTGATCTCGACGGACGTCTGGTTGTCGGCGGCCGTGGAGTAGATCTCGGTCTTGGACGTGGGGATCGTGGTGTTGCGGTCGATCATCTTGGTCATGACTCCGCCCATGGTCTCGACGCCGAGGGACAGCGGCGTGACGTCGAGCAGCAGGATGCCGGAGACGTCGCCGGTGAGGACGCCGCCCTGGACGGCTGCGCCGTCGGCCACGACCTCGTCCGGGTTCACGGACATGTTGGGCTGCTTGCCGGTCATCTGCTTGACGAGCTCCTGGACGGCGGGCATGCGGCTGGAACCGCCGACGAGGATGACCTCGTTGACCTGGGAGATCTGGAGGTTGGCGTCCTGGAGGGCCTTGGTGACGGGGGCCTTGCAGCGATCGAGCAGGTCACGCGTGATGCGCTCGAACTCGGCGCGGGTCAGCGTGTAGTCGAGGTGCTTGGGGCCGGTGGCGTCCGCGGTGATGAAGGGCAGGTTGATCTGGGCCTGCTGGGCGGAGGAGAGCTCCTTCTTGGCGTTCTCCGCGGCCTCCTTCAGGCGCTGCAGGGCCATGGGGTCCTTGCGCAGGTCGATGCCGTTGTCCGCCTGGAACTTGTCGGCCATCCAGTCGATGACGCGCTGGTCCCAGTCGTCGCCGCCGAGGTGGTTGTCGCCGTTGGTGGCGAGGACCTCCACGACGCCGTCGGCGAGGTCGAGCAGCGAGACGTCGAAGGTGCCGCCGCCGAGGTCGAAGACCAGGACCTTCTGGTCGATGCCCTTCTTGTCGAGGCCGTAGGCGAGGGCCGCGGCGGTGGGCTCGTTGACGATGCGCTGGACGTTGAGGCCGGCGATCTTGCCGGCGTCCTTGGTAGCCTGACGCTGGGCGTCGTTGAAGTAGGCCGGGACGGTGATGACGGCGTCGGTGACGGGCTCGCCGAGGTACTTCTCGGCGTCAGCCTTCATCTTGGAGAGGATCATGGCGCTGATCTGCTCGGGGGTGAAGTCCTCGCCGTCGATCTCCACGACCGCGCGGTTGCCGGTGCCGGCCTTGACCTTGTACGGGACGGTCTTGAGCTCGGAGGTCACCTCGTCGTAGCGGCGACCCATGAAGCGCTTGATCGAGAAGACGGTGTTGGTGGGGTTGGTGACGGCCTGGTTCTTGGCCGCCTTGCCGACGATGCGGTCGCCGTCGGAGCGGAAGCCGACGACGGACGGGGTGGTGCGGTCGCCCTCGGCGTTGACGATAATCGTGGGCTCGCCGCCCTCGAGGACCGCCATCGCGGAATTGGTGGTACCCAGGTCGATACCGAGAATCTTGCTCATGGTTGCTCTCCCTTTCCTGCGTGGGGCCCGCGTGTGCCGGCCCGCTCGCTTGTATCCGTGTGTACGGTTGATTTTATCCCCTGTGCGTGACGATTCTATACATAATCTAAGTCTCTACACATGAGATTTTTTGAAGCGAGGATTTTAGGGGGAGCGCGTGGCTACAGCAGGCGATACTCGAAGTGACCGTCCTCGTAGATTCCGCAGCTCGCCGAGCCGTCCTTGGGGATGCCCACCGAGCCGGGGTTGAAGACCCAAGCGTCATGCTCAGCGTTCTTCTCGCTCACCTTTATGTGCGTATGGCCGTAGACCAGCGCGGAGCGCGGCGGCAGCGCGGGCCAGGCGTCCACGCTGTTGTGATAGCCGGGACCATAGACGTGGCCGTGGGTCAGGAAGAGCGTCATGTCGGCAGCGGGGTCCAGCAGGACGTTGTGGTCTGCCATGCAGGGGAAGCCGAGGACCATCTGGTCGACCTCCGCCTCGCAGTTGCCGCGCACGGCGATCACGTTATCTGCCACGGAGTTGAGCATCTCGATGACGCGCTTGGGCGCGTAGTCGGCGGGAAGGTCGTTGCGCGGGCCGTGGTAGAGCAGGTCGCCCAGGAGAACGATGCGGTCCGGGGACTCCTCCTCGATGACGGTCATGAGACGGGCACAGGCGTCGGCGGCGCCGTGGATATCGGAGGCAATGACGAGCTTCATGAGAGTTCCTTTCTCGCGTGCGCGACGACGAGCGCGCGGATGGCGGGCAGTTCCGCGAGCGGGTGCGGCCAGGTCTGGGCGGTGAGGTCCCGAGCAAGATCGTCCAGCACGTCGTGGCGAGCATGGTGGCCGAGCGACATGAGGAGCGGGGCGAGGAGGACTGCGCGGCCGGGGCGCTCCCGGAAACGGGCGCGCAGGCGCTCGGGCGGGCCCACAAGGACGTCGTCTCGGCCGCGCTGTAGCAGCGCGCGCTCGAGCTGGGCAAACGTTGCCTCGCATTCCGGGCCGCGATGTCCGGCAAAGGCAACGAGGCGACCGGGGAGCGCGGGGACGGCCCCGTCAAGCGCCGCAGCAACGGCGGCATGGTCCACCGCGTCCGCGAGCAGCGGCGGGACAAGGCGGAGGCTGTCAAAGCCGGAGGCAGCGGCGCCCACGGCGGCCGCAGCATCGTGCTGGAGCCTTCCGTCGACGACGTGCGTCGTCGCCACGAGAACGCGACGCGCGCCGCGGCGTCGCAGATCAGCAAGCACGTCTGACAGCGACGGCCCCATTGGGCGACCTCCCGTGCGGGCGCGGACCACCGTGTCCGCGCCGACCGCCGATGCGAGCTCGTCCACGAGCGCAGCCACGCCCGGGTCGCCCCTCTCGCCGGACAGACAGCCGGCTATGACCAGGGCGTCGAGCACGCTAGTGGTGGCAGGCATGCTCCTCGCCCATGACGGGGAGCGTTCCGGCGGCAGCCATCTGCGCGACGTCGCCGACGCCGGGAGTCTGGTTCTCAAAGTAGACGGTGATGCCAGCCTGGGCGAAGCCCATCATGGGGCGCATGCCCATGCCCGCGGCAACGATCGCGTCGATGCCGTTCTGGGCGAGCAGCGCCACGGGACGCATGCAACCGCCCTCCTCGTGAGGCGGGTTATCGATGATGGTCACGGCGCCGACCTTGCCGTCCTCCACGTCGACGACGGTGAAGCAGTCACAGTGGCCAAAGTGACCGGAGCGTTCGCAGTCCAGACCACCCTTGCCGAGGGTCGGGATGGCAACCTTCATGGGGTCTCCTCTCGTTGAGCGCCGCGCGGCGCCCGGGTTGCTTGACGGCGCCATTCTCGCACAAGCACCGAGGGCCAGCGCCCTGCAAAACGGCCGCTCGTGATGAACCGGAGGCCGACTGCCTGCAAAACGGCCACTCGTGATGAACGATTTCGCCCTGTTTGGGAACTTCCCGTGCCGCCGAGCGACATAGTCCCAGTTGGTGATATCTACTTTCGAATCAATTTCTGCAATCGAAACTGAATGCTTCATCACGAGCGGCCGTTTTGCAGGCCCTCTTTCGCTTTTTCATCACGAGCGAGCGTTTTGCAGGACGCCGAGCAGCGCGCAAGCCGGCTTCGGATACGCAACGATTCCAAAACGAGCGCCCGTGCAGCAAAGCGGCGTGTCTGCCACCAAAATGCCCGCTCGTGCAACATGTCCGAGCGCATGCGGCGCCTGCGGTTAACGTGCAACTGGGGCTTCTTGGCTCTCAAGAGGAGCCGGAAGCCTCTCCGGCTCGAATTAATGTTGCACGAGAGGGCATTTTGAAAATGAGCAGCATTGCATGCTGCACGAAGGGCCGTTTTGAAAGCTAACAGTCTTGCCTTGCTCGCGTGCGCCCGTGAATGTAATTTTACTATTGATTAATATCTCCCAGAGCCGCGTCCCAGATCGCCCGTCTTCCCGCTGCTCCATGCCGAGCCCCCAACACCTCTCGCCAAATACCCGGGGAAACCAGGGTGCCCAGGTCTACCATGGAACAAATTGCGCCGAAGCGTGCGCCACGAGGAGAGGAACGCCATGAGGTACCTGATCGTCGGCGGTGTTGCCGCCGGAACCAAGGTCGCAGCCAAGCTCAAGCGCTGCAACCGATCTGCCGAGGTCGTTGTTGTGACCAAGAGCGAGGACATCAGCTACGCCGGCTGCGGTCTGCCCTACTACATCGGCGGGGACATCCAGACGCGCGGCGAGCTCATCGTAAACACGCCGGCCGCCTACGAGGGCCTCACCGGCGTGGAGGTGCGCACGGGCGCAGAGGCCGTGGCGCTCGACGCCGCCGCACACGAGGTCACGGTGCGCGAGAAGGACGGCTCCGAGCACAGTGAGACGTACGACAAGCTGGTCATTGCCACCGGTGCGTCGCCGCTCGTGCCCGCGAGCATTCCTGGCACTGACCTACCCGGCGTCTTCACCGTGCGAACGCCCGACGATGCCGAGGCCATTCGCAACTACGCCGACGCGGGAGCACGCCGCGCGGTGATCGTGGGCGCCGGCTTCATCGGCCTGGAGGTGGCCGAGAACCTGCTCGCGCGCGGCCTCTCCGTCACCGTAATTGACGCGCTGCCGCAGATCCTGCCCAACGTCTTTGACCCTGAGATGGCCGGCTTCGCGCAGCGCCAGCTCAAGGTCGCCGGCATGCGCGTCATGACGTCGTGCCCGCTCAAGGGCATCACGGGAGACCAGAAGGTCGAGGGCGTGGAGACCGGCGCGGGGACGCTGCCGGCGGACCTCGTGATCCTCTCCATCGGCATCAGGCCCAACACGGCGTGGCTCGAGGGCTCTGGCATCGCTCTCGACAAGGGCTGCGTGGTCGTGGACGAGTTTGGCGCCACCAACCTGGCGGACGTCTACGCCGCCGGCGACTGCGCCGAGGTCACGAACGCCATCACCGGCCGCCCGTTCTGGAGCGCCATGGGCTCGACGGCCAACATCGCCGGCCGCGCGATCGCCCGCACGCTCACGGGCACGCCGACGCCCTACCCTGGCGCGCTCGGCACTGGTGTGGTGCGCCTACTGCCCACGCTGAATGGCGGGCGCACCGGCCTCACCGAGGCGGCGGCGCGCGAGGCGGGCTTTGACCCGGTGAGCGTGGTCTCCGTTGTGGACGACAAGGCACACTACTACCCCGGCTCCTCGAGCTTCATGGTGAAGCTCGTCGCGGACCGCGCGTCGCACCGCCTGCTCGGCGTGCAGGTCTTGGGTGCCGGCGCCGTTGACAAGGTCACCGACGTCGTGGTGAGCGCGCTCTACCAGAAGGCGCGTGTGGAGGACCTGGACCTGATGGACCTCTCCTACGCGCCGCCCTTCTCGACCGCCATCCACCCGCTGGTCACGACGGCATACATCCTAGAGAACAAGCTCGCGGGCGAGCTCGAGAGCTTCACGCCGGCCGAGTACGCCGCCGGCGCCGCCGCGGACTACCACGTCATCGACGTGCTGCCCGCGCCCACGATTCCCGGCGCGGAGTGGGCGGACCTCACCAAGATCGGGCCGGACGGACTGCCCGGTCACGAGAAGGACGAGAAGCTCCTGCTGGTGTGCGCCAAGGGCAAGCGTGGCTACTTTGCACAGAACCGCCTCAAGGCTGCCGGATACACGGCGACGCGCGTGCTCGAGGGCGGCGTCACGTTCAACGAGGTCCGCGTGCCACGGCCGGCTGGCAAGAAGCTCCCCGCCGCCGAGGTCAAGCGCCTCAAGGGCCTGGGCTGCCTGCAGGACAAGCGCTACGACGACGTCTTCAACATCCGCGTGATCACGCGCAACGGCAAGATCACGGTGGACGAGCAGCGCGCCGTGGCCGAGGCCGCCGAGCGCTTTGGCTCCGGCGAGGTCACGATGACCACGCGCCTCACGCTGGAGATCCAGGGCGTGCCGTACGATAACATCGACGCGTGCATCGGCTTCCTGCAGGACCACGGCCTGGACGCCGGCGGCACCGGCTCAAAGGTGCGCCCGGTGGTGAGCTGCAAGGGCACCACCTGCCAGTACGGCCTCATTGACACCTTCGACCTCTCCGAGAAGCTGCACGAGCGCTTCTACGTGGGCTACCACGGCGTGGACCTGCCGCACAAGTTCAAGATTGCCGTGGGCGGCTGCCCCAACATGTGCGTCAAGCCCGACCTCAACGACCTGGGCATCGTTGGCCAGCGCGTACCGCAGATCGACCTCGAGAAGTGTCGCGCATGCAAGGTCTGCCAGGTCGTGAAGGCGTGCCCGATGGGCGACGCGCAGATCGGGCCGGACGGCAAGATCACAATCGACGGCTCCGCATGCAACCACTGCGGCCGCTGCGTGGGCGCATGCCCGTTCGGCGCTGTGACCGAGGGGCTCGCGGGCTACAAGGTCTACATCGGCGGGCGTTGGGGCAAGAAGACGGCGCACGGGCAGGCGCTGGACAAGATCTTCACGACTGAGGACGAGGTCATGGACGTGGTGGAGCGCGCGATCCTCTTCTTCCGCGACGAGGGTCAGAGCGGCGAGCGCTTCGCGGACACCGTGGCGCGCCTCGGGTTTGACTACGTGCAGGAGAAGCTGCTGACCGCACCGATTGACAAGGAGGCCATCCTGGGCAAGACCGTCATCGGCGGAGCCACCTGCTAGTGATTCAAAAGGGGGACAGACCCCTTTTGAATCATTTTGAGCGGGCTCGGACGTGAGTGTCCGGGCCCGCCCTTTGTTGCTCAGTCTTGCTTAGGCCCCTTCGTACTCAGCTCTGAGCCCACGGATGCCTTTGCTGGACGGTGCCTCGCCACTCGGGGGTGCCGCAGCCGCTGCATGGGAACCTCGATGTTGATGCCCAGGAATAGGTTCGCGAGCCATAGGAAGAACGCGAGGACCAGAATCGGAATCACGCATGAGGTCACAATCATGACGGCAAAGCCCTCGACCAGGCGGTTAACCTGGTTCATGACCGTCTCGGGCACGCTCGTGAGCCCCTCGAACGCATCCTGCGCGAGCCCCGCGATCGTGTCGAAGAAGTTCTGGGGCTCCTCTTCCTCGATCTTGTCGACCTCCTCGCCGGACACGTCCGCCATGATGGCGGCGGAGTCCCCGTACGTCTCGTCAATCTGACGCGTGACGGCGGTGCTCACCGGCACCGCGATCACCAGAATGAGGCCGAGCAGTGCCAGGCGCGCGGCGATCTTGGGGAAGACCCGGGCGATGGGCAAGCGGTCAAACAGCGCGAGCCATACGATCAGCGCCAGGCAGGCGGCGGGGATGAGGATGAGAAACGCCGCCGTACCAAAGACGGTGAGCAGGTACTTCTCGAGATAGAGCGCGCCGAGAACGATGGCAAGGTCACCCGCGACGTCGGCGAGCTTGTCCGCGATTGGCGTGCCGGTGTCGTCGGGGATGAGCGTGATGCCGGCGGAGGCGCCCATGGCAACGGCGATCATGACGGTGACGTTGGCCTTCTTCTCGTCGAGCGTCTGGATGGTCGTCTGGTAGGCGGACGGGTCGGAGAAGTGCTCGCGCGCCGGCAGGACCGAGACCAGAATCGCAACGATCAGCAGGCCGATAAGGGCAAAGCGCGCGGCCGGATGGCTCTCGATGAGCCCGGCAGACTCCTCGTAGACGAGCTCGCCGCCGTCGTAGACCCCGGGCGACACGGGCCCCGCCGCCCACATCCCGCTCTCACGCCGTGGCTGCAGCTCGTTCATGGTGCTCCCTTCCGTTGGGTAACGGCTTTAGTCTAGCCCAGCGGCGGACGACATCATGCAGAGCTAAACTGTTCCCTTGCTTGCTGCCGCAAGTCGCTCCGCAAACTCCCCGCTCAGCTCAAGATCGCCGTCTGTGATGAAGTCCCCTTTGAGGTTTTGCGTAAACACGTCAGCGAGACGTCCACCCATGGGTCGAAAAGTCGCAAACGTGATGGCCCCTGAGACAACTCCTCCGACCACCGGCACCGCTTTCGTAATGGTCTTCTCGACGGTTTTCTTGGTTATCTTCTGCCCGACGAGCGCTCCAACCTTCTTGACAAGCGGGTACCACGTAGTCTTTGTCAGAGCTTTTGCCGCAACCTTCTTGCCCACCGTCTTACCGACGGCCTCAGAGGTCACCTTTACCAGCTGCGCAGCACCGCCGGCTCCGAACATGACGCCCAAATACGCAAGAATTCTAATCTTGGCCTCTTCGGGCATCTCAGTAGAACCATCCTCAAAGAGGTCGTCCTCGCCAAACAGGTACGCCAGTCGCTCAGCGAGATAAATTGCGAAGCCAAAATACTGGACAACATCCGCACCGCCGGCGGCAACCATAGTAAGTGGGCTCGAGGGCAATCCGGAGACAAAGCTCACTGCCGCCGTCTTGGTGGTGCACTCATTGATAACGTCATCCGCCTTCTTGCGCAACGCGTCCGGCGAATACACAGCTTGGGGGCCATGCTCGAGAATCTCATCAAGATATGGCGACTTCGCAAACTGCTTGCGGAGAAACTCGTCTCGATTGCCCCGAATAATGGACAGCTGAGAGACCTTGGCAATCATGCCGATGGCCGCATCGTAAAGCGAGTCTTCGCTTTGGGCCCCCGCTAAAACAGCAAGCCCCTCCTCTTGTACGGGCTCGCCAGATGCTTCGGAGATCTTGGTTCCGCAGTTGGGACAAAACTTCGCCGTCGCGATAAGATCGTGGCCGCAGTTGGGGCAGGCGGACATGGGGAGCCTCCTTACGAAAGGTACCATCTAGCAGTTTGACGCATACAGCTTCATTTTATTCCTTGCCACTGACGATGCCTAATTTGAAGTGTCATCAACTGCGGCCTCACCTACTCTTCTACCTCCGCCGGGGTCTCACGCCAAACGTACGTGATACTCACTTCGTCACCAAGCGCCGCATAGAACAGCTGGGAGAGCTGAGCTTCTGCCTGAGTCTGAGCCTCCTCGAGCAGGCCGCCCTCGATCGCCTGAGACTCGCTCTGCTCGACACACCAGCGCTGGAACTCGTCGACGTCACCCACCTGAATGGGGTTCAGCACGTTGTTGTTCTCCTCGAGCACCCCCGAGGTATCCATGTCGGGAGTGTTGGAAATGATGTACGCCGGATCCAGTGTGATAGTCACCGCGTCACCCTGGTCATCGATTTCCGCAGTCTCGAGGTTGACACCCGCCTTTATCGTCCCCGCATAGCGATACCAAAAGCTATTGCTCGTAAAGGGCAGGTCGAACAGGCCAAAGAACGAGCTGGAGTCAGACTGCTTGTCCACGATGTTGTAGTCCTGAGAGACCGAGACCAGCTCGTTCTGCTCGACGATGCGTCCAAAGACGACGGAAGCGTTCTCCGGCACACCCTTGTCGGGCGGGTTGTAGTTGGCAAAGAACAGCGTGCCCACGATGCCAACGATCAGACCAACCGCCGCGCAAGCCCCTCCGACCTTGGCAAGCTTAATCTTTGCATCCGAAATTTTGATGGCCACGGTGACCCCTCCTAGCTTGTCATTCGCTGTTGATGCTCTCTATAGAGAGCACTGCTTGATGATAGCGCTCCTATTCTGGCGGCATGGACAACGCAAAGGAGAAGCAGTCCCTCGGGTCGCGAATCGTCGCTGAACGGACCAGGCGCAGCATCACGCAGCGCCAGCTCGCGCTCATGACAGGCACGAGCCGCTCCTATCTCTGGAAAATCGAGATAGGAGCGGCCGACGTCGGAATCGACGTGCTCATTCGCATTGCCCGCGCGCTCGACGTGCCCGTGCGCGATCTCATTGATTTCTAGGCTCGGACGCTTCTCGGCCCACCCGCCTACTCTTCAACGTAGCTGACGTATGCGTCGAGCCTGCCACTCTCGTCCCAATACATGAGGTCGATGTGGTAGGTCCCCTCCTCGTTGTCCGCGTAGTACGTGGTATCGGTCTCCGCAACGTCAACGGTGTATCCCGCATCGCTGACCGCCGCAACATAGTCCTCAAACTCCTCGGTCGTCATGCACGCAACCTCGAATGAGAACTGCGTTTCACGGTCGCTCACGTCGACGACAAGGGCGTCCTCCGGACGCGGAACCGCTTCGGCGAGCTCACCCTCTCCCCACTGGCCGGCGTCAATTACGTCGGAAGAAAGCGTGTAGGAGCCGGTTTTGTAGTCGTAGTACTCCTCGTAGATCTCCCCGTCATGCAGGAACTGAATCGTCAACATGTCCGGCTCCATGAGCTCGTACTGCTCCAGGCTGGTGACATAGACCATGCCGTACGTTGCCGCACGATCGCCGGACGTCTGCCCGGGCTCGACGGCAAACGTGCTGTCGCAGCCCATCTTGATGTCATGAAGATCTTCGACCGTATAGTAGTCCTGCTCAATGAGGTCGGAGAAGGCCGACTCGAGCTCCTCGTCCTCCACGTCCTCCGGCATGTCCATGAGCAGCTCAACGCTCACGACCGTATAGTCGCTGTTGTTCGTGTATCCAAACAGGACCCGTCGATACCCGTTCTCAACGCCGTCCTTCACCTCGTAGTCAATTTGCTCGACCTTTATCGCGTCGTCTGCGGGCGTGGCACTCTCCTGAACCTGGGCATCTCCCGCGGATTCGGGAGCAACTGTCCCTCCGGCACCTCCGGCAGAACACGCCGCAAGCGCAAGTCCCAGCATCGAGACAACTGCCAGCTTCCAACCTTTTCTCATGTCTCTCTCCAATCTGATCGTACTTCTCGGCTTCTATTACTCCGACGCCGGCGCGCAGGCCGGGGCCGCCTGTCTCAGGCGCACGAACGAACCCCTACCAAAGGCAAGCTCGACCGGAACGCCGTTTTCCGCCTCACTCAGGAAGCGTGCAACTGCACGAGCAAGGAGAGCCTGCTCGCACGGCGTCCCCTCCGCAGCACACCCCGCTGTCAGACACGCCTCGGCCTCGTCGACGCTGACGCCAACGACCTCGCCCCGGATGACGGCAACCAGATCGCGCGCCGCCCCCACGAGCCGTGAATGCGCCCGCTCGCGCGCCGAATCGGGTGCCCTAAGCTCAAACGCCGCGGCATTGACCGCGCGCTCCGCGCTTGCCGCGAGCTCACCGGTCATGACGGCATAAAGGCGTTCCTCTGGCGCGCTGCCCACAGCAGCCTCTTCAAAGCGCTCCAGCGCGGCAACCTGCGCATCAATCTCTGACCGCTGATCAACCAAGATGTATGCACGCTTGCGAAGCGCACATACGAACGCGTCGTCGCTCTCGGCCATATCCAGGACGACCGGTCCGACCTCGGCCGGCGTGAACCCCACCTTCGTGAGCTGGCGAACCAGGTAGAACGCAAGAAGGTCGCCCTCGTCGAAGCGCGAGTATCCCGGCTTCATCACAGCGGGCCTCCAGAAGCCAAGCCCGTCCCGGCTCGTATTCTGGTTGCACAGGTCCTGTATCGTGTGCCGGCCGAGCCCCGTGAGCTGCTCGACCTCCGATCGTCTCCACATCGGCGCCCCCTTCCCTCCCCATGCTGTACCGCCCGGAAGCCGGGCGGCAAGGCGGGGGTTAGAGAAGCGCCCGGAGGCTTCCCTACCCGACTGAACTGGCATTTTTACCCCTTTCGGCATTTTGGTCCCAGCCCGTCCGGGACCGTCCGAAAGAGGGGCTGTTTTTTCGCGAGCATCTGGCAGCGCGCGCAGCTGCGAATTACTGGTAATTCGAGATTGCGCACGCTGCGGGTGGCCGAGAAGCGCGCGTAACTGGGGAAACGTGTCCGTTTTGCTAAGAATCCCCGCTTACGCGCGCTTCTCGGCGTACGTAAGCGGGGATTACTGGTAACGCGAGGTTACGCACGCCGCGCCGGGCGGCGCCTCGCCTAGAACTTGTCCACGTGGCCGGTAGCCGCCGTGGCCCGCGCGCGCAGGTCCGCGATCGCGGCCGGGATCTCATCCAGGTCGTACGGCGTCATCTGGTAGACCCAGTTGAGCCAGTTGCGGTAGAGCAGGTTGGCGTGCGCGCGCCAGGTGAAGAGCGGCTGCTGCTCGGGGTCGTCGTCGGGGAAGTAGTTCTCGGGCACGCGGATGGGCAGGCCCTTGTGGAAGTCGCGCCAGAACTCGTCGGCCAGGGTGTCGCGGCCGTACTCAAAGTGGCCGGTCACGTAGACCTCGTGGAAGTCGCGCGTGGCGAGAAGCGACGGGCCGCTCGTGAAGCCCTCGGAGAGCGTGCAGAGCTCGGGGTGCTCCGCCAGCGCGCCGGTGTCGATGGCAGCGTGGCGGCTGTGCGGCATGTAGTGCACCTCGTCGAAGCCGTTGGTGAGGAAGCTGTACTCGTCGCAGAGGCGCTGCTTGAACACGCCAAAGAGCTTGGCGCCAAGCTGGCGCTTGGGAATGCCGTAGAGGTGCCACAGCGCGCCGAGCGCGCCCCAGCACAAGAACATCGTGGAGAACACGTGCTCCTGGCTCCAGTCCACGATCTCGCAGAACTCGTCCCAGTAGTCCACGTCCTCGTACTCGAGGTGCTCCACGGGCGCGCCGGTGATGATCAGGCCGTCGTAGTTCTTGTCGCGGAAGGAGTCGAACGTGTCGTAGAACTTCACCAGGTGGTCCTGAGAGACATGCGTGGACTCGTGGGTGGAGACGCGCATGAAGTCGCAGCTCACCTGCAGCGGAGACTTGGAGATGAGGCGCAGGATCTGGGTCTCGGTCTCGATCTTGGTGGGCATGAGGTTGAGGATCGCCACGCGCAGGGGGCGGATCTCCTGGTGGCTGGCCACCTCCTCCTCCAGTGCGAAGATGCGCTCCTGCTGGAGAATCGTCTTGGCGGGCAGGCCGTCGGGGATGTTGATGGGCATGCGGACTCCGTTTCTGCGGTTTAACCCGTTCAGTATACGGCGCGGAGCCGCCCCCTCAAAGGTTGGGTACTTTTTCGCGGCCATCGTGAGTATCCGACGCCGAGAGCTTTCGGTTTGCGCAGGTAGAGAATTGGCACCCGCAGGGCAGTACTTACGGGGATCAGAGAAAAGTACCCAACCTTTGAAGGGCGGCGCGGCGGACAGGCAGCCGCAGCCCCGACGCACATGTTCTATACTGGACGTTATGACTACTACATTTGCCGAGCTCGGGCTTAACGAGCAGATTCTCGCCGGGGTGGACGCCCTCGGCTTCACCACCCCGACCCCCGTTCAGGAGCAGGCCATCCCCGTGGTCCTCACGGGCCGCGACATCGTGGCCTCCGCGCAGACGGGCACGGGCAAGACCGCGGCCTTCGCGCTGCCCGCGCTGCAGCTCGTGGCCGGCGCCAAGGGCAAGGGACCGCACGCGCTCGTGGTCACGCCCACGCGCGAGCTCGCGGCACAGATCGAGAAGGTCGTCTCCGTGGTCTGCGAGAAGACCGGCCAGCGCGCGGTCATCGTCATGGGCGGCGCCAAGTTCGACCGCCAGATCAAGGAGCTCGAGCGCGGCTGCGACCTGCTCGTTGCCACCCCGGGCCGCCTGATCGACCTCATGGAGCACAACCACGTGAGCCTGAAGCAGGTCAAGGTCCTCGTGCTCGACGAGGCGGACCGCATGCTGGACATGGGCTTCTGGCCAAGCGTGCGCCGCATCATGCACGCGCTTCCCGCCGAGCATCAGACGCTGCTTTTCTCGGCCACCATCCCGCCGTCGATCAAGTCCACAATCGACGCGCTGCTCACCGACCCCGCCACCGTGGAGATCGCCCGCGTGGGCGAGACCGCGGACACCGTGGAGGAGCACCTCTGCCCCGTCACCCAGGGCCAGAAGACCGAGCTTCTGCGCGCGCTCTTGGACACCGGCGGCGCGGCGGGCGAGAAGCCCGAGCGCGTGCTCGTGTTCTGCCGTACCAAGCACCGCGTGGACGACGTCTCCAAGACGCTCAAGGCCGCCGGCGTCAAGGTCGACGTCATGCACGCCGACCGCCCGCAGAAGGCCCGCGAGCGCGCGCTCGAGAAGTTCCGCGAGGGCAAAGTCCAGGTTTTGGTGGCAACCGATGTCATGAGCCGCGGCATCGACGTCTCCGGCATCGACGCCGTGGTCAACTTCGACGTCCCCATGGACCCGGAGGACTACGTGCACCGCATCGGCCGCACGGGCCGCGCGGGCGCCACCGGCCACGCCTACACCTTCGTGGCGCCGGACGAGATCAGCCCCCTGCGCGAGATCGAGTACTTCACCAAGAAGCTCGTGCCCGTGTGGGACCTCGACGGCTTCACCTACGACTCCGGCCGCATCGTGCCGCAGGCGGACCGCCCGACCAAGCGCTCCACGCGCACGATGTTTGCCGGCTCGCGCAGCCGCGGCCGCGGCATCGCCGGCGGCCGCTACGGCCGCCACTACTAGGGCTGGCGAGAAGAACGTGAAGCAGGCACGTCCCTACCCACGCGTCACGGTCACCCGCAAGGCGGCGCGAGCGCTCGCCGGCGGTCACCCGTGGGTCTTTGAGGGCGAGGTCATCTCCGCGGAGCCCGCCGAGAACGGCTCGATCGTGGACGTCTTTGAGGAGAACGGCACGTGGCAGGGCGCGGGCCTGCTCTCGCAGGAGTCCAAGATCCGCGTGCGCGTGGTGAGCCGCAACGCCAACGACCGCTTTGACGACGCCTTCTGGGCGCGCCGCGTCACGTGGGCCTGGCAGCACCGCCGCGCGACCATGGGAAGTCGCGGCCTGCCCGGCGCCGAGCCGGACACCACCTGCTGCCGCGTGGTCTTCTCCGAGGCCGACGGCCTGCCGGGCCTTGTGGCCGACCGCTACGAGAACGTGCTGGTCACGCAGGTGGGCACCGTGGGCATGGAGCGCCTGCGCCCCGTCATGTACCGCGCGCTCGTGGACGCCCTGGCCGCGGATGGCGAGAAGATCGACGCCATCTACGAGCGCAACGACGGCGCTTCGCGCGCCAAGGAGGGCCTGCCGCAGTGCAAGGGCTGGTGGGGCGGGCTGCCCGCGCCGGAGACCGCGCGTCTGATGGTGCGCGAGAACGGCCTGCGCTTTGACCTCGACCTCGAGAACAGCCAGAAGACCGGCTTCTTCCTCGACCAGAAGTACAACCGCCGCGCCGTGCGCGAGATCGCGGCCGGCCACCGCGTGCTCGACTGCTTCTGTCACGTGGGACCCTTCGGCCTGAACGCCGCCGCGGGCGGCGCCGAGTTCGTGCGCTGCGTGGACGTGAGCGACACCGCAATAGAGCTCGCGCGCGAGAACGCCCGCCTCAACGACCTGGACGCCCGCATGGACTTCACCTGCGCGAACGTCCTCGACTACCTGCCCGAGCTCGCCCGCGACCGCGCCCGACTGCGCGAGGAGGGCGGCCCGTTCGACCTCATCGTGCTGGATCCGCCCGCCTTCACCAAGAGCCGCGGCACCGTCTCCCATGCCGCGCGCGGCTACCGTGAGATCAACTACCAGGCGCTGCGCCTGCTGCCCCGCGGCGGCTACCTGGCCACCTGCAGCTGCTCCCACTTCATGACACGCGATCTTCTCGCCAAGGCGATCGCCGAGGCCGCGCACCAGGCCAACGTGCAGCTCAAGCAGGTCGAGGAGCGCCAGCAGGCGCCCGACCACCCCATCCTCTGGGGCTTCCCCGAGAGCCACTATCTGGACTTCTTCGTCTTCCAGGTGGTCTAGCGGCGCCAACGCGACTCTCTAAGAGCGATTTAGATTGATAATTCGTTCTTAGAGAATCTGTGGTCTCTCTAAGAACGCGAACGTGTTCTTAGAGGTCAGGATTATATTTTAAGAACGTTTTAATCCATTTATTCGCTCTTAGGGAGACTCATGCTGGACGCCATTCGCCCCGGAAGACAGGGAGGCTTGCGACGCAATCTTTCCGGAGAGCTTGCCTACCTATCTTTTCTCCCCTCGAGTCTTCAGAGCTGTCTGCCTCTGTCCCTGAGCAACAGCGCCCAGCGCGCGGTTTCTGATTGCCGCGCACTTCTCGGCGAAATGCAAGGCATGGCGCGCTTCATTCCAAACGTGGGCATGTATCTCACCATGTACGTAAGGAAAGAGGCGCTCCTCTCCTCCCAGATTGAAGGAACCCAGTGCACCTTTGACGATGTTCTCGACCCAGAGAACGAGAAGAATGCGAGCAGGGACCTCGAGGATGTAATCAACTATGTCTCGGCAACAGAGCGAGCCGTTGAGCTCATGGGGTCCATGCCGCTTTGCACCCGCCTCCTGCGGATGGTGCACGAGACCCTGCTTGAGGGCGTCCGTGAATCCGAGAAGCACCCCGGCGAGCTCCGCACCTCCCAGAACTGGATCGGCCCAAATGGATGCACCCTCAACGAGGCCGCCTATGTGCCCCCCAACGTCGACGATATGAGGGATGCCCTATCTGACCTCGAAGCATTCCTCAACGAGGAGCACACGCTCGACCCCATCGTCAAGGCAGGGCTCGTCCATTATCAGTTTGAGACCATCCACCCCTTCCTTGACGGCAACGGCAGAATCGGGAGGCTCCTCATCACGCTTTCCCTCATGAACGACGGCATTCTCGAACTACCCGTGCTCTACCCCTCCTACGAGCTCAAGCGTCGTCGTTCGGAGTACTACGACCGCCTGGGAGGCGTGCGCGAGATGGGCGATTACGAGGGGTGGATCGCATTCTTCTGCGACTGCCTTCTCGAAAGCGCCCTCGACGCGCGCGACTCGATGCGAGCGCTCGCGGAGCTTCACGCCTCTACGGAGCGCCTAGTGCTCTCGTCGATGGGGCGCGGCTCGGCAAACGCGCTGCGCCTCCTGCAGCTTCTTGAGGGCAGCCCCATCGTGGATGCGTCCTACGTCGCAGAGCATCTGGGGCTCAGCACCTCGGGAACCAACTCCCTCATCCGAGCGATGGCCGATCTGGGGATACTCGCGCAGCGTGACAGCACAAAGAAGCGGTACCGAATGTTTACCTATGAGCCCTATCTCAAAATCCTTAGGTCAGGCAGCGAGCCCCTTTAGAAATGTGCCGTCCTCTGGGGGCGTGCGAGTGATAGATTAAGGGGCTGACTGGCCGCACGACCTCTGGAGTCACCGCAATGCTCGAGCTCTTTGGCATGTTTGTCCTCGCCCTCGCCCCCATCATCTGGCTCGTCATCGCCCTGTGCGGCATGCACATGAAGGCGCACCTCGCCAGCCTCGGCGCACTCGCCGTCGCGGCCGTCTGCGCGATGCTGGGCTGGGGCATGACGCCCGTCAACATGGCAACGGCGGCACTCGAGGGCTTTGCGATGGCGCTCTGGCCCATCGTGATCGTGATCATCGCGGCCGTGTTCACCTACAACGTGACCGTGCACACGAGCGGCATGGAGACGATCAAGGCCATGCTCTGCTCGGTATCGGACGACAAGCGCATCCTCACGCTGCTCATCGCTTGGTGCTTTGGCGGCTTCCTCGAGGGCATGGCGGGCTTTGGCACCGCCGTCGCCATCCCCGCGAGCATGCTCATGGCGCTCGGCGTCTCTCCAGTCACGGCAATTCTCGCCTGCCTCATCGCCAACGGCGTGCCCACGATGTTCGGCTCCATTGGCATCCCCACCACAACGCTCGCCTCCATCACCGGCATCAATGCCTTTGAGCTGGCCTTCGTTCAGGCCATCCAGGTGCTTCCGTTCGTGATTGCCTGCCCGATCCTCATGGTCATTCTTGTGGGCGACGGACCCAAGGCGCTCAGGGGCTCGCTCTCTGCCGCGCTTGTCGCGGGCCTCTCCTTTGGCCTGCCCATGATCGCCGCGGCGCAGTTCGTGGGCCCGACGCTCGCCGACGTGGTGGCGGCGACCTGCTCGCTCGTCGCCACGTTCCTCTTTGCCCTCGCCCGACGCGGCCGCGAGGTACCCGTGGAGTACCAGCTCACCAACATCCATCACTACCAGGGATTCGGCGGTCCCGCACTCCAGATCATCCTCGCGTGGTCGCCGTTCATCCTCATCCTGGTGGCCCTGCTCCTCACGAGCCAGCTCGTCCCCGCGATCTACGAGCCCCTCTCGTCGGTTGCCACGACGGTCAACATCTACGCCGGCGACCCGTCCGCCACGCTCACCTTCACCTGGATCGACACGCCCGGCGTGATCATCATCGTCTGCGGCATCATCGGCGGCGTCATCCAGGGCTGCAGCGTGCACGAGCTCCTGCAGGTGCTCGCCGACACGTGCAAGCAGATGGCCAAGACCATCGTCACCATGCTCGGCGTCCTGGCCTGCGCCAAGATTATGGGCTACTCCGGCATGATCGCGAGCATAGCCGCCTTCTTCGTGGGGACGCTCGGCGGGCTCTACCCGCTCGTGGCGCCGCTCCTGGGCGCGCTGGGCACCTTCGTCACGGGCTCCGGCACCTCGAGCGAGGTCCTCTTTGGCAACGTGCAGCTCAACGCTGCGCAGTCCATCGGCGTCAACGAGACCTGGCTCGTGGCGTCCAACTCCCTCGGCATCTCCGCCGGCAAGATGCTCTCCCCGCAGAACATCGCCATCGGCTGCGCCGCCTGCGGCCTCGTGGGCGCGGACGGGGAGATCCTGGGCAAGATCGCCAAGTACGCGTTCGGCTTTGCGGCCGCGATGGCCGCCCTCGTCTACGTTGGCTCGCTCGTGCTGTAGCGCCAGCTAGCGGCGGCGACGGGCGCGGAAGAACGCCCGCAGCAGCCCCGCCGCCTCGTCGGCGAGCACGCCGGGCGTGACCTCGAACTCGTGGTTGAGGCGCTCGTCGTGGCTCACGTCGTAGAGGGTCCCAAGCGCGCCGCCCTTGGGGTCAGCCGCACCGTACACGCAGCGGTCCACGCGCCCGTTGACCATGAGGCCCGCGCACATGAGGCACGGCTCCAGCGTCACGTAGACCGTGCACCCCGTGAGCCGCCAGCGCCCCAGCGCCCGCGCCGCCTCGACCATGGCGAGAAACTCCGCGTGCGCCGAGGGGTCGGCGTCGTTCTCGCGCCGGTTGTGGGCCCGCGCGACCACGCGCCCGTCGCAGACCACCACGGCACCGATGGGCACCTCGCCCTCGGCCGCGGCCGCCTCGGCCTCCTCGAGCGCCAGACGCATGTACTGCTCGTCGTTCTTCTCGTCCACGCGTGCCTCCCGCACTCGGCAACCTCCCACATGGGGTAGGATACTAGTGCTCGCGCACTCGGAGGAGTGGCAGAGTGGTTGATTGCAGCGGTCTTGAAAACCGTCGAGCGGGCAACCCCCGTTCCGAGGGTTCGAATCCCTCCTCCTCCGCCATTGCGCACGCTTGCCCTAAGGAGCGCCCGTGGACCCCATCGTCGTCATACTCTTCGTCGGCCTGGCCGTCATCGCGCTGGTCATGGTGTACACCCGCACCTACCTCAACATCATGGGCGCAGACGAGAAGTGCCGCACCACGTGGAAGGTCCTCGACGCCGCCCTCGTGCGCCGAGGCGAGCTCGTGACCTCGCTCGAGGCGGCCATGGCGGAGCGCGGCGAGCACGGCCGCGAGATGCTGGACGCGCTCTCTTCCGCCCGCGTCGCCGTGGACGCCGCGGAGCAGCCGGCCGATAAGATCGTTGCCTCGCAGGCCCTCACGCAGACGCTTCGCGAGATCTTTGCCGTGGCCGAGCGCTCCACGGCGCTCATGACCAACCCCGACCTCGTGGCGCTCATGGGCCAGATCGCGGAGGCCGAGAAGGACCTCGAGCAGGCGCGCCGCGCCTACGACGAGGAGGTCCGCGGCTACAACGCCCTGGTCACCAGCTTCCCCGGCAACAAGATCGGCGGGATGCGCTATCGCCCGCGCATGAGCGTCCGGACGCGACGCGGGCGCGGCGGTACCGAGCGCGAGCTCCCCTGGACGAGGTTCTAGCGCACGTTCCTCTCGCCCGCCGGCCGCGCGCTTGGGCTACAATACAGCCGACAAATCCACCTAGGAGAAAGGTCCGCATGAAACCTCGACCTCACAGTCGATGACCTGCGGCGTGCTCCCGCGAGCGGGCGCGCCAACGCGACGCACGTAAGGAGCACGAATGATCTACCTGTCCCAACTCCTGGGCAACCCCGTTCTTGACGCCGACGGCGAAAAGGTCGGCACGGTCTCTGACCTTGGCATCGCCACGGGCGAGGTCTTCCCCCGCATCACGAGCCTGGCCTTCATGGGCCCCGGCCGCACGCCCATCATGATCTCCTGGCGCAAGTTCGTGGACACCTACGACGAGTCCGAGGTCCGCCTCAAGGTCGTGGCCACCGACCTGCGCTTCTCATACCTGCAGCCGGACGAGGTCCTCCTGGCCCGCGACATCCTCAACAAGCAGATCGTGGACACGCACGGCATGCGCGTCGTGCGCGTGAACGACCTCAAGCTCTCGGACACGAGCTCCACCCAGCTGCGCCTGCTGGGCGCCGAGGTGGGCGCACGCGGTCTCCTGCGCAGCCTGCACCCCGCCCTCGAGCGCGTGGCGCTGCGCCTGGCCAAGACCTTTGGCCACCCCCTTCCCGAGAAGATCATCGCGTGGAGCTACATGGACCTGGTGGAGCGCGACCTCTCCAACGTCAAGCTCTCCGTCTCCCACAAGACGCTCGACGACATGCACCCCGCCGACATCGCCGACATCATCGAGCGGCTGGACCCGCGCCTGCGCGGGCAGGTGTTCGCACAGCTCGACGACGAGCAGCGCGCCGGCGCGATGGCCGAGTTCGACGACGACGCGATGGCCGCCGAGCTCATGGGCAACCTCACCGAGACCGACGCCTCGCGCATTCTCTCCGAGATGGACCCGGACGACGCGGCCGAGCTGGTCAGCGAGCTGGACTACGACAAGGCCGAGAAGCTCCTGCGCCTGATGGGCGTCCAGGAGCAGCGCGCGATCCGCCAGTTGCTCGGCTACCGCGAGAACACCGCGGGCCGCATCATGACCTCCGAGGTGGCGACCGTTGCCGAGGACGCCACCGTGGCCGACGCCGTGGAGATGCTGCGCGGCCTGGACGAGGACTTTGAGTCCGTGCGCTACGTCTACCTCGTGGACGAGGAGCACAAGCTCACCGGCGTCGTCACGCTGAACGCGATCGTCGTGGCGGAGCCCGAGACGCGCCTGGCGGAGCTTGCCACCGCGGACCTGGTGACCGCGAGCCCCGAGGACGACCAGGAGGACGTGGCCGAGGACATCGCCAAGTACAACCTGCTGGCCATGCCCGTCGTGAACGACGAGGGGCGCCTCTTGGGCATCGTCACCGTCGACGACGCGCTCGACGTCCTGGAGGAGGAGCACGCCGAGGACCTGCGCGTCGCCGGCGGCTCCGCGGACGGCGAGGACTCCGGCCACGCGAGCACGCTCATCTGGCTCGTGCGCCGCAACGTGTGGGTGGTCCTGTGGGCGCTCGGCGTGGTGGCGCTCGCGCTGGCCGTGGGCGGCCACCTCACGCTCGCCGAGACGCTCACCATTGCGATCCCGCTCGCCGTGGCGCTCGTGCTCGCGGACGACTCCATCTCCTACGTGACCAACTTCTTCCTGGAAAACGACCCCGACGACGAGGACTCCCCCTCCATGCTGGGCTTCACGTTCAAGGGCGTGGGCATGGGCGCGGCGCTGGCGGTCCTGCTCGCCCTGATCGTGGTGGCCCTCATGAACGTGATCATGTCGCCGGCGGTTCCGACGGCGGGGCTCTTCGAGGGCAGCCTTGGCGACGCCCTCGTGACCGGTGGCTTCGCCGCGGCGGCGAGCATCTTCGTATCCTTTGCGCTTACCCCGCTCTACCTGGGCGTCCTTCGTGCGCGTGACGAGGCCAACAAGGAGACCTCGGGCTTCACGCTGTCCGTTGTCGCCATGGTCGTGGCCGTCGCGGTCTTCACGGGCGCGGCGATCGCGCTCGCCGGCCCCGGCGGCATGGTGGGGTCGGGATTCTAGATGCCGCTGGACGAGAAGAACGCGCGCACGCGACTGGAGCCGCGCCGCATCCTCGCGGCGATGGGCCCCGGCATGGTGGCCGCGCTCGCGGGCGCGGACGCCGGCGGCGTGGCAACCTACTCCAACGCCGGCGCGCTCTTTGGCTTCATGCAGCTCTGGACCGTCCCGGTCATGTGCTTCCTGCTCATCGTGGCACAGGAGACCGCGGCGCGCATGGGCTGCGTCACGGGCAAGGGCCTCGCCTCGCTCATCCGCGAGCAGTTTGGCGTGCGTCTCTCCGCGCTGGCCATGGCGGCGCTTCTCGTCTCCAACACCACGGTCACGCTCTCGGAGTTCGCGGGCATAGCCTCGGCGCTCGCGCTCTTTGGCGTGCCGGTCCACGTGAGCGTGCCGGTGGCGGCGCTCGCCATCTGGCTGCTCACGATGAGCGGGTCGTATCGGCGCATCGAGAAGGTCCTTCTCGCCATCGCGTGCGTCTTTGTGACCTACATCGTGGCCGGTGTCATGGTCGGCCCCGACTGGGGTGACGCCCTCTTGCACACCGTGGTCCCCCACGTGGAGGCCACGCCGCAGTACCTGTCGCTCTTGGTGGCGAGCGTGGGTACCGCCATCGCGCCCTGGATGCTGTTTTTGGCGCAGTCCAACGTGGTCGAGAAGAACGCGCACGCGGAGGACCTCCCCTACCAGCGCGTCGACACCGTGACGGGCGCCGTGGCGGCAAGCGTCATCTCGTGGTTCATCATCCTCACCACCGGCGCCGTGCTGCATCCCGCCGGCGTGACCGTGAGCGGGGCGGAGGACGCGGCCGCCGCGCTGGCACCGCTCGTGGGCGACTACGCCGAGCTGCTCTTTGGCGCGGGCCTCACGGGTGCGTCCTTCCTCGCGGCCTGCGTGCTGCCGGGCATCACGTCGAGCGCGATCTGCGAGGCCTTTGGCTGGGAGCGCGGCGCGGACCGCAGCTGGGCCGAGGCGCCAACGTATCGTGGCATCATCACCGCCGTCATCGCAATCTCCGCCGTGGTGGTCATGCTGCCCAACGTCAACCTCTTTGGCATCATGATGATCGCCCAGGTCATCAACGGCGTGCTGCTGCCCGTGCTTCTCGTCTTCATGGTGCTCATTGCCAGCGACAAGCACGTCATGGGCCGCTTTGCCAACGGGCGCGCCTGGAACGCGCTCACGTGGTTCACGATCGTTGCCGTGACGGTGCTCACGATCATCATGTTCGTCATGCAGGCCATGGGTGTGTGACAATGGGGGCATGACGCGCGAGAAGATCATACGGTGGACGTGCGACCGGCGCGCCCAGCTCGTGGGCACGCTGCCCGTCATCGCGTTCTTCATCGCCCTGTTCTGGATCGTGCAGCTCGGCTTTGGCGACCAGTATCTGCTCGCGGTCTCGCCGTTCACCACGCTCTTTGAGACGCGCCTCACCAAGTACAACCCACCGTCGCAGTATGCCCGGTTCTTCCTGGTGAGCGCGCTCGCGCTCGTGGGCGCGCGCGTGGCGGTGGAAAACGTCGCGCTCTGCGTGCTCGTGAACCTGGCCATGCCCCTTGCGCTCGTGTTCATGCGGTCGTCGCAGCTCAATCCGCGTCGCTACTTCCCCTACACGATGCTCTTTGCGTTCCTGCAGCTGCGTCCCGGCAACCTCGTGACGTCGTTCGCCACGCAGGCGGGGGTCCTCGTCGCCTGCTGCGCCGCGCTGAGCGTTGGCCTTCTTGCCGCCGGCGCGCTGCGCCACCGCGGACGGCAGGCCCGCGCGCGCCTGCACGAGTGCGTGCGCCGCCTCGCCAACGACCTCGCTCGCGCCGCGGAGCAGGGCATCGACGAGCCGCTGCGCGCCGAGCTGCTCGCCCTGCGCCGCGAGTTCGCCGCGCTCGCCTACTCCGCGCGCGAGGACTCCACGGCGCCCCCGCGCACCGTGAACCTCCTCGACATGATGGCCACGCTCGCCCAGCGCACGGCCTATCTCACCGGCAACTTCGACTGGAGCGACCGCCACCGCGCCGATCACGCGGCGCTTCTCGGCGAGCTCGCGGGCCTCACGCGCGAGCTGGACGCGGTCGTGGACGCCAACGCCGGCACGGCACGGCGCGCCGTCCTTGCCAACCGCACGCGCGTGCTGCTCGAGCGCCTGGACGTGGACGAGCCGCGCTTCCGGATCTTCTGCCGGGGCTACCTCAACATGCTGCTCCTCATCCTGCGCACCGCCGACGACCCGCAGCAGCGCGTCTGGCACATGTCCGCCGCCCACGCAGCCCGCACGGCGCTCTTCCGCAAGCGCCCCACGCTCGACTCCTTTGAGATGCGCTTCTCGGTGCGCTGCGGCGTCGTGCTGGCCGTGAGCTGCAGCGCCAACCTGCTGCTGCCGGTTGACCACCTCTACTGGTACGTGCTCCACGCCTACCTGCTGCTGCAGCCCTTCCCGGACGAGAGCTCGCGCCGCATGCGCACGCGCATGGCGGGTACGGCGCTGGGCTGCGTCTTCGTGCATGCCGTGGCGCTGCTCAACCTGGGCTGGGTCGGCATCATGGTCCTGGGCATGATACTCGTGGCCCCGCTCTATGCGGCGACGCCGGGGACGGTGACCTCCGCCTTCTTTGCGACGGCCTACGCGGTGACCATGGCGTCGGTGTCCATCGACGACGGCTACGCCACCCTCATGCGCCTCGGCTCCCTGGTGCTGGCGGTGATCACCGTGGGCCTGGTCAACCGCCTTGTGCTGCCCACCTCGGACCGACGCCTCTTTGCCGCCAACGTGCGCCAGCTCTTTGCCATGGTGCGCCAGGGCTGGGACCTCGTGCGCACGACGCTTGACGAGCGCGTGGACACGATCGTCTCCTCGGAGCGGCTGCTGCACTTCCAGATGGTGCACACGCAGGCAAACGCCCTGCTCGACGCCATATCGGCGGCAGGCGAGAAGAACGCGGAGATCGCCGAGGTGGCGCGCTATCGCGACGCGGCGGACCGGATGCTCTTCTGCCTGTGGGAGATTGGCTGCGAGCTGGAGCAGCTCGAGCTGCTGGTGCGCCTGGGCGCCGTGAGGGCGGACGAGCGGGCGCTGTTCGAGCGGATCGTGGACCTGGCGGAGTCCCGCTGCGACCCGGAGCGCTTTGGCACGGGCGTGGACGAGGCGGAGGTCCTGATCATGGGCATAGAGAGCGAGGACGTGCGCTACGTGCTGCAGCAGTACGTGGACCGCGCGGGAGAGCTGCGAATGGCCGTCGACGACGCGCGCGGCGCGCTCGTGGAGCGCCCGAGCTACCTCGACGAGGTCCGCCACGCCTAAGCGGGCGGAGGCCCCTCAGCAGTTGCCCACGTAGACGTGGGCAAGGTGGCGCCGGGCGACGTCGGCGAGGCGCCGCACGGTGGCCACGGGCGTGGCGGGGACGTCCATCATGCGCCAGTGCGGGAAGTAGCGCGTCACGTGGTAGACGACCTCGCCGGGAAGGCTCGCCAGCCACGCGGCGATGGCGTCGACCTCCCCCTCGGAGTCGTTCATGCCCGGCACCACCAGCGTCGTGACCTCAAGATGACAGCCGGGCTCCGCCGCAAGGCGCTCGATCGTCGCCCGTACGGCCTCGAGCGAACCCGGCGCGCCGCCGCACGACGCGTAGAAGGCGGCCGAGAAGCCCTTGAGGTCGATGTTCGCCGCGTCGAGCAGCGGCGCCAGCTCATCGATGACGCCCGGCTCGGCGCACCCGTTTGAGACCAGTGCGGTGACGAGCCCCCGCTCGCGGGCGAGGCGCGCGGCGTCACGCACGTACTCCCACGCCACGAGCGGCTCGTTGTAGGTGTGCGCGATGCCGATCGTGCGCGAATCGCGGCGCCGCGCCTCCTCGGCGAGCGCGACGAGCCCCTCCGGGGAGAGCTCGCGCCACGCCACGTCCTTCTCGCCCGCCTGGGAGATCTGGTGGTTCTGGCAGAACGGACACATGAGATTGCAGCCGTAGCTGCCAACGGAGAGCAGGTAGGAGCCCGGATGAAAACGCGCAAGGGGCTTCTTCTCCACGGGATCCAGCGCGAGCGAGGTCACCCGCCCGTAGGACAGGGGCACCACGCTGCCGTCCACGTTGCGCCGCGCCCGGCACGCGCCCAGCGCACCCGGGGCGAGGCGGCAGTGCCGCGGGCAGACGTCGCACGTCGCCGTGGCGCTCACAGGTGACGCACCACCTCGAAGCGCTCCAGGCGCACGCCCTTCTCGCCCAGCGTGATGCCGCCCTTGCGCGCCGCAATCTGGAGCTGCTCGTCCACGGTGTCCACGCCGTCGAGCGCCGGCAGCAGGAGGCCGCGCCGACCGTCCGGCGTGCTCACGATCACGCCGTAGCGCGCCGGGTCCAGCTCCGAGCGATCGTCCACGGGCTCCGGCTCGCCTAGGACGTCCACGTCGTAGACCAGCTCCGGCAGCTCGTCCTCCCGCACGGGCGAGAAGCGCGGGTCGTGGCAGCCGGCCGAGACCGCGTTCTCCACGATCTCCTCCGCGAGGCTCGCGCGCACGGGCGCGATGGTGCCGATGCAGCCGCGCAGGCGGCCGTCCTTCTTGAGGGAGACAAACGCGCCGGCGCGGCGGTCCGTGAGCTCGGCGGGCAGGTCCGCGGGCAGCGGCAGCTTCCTGCCCGTACGCACGCGGTGCTCCAGCGAGGCGCGGGCCAGGCGGACGTACGGGTCCTCGGCAGCGCGTGTTTGCGCGAGCGCGCCCTCGTGCCAGGCACGGTAGGCGCCCTCGTAGCGGCGGTCGGGATCGGATGCCTCCGGGCCAACCGGCGTAAACGCGGCAATCCCGTATCCCACGCCAAACGGGCCCTCGTGCGAGAGCAGCTCCGCGCGGACGGGCGTGCCGTCGAGCGCGCCGGCCATGATCTGGAACGAGCGCAGGCCGCACTCCGCGGCGCGCTCGCAGAGGCCGGGGTCCATCGTGAGCAGCCGCAGGAAGTCCCCAGAGGCAAACGCCTCGCAGACGGCCTCGTCAAAGACCGGGCCGTCGGGCGCGTACCCGTAGGGGCCGTCCGCAGCGAGCTTGTGCGAGAGGTCGCCGGAGGCCACGTAGACGACGCGCCGGTCCAGGCGCGCGGCCGCCTCCTGCACGAGCCTTCCCAACCGATAGTGCTCGAGCGGCGAGAGGCCCGCGAGCCCCATGCGCACCACCTTGAAGCCCTGGCAGCGCGCCTGGATGAAGTGGAGCGGCACGAGCACGCCCCAGTCCAGGCACGCGTCGCGCTCGCCGCGCGTACCCGCCGGGATGCCGGCGGCCTCCGCCGCGTCCCCGAGCTCCCGGACAAGCTCGACGTCATAGGAGACGTTTGAGCCGTCCGCACGGTCGCCAAAGTCGTGGAAGTCTCCGTGGGCGCCCCGGCGAGATGTGCAGGTAGTCGAGGTAGGAGGTCGCGTGCGGGCTCGATATCACCAGCGTATCCGGCGCGAGCTCCGCCACGCGCCGCGCGACCTCCTCGTAGGCCGCGACGGTCGCCGCGATGTCCCTCTCGCGGCCGTGCCCCACCCCGGGGACGATCAGCGGCGGATGCGGAACGGCAAACGCGGCGACGACGGGCATGGCAACCTCCCCTGCGAGCGCTCCTAAGCCTCGTACGCGGCGGGGCCCTCGGGCTTGAGCTCGCGGTTCATGAGCAGCGACGTGGCCTCCTCGGGCGCGATCTGGCCCGAGACCACCTTGCCCACCATCTCGCAGATGGGCATCTCCACGTTGCAGTGCGCGGAGAGCTCCAGGACGGCGGGCAGCGCGTTAAGACCCTCCACGACGGCGCCGATCTGGGCCACCGCCTCGTCGACGGGCACCCCGGAGCCGATCAGCTTGCCGCAGCGCAGGTTGCGGCTGTGCAGGCTGCCGGCCGTGACCACCAGGTCGCCGGTGCAGGCCAGCCCGAAGAACGTCTCCTGGTCGCAGCCGAGCGCGGAACCCAGGCGGCGAATCTCGGCCAGGCCGCGCGTGATGAGCGCAGCGGAGGAGTTGTCGCCAAAGCCCAGGCCGCGCGCGATGCCGCACGCGAGGGCGATCACGTTCTTGATGGCGCCGCAGAGCTCGACGCCGTGAACGTCCCTGCTGGTGTAGACGCGCAGCACGTCGCCCGAGAAGAGCTCCTGGACGAGCAGGGCGGCGCGCTCGTCATGGCTCGCCGCCACGATGGCGGTCGGCATGTCAAAGGCGACCTCCTCGGCGTGGCTGGGGCCGGAGAGCGCCACGGTCACGGGGGTGACGTCGGGTCGGGCCTTGGCCACCTCGCCGGCAATGACCTCGGTCATCGTGTCGAGCGTGCCCTCCTCGAGGCCCTTCGTCGCGCAGACGAGCACGGTGTCCGGGCGCACGTACGGCGCCGCCTGCGCCGCCATGCCGCGCACAAAGCGCGAGGAGGTCACGAAGACGACCACGTCCTTCTCGGCGCACGCCTCCTCCACGCTGGTGGTGAGGGCGACCTCCGCGGGGAGCTCGGGGTCGTTTGGCAGCGGGATCACATGGGTCTCTCGCAGCCGCTCGACCGTCTGCTCGGACTCTGACCAGACGACGACGTCATGGCCCTCGAGCGAGAAGAGCCTCGCGAGCGCCAGGCCCCATGCGCCGCTGCCGAGAACGCCCACGCGGGCGCGCTGTACCGCCTCTGCCACGACTACCTCCTGCGAGCGTGATAATCCGTTCGTAAGATTATGACACGCACGCAGGGTCCCGGGCACGCGCGCGCCCATCTTCGCCGAAGGAGCATGTCGCGGGGCGCGAAGGTCTTGTGAGTTCGTTCGCCCGCGCTCGGGCCGCCCGGAGCCCTCGGTAGGATAAGGGGGTCAACGAACGGGGGCCTCATGGCACAGCATCCCACAAACGAACCTCAGACCGACCCCCTCGACCCCGAGGGGACCGACGCCCGGTGGGAGCCCCTGCCGGACGAGGAGTGGGCCGCCCTGACGGCGAGCCTGGAGCCGGCGTCGGACACGGAGGCGTCCCGCCGGGTCGACGAGTGGCTGGAGCCCGCGGCGACGGTCGTGAGGAGCGCGCCCGTGGAGGCGGCGCGGCCCGCCGCCCCGCTGACGGGCGACACGGTCCCCGACGCGCGGACGTACGAACAGGCGACGCCCGCGGCGCCGGGTCCTTCTCGCCCGAGGCGCGCACGCGCCCGCAGGGGCGCGAGGCACGGGTGCCTCTCCTTCCTCCTCTGGCTGGTCATGCTGGGTGTTCTGGCCCTGATGGCGCTTCGCTGCCTCCCCGCGGGGCTCGCGGACGGGAGGGTCGTGCCCGAGGTGGTCTCGTTCGTGCCGTGGCTCTTTGCGCCGATCCTGCTGTGCCTGGTGCTGGCGCTGCTGTGGCGACGCCTGGTGCTCTTCGTGGTGAGCTTCCTCGCGCTGGCGACGATGCTCTGGTGGCACGCCGGGTTCCTGCTGCCGCGGCAGGGCGTCTCGGACGCGGCGGTGACCGCGGCGCAGACCGTCTCCGACCCCTCCGACAACGTGGCCCGCGTCATGACGCTCAACACGGCGCACGGAGGGGCCTCGGCCGAGGAGGTGGTGGCGCTGGTTCGCGAGAAGCACGTCGAGGTGCTCTGCATGCAGGAGCTGACCGACGGCTTCCTGGACGAGCTCGTCGCCGCCGGCCTCTATGAGCTGCTCCCCTACTACGTGATCTCCGACGAGGCGTCCGCGATCAGCAACGGCGGGCGCAACGGCATCTGGACCCTGGCGCCGATGGACGACGTCTCGGGCAACCTGCTGCCCATCGAGACGAGCTCCATGCCCGCGGGAACCGTAGAGATCGGCGGGCTGGCCGTGCGCGTGGTGAGCGTGCACCCCAACTCACCGGTGCGCGGCGCGCAGGACCTCTGGGACGAGGGGCTGGACGTGATCGGGCAGCTCTCCGGGTACGGCCACAGCTACCTCATCATGGGCGACTTCAACTCCACGTGGGACCACGCGCAGTTCCGCGACCTGCTGGGCCTCGACTTCGTGGACGCGGGCGCGGAGGCCGGCGAGGGCTTCCACATGACGTACCCCTCCGGGAACCTGCCGTCGCTGGTCGAGATCGACCACATCGTCTACTGGCGCGGCTCCGGGGTCCAGGTGAGCGACCTCGAGACGGCGGTGGTGAGCGGCACGGACCACCGTGCGCTGCTCGGCGTGCTGGAGGTTTAGGGCCGCACAAGAACGGGGGCGGAGGTCGATACCCCCGTCCCCGCGTTGTGCGACTGACGTTTCGTGCTACTTGCTGGCCTTGTCGAACTCGTCCTTGAAGTCGCCGAACATCTTGCCGAAGCCGCTGAGCTGCCTGCCGGCGGCACGCGCGACCTTGTCGCCCGTCGAGGGGGCCGGCTTCTTCTTGGGAGCAGGCTTCTTAGCCGTCGTCTTGGCGGCGGGCGCGTAGGTCTTGGGCTTGGCCTTCTTGGCGGTTGCGGGGCCGGCGCCCTTCTCGGCGATGCGCTGCACGGGCTTCTCCACGCGGACGTTGGCGGCGGGCACCTCCGGCACGGCCGGCGGCTCTTCCTCGGGTGCGGTCGCGTCCGCGATGGCGCGGCGGGCCTTGCCGAGCGCCTTGCCGAGCGCGAACGAGCCCTTGTCCACGGCCTCGCCCGCCGCGGCACCGACCTTCTTGCCAACGACGGACGCTCCAGCCTTGGCCTTTGCGTACCCCTCGCCGGCGGCGCCGGCGAGGCCGCCGTCGAGCTCGACGCCCCTACCGCGAACGTCCACGACCATGAACCCGTCGCGATAGCCGCGGACCATGTCCGGCTCGATGACGAAGGAGCCGATGAGGGCGCGCGCCATGCCGCCGTCCGCGGTGAAGAAGCGCGTGACCCTGCCGGTCCTCTCGTCGTACTCTGCGTCCGAGACGTAGCCGAGCGGCTTGCCCTCCGTGGTCTTGGCATCCATGCCGGACCACATGATGCAGCGGTCCCAGTCGAGGTCGAGGCGGGTCAGCGCGGCGTCGTCCAGGCCGTCCTCGGGGCGTGACACGAGGAGGTTCTTCTCGTCCATGCGCGTGAGGGAGTCCCACGCAACAAAGGCGTCGGCGCGCCTGACCATGCCCGCGACGTCGGGGCGCTTGATCACGAAGCCGGCGACGTGCTTCCCGTCTGGTGAGAAGACCGCGGCGCGCACGCGTCCGAACTTCTGGTACTTGTCCGTGACCGTGCCGTCCTTGGCCTTGGTCGTCTTCTTGAAGAGAAGGACGCGCTGGCCCGTGAGAGAGCTGATTCTGAGCACGCGCTAGGCCTCGGGGGTCTCTTCGTCGACATCGACGACCTCGACGTGAACGTTCTCGGCGGCCTTCTCGGCGGCCGGGGCGGCGTCGGTCATCGCGGAGACGCGGTCGGCGACCGCAGAGGCGGCGTCCTTGACCTGGTCGGACGCGGTGGCGACGGCCTCGGAGAGGGAGTCGCGCAGCTGGTCCATGCGCTCGCGGGCAAGGTCGACCTTGGCACGGAGCTCGTCGGTCTTGGCGTCGACGGTGGGACGGACGGCGTTGAACTTGTCGGTCACGACGCTGGCGCCGCGCTCGTAGGTGTCAACGGCGGAGTCCCAAGCGTCGTTCATGGCGTCGGCCGCCATGGCGCGGCTCTCGGCGCCGGAGCGCGGGGCGAGCATGACGCCCGCAACGACGCCGGCGGCAGCGCCGACGATGCTTCCAAAGATGAAGCCAACCGTCTTCTTGTTCATTGGTACCTCCTGTCGATGCGGACTTGTCTGGCGCGGGCGACGCGCCTGTTATCGAACGAGATGGGGGCGCGGAACGTTGTCGTCCATGTCCCAGGTGCTCGGGGCGGGGGGCTCGGGTTCCGGCTCGGGCTCGGGCTCAACCTCGGGCTCGGGCTCCGGTTCCGGCTCAACCTCGGGTTCGGGGACGGGCGCCTCCTCGAGCTCGGGTTCCGGTTCCGGTTCCGGCTCGGGCTCCGGCTCAGACCCGGGTTCCGGGTCCAGCTCAACCTCAGGCTCAGGGGCGGGAGCCTCCTCGGCCTCGGGCTCGGGCTCCTCTTCAACGACATCGTCCTCGATGACCTGGTCGGAGAGACTCTCGACGAGGCCCACGAGACCGCCGACGATGGCGTCGACGTCGGGGCGCGGCTCACCGCCGCCCGAGAAGGCCCACTGCAGAATCCAAGCGGCGCTCGACAGCGCCCCAACGACGAGGACGTCATCGGGGCAGCTCAGCGTGATCTCGTAGATGCGCTCGTCAACCTGGGTGGTCTGGCCGCAGGAGACGTCACCGGCGATATCGGTCCGGGCGAGCAGCTCCACGGTCACATGCTCGAGCAGGTGGGCGAGCTCGGTGTCCGGGGCGACCTCCCCAAAGGTGGGGGCCACATCGCCGAGGCAGACGTGGTCGCGCAGGTCGGGCAGAAGCTCGAGGACGAGCTCGGTAGCCTCCGGGTCCTCACTGGTCAGGAGCGGTGCGCTCGGGACGAGCTCCACCGCGGCAACGAGGGCGCGCGGGCCGATCGTGACCTTCTTGAAGTCGAACAGCTGAGCCATATGAGGCTCCCTCTCAGTCGCGGCCCGCGAAGGGGCCTGCCTTTTCCCTCATTGTAGTGAAACTCGGCGCGCGGGCCTACTCCTTCGCGGGGGCCGGCTGCTTCTCTCCGTCAGCGTCGTCAGCGTCGGCCTCCATCGGAGGCTCGGGAGCAACGACGCGCAGCATCGAGAGACGGCGTCCGCGCATGGACTGCACACGGAACTGATACCCATCCTTGGTGAAAACATCACCGGGGCGCGGAAGCTTGTCCGCCTGGTCGAGAACGAAGCCGGCGATGGTCTCGAACTCCTCGGAGTCCTCGACGGGCCAGCCGAGCTCGATGGCATCATCGATGGAGAAGCGGCCGTCAACGAGCCACTCGCGGTCGGAGAGCTGCGTGAGGTACTTGTTGTCCGGATCGAACTCGTCCTCGATCTCGCCGACGACCTCCTCGACGATGTCCTCGATCGTGATGACACCGGCCGTGCCGCCGTACTCGTCCACGACGATGACCATCTGGTCGTGGCTGGACTGCATCTCGGAGAGAAGAGGGATGATGTCCTTGGTATCCGGGATGAAGTCTGCCGTGCGCGCGTGGCGGGCAACGGGGTCGGAGGCGCGGCCCTCATCGAGGATAGGGCTGATAATGTCCTTGATGTGAGCGATGCCGACGATGCGGTCGACAGACTCGTGGTAGACGGGGATGCGCGAGTAGCCGGTGCGGCGCATGATGGCGAGGACCTCGGAGAGGGTCATCGTGTCCTCGACGGCGGTCATGTCCACGCGCGGGACCATGACCTCGCGCGCGATGGTATCGCCGAGCTCGATGACCTCATGAATCATCGACTTCTCCTGATCGGAGAGCTCGTCGGCGTCGGCCACCATGTACTTGATCTCCTCCTCCGAGACGCTGTCGCGCTCGTCGGCGGACTTGATGCCCAGCAGCGCCGAGAGGCCGTTCGCAGATTTGGCGGTGAGCCAGACCAGCGGGCGGGCGACGGTCATGAAGCCGCGGATGGGGCCAGCGACCGACTTGGCCGTGCGCTCCGCGTCGGAGAGGGCAATGCGCTTGGGAACGAGCTCGCCCACGACGATGGAGAGGTAGGAGACCGCGAGGGTGATGATGATGGGCGCCAGGGGGACGGCGATGCCCTCGGGCATGCCGAGGCTCATGAACCAGCCGCCCAGCGGGTCGGAGAGGCTGGTGCTCGCGAACGCCGAGGACGCAAATCCCACAAGCGTGATGGCAACCTGAATGGTGGCGAGGAACTGCTCGGAGTTGGAGCCGAGGTCAAGAGCGGCGCGCGCCTTGCGGTCACCCTCCTCAGCCTCCGGCTCGAGAACTGCCCTCTTTGCGCTCACTACGGCAAGCTCGGACATCGAGAAATAGCCGTTGGCCAACGTGAGCAGGAAAGTGACCACAATAGATATCGCTACGTCCATGCGCTTGTGCGCAACCTCCTCGGTCGAATGACAGATGCATGTCGCGGCAGGGACGCTGGTGCCGTCGACATAATGGGTAGATTTTAGCAGGTCACGCATTCGCGCGCACGGTACGCCCCTCGTTGACCCCCGGGTCTCACCACAGTCCCGTAAAACGACCGTTCGTGATGAAAAATGACAATGCTGTCTGCAAAACGGGCGTTCGTGATGAAGCTTTTCCGACCTGAGCCAATGACGCCGCCACCTCTGCCAAAACTTATCTGGGGTTATCTGTCGTGAGCCTCTGACGGGTGCGCCCTCCGGTCCCAATTCCTTCATCACGAACGCCCGTTTTGCAGACCAGATTGCGTTTTTTCATCACGAGCACCCGTTTTTGCAGAGACACCCTCACGATCCGAGCGAAAGAGCGGCCAGGGCGGCCTCTTCCGTTTCCGGTCCAAAGAGGCGCTCCCTCAGCTCCCTGCGGCGTTCAGCCATGGCCGAGCTGATTCCTTTTCTGTAGATGCCAAGGCTGTGCTCAAGCTCTCCGGCAAACCAGTTATAGCGCTCGTTGCTCCTGAGGATGTCATTGGTGAGCGTCAGGCAATCCATCCCGACCGACTGGTACGCGCGTCGCTTGCGCTCGTCGCGGGCGCGTGCAGCAGGGGTGCTGTGCTCCTGCTCACTGTCGTACTCAACCACAGTTCCGTTGTGCCAGGAAAAGTCCGGCTTGATCACGCTCTGGCCAATTTGATCCGCCAGGGCGTATGGAAGCCTGATCGTCCGATTCATCTCAAAGCCCCCGACCATGAGTCCTCCCTGACGGCGCGAAAGCTGGAACGCAATCGCGACGTCAGACTCTCGCGGTGAGTTTGAGTTTGGAACCACAAGCTCCAGGGCCTGGCAAGCGAGCGCAGCGCCCCGTACCCCCAGCGCACGGGCAGCTAAGGCATATCTCCTCAACTCGGACGGGGCAACAAGCGGCCGAAGATTCTCGGCCACCCCATCGTCCGACCGCGGCGGAAGGCCATATGTGCCCGACATCTCCAGACCCAGCTCCGCGAGCTCGATTTCGTCGCAACTTAACGCAAGCTGCACAAACACGGCGGGGAACCTGCACACCTCGATTCCGTCCCCAAGACCAAACGTGTGCTCGCCTTCGAGGGGGCCGCGCCACACGTGGTCAACCAACGATATGTGAGCATGCCTGTGTGCAGCATCCGTCACCACGACGTCGAGTGGGGGCTCCGTGTTGCAGAGGTTGCACGCAAGGCTTACCTGCTCGGAGAGCGAGAGCTCGCGCGCGCCGTAGATCTTTCCCTCCGGCTCCCCGACGACCCGCCCGGGCGCCGCAACGCGCGCAGCCCGCCAGAAATCCAATGCCGACTCAAACCCGACCGTTAGCTCCCTCATGAACCCTCCCCTCGCCGTTTACACGAAGATAGGTGGTTTCGGGCGATCCATAGCTGGACCTGGTTCGATAGTTTTTTTCAATCGCGTCAGCTACGTGCAAGTTAAGGAAAAGGGGCCGCCCAAACGGGCGGCCCCTGTACGTTTGGGTTCTATTACCCGTAGCGCCCCTAGGCCATCAGACCCGACACCGCGTCGCGAGCGGCATCCAGCTGCTCCTCGCTGGGGATCCAGTTCACGGCAAGCGTGTCGACGGGCCTCTGGAAGCCCGCCGCCTCGAGCTCGGCCGCAACGTTCTTGGGACCCATCGGCGCCCAGCCGTAGCTGCCAAACGCCAGGCCAACGCGGTTCTCGTTCTTGGGCGAGAGCCCCTTCATGTACGTGAGGAAGCCGGCAACGGTCGGCAGCATCTGGCTGTTGAGCGTCGGCGAGCCCACGCACACGTACTTGCAGTCCATGAACACGTCCATCACGTTGGAGATATGATTCTCCTTGAGGTCCATGAGCTGCGCGGGCACGCCAGCGGCCAGGAAGGCGTCCACCAGCGACCGGGCAATCTTCTCGGTGGAGTGCCACATGGAGTCGTACACCACGAGCGCGCGCTCCTGCACCTCGCCGGACACGAAGCCCTCGTACGCAGCGAGGATGTCCTCCACGTGGCTGCGCCAGATCACGCCGTGCGCCGGGCAGATCAGCTCCAGCGCGTCCGGGCCCAGCCCGCGCACCGCCTTCACCGCCGCCGCGGCCTGAGCGCGGTACGGCTGCACGATGTTGGCGTAGTACTTGTGCGCCTGGTGCATGACCTCGCACATGTCGTTCTCGTCGTCAAAGCGCGCCGAGCTGGCAAAGTGCTGGCCAAACGCGTCGTTGGAGAACAGGATCTTGTCGTAGGCGTCGTAGGTGACCATGTTGTCCGGCCAGTGGACCATCGGCGTCTGGACAAACGCCAGCGTGCGCTTGCCAATGCAGAGGGTGTCGCCGGTCTTGACGCCGTTGTAGCCCAGGTCGCCAAAGTGCGCGGTCATGTTCTTCACGCCCTGCGGAGCGGAGCAGTAGATCTGGCAGTTTGGCGCCAGGCGCTTGATCGTGGGCGTGTTGCCGGAGTGGTCCATCTCCACGTGGTTGGCGATGAGCACGTCGATCTTGGACGGGTCGATCACCGAGGAGATGCGCTCGAGCAGCTCGTCGGTGAAGGTGACCTTGGCCGTGTCGATCAGCGTGACCTTCTCGTCCAGGATGAGGTAGGCGTTGTAGGTGATGCCAGCCTCGGTGGTGTAGCCGTGGAACTCGCGCGCGTTCCAGTCGAGCGCGCCGACCCAGTAGACATCCGGCTTGATCTGAACTGCGGAGAGCATGGTTTCCTCCTCTGTGGAAGTGATAGCCGCCTAGCGGCATTTTACCCCGCTGGCGGCGAGAAAAACGGGCGGCCGGCACGAAGGCCGACCGCCCGCGTGGGGGTCACGACACGCGTCGTACCTTACTTCTCGCCGGCGGCGCGGCGGGCGGCGTACTCCTCCGCCAGGCGCTGCTGGATGTCGTGCGGGACCTGCTCGTAGCCGCTGATCTCCATCTCAAACTCGCCGGTGCCGCGCGAGAGCGAGCGCAGGCGGGTGGCGTAGTCGGTGACCTCGGCGTACGGGATGGTGGCCACGACGGTGGTCTCGCCGGCCGCGGCGCCGGTCCCGGCCTCCATGCCCTCGACGCGACCGCGGCTCGCGGAGACGTCGCCCATCACGGAGCCGGCGTAGCTCTCGGGCACGGTGATGCGCAGGTGCGCCATGGGCTCGAGCAGCACGGGCTCGGCCTGCGCGACGGCCTTCTGGAAGCCGATGCGCGCAGCGGTCTTGAACGCCATCTCGTTGGAGTCGACCGGGTGGTAGGAGCCCTCGTAGACGGCGCACTTGACGTCGATCATCGGGTAGCCGGCGAGCACGCCCTCGCGCATGGTCTCCTGAACGCCCTTGTCGATCGCCGGGATGAAGCCGCGCGGGATGTGGCCGCCCACGACCTCGTCGACAAACTCGTAGCCGGCGCCCGGATTGGGCTCGATGCGCAGCCAGCAGTCGCCGTACTGGCCGGCGCCGCCGGTCTGCTTCTTGTGGCGGCCCTGGGCGGACGCCACGCGGCGGATGGTCTCACGATACGGGATCTTGAGCGCCACGGTGTGGGCGGTGATGCCCGCGCGGTCCTCAAGACGGTCGAGAAGGACGCTGACCTGCGCCTCGCCGATGGCGGAGATGACGGTCTGGCCGGTGTCCTCGTCGCGCTCCACCTTGAGGGTGGGGTCGGCGTCGGCGCTCTTCTCGAGGAAGGCGTAGAGCTTGCCCTCGGTGCCGCGCGCGTCGGGCTCGATGGCAATGCGATAGAGCGAGTTGGGGAAGCGGAACTCGGCGGCCTCGACCTTGCCGGTCACGGACAGCGTGTCACCGGTCATGGCCTCGAGCTTGGGCACCACGACGATGTCGCCCGCCGCGGCAGACTGCACGTCGGTGGTGTCGCGGCCGCACATCTGGTAGAGGTGGCCCAGGCGCTCGGTCTTGCGCGTGCGCGCGTTGGTGAGCTCGATGCCCGGCGTGATGGTGCCGGCCAGGACCTTGAGGAAGGACAGGCGGCCGTTCTGCGGGTCGTTGAGGGACTTGAACGCAAAGACCACGGGACGCTCGTCGTCCTCGGAGATGTCGAGCTGCTCGCCGTTGACCAGCGGGATGCGGCCAAAGTCGGCCATCGTGGGGAACCAGGCCACGGCGGCGTCCATGAAGGAGATGACGCCCTCCTCGCGCACGCAGCTGCCAGAGAAGACCGGGACAAAGACGCGCTCGCGGATGGCCTTGGCGAGAAGACCCTCGAGCTCGTCCTGCGTGACCTCCTCGCCCTCGAGATACTTCATCATGACCTCGTCGTCGGCCTCCACGACAAGCTCGGTGAGCTGCGCGCGGGCGGTCTCGGCGGCGTCGGCGTACTCGGCGGGGACGTCCTCCACGACGGGCTTGCCGTTCTCGAGGTGGCGCGCCTTCATGTGGACGACGTCGATGATGCCCTTGAAGGCCTCGCCGGAGCCCATGGGGATGGTGACAGCGCCCAGGTTGGAGCCAAAGCGGTCCTGCAGCGCGGCCATGGCGACGTCGAAGTCGGCGTCGGGGCGGTCGAGGCGGTTGATGAACAGCGCGCGGGCGAGGCTGAGCTCCTCGGCCGCGTACCACAGGCGGGTGGTGATGGTGCCCGGGCCGCTCGCGGCGTCCACGACAAAGACGGCCGTCTCGCACGCGCTCATGGCGGCGTAGGCGTCACCGACAAAGTCCGGGTAGCACGGGGCGTCGAGCACGTTCAGGCGCGTACCCTCCCAGGTGACGGGCGCAATCGCGGTGGAGATGGAGAAGCCGCGCTCCCCCTCCTCGCCGTCGTAGTCCAGCGTGGGCTTGGTGCCGGCGTGGCCGCCGAGACGGGTGGTACGCCCCGTCAGGTGGAGCATGGCCTCGGCCAGCATGGTCTTGCCCACGCCGCCTTGGCCCACAAGGACCACGTTCTTGACCTTCTCGCTTCCCTTAGCTGCCATGATGCCTCCCTCGAACGGGGTGTGTGCACGATGCACTCACCTTACCCACGGGGAAGCGGCGCGTTGCGCACATATCGGGCAGCGGGCGAGAAGAACGGCGGGGGGCGGACGACAAAGGGGCGGCCCCGTCTCCGGGACCGACCGTCAGGTCGGCGGACTTGCGCCGGCAACTATCCCCAGCGCCGCGGACGCTGCGGCACGCGTCGCGCGTTCTTCTCGACCGCCGTGTCTCCACCGGGAACGGCAAGCGACCTCTCGTAGGCGGTAAACGCGTCCAGTATGTCCCGCGCGGCAAAGATGTTGCTCTTGCGGTTCTTGGCGCTCTGGTAGAGCACACCGGCATCCACCAGGGTCGCCACGGCCTGGCGCACGGCCTCGCGGCTTCTTCCCGTGAGGCGTGCCCCGGACTCGATGCTGATGACTGGCGAGCTTGGGAGCACGTCCAGCAGGCGGTCCGCCGCGGAGTTTGCACGTGGATGGACAAGGCCTCGCCAGCGATCCTGGATGCGACCAATGGACTCCTCGAAGAACGAGGCGCGCTCACAGGCGATGACGCATGCGTTGGAGAAGTACTCGACCCAGTCGCTTGCCGCCGCGTCAGCACTAGTCTCGCCGCCGGCGTCATCTGTCCGATACGCAGCGAGATTGCTGATGTAGCGCTCCCGGTCGGTCGCCAGAACCAGGGACACCGGAGGGACCACGAACGGGGCAAGCCCTGCCCGACGGAGGATGACGTGAACCAGGGTCCGCCCGGTGCGACCATTTCCGTCAGCAAAGGGGTGAATCGTCTCGAACTGCGCATGGGCAATTGCCGCCATCGCAACCGGAGGGAGCTCTGAGGTGTTGCAGAACGACACGAGGTCCTCCACGAGGCCTGAGACGAGCTCCGGACGTGGGGGGACATACGCCGCCCCCAGAGGATTGATCCTGTTGCCACCAATCCAGTTTTGCTCGGTCCTGAGGATGTCGGCGTATCCGGCCGCACCAGTGCCCTCGAGAAGAGCGGCGTTAATGTCGCACAGCAGGTCAACGGTGAGCTGCGGCGAAGATGCCGCGCGCTCGACCCCCTGCTGCATCGCCGCGATGTTGCCGATGACCGCCGCCTCGGTCCCGTCGACGCGATGCGGCACACCAAGCTCGTCGAGGGCCTCGAACTCCAGAAGCCTGCCCGCGGGCATCTCAAGGCCCTCGATGCGAGACGAGGCCAGGGCCTCCGCCCGCATGATCAGTCGTGCGAGCGGCTCGGTGTCCGTCAGGTGAGGAGACGCCTCGTTCAGGGCACGAATGGCCGACTCCGCGCGAGAGATGGACGCGACGGCAGTGGCCGAGAAGGACGGGACGAACCCGGCGATCATGTCGGGACGATAGGGGTGGTACGCACCGCTCCGGGACTCGCAGCGGCTCATCCCCCATGCGTCCGTAAGCCAGTATGCGGTTTCGTACGTCCCCATGGCTCCTCCTCATAACCTTGCTTTACCATAGCAGAAAACCAAGGTTATTGGATAACCTTGGTTTTCCAGCGTCGCAAAGCAAGGTTGTGAGACAAATGAACCTGTCCCCTTTGTCTCACGCCAGCGCGTCGCCAATCGCGGCGACGAGGGCGTCGTGCTCGGCCACAACGTCGTCCACCAGCGCGCGCGCCGCGGGCCAGTCGCCGCCGCGGATGAGCTCGCACTGGCGCGCCGTCAGCTCGTAGAGCCTCGTCATGGAGAGGTTGCCGCTCACGCCCTTGAGCGCGTGCGCCGCCTCGAGCGCGGCGTCCGCGTCGTCCTTCTCGGCCGCCGCCACGAGCTTCGCGCAGTTCTCGTCCGCCGTAAACTTGCCCAGCAGCCGCCCCAGCAGCGCCTCGCTGCCCATCAGCCGCGCCAGCGCGTCCGCCGTGTCCAGGCCGGCCGCGTCCAGAACCTCAAGCCTCATCTCTGCTCCTCCTCGCCGGCGCCCTCGTACAGGCGCGCGATCGCGGGCTCAATCTCCAGGAAGCACTCGAGCAGGCGCGGGTTGAACGTCCCGCACTCCCCCTCGCAGATCATCCGCAGCGACTCCTCGCGCGTGAAGGCCGCCTTGTACACGCGCTTGTTCGTCAGCGCGTCGTAGACGTCGGCCAGGCCCACCACCTGCGCCCAGACGCTGTTCTCGTCGCCCACCAGGCCGTCGGGGTAGCCACGGCCGTCCCAGCGCTCGTGGTGGTGGCGCGCGATGTCCACGGCGTAGCGGTACGCGCCCAGCGAGCGCATCTGCGGGATGCGCGCCAGCAGGTCGGCGCCCTGCGTCGTGTGCGTCTTCATGACCTCAAACTCCTCGGCCGTGAGCCGGCCGGGCTTGCACAGGATCGCGTCGGGGATGGCGATCTTGCCCACGTCATGCATGATCGAGGCCAGCGCGATGTCGTCCACGTCCTCCTCAGAGAGCCCCTCGCCAAAGGGCGTCTCCAGAAGGATCGTCCGCGTGATGTCATGGATGCGGCGGACGTGCAGGCCGCTCTCGCCGTCGCGGAACTCGATCGCGGTGGAGAGCGACTCGATCATGCCCCGGTTGAGCTCGATGATCCGCTCGGCGCGCTCGAGCAGCTGCACGCGCTGGTCCTCCACCGTGAGCGAGAGGCGCTTCCTCGCCTCAAAGAGCTCCACCACCGCGAGCACCCGTCGCGTGACCACGTACGGCACGATCGGCTTGCCAATGAAGTCCATGACGCCCAGCTCGTAGGCCTCCCGCATCACGTCGTTGCCGCGCTCGGCGGTGATGAGGAACACCGGGGTGCGTCGCAGGAAGCCCGTGGGCTCCAGGCGGCGCAGCACCTCGAGGCCGTCCACGCGCGGCATCATGACGTCGAGAAGAACCGCGGCGTAGCCGCCCGGCGCGGCGAGAAGGGCGTCGAGGGCCTCCTGGCCGTCGGCCGCCTCCTCGATCTCAAACTCGCCCTCGAAGAGGTTGGCCAGGATCAGCCGGTTGATCTCCTCGTCGTCGACGATGAGCATGCGCCCGCGCCTCTCGGCCTCAGACATCGGATCGCCCTCCTCTCACGCCCGCGCGCCGCTCTCCGGCGGCCGGGCAGACCAGCTCCTCAAAGCTGCGCGTCACGTGGCGGTCGCGCCCGGAGCGCTTTGCCTCGTAGAGCGCCGCGTCGGCCTGGCGCAGCGCCGCGTCGTAGGTCGCCGCGCGCCCGTCTATCACGAGCGCGCCCACGCTGCAGGTGACCGGGCGGCCCACGTGGGCGAGCCCGGCATCGCGCGCGGCCTCGCGCAGCGCCGCGACCTTCTCGCCTATCGTGGCCGGGTCCACGAGCCCCTCGGCGAATACCATGAACTCGTCGCCACCAAAGCGCCCTACGATGTCGCCCGCGCGAAAGCCCCCGCGCAGGGCCTCGCCCACGGCGCGCAGGATCTCGTCGCCCTCGGCGTGGCCAAACTCGTCGTTCACGTCCTTGAAGCGGTCGATGTCCACGAGCAGCAGCGTCCCGCGCAGCCTCGCGCCGCGCCGCCCAAAGAGGTCGTTCACCAGCGAGACGAGCGCGCCCTTGTTGTAGACGCCGCACAGCGCGTCGCGCTCCGATACCGCCCGGAAGCGCTCCAGCTCCGCCGCCCAGCGCCTCCGCAGCGCGACCAGCGCCACGACCGCCGCCACGGCGACGAGCCAGCCCGCGACGGCCGCCGTCTGCCACGCACCCGTCATCGTGCCCCCCTCTCGCCCAGGCAGCGCGCGATGACGCGCAGCGTCTCGCGCAGGTCGATCGGCTTGGCCACGTGCGCGTTCATGCCGCACGCGCGGGCACGCTCGCGGTCCTCGGCAAAGGCGTCCGCCGTCATGGCGATGATGGGCACCTCGGCGGCGTCCGCCCGGTCGAGCGCGCGAATCGCCTGCGTGGCCTCGTAGCCGTTCATGTTGGGCATGCGCACGTCCATGAGGATGGCGTCGTAGTGGCCCACCGGGCTGGCCGAGAAGCGCTCCACGCACTCGCGGCCGTCCTGCGCCCACTCCAGCTCCAGCCCACACGCGCCCAGAAGCTCGCTCACGACCTCCCAGTTGAGGTCGTTGTCCTCGGCCACGAGCACGCGCGCGCCGGCGAGGTCGGCCACGTCGACGGAGCCCTCGCGGGAGCCGTCGTCCTCGCAGCGCTCCAGGTCGAGCACCACGCGGAACGTGGAGCCCGCGCCCTGGGCGCTCTCCACCTCCACGGTGCCGCCCATCCCGTCCACGATGCGCTTGACGATGGCCATGCCCAGGCCGGTGCCCTCGGTCTTGCGCACGCGCTCGCTGTCCTCACGCTCAAACGACTCGAAGATCCGGCCCAGGAACTCCTCGGACATGCCGATGCCCGTGTCGGACACCGTGAGCGTCGTGCGCACGTACCCCGCGCCGCGCGGCGAGGCCGCCTGCGCCACGGCGAGCGTGACGCGGCCCCCGGCCGGCGTGAACTTGACGGCGTTGGACAGCAGGTTGAGAAGGACCTGCGACAGGCGCGTCCCGTCGGTGCGGACGGTGCGGCACTCGAGGTCCTTCTCGACGTCAAAGCGGATGCCGCGCGCCTCGGCCTGCGGCCCCACGATGGCGGCCGCGCCCTCGAGGACGTCCTCCAGGGAGACCGGCTCCTCGGCGAGCTCCATGCGGCCGCTCTCTATGCGCGACATGTCCAGCACGTCATTGATGAGGCCCAGCAGGTGGTTGCTCGAGACCGCGATCTTGTCCAGGCACTCCGAGACGGCCACCGGGTCGCCCTGGCGCTCGCGCGCGATCTGCGTCATGCCCACGATCGCGTTCATGGGCGTGCGGATGTCGTGGCTCATGTTGGAGAGGAACTCGCTCTTGGCGCGGCTCGCCTCCTCCGAGGCGGCGCGGGCGCGCGCGAGCTCGTCCATCTGCTGGCGCAGGACGCGCAGGTAGCGGACAAACAGGAACGCGAGCGCGGCCATGAGGACGAGGCACCCCACAAAGGCCACGGCCACGAGGCTCCACACCAGGCCGTCGATGGGGTCGTGGAGCACGCTGTAGGGCAGGACGGACACGATGAACCACGAGGTCTCGGGCAGCGGCGCGAGGTAGCTCGCGTAGCGGCTGCCGTTGACGTAGACCACGTAGAAGTCGCTCTCGCCGCGTTCCATGACGCCGGCCAGCTCGTCGGCCGTGATGTCGTAGCGCACGCCCTCCACGCCCTCGCTGTCGCGCAGCAGCTCGAGGTAGTTGTCCGCAGCGTTGACGCCGCTGTTGAGGATGAAGGAGCCGTCCTCGCGGATGATGTGGGAGTAGACCTCGGTCGTGGAGACGTCTAGCGAGAGCGCCTGCACGACCTCGTCCAGCGGAACGCCCATGACCAGGAGGTCGCTCGTGCCGTCGCCGGCGTCCATCGGGCGCTCCGCGGGCGCGCCCAGCAGGACGACCGTCTCGCCCGACGCCGTGACGCCCGCCGTGACGTGGTCCTCGCCCGCCATGACGGCGGCCGCGAAGCCGTCAAAGTCGTCGATCGTCAGGTCCTCGCCCAGGAGCCGCTCCGAGTTGCCGTCCACGTCAAAGACCGCGGCGTACGTGAAGCCGCGCCCCTCGGCCTGCCCCTTGAAGGCGTCGAGCGCGCTCTCCCCGGGCCGCAGCTCGTACGAGAGCGCCGAGAGCGCGACGCTCTCCATCTCGGAGCGATAGAGCCGCAGCTCGGAGTCAAAGTTCAGGCGGATCTGCGCGCTCATCTGGCCCATGAAGGCGCCGCTCACGTCCTCGATGGTCCCGTCGCTGTCCTGGATGGCGTACATCGTGATCGAGGCAAAGATCACCGCGCACAGGGCGAGAAGGACCACGATGCCGTACCTGAGCGTGCGGACACGGGTCGCGTCGGGGGTCTCGGCGGCGGGCGCGCCGTTCTTCTCGGTCATCGCGTCGCACCTCCCCGGCGCGCGGCCACGAGGCCGGCGAGCGTGTGGCAGAGCACCGTGAAGTCGATGGGCTTGGAGACGTGCGCGTCCATGCCGGCCGCTGTGGTGGCGGCCACGTCCTCGGCAAAGGCGTTGGCCGTCACGGCCACGATGGGCACCGTGGCGGCATCGGCGCGGTCGAGCGCGCGGATGGCGCGGGCGGCCTCGCAGCCGTCCATCTCGGGCATCTTCATGTCCAGCAGGATCGCGTCGACGGAGCCCGGCTCGGACGCAGCAAAGGCGTCGAGCGCCTCGCGGCCGTTCCAGGCCTGGATCACCCGGACGCCCGCGCCGGAGAGCAGCTCCGTGGAGATCTCCATGTTTATCTCGTTGTCCTCGGCGAGAAGAACGCAGGTCCCGCGCAGAGCCTCGGCCTCCCCGCCCTCCGGGAGCTCCGCCGCAACCGCCGGCGTGGCCGAGCACGCCGCCGGGTCGTCTGCCGGCGCGGGGGAGAAGGGCAGCGTCACCGTGAACGTGGTGCCCACGTCCAGCTGGCTCTCCACCTCGATGGATCCGCCCATCTGCGTGACCAGGCTCTTGGTGATGGGCATGCCCAGGCCCGTGCCCACGGTCTGCGAGGTTCCAAATCGCTGCTCACGCGCGTAGAGCTCAAAGATGTGCGGCAGGTAGTCCTCCGACATGCCAATGCCGGTGTCCGCCACCACGATCTTGTAGCTGCCCACGTCGCCGCGGTCCTCCTGGCGCACGGTCACGCTGATGGAGTCGCCGGGGTTGGTGTACTTGAGCGCGTTGGAGAGCAGGTTGTTCATGACCTGCGAGAGGCGCATGGGGTCGCCGTAGACGCAGGGGTCGGGCGCCTGGACGTCCGTCGTGAACTCCTTGCCCTGCTCACGGGCCTGAATGGCGAAGGTGGACATCGTGTCCTCGAGGGTGCGCACGAGGTCCATGCGCTCGCGCGCGAAGGAGACCTTGCCGCTCTCCATGCGCGAGATGTCCAGGATGTCGCTCACGAGGGTGAGGAGCTGACGACCGGACTGCTCAATGCGCCGCAGGTAGTCGGCGGTCTTCTCGGCGTCGCCCGTGTCGCGCCGCGCGAGCTCGGTGAGGCCGATGATCGCGTTGAGCGGCGTGCGCATGTCGTGGCTCATGTTGTTGAAGAAGGCCTGCTTGGCCTCGAGGCTGGCCTGCGCGGTGTCGAGCGCCTGGTCAAGGTAGTGGCGCTCGCGGAGCTGACGCTGCTTCTCGGCGTCCACCTCGCGGAAGCAGAGGACCACCTCGTCCGGCGAGAGGGACTCGTCGTAGAGCACGCGGACGTTCACCCAGCGGTACTTCTCGCCAAACTTGCGCAGGAAGTCACCGCCGTAGTCGCGCACGCGGCCGGCCACCAGCTGGCGGATGTTCTGGGAGGAGAAGCTCTCCTCGAACTCGCGGAAGGTGTTCTCCTCGATGACCTCGCTCGCGGTGCGCAGGAGCGCGGGATAGGGGCCCCGCTCCGGGATCCGGGCGCGCACGTAGTCCGAGCCCTTGATCATCTCGTAGGTGTTCGCCTCGTAGTTGACCAGATAGATGGCATAGTAGGAGTTGCCCAGCACGCGGACCGTCTCGTTGGTGCGCTCCATCGCCTTGCTGCGGCGCCAGTCGCGCGCCGCCATGGCCACGAGCGCCACGAGGAAGGCCGCCCCCATGGCAACAAACACCATGTAGACGTTGGTGAGGTCGCCCAAGATGAGCGCATAGGGCGTGGTCACCACGGAGTACCAGCCGTTGGCGAGGCGGGTGTAGTCGACGGCGCGCCGCTCGCCGTTGGAGTCAACGATGAAGGCGTCGTGGGTGTCCAGCTCGCCGGCGTCGATGCGGGCCACGAGGTCCGCGAGGAAGGCGGGGACGTCGGACTCGGGCAGGTCCGTCTGATGGTAGAGGTCCACGCCCGTGCTGTCGCAGAGGAAGTAGGAGACGCCGGAGGGCAGGTCGGAGGTGGCAAAGCGAAACTCAAAGCTCTCCGGGTAGACGTCGAAGGCGAGGACCGCGTCCACGGTCTCACAGGCCTGGGCGACCGTGACCACACTGCGCCCAGTGAGCACGTCCTCGTAGACGTCCGTGAAGACGGGCTCGCCACGATGCGCCATGGCCGCCTGGTACCAGGCACGGTCCTCGGGGCGGAAGTCATCCGCAAGCTGGATGCCGCTCACGTTGAGGACCTGGCCGTCTATGACGCCGTAGACGTTGATGCTGTCGTCGCCGAGGACGTCGCGGATGCGCTGGCAGTAGGTCTCGGCCCAGGCCTGGAGGGAGCCCCAGGGGTTGTCGTTGTAGATGCGCTGCTCGACGGACGTGGTGCCAAAGCCCAGAAGCGCCTTGTAGGTGACGAGGTTGCTGTCCGTCTCCGATGCGTAGTAGCGCGAGAGGGCGGTGTTGGAGACGTTGGCGTTGCGCAGCAGCGTGTCTCGCAGGATGAGCCCGCCGGTCACGGCCAGCGCCACGAACAGCACAAAGACCGCGATGCTCAGGCGCATCCGCGCGAGCACGGCTCGGACGGTGCCGGTTTTTCTCGCGCGCTGCCGCATTTGTGGGCCCCCTGACATTAGTGCTTGAGGCCATGATAGCAGGGCGGGAGCACGGACCGCGCTGCCCGCGCCGCGTGCCCGTGAATTCACGAGCGGCAGGTTGGCGCAGGCGGCACAACAATGTCGCTAGACGCTGGGCGCTGCCTCCAGGCTGTTCTGGTTGAGCAGGAAACTTTTGACGTCCGCGACCAAGATGCCGTCGTCCTCGTAATGACTGGCCACCGTCTCACTCACAAGGAGCACCCTTCTGAACCCGTCCTTAAGCCTGAGGAGCGATCTCTTCTCCTGCTCTATCTTCTCGGGCGTGTCCATTTTCCACGCCGACTGGATATAGCACCTGCTACTCCCCATGTTTACAACAAAGTCGACCTCGAGCTGCTTTCTCATCGTCTTGCCCTCTTTTGACTTTCCGAACGTCTCGATGCTTCCTACGTCGACGCTGTACCCACGACGTATGAGCTCGTTGTAGATGACGTTCTCCATGAGATGGCCCTCGTCGATCTGCCGGAAGTTAAGGCACGCATTCCGCAGCCCGTGATCCTCAAAGTAGTACTTCGAAGGTGAGCCGATGTAGCGTCTTCCCTTTATGTCGAAGCGCTTTGCCTCGGCGAGAAGGAAGGCATCCCTCAGGCAGTCGATGTAGCGCCGTACGGTCTTGTCGTCGATCGTTGTCTTTCTCTCGCTCGCAAACGTGTCAGCGATCCTGTTTGGATTTGTTGGGGAGCCAATGCTGGACGCAAGAACGTTGACCAGCTCCTCTAGGCCGGCGGCACCTCTCAGGCCATACCGCTCGACAATGTCGACCAGGTACACCTCATCAAGAAGTGAATTGAGGTACACTGCTTTTTCTCTTGCCCCCTCCTGAGACAGAATCAAGGGCATGCCCCCATACAGAAGATATTCGTCCCACGCGCGTTCTGCGTCGAGGCCACGCGCCTGGCTGAACTCCGCAAAGCTGAGGGGGTGCACGCGAATCTGATCACCCCTGCCCCTGAACTCCGTTGCCACGTCGGTTGCGAGGAAGCGGGAGTTGCTCCCCGTAACATACACATCGACATTCGGAATATGGAGAAGGCTGTTCAGGACGTCGACAAACTCGTCAAGCATCTGCACCTCGTCGATGATGACGTAGTAAGGCGTCTGACGGTCGACCATCCTCGAGTCGAGGTAGGCGAGCATGTTGTCAGGATCGCGCAGGGCCTTGTTTCGCCTGTCGTCAAGCGCGATCTCGATAATCTGCCCCTCCGAGACGCCCGATGAGCACAGGTATTCGTGGAAGAGCTCAAAGAGCAGGAAGGACTTGCCGCACCGCCTGATGCCCGTTACAACTTTGACGAGGCCATTTCCCTGCTTCGCTATGAGCTTATCGAGATAATCCCTCCGTTGTATCCTCATGCGAATCCATTCCGAGAATTTGTGTATGCACACATTTTTTCGGATTATATCGGAATATGAGGGTCTTCGGGTGCGACCACCACGCACAAAGGGCGGGCTGCCGTTGTGGCAACCCGCCCTCAAACTTCTCTACGTGAAGCGCTAGTTCTGCTTGCGCGCCCTCACTGCGATCGCACCCGCAGCTACGCCCGCAGCCGCACATCCAGCGATCAGCGTTGGGGTGGTCGCGTCACCGGTGGCCGGAATCTTGTCACGGCCGGCAGAGCCGTCGGACTGGTCGTTCTTGTTGCCCGGATCAGTGCTGGAGCCAGGGCCGCCCGGCTTCTGATTGCCGCCCTGACCGTCATCAACCCGCTTGAACGCAACCTCGATGGTGTGGTTGGCCGTCACGTTCTCAAAGGTATACGTGCCGTCCGCCGCTAGCTGAGCCGCGGCTCCGTCCACGGTCACCGTTTCCACCTCATAGCCCTCGTCGGCAGCAACGGTGAACACCTGGCTGTGTCCCGTCACAACCTCGACGGCACCGCTCGGAGAGATGGTGCCGCCCTGGCCGGCGGCCGCGGTCACGGTGAAGACCTCCATGTCCTCGCGCATGACGTTGATGGTGCCGGACATACCCTCAAAGTTGGGCGAGATCATTTCGAGGGTGATGGTGCCCAGCTGGTCGGCGGCGTGTACGTCAACGTCATTCACGGTGAGATAGAGCGTGTGCGTGGCGTTGTCGATGCGGATGTCGCTCTCGTCGAAGTAGCGAGAGTCGGAGATGTTCACCTGTGGGTTGGCAAACTCGATCCATCCGGGGTAGAGGGCGGAGCCATCGTTGCCAACCGGCTTGCTGTCCGGAACGAGCTCATCAAGGTCGTACGAATACGTAGCCGCGACGCAGTTGGAGATCGTAAGCTCGCCGGTCTTGCCCTGGAGCGTGTCATCTCCGGCCTGTGCCTTGGAGATGGCCACGGTCGTGCCGGGGGCGTTCGTCAGAACGTAGTCATCGGCCTTCTCGCCCGTAAGCTGGTAGGCAACGGTGACGTCGATGCTGCTGCCGACCGAGGGAGTCGCAGCGGTGCCCGTTGCAGACACACCAATCTTGCCATCGGCGAGGTCGGTTCCAACCGTCTCGGACTTGGTAAGCGTCGCAGCGACCTCAACGTTACGCGTGCCGTCGTAGACGCGATCGACCGCCTCGACAGACGACTCGTCAACCGTTACCTGCTTCGGGTCGACCATGACGGTGATGGTGACAAAAGCGGCCCCGTAGGAGTTGCCCTTGTCGTCCGCGGTCGCGTTGGGGTCGGTGTAGGCCTCGATCTCCGCAATGACCACCGCGGTGCCAGCGCCCACAAACTGAATCTCGCCGGTCTGCGCATCGACGGCCACCACGTAGCCGCCACCCGCGGGCGTCTGAGAGTAAACGCTGTAGGTGACATCGCTCAGCGGCGCGATCCAGCTCTGCCCGCCGTCGAGTTTGATCTTGATGTCGGGGGTGTGAGAGGCGTCGCCATACGTGGCGCGAACGATGGTGTCATCCGCCTCGCCGTCGACCTGGACCTCAGGCGGCTCCTCGTTCGTCATGACGAGCACGGTCTTGCCGGTCTTGGTAGCAACGACATTGGGATTGCCGGTCTGGGTGTACTTCCAGTAGACTGTGACCTCATCGCCTTCCATATTGTTCTGGACGAACGTGTCGGTCAGCAGCGTGGTGCACGCCTCATCGGAGTACCATTCAAAGGTGCCGCCCCCAACATTGGGCGGGTTGTTTGCGCCGAAGGTCGGCTTGGTCGGCAGCTTTGAGAGCAGGTGCTCCTCGCCCACCTGGACATAACGGCGGGCAACGGTGCTCACAACGAAGTCGCCCTCAGTGATCGCGAACGTGGTGGAACCTGTCGAGGCCACGCCGTTGCGCCTGAGCAGGTTGCCTCCGTCAACCGAGGTGGCAGTCGCCGTTGCTGTGCCAACGTTGACGTTGTCTGCATAGCTAACGGAGTATTCGGTGCCCTGGGTAAAGGTCTGCGAGAAGTTCCACTTGGGGAAGCTCACCGTGACAGTAGGCTCCTTCGCGTTGCCGTCGTAGGCGTAGCTCGTCGGGCTGACGGACACCATGTCATCGGAGAGCGGCAGCTGCACCTTGCCGAGCTCGTACCCGGTGCCCTCTGCCGAGGTGGCGATCATGGAGCCCTCGCCCAGGCACTGAGAGGTGCCGTCCTCGAGCACGAGCGTCGCGCCGGGCATGAGCGCAATGCCGGCGATGCCGGGGTCGGACGCGGCGTTGTTGTTCGTGAGCTTTGTGCCCGACTTCATAGTGAGCGTGGAGGGGGCGTTGTTGGGCGTGGACGGGTCGCCGTCAAGGTCAATCTCGGTGTCCACGCACAGTGACGCGGGAGAGTTAATCGTAATGTTGTAGTCCGCCTCGACGTCACCGTACACGCGCGGCGTGCCACCCTCGAAGGTGATGGTGTTCGTGGTGGCGTCGTAGTTCACGAACTGGATCTCCGAGGTGGACTCGCGCGTAGGCTCGAGCAGGATGCAGTCCCAGTTGGCAACATCCGAGGTGTCGCCAATGCCCCACGGCGCGGCGATGACGGCATTGCCGTTCGTGCCGGTGGTAAATGTACCGTTGTCGGTGGAGCCCAGCAGACTGCCACCGCCGCCGATGGAGGACTTGTTCTCGTTACCGCCCATCGCACGGACCACGCCACCGCTGATGGTGATGGTACCTTCATAGTCAGCATTCTCGCCTGCGCCGATGCCCGCGCCAGAAGAGCCGATCACGCTACCGCCATACGCCTGGACGAAGCCCCCGGTTATGGTGACGTCACCCGTCTGCGTGCCGCTGCCGAGCTTGTAGCCACCACCGATACCAGCACCGCCGGCTCTACCGTGCGCCTCGACGGAACCGCTGTTGATGGTGATGTTGCCGAACGCGCTCTCGTTGTATCCTCCGCCAATGCCGGCCGCGCCAAAGCCAGCAGTAGTGTTGCCGGCGTATACCACCAGCGATCCATCGCCCTCAATCGTGAGCGAGGAGCCCTCCTGGACCCAGATTCCCGGGTGGTTGCCAGAGGCCTCGAGATAGTTCTCGCCCTTGAGGACGAGTGTCACGTTGGCTCCGTCCTGGATATTAATCGCAGACGAGCCCGTACCAGGGTCGTTAATCGTAAGACCGTCGAGCGTGATGGTGTGCGTTCCACCGGAGACGGTAATGTTCTGACCGCCGAGCGGGTTATACCAGTCTTCCTCAGAGGTACCAGAGAAGACGTGGCCCTGGCACGTGCCAGACTCGTTCACCGTATAGCTATCGCCGGCGGAAACCTCCTGGCCATTATGGGAAATGGCGGCAAGAGCGAGCTGCGGCGTCAGCACCAGCAGCGCCGCACCGGCAGCGACCGCGAACACTCGTGCAAAACCCCTTGATGAAAGCCTCATAAGCAACCCCAAATTCATTTCAGCTGCAGACTGTTTGATACTACTTGAAAAGTACCCCCCCCCGCAAGGGTTTTTGCTGGTCTTTTGTTGTGTGGAAGAGATGTATACCTAAATTAATCGTTCAAAGACGTCCTCCATCCGCATGCTCGGCCAACTTTTCGCACTGTCGTCGAGCTACTCGGAGCCTCCCACAATCGCACCTCGCCCATTACCTCACTTCTTAACCTCATAAAGTGATGTTAAGAAGTGAGGTTGGTTGTGTGCCGATTGTTGGTGTCCGCCACGCTGCGGGGCGGCCGGTCGCCCTAGGACCGATCTCCCCGATACTACACCTTTCCCGTCATGCGGCCCTCCTCCTCTCCTCGATCGCCCCGACCACGATGAGCCTCGCCCGCTCGACGACCTCGGGCGACGGCGGCTCCGGCTCGGCAGTCGACCTCTCGACTCCGCGCAGCGACGCCGCGTCGATGAAGTTCATGTCCATCCACTCCTCGTTGACGTCGATGAGCACGGAGCCCACGAGGCGCTCCATCGCCTCGACGGAGGGGAAGACCGAGACGACCTTGGTCCTGCGCTTGATCTCCTCGTTCGCGCGCTCCTGCACGTTGTTCGTCCGGAGCCTCACGTGGTGCTCGAAGGGGAAGTCGAGGTAGGCGAGCGCGTCCGCCTCGGCGTCCTCGAGGAGCTCGCCGGCCCGCGCCGACATCGCGCCCAGCTCCTCGCAGGCCCTGCGGTAGGCGGCGCGGACCAGCGACGGCTCGCGCTCGGCGAACACCGCCTTGAGCGCCGCCAGCGCGCAGGCGCGGTCGTCGCGGCGGCTGAACCAGCCGGCGGCGTCGCGCTCGAGGTGCACGATGCAGCGCTGCCAGGCGGCGCCCGGGAAGACCTCGGAGACCGCCTGGACGAGGCCCTCGTGGGCGTCGGAGGTGACGCACCTCACGCCCGAGACGCCGCGGCGCCTGAGGCCCCTGAGGAACGCCTTCCACGAGCTCGCGCTCTCGGCGTCGACGCACCCGAAGCCGACGAACCTCCTCGACCCGTCCTCGCCGCACGCGATGGCGGTGACGACGGCCTTGGACTGCACGTGCCCCTCGTCGCGGCACTTGAGGTAGGTCGCGTCGAGCCAGAGGTAGGGGAAGCGCGCCCCGTCGAAGCGCTCGGCGCGCATCGAGGCGACCTCCTCGTCGAGGTCGGCGGTCATGCGCGACACGCGCGACGGCGAGAGGCGCGCGAACTCGAGGGCCTCGGCGGCCCTCTCTATCTTCCTGGTCGAGAGCCCCCGCACGTACACCTCGCGCACGCAGGCGACCATCGCCCGGTCCACGCGCGAGTAGGGCCTCACGATGTCGTCCGGGAAGTAGCTCCCCTCCCTGAGCTTCGGTATCCGGAGCGTGATCTCCCCGACGACCGTGAGCAGCGTCCGCTCCCGGTAGCCGTTCCTCCTGTTCCCCTCCCCGCACAGCTCGTCGGCCTGCGCGTCCATCACCTGGTTGAGTATCGACTCCAGGGCCCGCCGCGCGAGCTCCGTGAGGTCGAGAGTCCCGTCGTCCCTGACCGGGAGGTTCTCCAGCATCCCGTTTTCCTGTAGAGTGTCCATGGTGGCCGTGTCCCTTCTTCTCGAATCGACGTTTCAGCGATATCGATTCTAGGGCGCGGCCGCCGCCCTCGGGCAGAGGCCGGACACCACGATTCGGCACACGATCGTGAGGTTAGCAACATGGTGATGTCAAGCCATCTACCTGCGGGAATCTCGCTCCTTCAACCTCGTTAACCTCACTTCTTCGTCTCAATCGTCATAAAGTGAGGTTAAGAAGTTGGGTTAAGAAGCGAGGTTAAGCCAAGCCAACAATCCTCGTTTACAGTTTGACGCTCCACCACCCCAACGTGCGGCTCCCTTCCCTGCTCAAGAGCCCCATCTCCTTGAGCAGTCGCAAATCGCGGCTGCTCGAACGCAGCGGAATCTCAAAGCGGTCTGCCAGGCTCTTCCAAGCTGTGCCAACCGCAACCACTACGCACGCAGCCGTCACGCACAAGAAAGGGCCCCGAGCCGGCAGGCTCGGGGCCATGTCCGTACTTTGTCGCGGGGCGCGCTAGCCGATAATCGTCGCGAGCCTCTCGCGGGAGTCGAACGGGATGGCCTTGCCGGTCTCAACGACCACGACCTCGCCCTCCCAGGTCTCGTCCTTGCGCTCGCCGTCGTCGTTGCGGGCGGGCTCGTACTTGGACGTGCGGACGACGTGCGTCCAGTTGGCGGGGTTCTCCTTGTCGTCGGGGTCGGGCGCGGCCTCGCGGTCAAAGCCGTACGTGAGACCCGCCAGGACGGCGGCAAGAGAGTCGGCCACGGAGGCGCCGGCGCTCAGCATGCGGACGCCGATCTCGCTGTTGTAGAGACGCCCCTCGCCGAGGTAGACGGTGCGCACGCTCTCCTGGCGCGTCTTCTCCGCCTTGGCGACAAGAACGACGCCCACGACCACGATCGCCCACCAGACGACGCTGAGCACCAGGTCGAGCGGCGAGTCCACGTGGTTGAAGCCGAGGTTGTACCAGAGCCACAGCAGGAAGGCGGACACGACCACGATCACTGCGGTGATGAGAACGTTGGACTTCTTCATCGTTACCCCTCCTTCCTTAGGCGTTGTCGCGGTCGTTGCCGAGGACCTTGTCCTCGTAGCCGAGCAGGCTGGACGTGAACTTGCGGCGACGCACGCCCACGCCGACAAAGTACACGGCGCTGAGGATCATGCCGAGCAGGATGAGCCAGTGGACCCAGCAGTCCTCGTCCTTGGCGCCGGCCGCGAGCGGCGTGTCGTCGTCACCGATGATGTCGGTGGGCGCGGCGAGGGCGGTGTCGTCGTCGGCGATGGTCTCCTCGGGCGCGGCCTCGTCGGTCGTCGTGTCGTCAGCCGGGGTCACGGTCGCAGGCGTTCCAGGAGTCGGAGTGCCGTCACCGCCGCCACCAGGCGTCGGGGTCGGGGTGCCGCCACCGCCGCCGGGCGTCACAGGAGCCGCGACGATGGTAAAGGTGCCCTCGTTGACAACCAGGTTGTAGTTCCGGGCAAGGAAGTTGCCGGCGGGGTTGTCCGCGAGCTGGAGGCTACCCTTGGAGATGGTGTAGGTGCCCACCGCCTCACCGGGCTCACGCGTGAGCGCGCCGGTCCAGCCGGCAGTCTCGCCACGGAGATAGCCGCTGTAATCGGAGGTGAGCGTCGGGTCGGCCTGGCCCTGGATCTTGCGGATGTCACGCGGCGTGACCGTGATGGTCAGAGGCGTGATCTGGTAGTAACGCTCGACCGAACCAGTGTAGTTGCCCTTGCCGGTGATGTAGACCGTGATGGTACCGGTGACGTTGGTGCGGTCAGAGGTGGAGTAAGACACCTCGTAGTCCGTGCCAGCGACAAGAACCTTCTTGCCGTCAGTCACCGTGGGAACCCAGGTCTGGTCGGCACCGTTGTAGAGAACGTCCTGCGGGTAATCGATAGAAATCGAAGGATGTGCGACGTCAATCACATCGAGGGTCCACTCGCCGGTCAGCTCGACGTCCTTGGCGGGCATGGTGAAGGTGTCGCCCTCGCCGAGCTCCACGTCAGAGCTGCTCCAGCCCTGGAAGGTCCAGGTGCCGCGGCCCTGCTCGTGGTAGGTGGTCTGCTCCGGCTGCGCGGCCGTCACGGGGTCCTTGTACTTGGCGGTGGTGTCCTGGGGCTCCATGTCGAGGATGGCCTGAGGCAGGCTCTCGCCGTCGGTGCCCGACTCGAAGGTGTAGGTGAGGTCGTTGACGCCGTAGACGCCGTCGATCTCGAGGGTCCACTCGCCGGTCAGCTCGACGTCCTTGGCGGGCATGGTGAAGGTGTCGCCCTCGCCGAGCTCCACGTCAGAGCTGCTCCAGCCCTGGAAGGTCCAGGTGCCGCGGCCCTGCTCGTGGTAGGTGGTCTGCTCCGGCTGCGCGGCCGTCACGGGGTCCTTGTACTTGGCGGTGGTGTCCTGGGGCTCCATGTCGAGGATGGCCTGAGGCAGGCTCTCGCCGTCGGTGCCCGACTCGAAGGTGTAGGTGAGGTCGTTGACGCCGTAGACGCCGTCGATCTCGAGGGTCCACTCGCCGGTCAGCTCGACGTCCTTGGCGGGCATGGTGAAGGTGTCGCCCTCGCCGAGCTCCACGTCAGAGCTGCTCCAGCCCTGGAAGGTCCAGGTGCCGCGGCCCTGCTCGTGGTAGGTGGTCTGCTCCGGCTGCGCGGCCGTCACGGGGTCCTTGTACTTGGCGGTGGTGTCCTGGGGCTCCATGTCGAGGATGGCCTGAGGCAGGCTCTCGCCGTCGGTGCCCGACTCGAAGGTGTAGGTGAGGTCGTTGACGCCGTAGACGCCGTCGATCTCGAGGGTCCACTCGCCGGTCAGCTCGACGTCCTTGGCGGGCATGGTGAAGGTGTCGCCCTCGCCGAGCTCCACGTCAGAGCTGCTCCAGCCCTGGAAGGTCCAGGTGCCGCGGCCCTGCTCGTGGTAGGTGGTCTGCTCCGGCTGCGCGGCCGTCACGGGGTCCTTGTACTTGGCGGTGGTGTCCTGGGGCTCCATGTCGAGGATGGCCTGAGGCAGGCTCTCGCCGTCGGTGCCCGACTCGAAGGTGTAGGTGAGGTCGTTGACGCCGTAGACGCCGTCGATCTCGAGGGTCCACTCGCCGGTCAGCTCGACGTCCTTGGCGGGCATGGTGAAGGTGTCGCCCTCGCCGAGCTCCACGTCAGAGCTGCTCCAGCCCTGGAAGGTCCAGGTGCCGCGGCCCTGCTCGTGGTAGGTGGTCTGCTCCGGCTGCGCGGCCGTCACGGGGTCCTTGTACTTGGCGGTGGTGTCCTGGGGCTCCATGTCGAGGATGGCCTGAGGCAGGCTCTCGCCGTCGGTGCCCGACTCGAAGGTGTAGGTGAGGTCGTTGACGCCGTAGACGCCGTCGATCTCGAGGGTCCACTCGCCGGTCAGCTCGACGTCCTTGGCGGGCATGGTGAAGGTGTCGCCCTCGCCGAGCTCCACGTCAGAGCTGCTCCAGCCCTGGAAGGTCCAGGTGCCGCGGCCCTGCTCGTGGTAGGTGGTCTGCTCCGGCTGCGCGGCCGTCACGGGGTCCTTGTACTTGGCGGTGGTGTCCTGGGGCTCCATGTCGAGGATGGCCTGAGGCAGGCTCTCGCCGTCGGTGCCCGACTCGAAGGTGTAGGTGAGGTCGTTGACGCCGTAGACGCCGTCGATCTCGAGGGTCCACTCGCCGGTCAGCTCGACGTCCTTGGCGGGCATGGTGAAGGTGTCGCCCTCGCCGAGCTCCACGTCAGAGCTGCTCCAGCCCTGGAAGGTCCAGGTGCCGCGGCCCTGCTCGTGGTAGGTGGTCTGCTCCGGCTGCGCGGCCGTCACGGGGTCCTTGTACTTGGCGGTGGTGTCCTGGGGCTCCATGTCGAGGATGGCCTGAGGCAGGCTCTCGCCGTCGGTGCCCGACTCGAAGGTGTAGGTGAGGTCGTTGACGCCGTAGACGCCGTCGATCTCGAGGGTCCACTCGCCGGTCAGCTCGACGTCCTTGGCGGGCATGGTGAAGGTGTCGCCCTCGCCGAGCTCCACGTCAGAGCTGCTCCAGCCCTGGAAGGTCCAGGTGCCGCGGCCCTGCTCGTGGTAGGTGGTCTGCTCCGGCTGCGCGGCCGTCACGGGGTCCTTGTACTTGGCGGTGGTGTCCTGGGGCTCCATGTCGAGGATGGCCTGAGGCAGGCTCTCGCCGTCGGTGCCCGACTCGAAGGTGTAGGTGAGGTCGTTGACGCCGTAGACGCCGTCGATCTCGAGGGTCCACTCGCCGGTCAGCTCGACGTCCTTGGCGGGCATGGTGAAGGTGTCGCCCTCGCCGAGCTCCACGTCAGAGCTGCTCCAGCCCTGGAAGGTCCAGGTGCCGCGGCCCTGCTCGTGGTAGGTGGTCTGCTCCGGCTGCGCGGCCGTCACGGGGTCCTTGTACTTGGCGGTGGTGTCCTGGGGCTCCATGTCGAGGATGGCCTGAGGCAGGCTCTCGCCGTCGGTGCCCGACTCGAAGGTGTAGGTGAGGTCGTTGACGCCGTAGACGCCGTCGATCTCGAGGGTCCACTCGCCGGTCAGCTCGACGTCCTTGGCGGGCATGGTGAAGGTGTCGCCCTCGCCGAGCTCCACGTCAGAGCTGCTCCAGCCCTGGAAGGTCCAGGTGCCGCGGCCCTGCTCGTGGTAGGTGGTCTGCTCCGGCTGCGCGGCCGTCACGGGGTCCTTGTACTTGGCGGTGGTGTCCTGGGGCTCCATGTCGAGGATGGCCTGAGGCAGGCTCTCGCCGTCGGTGCCCGACTCGAAGGTGTAGGTGAGGTCGTTGACGCCGTAGACGCCGTCGATCTCGAGGGTCCACTCGCCGGTCAGCTCGACGTCCTTGGCGGGCATGGTGAAGGTGTCGCCCTCGCCGAGCTCCACGTCAGAGCTGCTCCAGCCCTGGAAGGTCCAGGTGCCGCGGCCCTGCTCGTGGTAGGTGGTCTGCTCCGGCTGCGCGGCCGTCACGGGGTCCTTGTACTTGGCGGTGGTGTCCTGGGGCTCCATGTCGAGGATGGCCTGAGGCAGGCTCTCGCCGTCGGTGCCCGACTCGAAGGTGTAGGTGAGGTCGTTGACGCCGTAGACGCCGTCGATCTCGAGGGTCCACTCGCCGGTCAGCTCGACGTCCTTGGCGGGCATGGTGAAGGTGTCGCCCTCGCCGAGCTCCACGTCAGAGCTGCTCCAGCCCTGGAAGGTCCAGGTGCCGCGGCCCTGCTCGTGGTAGGTGGTCTGCTCCGGCTGCGCGGCCGTCACGGGGTCCTTGTACTTGGCGGTGGTGTCCTGGGGCTCCATGTCGAGGATGGCCTGAGGCAGGCTCTCGCCGTCGGTGCCCGACTCGAAGGTGTAGGTGAGGTCGTTGACGCCGTAGACGCCGTCGATCTCGAGGGTCCACTCGCCGGTCAGCTCGACGTCCTTGGCGGGCATGGTGAAGGTGTCGCCCTCGCCGAGCTCCACGTCAGAGCTGCTCCAGCCCTGGAAGGTCCAGGTGCCGCGGCCCTGCTCGTGGTAGGTGGTCTGCTCCGGCTGCGCGGCCGTCACGGGGTCCTTGTACTTGGCGGTGGTGTCCTGGGGCTCCATGTCGAGGATGGCCTGAGGCAGGCTCTCGCCGTCGGTGCCCGACTCGAAGGTGTAGGTGAGGTCGTTGACGCCGTAGACGCCGTCGATCTCGAGGGTCCACTCGCCGGTCAGCTCGACGTCCTTGGCGGGCATGGTGAAGGTGTCGCCCTCGCCGAGCTCCACGTCAGAGCTGCTCCAGCCCTGGAAGGTCCAGGTGCCGCGGCCCTGCTCGTGGTAGGTGGTCTGCTCCGGCTGCGCGGCCGTCACGGGGTCCTTGTACTTGGCGGTGGTGTCCTGGGGCTCCATGTCGAGGATGGCCTGAGGCAGGCTCTCGCCGTCGGTGCCCGACTCGAAGGTGTAGGTGAGGTCGTTGACGCCGTAGACGCCGTCGATCTCGAGGGTCCACTCGCCGGTCAGCTCGACGTCCTTGGCGGGCATGGTGAAGGTGTCGCCCTCGCCGAGCTCCACGTCAGAGCTGCTCCAGCCCTGGAAGGTCCAGGTGCCGCGGCCCTGCTCGTGGTAGGTGGTCTGCTCCGGCTGCGCGGCCGTCACGGGGTCCTTGTACTTGGCGGTGGTGTCCTGGGGCTCCATGTCGAGGATGGCCTGAGGCAGGCTCTCGCCGTCGGTGCCCGACTCGAAGGTGTAGGTGAGGTCGTTGACGCCGTAGACGCCGTCGATCTCGAGGGTCCACTCGCCGGTCAGCTCGACGTCCTTGGCGGGCATGGTGAAGGTGTCGCCCTCGCCGAGCTCCACGTCAGAGCTGCTCCAGCCCTGGAAGGTCCAGGTGCCGCGGCCCTGCTCGTGGTAGGTGGTCTGCTCCGGCTGCGCGGCCGTCACGGGGTCCTTGTACTTGGCGGTGGTGTCCTGGGGCTCCATGTCGAGGATGGCCTGAGGCAGGCTCTCGCCGTCGGTGCCCGACTCGAAGGTGTAGGTGAGGTCGTTGACGCCGTAGACGCCGTCGATCTCGAGGGTCCACTCGCCGGTCAGCTCGACGTCCTTGGCGGGCATGGTGAAGGTGTCGCCCTCGCCGAGCTCCACGTCAGAGCTGCTCCAGCCCTGGAAGGTCCAGGTGCCGCGGCCCTGCTCGTGGTAGGTGGTCTGCTCCGGCTGCGCGGCCGTCACGGGGTCCTTGTACTTGGCGGTGGTGTCCTGGGGCTCCATGTCGAGGATGGCCTGAGGCAGGCTCTCGCCGTCGGTGCCCGACTCGAAGGTGTAGGTGAGGTCGTTGACGCCGTAGACGCCGTCGATCTCGAGGGTCCACTCGCCGGTCAGCTCGACGTCCTTGGCGGGCATGGTGAAGGTGTCGCCCTCGCCGAGCTCCACGTCAGAGCTGCTCCAGCCCTGGAAGGTCCAGGTGCCGCGGCCCTGCTCGTGGTAGGTGGTCTGCTCCGGCTGCGCGGCCGTCACGGGGTCCTTGTACTTGGCGGTGGTGTCCTGGGGCTCCATGTCGAGGATGGCCTGAGGCAGGCTCTCGCCGTCGGTGCCGGAGACGAACTCGTAGGTGACGTCGTTGGCCTTCTTCTTGTAGTAGATATTAATCGAGCTATTACCGGTGACCTCTACCTGAAGGTTTCCGCTCTTCTCAACGTCAATCTCGTAGCCTTCTTGCCAATTCTCCGGTAGGCCGTCTTCGGTGGCAAGTTGCTCATTAAGCTTTTCCTCAATCAGGAAAGCTATCTGTCCATACGGGCCGTTCTCCGAAAATGCCACGTCAGGCGTTTCAGGGTAGCCGTCATCCTGCTCGAAGTAAACGTTAACCTCATACGGCGCACTGGCGGCCTCGTCAGCATCCGCCCAAACGGGAACGAATGTATAGACGTAGCGGCCATGGTCGTCTAGCTTGGCAAGGTCCTGGTTGTCAGATGTAATAGTGAACGGGTCGCCCGGAAGATAAACAGTTCCGCTGGCATCATTTTCTATTTTCCAGCCCTGGAACACCTTGCCTTCCTGGGTTGGGTAGACGTCGCGACCATCGTCCACTGAAATCGAGTCGCCAACCGAGTACGTAGCAGACAGCGTCCCCGGGGCGCCATCGTATCCTTCAAACGCTGCGGCAAACTGGCGTTCCTCAGAGGTTGCCACCACCGAAACGCGGATGTCTTTCCCGTTCTCGCTTTCAGGAATCACGATGTAGTACTGGCAGCCGTCCCCCCAGGCATTATCCGCCCCTGGCGTATCAGTCCACTGGGTGAGCTCCTTTAGTTCATATGAGTCGTCGGCCACTCCGTCCACGTATACCGTGAGATTAACATCGTTCGCATCAAATCCTGGCAATACGTGAACGTACACATAGGTGTCATCCTTATGGATTGTCGCAAATTCGAACTTGGAAGGATCAAGCGTCTTGTACTCGTAGCTATCAAAAGGCCATGTTTTACCGTTATGAACGGCAATAGTGAGCTCTGTTCCAACCAAGTCCTTTGCCCAAACCTCCTGGGTTTCGGCGTCTTTGAAGTTGGTGCTGAGAGTGATGTCACCCCTGACAGCATCATATGACCCCTTGCTGATGGTTACCTCAAAAGTTGGAAGATTGTATTCCTTATCGTCCCAGGTCCCCGGCAAACCATCCTCTACCCAGTGCCCCAGGTCAATCAGTTTAACCGTCGCAACCATACCGTTAGCAAGGGGGGTAGTCTCAGACGCTTCAACCTGGAGGTTGCTTCCGGTCGGAATATTCAGAGCCATGTTCTGATAGGACCCAATGCTAAGGGTGACCTTATTCAGGGCCTTCGAGTTGCCGTCATTCTGCATGTTCGCCTTGAGCGTGAAGCTGATGCTGTCTCCGCGCAGATAAGTGAATGACCCTCCTTGCGAGCTACTGAACTCAACAGTCCCGCCCGTGGCATTAGTTCCCTTGAAGTCCGTATTGGAGCTCTCGTGGAACGTGAAGTTGTAGGTTGTCTTCTCGGTCAGCTCAATCGTTACCGTCGTTTCTTCGGTAACGGAGCTCAGGCTGTAAGCGCCCGATTCTCCGCTGACATTACCATTTGTTGCGGTAACGTTCGCGATCTCGTATCCCTCATTCGGTGCAAACGTAAACTGAAGGGTCTCCCCTTCCTTGATGGAATCGCGTCCGACGAGGCTCCCCACCGAAGAAACGTCATCCACGGGTTCGCCATCACACTTGATGACGTAGGTAACTCCATACTCATCAACATGAGGCTCATACCACAGAACAATCTGGGAAGAATCCTCGACATCGATCAAAATACCTGACAAGCTGTTGCCCTCAATTCCGAGGTACAGCTGATCCGTAGCCGCATCGTAGTTAATGGACGCAACGTTCGTCTGGCCAACGCGGGCGTAGACAAACTCGTAAGAATTGCCGTCGGGTAGCTCGGGGGGCTGCGCGACGTTGGTGTCAAGCGTTAAGGGAAGCGAGCTCAAATCAAGCGAAACAGTCTTTGAGTACTCGTCGTTCCCGACAATCTTCTGCGTCACCTGAATCGAGGACGGCGCGACACGCGAAACGAGAAGGCTGCTGGCAACGGAGTCGATCGCATCGATTACGCCGTTGGCGACCTCCTCGGCCTTGGCGGCGTCCTCGGTGGTCGTCGTCTCGTCCTCGGTCGGCTCGGTGGTCTCCTCGGGCTCGACGGGGGTCCCGTCCTCGGCGGGCTCCTCCGTCGGGACGGCCTCGGTCGTGACGACAATCTCCTCGCCGTCGGTCAGGTCGGCGGCAGCGATGGTGTACTCGCCGCTGTCGTTGGCGGAGAGCTCCGTGCCGGCGTAGGCAACAGAGGAAACCTGCTGACCGTCGTCAGGCGCAACCGTAAACGTGAAGTCGAGGGTGTTGGAAACGTCAACGGACTTGGGATCCGTCTCGGACGTGACGCTCTTCTCGGTGCCGTCCTGCGCGCTGTACTTCAGCGTCGCGGCGGAGACCTCAACGTTGAGGGTGACGGTGGTATCGGTCTCCTCTGCGGGAGTCTCCGCGGGGGCCTCGGTCTCGGGAGAGGACGTCTTGTCGGCGGTGGAGCTGCTCGTCTCCTTGGAGGGCTCGGTTGTCTGGGCCGGCTCAGTCTCCTCGGCCGGCTTGGTCTCCTCGGCCTTCTCGACGGGCTCGGTCGTCTGGGTCGGCTCATCCTTCTTGGTGGAGTCGTCCTTCTTCTCCGCCGGCTCCTCGGGGGTGGCGCGCTCGGCCGGCTCCGCGGGCTCCTCCTTCTTGGGCTCAGAAGCCGGGGGGGTGTTCTTTTGCTCGTCGGTCGACTCGGACGTCTCGGTCGTCTCGGCCGGCTTGTCCAGAACGATCTCCTCGCGGCCAGTCTCACCGTCGCCGTCGATGACGTCAGCGAGCGCCTGGATGTTGGAGGACTGCAGCACGAGGACGACGCTCAGGAAGACCGCGAGCACGGCCCTCCACTTCTTCATCGCCTCGCGACGCTTCAGGTTCCTGCCCTCGCGCCCCTCACTCATACAAACCACCTCTTCAGTGCCGGGGCGCCTCCCGAAGACGCCCATTTGCTTGTGCATCCGCTCTAGAGACAGCTTTCCTTAGGCTAGATACTCGAGACGTTAGCACACATTACGCGGCGGTCGTTGGCTCATTTTTGTGGCCCGTACTGCTAGGTTTAACGTTAACATCGTACTTGTAGGTATCTATTTTTATGTTTCAGTAATTTGACAGTTTTCTATCACTTTGCTTTCACCTGCGCATTTTTCGAACAAATGCTCTCTCTAGCCCAACTTGAGAGTTTCGTTAACACTTTTTGTTGCCGCGGGCTCAGGTTCCCAAATCGCCCCATTATTCTCTCGGCTGAAATAATGGGTGATGCCCAGCGGCCAGATTTTGTGGGTGAGCGGCTTTCAGAAAGCACATGTTGGGGAGACGGGCCTCACGCCGCCCCGATCAGCTCACAGCTCGCCCAGCAGGCAGGCGGCGTAAAGGGGCACGCTTCGGACGCCTTCGTGGGCGCCGAAGTTCTTCTCGCTGACGCGAATCAGATACGGGCAGCCGTACTTCTCCGCAAAACGGCGAGCGCTCGGCGATGCCACATGCTTGCCGGACTTGACCTCTATCGGGATGACGCCGTCCTTCGCCTGAATCACGAACTCGACCTCGCCGGTGCTTTGCGCCCCCCAGTAGTAGGGCTTCTGACCGACGGCAACGAGCTGCTGCATCGCGTAGTTCTCGGCCATGCCGCCGCGGAAGTGGCCCGTTCTGGCATCCTTGGTCTCCAGGTCGGCGGGGCTGGCACCATACGCATCCGACAGAAGACCGGTGTCGGCCACGTACAGCTTGAAGGACGAGGGCTTCTCGAAGGACTTGAGCGGGGCAAGGCCGTCGGAGACCTGTGTGCACCTTGACGCGATGCCGGCAGCGACGAGCCAGTCCACCGCGCTCTCATAGCGCTCGGCCTTTGCACCGGGGGCGACGTACTTCCACATGAACTTGGTCGACCCGCTCTCCTTGGCGAGCTGGGTTGGCAGACTGTCCCAGCAGGCGCCCACCTTTGCCGCGTCGACGCCGCTGATGTACTTGACCATGTCCGCGGCATAGGCGGTGCGGATGTTTGACTGCACCACGCGCGCGGCGGGGAGCGAGCGGCCCTCGGCGTACGTCCTCACGGCCTCCGGCATTCCGCCCACGAGCAGGTATTCCCTGTATACTCCGAGCAAGTGGTCGTGGACCGGGCACTCCGTCAGGCCTTGGAAGGAACTCCTGGCAAGCCCGAAGGCGCGCTCCTCCCCGAGGGCCCAGCAGAACTCCTCGAAGTCCATGGGGTGCATGGTGAGCATGTCGACGTAGCCGACGGGGAACGAGCCTGACCGGGCGACATGGACCCCAAGGAGGCTGCCCGCGGCGATGACGGGGTATTCCGGGGCGTCAGTAGCGAAGTACTTGAGGGCCGTGATGGCCTGGTCGCAGTCCTGGATCTCGTCGAGGAAGAGCAGGGTGTTTCCCGGGGAGATCTCGCGGCCGAGGAGCGCCTCGAGGGTGGCGACGACGGTCTTGGGCTCGAGGCTTGCGGCAAAGGCGGCCTTGAGGCCCGGCTGCCGGTAGAAGTCTATGTGGATGACGTCGGCATACGCCTCGTGCGACCTGGCAAAGTCCAGGGCTGACGTGGTCTTTCCGGTCTGGCGCGCTCCGAAGATGACCAGGGGCTTCTTGTTGGGGCGGGCAGCCCAGGCTTCGAGCTCTGCGGTTATCTTGCGCCTCATGGGATCCTCCCTTGCTGGGGGGGTATAGATGGTTTAGTGAAATTATCTCCATTTTGGGAGATTTTTTCGCGAAAAAATCTCCGGTTATGCCGATTTTTTCTCGCTGGGCGGGGGCGCATCTATATATGTGCGCGAGGGCGTGCTTGAACTTGGCGCTCGTGAATTCACGAGCTTGGGTTTCTGTCGGCGGGGCGGCGCTCGGGCGGGCGTGGGGCGGACGGCGGACCCCTCCCCTATAATGGCGTCATTGGCCGAAACAGGAGGCTGCCGTGCGTTTCCCCCGGAAAAGAGGTGTCGCCGCCGTCGCGCTGACCTGCGCGCTCTCGCTCGCGGCATGCTCCGGTGGGTCGTCGGGCAACGTGGGCGGCTTCGACCCCGGCACCACGAGCGGCCCGGCGTGGGCGATGCCCGCCGCCGCGCTGCTCTCGCCCTTCTCGGCGGACGCCGTCTCCGCGGCCGCGCCGGTGGTGGACCTCTCCCATGCCTCTGAGGGCTACGTGGCAGCGTCGGCAACCTCCGACGCCCGCCTCAAGCTGCAGGTGGTCTGCGGGGAGATGAGCTACAACTACGACCTGCCCTCGGACGGCTCGCCGATCGTGGTGCCCCTCAACATGGGCGACGGCGCCTATCGCGTGCGCGTGATGCAGAACACGAGCGGCAACAACTACGTGGAGGTCTACGCCGTGGATGCGGACGTGACGCTGGAGAGCGAGTTCGCGCCGTACCTGCGGCCCAACCTGTTCTGCGACTACGACGACTCGAGCGCGGCCGTGGCCAAGGCGCGCGATCTCGCCGCGGGCGCGGAGAACGAGGGCGACGTGATGCGCGACGTCTGCATCTGGGTCGCCTCCAACATCACCTACGACTACGACAAGGCCGCCGAGCTCTCGGGCACGAGCGGCTACGTGCCCAGCCCGGACGAGACGCTCGCCTCGGGCACGGGCATCTGCTTTGACTACGCGTCCCTCTCCGCGGCGATGCTGCGGAGCCTGGGGATCCCGTGCAAGGTGGTCACCGGCTACGTGTCGCCGGACGGGGTCTATCACGCGTGGAACCTGGTCTACATTGACGGCAGCTGGACGAGCGTGGAGTTCTCCGTGCGCGCGGGCGAGTGGTCGCGCGTGGACCTCACGTTCGCCGCGGCCGGCGCCGGCGACACGGTGGGCGACGGCACGTCGTACACCGACCGGTACGTCTACTAAGGAGCGGGGATGAGCGAGACGCTAAAGGGCGGGCGAGAAGGACGCGGCAGGGGCACGCTGCCGTCGAGCGAGGTCGCGGCGTTCTGCGAGGGCCTGGCCGCGATGCTCGCCGCCGGGATCCAGCTCGACGAGGGGCTGGGGCTTCTGGGCGAGAGCGCGGAGGGCACGCCGCTCGCGGGGGTCTGCGACGAGCTGTACGGGCGCGTCGCCGGCGGCGAGGCGCTGTCCGACGCGATGGCGGCGAGCGGGCGCTTCCCCGAGCACGCCGTCTCCACGCTCGCGGTGGCCGGGCGCGCGGGGCGCACCGAGCGGGCGCTGCGCGGGCTGGCGGGCTACTACGCCGAGGAGTCGCGCGTGATGGACAAGCTGCGCACGGCCGTGGGCTACCCCGCGGCGCTGCTGTGTGTGATGAGCGTGGTGCTGGTCTTCACCGTGGCGGTCATCCTGCCGGTGTTCATTGGCGTCTACGAGGACATGGCCGGCTCGCTCACCGCGGGCTCCGGGCTGGCGGTGGGCGCCTCGGTCGCGGTGGGCTGGGTCGCGCTGGTCGTGGTGGTGCTGGTGACGGCCGCCGCACTCGCCGGCGTGGCCGCGAGCAGGAGCGTGCGCGGGCAGGCGGCGATCGTGCGCCTGATGGGGAAGCTGCCCGTCACGGGCGACGCGATGCGCCAGCTCGCGCTTTCGCGCTTCCTGGGGACGCTCTCGACCTGCCTGGCCGCCGGCCTCAACGTTGACGTTGCCATGGGCGAGGCGCTGGGCACCGTGGAGAGCGCTGGGCTGTGCGGCGAGCTGGAGCCCGCCCTCGCGGCCATGACCGACGCCGAGCGCGGGCTGGGCCTGGCGCAGGCCATCGCCGAGAGCGGCGTGCTCGAGCCCACGCAGGCGCGCATGCTCTCCATTGGCTCGCGCGCCGGGTCGACCGACGCCGTGCTCGAGCGGCTCTCCGAGGCTTGCTTCGACGACGCCGTCGCTCGAGTGGACCGCGTCATCGACGCGACCGAGCCCGTGCTCGCGGCGTTCCTCACGGTGGCCGTGGGCGCCACGCTCGTCTCGGTGATGCTCCCGCTGATCGGCATCATGGGGTCGGTGGGCTAAGTGGGCGCCCGCAGGGACAGACGCGAGCGGCGCAGGTGGCCGCGGGTGCTGGCGGCGGTGGCCGTCGTGCTCGCGCTCGTGGTCGCGGCGTGGCCGGCGGTGGCCGGCGCGCTGCGCGAGCAGGGCGCCGAGAGCGTGCGCGACGCCGTGCTGCGCGCGGCCGCGCAGTGCTGCGCCGTCGAGGGCTCCTACCCGCACACGCTGCGCCACCTGGAGGAGCACTACGGGCTCACGGTCAACCATGACGACTACGTGATCACCTACGAGGCGTACGCGTCCAACGTCACGCCGAGCGTGGTGGTGGTGCCGCGATGAGCGCCCGCACCGACCAGCTGCTCGACGCCGTCGCCGAGGTCCAGGCCGCGCGAGCGCCGCAGGGCGACGCCGCGAGGGCAGGCCGCGTCTTTGCCGTGGTCCTTCTCGCCCTGTTCCTGCTGGCGCTGCTGGGCGCCGTGGCCTTTGGCACCTCCGTCTACCGGCGCCTCAACGAGCGCTCCGCCGACGCCGCGGACGCGCGCTCGCCGCTGGGCGTGGTCGTGAACGCGGCGCGGGCGACCGACGCCCCCGGCTCCGTGGAGCGCGGCGAGGGCCCCGAGGGCGACGCGCTCGTGCTCGTGGAGCGGCTTGACACCGGTACCTACGAGACGCGCTTCTTCCTGTGTGACGGCTGGCTCGTGGAGCAGTACGCCGTGGCAGGCGCGCCCTACGAGACGGACGGCGCGACGTGGCTCGCCGAGACCGGGTCCTTCTCCTTTGAGCTGGACGACGGAATGCTCACGGTGAGCTGCGACGAGGGGACCGCCCGCACGGCGCTCCGCTCCCAGGTCGAGGGAGTGGCGTCATGAGCGCGCGGGCCGCGCGGCGCCCGCGTGAGACGGCGCCCTGGCGCGGGACGGCCTTCCTCGTGGAGGCGTGCCTACTGCTCGCGGTGATCGTGGGCTGCGTAGCGGTGTTCGCCTCGCTCTTTGCCCGGGCGAGCGCCGAGGGCGCGCGGGCCGAGGAGCTCACGCGGGCCGTGATCGCCGCGCGCGACGCGGCGGAGGTCTTTGCCGCCGAGGGCGCGGACGCCGCCGGCGAGCGCGAAATCGGCCAGCTCGCGGTGAGCGTTGACGTGACCGAGGACGACGAGGTCGCCGGGCTGCTGCGCGCCGTCATCACCGTGCACGACGCGGAGGGCGCCGAGGTCTACCGGCTGGAGACCGCGCGGGCGGGAGGTGAGGAGCAGTGAGCGGGAACCGTGGGACGCGAGCCGCAGCCGGCGAGGTCCGCATGGGACCGATCAGCCTGTTCGCGCTGGTCGTGGCGCTCTGCCTCGCGGTCATGGCCGTGCTCGCCGTGACGACGGCACGCGCCAACGCGGCGCTCGCCGAGCGGCAGGCGGCCTTCACCGCCAGCGACTACGCCAACGAGGCCGCGGCACAGGAGCTCCTCGCGCGCGTGCGCGTCATCGCGAGCGAGGAGGGCGCGGGTGCCGTGGACGCGCGCCTGGACGACCTTCTTGCCGCCTGCGCCCGCGAGGATGGCCCCGCCATGACGGCAAGCATCAACGAGGGGCAGCTCAGCGCGCACGTTGAGTCCGCGAGCGGACGTTGCCTTGACGTCGTTCTCGCCATCGGCGAGAACGGAGAGGTGAGCGTGGAGTCCTGGCGGGCGACCACGCTCTGGGATGAGGACACCGGCGACGTCCTTTGGACGGGCCAAAAGTGACGGGAGACATCATGGATCTGACGGGCTTTCTCAAGGAGATGGTCGACGAGCGGGCGTCCGACGTGTTCTTCATCGCCGGCCTGCCGGTGACGTACCGCGCAGGCGGGCGGCAGGTCCGCCTGGGCGGCGAGCCGCTCATGCCGGCTGACACCGAGGCCGCGGCGCGCGCGATCTTCTCGGCCGCGGGACTGCGCGACGACTGGATCGACGCACAGGACAACCACGACGTGGACTTCTCCTTTGCGCTGCCGGGCGTGGGGCGCTTCCGCGCGAACGTGTTCCGCCAGCGCGGCTCGCTCGCCGCGGTGGTGCGCGTGATCCCCTTTGGCCTGCCCGACCCCGAGGAGTTTGGCATCCCCGAGGAGGTGCTGCGCACGGCCGAGCTGCAGAAGGGCCTCGTGCTCGTAACCGGCCCGGCGGGCGCCGGCAAGTCGACCACGCTGGCGTGCATCGTCGACCGCATGAACCACGGGCGCTCCGGCCATGTGATCACGATGGAGGACCCCATCGAGTTCGTGCACCGACACGGGACGTGCATCGTCACGCAGCGCGAGGTGCCCACCGACGTGGCCACCTACGACGAGGCGCTGCGCTCCGCGATGCGCGAGGCGCCCGACGTCATCCTGCTCGGCGAGATGCGCGACGTCGAGACGATCTCCACCGCCGTGACCGCGGCCGAGACGGCGCAGCTCATCTTCTCCACCCTGCACACGACGGGCGCGGCCGGCACCGTGGACCGCATCGTGGACGCGTTCCCCGCGAGCCAGCAGCGGCAGATCCGCCTGCAGCTGGCCATGGTGCTGCAGGCTATCGTGAGCCAGCAGCTCGTGCCCACAGTCGACGGTGGCGTGACGCCCGCCTGGGAAATCATGGTAAGCACGCCCGCGATCCGCAACCTCATCCGCGAGGAGAAGACGCACCAGATCGACTCCGCGATCGCGGCGCGCGGGGACCTGGGCATGAGGACGATGGACCAGAGCCTGTTCGCACTCGTGGAGTCCGGGCGCGTGGCGCGCGACGTCGCGCTGCAGTACGCGGTGCACCAGGAGGCGCTCGAGCGGCGCCTGACGGCGGCGGGCCTCTAGGAAACGGCGCGGGGCGGGGAGCCAACTCCCCGCCCCGCTTCACTTCTCGGGCTCGTCGTCTTTGCTTCCCTTCTTGGGAAGCCGGCCTGCGCGGCGCAGGGCGTCGCGCAGGATCCACTCGACCTGGCCGTTGGCGCTGCGCATCTCGTCCGCAGCCCAGCGCTCGACTGCAGCCCAGACCTCTGGGTCTATGCGGAGCGGATATTGCTTGCGAGCGGCCACGTCGTCGGCACCTTACTGGTAGAGGGAGCCGGTGTTGAGGACGGGCTGGGCCTCGGACTCGCCGCAGAGCACGACCATGAGGTTGGAGGCCATCACGGCCTTGCGGTCGTCGTCGAACTCCACGACGCCGCCGTCCGAGAGCTCCTTGAGGGCCATGTCCACCATGGAGACGGCGCCCTCGACGATCTTCTTGCGCGCGGCGATGATGGCCTCGGCCTGCTGACGGCGCAGCATTGCCTGGGCGATCTCCGGCGCGTAGGCAAGGTGCGTGAGGCGGGCGTCGTCCACGGAGACGCCGGCCGGGGCGAGGCGACGGTCGAGCTCCTCCTTGAGGGACTCGGAGACCTCCTCAATGTTGGAGCGCAGCGTGATGGAGCTGTTGGAGGCGTCGTCGTCCTCCATGTGGTCGTAGGCGTAGACGCTTGCCACGTGGCGCAGGGCGGTCTCGGTCTGCATGGCCACGTAGCTGGGGTAGTGGTCCACGTCGAAGAGGGCCTTGGCGGTGTCGGCCACGTGCCAGACTACGACGGTGGCGATCTCGATGGGATTGCCCATCTTGTCGTTGACCTTGAGGCGGTCGCCGTTGAGGGTGCGGGCGCGCAGGGAGACCTTGGTGGAGAGCGCCTTGGCGGCCGCGGCGGCCTTCACGGACGGGGTGCCCTCCTCCAGGCTGACGTCGATGGAGGCGCCGGTGCCGTCCGTACCGAGGCTGTGGCTGTAGAAGGGGTTCACCCAGTAGAAGCCGGACTCGCGAACGGTGCCCACGTAGTTGCCAAAGAGCACGAGCACGCGCGCCTGGCCCGGCTGCAGCGAGAAGAAGCCGCAGGTGACGATGATGGCCACGATGAGCAGCACGATGCCACCCACGAGCAGCACGGGGCCCGTAACGGGGGCGGGCACGCCGGCGTCCTCTGCGGTGGCGAGGATGACGATGCCCTGGACCATGCCCCAGATTGCGGCTACGTACGCGACGAGGGTGACGAAGAGCATGGGCCAGCCCGATCCGGCGCGGGCCTGCTTCTCTACGGTCATTGCAGTTCCTTTCCTGGTGTCGTGCGGACCCGGGGTGGCCGCCTCGACTGAGGTCATTGTGATATCACATTGGTTTCTTTGCAAGTACCTCCAAGAACTGCGGGCCGCAGACGGTACGTTCGTGCCAGCTAACGGCAGATTCGTGGAAGAGCCCATCCGTATGCTTGTAGTCCTAGCCGAGGAGGGATGTGGAATGGGACTGTGCATCGGATACGAGTCGGCACTGCGCTACTGGCTCACCAAGACCGCTGACGAAGCTCTCCCGGAACCTGCCACGACTGGCACGTTCAAGCAGGCAGAGGCAACTGCGGCGCTCGTCAAGGAGGGAACGCTCCCGTTTGGCCCCGAGCCGGGCAGGCCGCTCCACCTCGTGGTGTGCGACCCCGCCCTCAAGCACCGAATCCGCGACTGCCAAGTCCACGTCTGTCGGACCAGCCTTCCCTCTGGGTCGTTTCGCTGCTTGCCGCAGGGCAACACCATCTCTTCCCCGGAGCTCACGTTCCTTCAGATGGCTTCGACCGCGAGCCTGTGGCAGCTCGTCGAAATCGGCAACTACCTCTGCTCGACGTTCTCTATCTCCGACGAGGGGCGCGGCTACACGGGAAAGCGCGAGCAGCTGGTTTCAGTCAGGCGTCTTGCCGAGTTCCTCGACGCCCTACCCCCTAACACCTATGGGGCCAGCAAGGCACGAGCCGCACTCGAGTATGTCGTCGAACTCACCGCCTCGCCAAAGGAGTCCCAGCTCGCCATGCACTACCGCCTTCCTTCGGAACTCGGAGGCCGCGGCCCCATCAGCATCAGCGCTAACCAGGCAATACGAATCGACGAGCACGGTCAGCGCCTGCTTGATTCTGGCCACCTCGTGGGCGACCTCTTCCTACCCGACTTCGACTGCGACCTCGAGTTCGACAGTATCGAGTTCCATACGGGTAGATTCCGCCTCGATCACACGCAGGCGCGTCGCAACGTCCTCGAGGCGATGGGTATCAAAACGGTCTCCGCGACGGAGGGGCAAATCAACCGCCTGAAGAAACTCGATGACTTCACCTGGCTCCTCGAGGAGCGAATCGGAGCACCGCACCCCGTCTACACCCGCGAGCAACGCCTTGCGCAAATCGATCTCTTTGACTGGCTAAGTGACCCGCGAAGAGCCCTGTTTTGAGCAAGGCGCCGGGCTTTCACGCCCCTCGACAAAAGGTTGGGTACTTTTTCGTCAACCTGCCAAGTATCGCAAAAATGGACAGCTCCCCTACCTGCGGCTTCTCAGCGCGATTTTGCCCGACTACTTTAGCGACCCCCGAAAAAGTACCCAACCTTTTCTGAGGCACCCCACGAATGCACAAATCGGCCCCGGAGACCGCGGCGCGCGACGCTTTCAACGGGCGGAGGGTCCCACGCATGACCCGGAGCCTGTTGGAAGGGGCGCACGCCGCCTCGGTCGGGTATGCTTGCTGCGAAGGAGGCGTTATGGGATACAAGACCTACACCTGCCCGATCGCTCGGGACTGCGGCGGCTGCGAGTGGCTCGCGGTGCCCTACCCCATACAGCTACGTCGCAAGCAGGAGCAGGTCGTCGACCTACTTGGAGCCATGGCCTCTGCTGACGACGCAGCCATCGAAGAGATTCGTGGGATGGATGAGCCCGCGCACTATCGCCACAAGGCGGCGACCCCGTTCGCCCATGCGCGCGGCGGTCGCGTGCGCTGTGGCTTCTACGCTGCCGGGACGCACCGCATCGTGCCCTGCGACGAGTGCCTGGTAGAGGACCCGCGCGCACGCGCCATCCTGAACGCGGTCTCTCGCGTCGCCGAGCGCCTCCACATTCCGCCCTACGACGAGGATCGCGGCACGGGCGTGCTGCGTCATGCAGTCGTCCGCTGCGGGTGGAAGACCGACGACGTGCTGCTCACGCTGGTCTCTCGCGTCGCCGAGCTGCGTGACGAGCGCCGCGTTGTCAACGAGCTGCGCGCCGCGTGTCCCGACGTCACGAGCATCGTCCTCAACGTCAACGACCGCCGCACCAACGCGATCCTGGGTCGTCGCAGCCGGACCCTCTTCGGCTCCGGCGTGATGCACGACGAGCTGCTCGACTGTCGCTTCGAGATCGGCCCCACGAGCTTCTACCAGACCAACCCCGCCCAGACCGAGGTCCTCTACCACCTTGCGCTCGATGGCCTCGGCGACGCGGCCGCCGCGCTCGACGCCTACTGCGGCACCGGAACCATCGGCATCTGCGCCGCGTCTCAGCACGAGGGGCTGCACGCGACCGGCGTCGAGCAGGTCGCCGCCGCAATCGTGAGCGCCGAGCGTAACGCACGCGCTAACAATGTTGCCGACCGCTGCCGCTTTATCGCGGCAGACGCCACGTCGTGGATGGCGCACGAGGGCAGAGACCAGCACTTCGACGTCGTGATCATGGATCCGCCGCGCGCGGGCAGCACGCCCGAGTTCCTCGCGGGCGCCGCCGCGCTCGAGCCGCGGCGCATCGTCTACGTGAGCTGCAATGTCATCACCCAGGCCCGCGACCTCGAGGTCCTCCGCGAGCGCGGCTACCGCCTGACCCGCGTCGCACCCGTAGACATGTTCCCCCACACCAAGCACGTGGAGTCTGTCGTTACGCTCGAGCGCCGCTAGCCAGTCGTCCAGGACGGAGCCCAGGGCTACGTGAGCTCCGCGACCCTGGAGAACAGCTCGACGAGCTCGTCCTCATCCTCCCGAAAGTCCCGCTGAATCCAGCACTTGATGATGCTCGCGCTCGAACCTACGAACAACGCCCTCGTATACGGCGAGACGGAGGCTGTTCCCCCACTCAGGAGATCGGCGAGGTCCGCATCGAGGCTTGCAAACATACGGTCGAGCAAGCCATTGCTTTCCAGCACTCTGAAATAGGATGCGTGCCTTCTCACGAAGTCGAACCTCTTGCGCAGAAAACGGCTCGCCTCCTCGCGCGAAGGCTTGGCGACGCCCCTTCTCAAATCGCTCTCGAAACCGCACGCATACAGAACCCGCCCATAGTGCAGAAGGGCATCGTCCTTCGAATCGAAGCATCGGTAGAAACTACTCTTGGAGACGTGGGCCCGAGAGGAGAGCTCCCGTACGGAGATGGACGAATATGACCGCTCGCGCACCATAGCGACAAGAGTCTCTGCGATGGTTGCCCTCATCTCGCTGTTCGCGTTCGAACCCGTCATCCGTGGGACACTTTCCTCTTTGCGTTTCATCTTCTTTCCGCTCCATTGACCATGCGCGGTACGCCGCACGACCATCGGAGTATGGCAAGTCTATCAAGTCGTGCGAGAGAAGGGACACCGTCGATGCAGCTCGAGAACAAGCGAATCGTCGTTGCGGGCGGAAGCCGAGGGATCGGCGCCGCGACCGTGAGGATTTACGTGCGCGAGGGCGCGCAGGTCGTCTTCTGCGGAACCAATGACGAGCGCGGCCGCCAGACCGAGGCGGAGGCCAACGCCCAGGAGGACGCGGCTGGACACGCCACCTACCTCCACTGTGACATTGCCGACCGTGAGCAGGTCAACGCGTTCTTCGACGAGGCGGTGAAGCTCCTTGGCGGACTCGACGTCCTGGCAAACGTCGCCGGCATCGAGAGCAACAACGCCGCCGTCGACTACACCGACGAGCAGATCGACCGGCTCATGGACGTCAACTTCAAGGGCACGGTCCACACGAACCAGGCCGCCTACCGCGCGTTCACCGCGTGCGGAAGCGAGGGGTCCATCATCAACTACTCCTCGGACACGGCGCTCACCGGCATGCCCAACGGCGCCGTCTACGCCGCGAGCAAGTCGGCGGTCCTCGGCTGGAGCCGCTCGATCGCGCGCGAGTGGGGACAGGCCTCCAACGTGCGCACCAACTGCGTCAATCCCACCATTCAGACCGAGATGTACAAGCAGTGGCTCGCAACCGCCGACCCCAAGCTCGTCGAGTACCACAAGCAGCAGCTCAAGGCCAACTATCCCATCGACGGCGCCATGGGTGATGCCGACCGTGACTGCGCCCCGGTGATGGTGTTCCTCGCAAGCGATGCCTCGCGCTATGTCAACGGCCAGATCATCTGCGTGAACGGCGGCGCATACACGGTACGCTAGCACCGCCCGCGACCCGACCGAAAACACAGGAGGGACCCGCCCCCACGGGCGGGTCCCTCCTGTCGAATAACAAGGTCGGCCGCTAGGCCGGGTCGATCGCCACCGTCAGGTCGGGTCGCACGTGGACGCGCCCCGCCGCGAGCAGCCCCACGACCTCGGGATACAGCTCGTGCTCGATCTCGTGGATGTGCTCCTCGAGCTCGTCCACCGTCCAGCCCTCCTCCACCGCGAGCGCGCGCTGCGCGATGATGGGGCCGGCGTCGTAGTCGGCATTCGCAAAGTGCACCGTCACACCCGTGACCTTCACGCCGCGCGCGTACGCGTCGGCGATGGCGTGGGCGCCGGGAAAGCTCGGCAGCAGCGCCGGGTGCAGGTTGACCACGCGGTTGGGGAACGCCGCCAAAATGGGGTCGTGAACCTTACGCATGTAGCCGGCCATGATGACGTAGTCCACGCCGTGGCGCTTGAGTTCGGCGGCGATGATCTCGTCCGCCTTCTCCGGGTCGGCGTAGATCTCCTTGGAGAGCGTGAGAGTCTGCAGCCCCGCCGCCTCGGCGCGCTTGAGGCCAAAAGCACTCGGCCGCGAGCTCACCACGAGCTCAATCGAGGCGTCGAGCGTACCGTCGGCGATACGGTCGATGATGGCCTGCAGGTTGGTCCCACTGCCGGAGATGAGGACACCCAGCCTAACGCTCATCGTCGTAGACCACCTTTCCGGTGCCGGACACGACCTCGCCCATCACAAAGCTCTCGAGTCCCTGCTCGGCGAGGAGCTCGCGCACGCGCTCCGCGTCCTCGGGAGCGCAGATGACGCTCATGCCCACGCCCATGTTGAACGTGCGGTACGCCTCCTCGGTCGTGAGGCCCGCCTCGCGGATCATGTAGGAGATCACGGGCGGCACGTCCCACGCGGGACCATCCTCGCCGCCGCGGTAGACCAGCGCGTCAAGCCCATCGGGCATCGCACGGTCGAGGTTCTCGGTGATGCCGCCGCCGGTGATGTGCGCCATCGCATGGACGGGCGCACCGGCACGCAGCGCGGCCAGCAGCTGGCCCGCGTAGATCTTGGTCGGGCGCATCACGGCGTCCGCGAGCGACTCGCCGCTCAGCTCCTCGAGCGGCGTCTCCAGCTCCTCCACGCTGCGGCCCTCGATGGCGACCTTGCGCACGAGCGAGTAGCCGTTGGAGTGGATGCCGGAGCTCGGCAGGCCGAGAATGACGTCGCCCTCGCGGACGAGCTCGGGACCGAGCAGCTTGGGACGGTCCACGACGCCCACCACAAAGCCGGCGAGGTCGTAGTCATCGGCGGCCATGACGCCGGGGTGCTCGGCCATCTCGCCGCCCACGAGCGCGCAGCCGGACTTGCGGCAGCCCTCGGCGATGCCGCCCACAATCTTGGCCACGTGCTCGGCACGCAGCTTGCCGATGGCAACGTAGTCGAGGAAGAACAGCGGCTCGGCGCCCATCGGGACGATGTCGTCCACACACATGGCCACCAGGTCCTCGCCCACGGTCTCGTGGCGGTCGAGCAACTGCGCGATGGCCAGCTTGGTGCCCACGCCGTCGGTGCCAGACACCAGGATCGGGTCCTCCATGTCCTTCAGCGCGGCAGCGGAGAAGCACGACCCAAAGCCGCCCAGACCACCGATGACCTCGGGTCGATTGGTGGTCGCCACGGCCGCCTTGATCGCGTCCACGGCGCGGGCGCCCTCGGCGGTGTCGACGCCGGCGTCGGCGTAGCTCACGTGCTTGGTGTTCTCGGCCATCATGGTCCTTCCTGACAGACGGGCTTCCTTCCCCGTCATTCTACGGGAACCTGGGCGAGCGGCGTGCGCGAGACGTCCGACGCCCGCTCCAGGTTGTTGGGCTCGCGCCCCGGCAGGAACCGCTCCTCCCACCAGGAGCGCGGGATCTCCACGGGATAGTCGCCGGTGAAGCACGCCGTACAGTAGCCGTCCTCGGGCACGCAGGCGAGAAGCCCCTCGACCGAGAGGAACCCCACCGAGTCCGCCTCGATGTGCGCCCGAATCTCGTCGAGTGTCATGTGCGCGGCGATGAGCTGGTCCTGGCTGCCGGTGTCGATCCCGTAGAAGCACGGCCACGTGACCATCGGCGACGCCGAGCGCACGTGGACCTCGGTCGCGCCGGCCGCCTTGAGCAGGCGCACGATCTGGCGGCTCGTGGTGCCGCGGACGATCGAGTCGTCCACCATCACGAGGCGCTTGCCGCGCACCACGTCGGGCAGTGCGTTGAGCTTGAGGCGCACGCCCATCTGCCGCAGCTCCTGCGTGGGCTGGATGAAGGTGCGCGCCACGTAGCGGTTCTTGATGAGGCCGGTCCCAAAGGGAATCCCCAGCTCCTGGGCAAAGCCCTCGGCTGCCGGCGTACCGGAGTCCGGCACGGAGATCACGAGGTCCGCCTCGACGGGCGTCTCCCGGGCAAGGCGGCGCCCCATGTTGTGGCGCATCAGGTAGAAGCTCGACCCCCGCACCACCGAGTCGGGGCGCGAGAAGTACACGTGCTCGAAGATGCAGTTGGCACGCGCCCCCGGCACGCACCCGCGCTCCGAGCGGATACCGTCGTCGGAGACGCGCACGATCTCACCGGGCTCGACCTCCCGGACGAAGGTGGCGCCGGCAATGTCGAGCGCGCAGGTCTCGCTCGCCACGACCCAGCCGTCGTCGCCGAGCCGCCCGAGCACGAGCGGCCGGATGCCGTGCGGGTCGCGGAAGGCGTAGAGCGCGTTCTCACGCACGAGCACCATCGCGTAGCCGCCCTGGAGCATGCGCATCGTGTGCGCGATGCCCGAGCGCAGCCGTCCCGCGCGCTGGGTGAAGTACCCGATGAGCTTAGCCGCGACCTCGGAGTCCGTGTTGGAGCGGAACGGGATGCCCATCTCGATGAGCTCGCGCCGCAGAGACTCGAAGTTCACGAGCGTGCCGTTGTGCGCCAGCGCGATGACCACGTCGTCGACGACGGAGAGGTGCGGCTGCGCGGACTCCCAGCCCTTGGCGCCGGCCGTCCCGTAGCGACAGTGCCCGCAGGCCACCTTGCCCGGCATGGCAGAGAGGTCCGCGTCGGTAAAGACCTGCGTCACCAGGCCGAGGTCCTTGCGCACGAGCACGGTGCTCCCGTTTCCCACCGCGATGCCGGCAGACTCCTGCCCGCGGTGCTGCAGCGCCCGCAGCGCAAAGTACGTGAGGCGCGCAACGTCGCGCCCGGGCGCCCACACGCCGAAGACGCCGCACTCCTCGTGGATCTTCTCGTCCATCCGTCCCCCCGTATGTCCCAAAATCCCGCGCCTACTCGCCGTCGGCCACCTTGGGCACACAGACGAGCAGCGTGCGTCCGTTGTCACTGTAGTCGTAGTTGCAGGTGCAGAGCGTGAGGACGTGGCTCGCCTGGGAGATGAGCGCCTCGGCGTCGGGGCTCTGCGCCGCCGCGCGGCCAAGAAGCTCGGTGAGGTAGGCACGCAGCTCCTCGTCCGAGCCAAACGTGAACTGGCGCGCGTTGGTGTCGCTCGCGTCGGTCTGGTAGATCAGCAGCGGCTCCAGCTCGTAGGTGGCCTCCTCCGTCACGTACCAGACCGTGGAGACGCTGTCGAACATCTCCTGGTTGGTCATGTCCGAGACCGCCTTGAACATGGCCCCGTTGCGCAGGTGGTGACCATAGATAATCGTCTGACCGTCCACCATGCCCGGCGCCGTGTTCTCGCAGTCCATGAAAATTTGGCCGCCGATGACTGAGCTGCCGTCGGCCCCCGTGGTCAGGTACTTCTCGTTGTCCGCCGCCTGGTAGACGGGGTAGCTCACCACGGTCCCCGGGATCTGCACCCACCCGACGACCTCGTCGTTGATGGCCTTCAGCGCCTCCCAGTCAACCTGCGGGGGCGTCGTCCCGTTGTCGGAGACGTCCGCGTAGGTCGCGAGCTTCTCGTTGAGGACGTCCTGCTGGTGATAGTTCCACTGGTTGTAGAGCCACATGCAGGCGGCCATGGCGATAAGCCCAACGCCCACCACAAACAGGATCACGGACACGATCCTGCCCACGCGCTTCTTGGGGTCGCGGCTCCTGCGGCCGGAAAGGTCATAGGGGTCGGTCTCGGCGAAGTGGCTTCGACGGCGCCCCTCCACGGGCGCGCCGGAGACGACGGGGATGTAGTGCGCGTCGGCGCTGTGCGGGGTGCTCGCCGCGTAGGGGTTCCCCTCCGGGGCGTGATAGGACTCGTCGCCGCCCCTCCGGACCTTGAGATGCGCCCCCTGGCTGCCGGCCGACCGTCTCGGGGTCGTCCCCCCGCGGCCGCGCGAGTCCCTACCGCCGGCGTCCTCCGGCTGCTTGAAGTGCGACGCCATCGCCCCTCCTCGCCCTGTCGCCTAGGCCTCCGCCATCTGGCGCTTGAACTCCACAACCTTCTCGCGGTACTCGGGCATGGTGGCGCCCAGGATCTGCGTTGCGTAGATGGCCGCGTTCTTGGCGCCGTTGATGGCGACGCACGCCACCGGCACGCCAGAGGGCATCTGCACCATGGAGAGCAGCGAGTCCATGCCGCCGAGGTCGGAGGTCTTCATGGGCACGCCGATGATGGGCAGCGGGGTGAACGCGGCGACCACGCCGCCGAGGTGCGCGGCCTTGCCGGCCGCAGCGATGATCACCTTGAGGCCGCGGTCGGCCGCGGAGCCGGCCCACTCGTGGACCTTGTCCGGGTTGCGGTGCGCGCTGGCAATGACCAGCTCGTACGGCACGCCCAGCTCCTCGAGCTGCTTGGTGCACGCCTCCATGGTGGGCAGGTCGGACTTGGAACCCATGATGATTCCCACGAGCGGCTGGTCAGCCATGATGCCTCCTCTGTCGTTGCATACGCCCCCTAGTATAGGGACAATGCAGCCGAGAAGAACCGCCTACTTGCGCTCCTCCACGGAAACCGGCGTCACGCCGAGCCGCACGTCGCGCTCCTGCTCCTCCCGCAGCCGCTCCCAGATCCACGCCTTCACGAGCGACTGTCGGCCGATGCCGATTCTCGCCGCATACGCGTCGAGGGCGTCGACCATGTCCGCCGGAAAGTCCACGTTCACCTTCCGGTAGGTGCGCACCTCCTTGACCACGGCCGGCTGTCTCAGCTCGCCGTGCTCGAAGTCGAAGTACCTTCGCATGTCCTCGCCACGGTCAAAGGCAGCGTCAATCTCCTCCGCCGTCGCTCCCGTCGCCATGTCGGCGTTTTCGGTACTCATTGAGCGCCTCCCTTTCGTAGTCCCTGGCTCGTCGCACGGAGATGATTCGTATGGTGTCCCCTCGGTGCGTTATGACCGCAGTCCAGACCCACCCCCCGACCTCGCCTATCACCAGGTTCCTGCTGTCGTCGTTCCCGGGGCGGGTCTCCAGCTCGAGATAATCCCCGCTCCACAGCTCCAGTGCCGTCAGAAAGTCGATGCCGTGCTTCTCGACGTTGCCTCTCTCCTTGTTTGGGTCCCTGTCGAACTTTGCCATCGCTTCTCCCTTAGTATAGGTATTGAATAGATATGGTTTCAATACCTAATGCAATGCCCGTTGAGAAAAGCGTAGCCAGCGGTGCTTGCACGAATCTGACGCTGTCGTTCCGCCATCTGTCACGGGGCCGTCACGCCGCAGCTCACGGGCGCCGCCGAGAAAAACATCGCTAACGGCGCGTTACGAGACTCCACGCAACGCGCAAAAGGGCTATGCTGTGCCCTTGTACGCTGGTCCATCAGTCCGCGGACAAAGGAGAATCCCATGAACAACGCCAGCAATCTGCACCTCTACCAGCGCGAGGGCGGCTACCTGCCGCGCGTCGCGGCCGTCCACGACCTCTGCGGGTACGGCAAGTGCTCGCTCGGGGTGGCCATCCCCGTGCTCTCGGCCGCCGGCATCGACGTGTGCCCGGTGCCCACGTCGCTCTTCTCGGCGCACACGCGCTTCCCCAAGTTCTACATGCACGACACCACGCCCATGCTCGACGGCTACCTCGACGGCTGGCGTGACGCGGGCATCGAGCTCGACGGCGTCTACTCGGGCTTTCTGGGCTCGGCCGAGCAGGTCGACGCAATCCTGCGCATCTATCGCGAGTACCCGAGCGCGCTGCGCATCGTCGACCCGGTGATGGGCGACGGCGGCTCCAAGTACCCCACCTACACCGACGAGATGTGCGAGGCCACGAAGAGCCTCGTCGACGGTGCCGACGTCCTCACGCCCAACCTCACCGAGGCCTCCATCATCACCGGCATCCCCTACGAGAGCCAGGACGTCGACGAGGCCTACGTCCGCCGCATGACGGACGCGCTGCTGGGCATGGGCGCCAAGTCCGTGGTGCTCAAGGGCATCGTCCACGAGGGCGAGAGCGTCATCCGCAACTACGTGGCCGTGGCCGAGGGCGACGGCACGCCCGAGGAGGTCTCCGGCGAGCTGCTGCCCTACATGCTGCACGGCACGGGCGACCTCTTTGCGTCGGGCCTCACCGCGGCGATCTTTGCCGGCGAGAGCCTGCTCTCCTCCGTGCGCTTTGCGAGCGAGCTGGTGCGCCACGCCATGCAGATCACGCCCGAGCAGCCCGACTACCAGGTGCGCGGCGTGAGCTTTGAGAGCGTGCTGGGAGACGTGACGGCGCTCCTCGCCTAGCGGGCGACGGCATAGCCGAGACAGAGAACGGGGCGGAGGCCAACAAGGACCTCCGCCCCGTTCTTGCTAGACGCAGAAGGAGACGAGAACCGCGTGGTCCGCCTGGGGGCGGAAGCGCCACCCGAGCGTTCCGTCGTCAAGGACGCTGAGGTAGCGGATGCTGCTCGCGCGGTCGGGACTGCGCAGCCACCAGTTGGCGCCCACGGCGAGGAAGCTCGTGTCGCCGCCCCAGCTGACGCCGGCGTCCGAGAAGAGCTGGTACTGGTCGCCCTCGCTGTCATACGAGTTGTAGAACTCGGCGCCCTCACCAAGCGGGCCCACGACCTCGGAGTACGCGGGAATCCACAGGGTGTCGCCGGTCACCTGCTGGCTGCCGCCCACGTCGGGCGGGGTGTTGGTGCGCTTGCTCACCTCGACGACCACGCCGGAGAGGTCCTCCGGCAGCGATGCGGCAAGCTCGCCGTTCATCCAGGCGCGGAGCTCGGAGTCGACCCAGCCGTTGCCCAGGACCTCCGTCGATCCCATGGCACGGGTCACGGCGGGGTTGGCGGCGATGAAGGTGATGCCGGCGACGCCCTCGCCGTCAGCGCGCTCGTCGGCGCGGAAGCCGGCGACGCGCATCTCCAGCGTGGTGCCGTCGGAGAGCGTCACGCTCTTGGTCTGCGTGCCGTCGAGCGTTCCGTCCGCGTCGCACAGGTTGTACTGCTCGGCAATCTCGAGGCCCTCCTCGTCGGAGGCGGCGTCGGCGATGAGCGCAGAGATCTGGGAGAGCTCCGCCCAGGAGTAGTCGGCAACGGCATTGCGGACCTCGGGGGCGTTACTGGGGAGCGCGTCAGGCTCGGCCTCGTCGTCCTCCGCCTCGAGCGGCGCGATGCTGCCGTCCGAGGGCGGCTGCACCACGGGCGGCTCCTCGTCCGGCGCGGCGAACGGGCCGAGCCAGCTCGTGCCCAGGCCAACGAGGACCATGATGACGATGAGGGCCACGGCGATGGCGCCGCCCGCAACGGCGGCGGGGGGCACGCGGCTGCCCTGGAAGCCGTCGGCGACCGAACGGCCTCCGTCACGGAGCTGGCGCCCCGCGGAGGCAAGGCGGCTCCCTGCGCCCTTGAGGAGCTCGGAAGCGCCCGACGCGGCGGCCTTGGCCGCAGACGCGGCGCGGTCGACGGGCTTCTCGCCGGCTGCCTCCGGCTCGTCGGCAGGGACGTCCTTCGCGGGAGCGGGGGCATCCGCGACGGGAGCGGCGTCGTCCGCAGGCTCCTCGTGCTTCTCGGCAGTCTCGCCCTGCTCGACGGAGGTCGCGGCGGCCGCCTCGCGGGCAGCGGCTAGCGACGCCGTGGAATCGGCGTCCGAGACCTCCTCGACGAGGGGCTCTTCGAACTCCTCGGGCTTCTCCATAACGGGCTCCTGCGGCCTGATCACGGGCAGGCTCGCACGGCGGTCGACGTGCGTGACGGTACTCCGGACGCCCCGGGACCCCACCATGTAGGCGCGCGGCGGGCGGGCGACGGGCACGAGGGGCACGGCGCCGGCAGCCAGCGGGTCAAGCGGATCCTCGAGGCGCTTGGGCGAGGGGATCTCCTCGACCGGCGCGCCGCACACATAGCAGAAGCGTGCCCGCTCCGGCAGCTCCTCACCACACTTCTTGCACCTCATTGAGGCCTCCTTCGTCCTATTCGTCAACACGGTAGCATGACGCGCCGGGCAGAGGGGTCATCATCGGGAGAACCATTCCACAAGCGGCGCAAAAAGGTGCAACTAGTTTGCGCGCGACGTCTGGACCGGGGTGAAGGAAGTGGTCACCTGGTCGCGCAGCTCCCCCTGGAGCGACTCGTCGATGCCGGTGATCGTACACGAGAAGTTGACCCCGGTCGCCGACTGCGTCTTTCGCCAGACGAAGGTCATGAACGAGGTGACGTCGCCCGTGGGCTTGAAGAAGCCGAAGAGGCTGGACTGCTGCATGTTGCCATCCTCGTCCACGTGGACGCTCACGTGGTAGATCACCGTGTCGATGTTGGGGTTGAGCAGTGCGTTGACCGCGAGCGCGGTCGCCTGGACCTGGGAGGACGAGAAGCACTCGAGCGCGGTCGACGAGCCGGAGTCCACGACGCCCACCTCGATGACGCCGGTGTTCTCGTCCGCCTCCTGCACGGTGAAGTCCTCGGGGAACTGCGTGAAGCCGTCGCCCCACTCCACGCCACCGCGCAGCGCGTCCGCGACGGTGCGGACGCTCGCGGTCTCCGCGAGGTGTGCCGTGTTGGCACGGCGGATGATGCCAAAGGCAACCTGACCGGCCACGACGATGACGAGAAACACCAGGACAAAGGTGACGGCCGTGCGCGTGATGACCCGGCTGACGTCGGAGCCGGAGGGGTCGTCGCCGGAGAGCGGGTCAACGTCGACGGAGACGCCCTTCTCCTTGCGGTGCGCACGCTGGCGCCGCGCGCGCTCCTCGTCGGAGTGGCCCGTGTGGTCGACGGTGGAGAACAGCTCCTCGGCCTCGTCGGCCGAGAGCGCGCCGCGCTGCACGCGAGCGTTCACGTGCCTCCTGAACATGCGCCCCCTTCCGACTGATGCCTCGCTCCGCAAGTATACAGCGCGGACCTGCCGAGAAACGCCCCGGCACAGGTCACGGGAAACGTCCACAAGCGGGGGCGCGCGATCTAGGAATCGTGGGGCTTGTCCACGACGGCTCTAGGAAAACGGGGGCTTGTCGCGGATGCGTCTAGGAAAAGGCGCCCTTGTCCGGGACGGCTCTAGGAAACGCCGCCCTTGTCCGGGCTAGACGGCAGATATGCGGACAAGGACGGCGTTCTTTAGAAGGGCTGGCGACAAGGGCGCGGATTCTTAGACGCGCGTCGGACAAGAGCGGCGATTCCGGGACGGCCGCACGCCCTACGCGAACTGCATCTCGAAGTAGCGTGCGTACGTGCCGCCGCGGGCGAGAAGCTCCTCGTGGGTCCCGCGCTCGACCACGCGGCCGCCCTCGATGGTCGCGATCTCGTCGGCGCCGCGGATCGTGGACAGCCGGTGCGCAATCACGAGCGTGGTCCGCCCGCGCGAGAGCTCCTCGAGCGACTCCTGGACCGCCTGCTCGGACTCGTTGTCCAGCGCGCTCGTGGCCTCGTCGAAGATCAGGATCGGCGGGTTCTTCAGGAACACGCGCGCGATCGCGATGCGCTGCTTCTGGCCGCCAGAGAGGTGGCTGCCACGCTCGCCGACCTGCGTCTCGTAGCCGTCAGGCAGGCTTTCCACAAAGTCGGCGATGTTCGCACGGCGCGCGGCGAGGCGAATCTCGGCCGCGGTGGCGTCGGGGCAGCCGTAGGCGATGTTCTCCGCGATTGTGCCGTCAAAGAGGTAGACGTCCTGCTGCACCAGGCCGATGGCCTCGCGCAGGCTCCGCTGCGTGACGTCACGCACGTCCTGGCCGTCGATGGTGATGGAGCCGGAGTCCACGTCGTAGAAGCGGGGCAGCAGCGCACACGTGGTGGACTTACCGCCGCCGGACGGGCCCACGAGCGCGATGGTCTCTCCGGGGCGGATGTCCAGCGTGAGGCCGTTGATGACCTCGTCGTTCTTCTCGCCCTGGGCGTCACGGGCGTCGGGGTACGTGAAGTGGACGCTGTCGTAGCGGATGGCACCCTCGCTCACGCGCAGCGGCTTTGCGCCCGGACGGTCCAGGATCTCCGGCTGCTCGTCCAGCACCTCGCAGAAGCGGCGGAAGCCCGCAATGGCTTTCTGGAAGGTCTCGGTGAAGTCCAGGATCTGCGTGATCGGCGCCGTGAAGAGCGAGATGTAGAGGGCGTAGGTGGCGAGGTCGGCCGCCTCCATCTGACCGCGCGCGATGAGCCAACCGCCCAAGACCACCACAACGGTGTTCAGTGCTCCCATCATGACGGCAATGGCGGCCTGGTAGCGGCCCATGGCGCGGTACATCCGGGTCTTGGAGTCGAGGTAGGCGTCGTTGCTCGCGCGGAACTTCTCGCCCTCCGCGTCCTCTGTGGCAAAGCCCTTGACCACGCGCATGCCGCCGAGCGCGTCCTCCAGGCGGGAGTTGACGCCGGAGATGCGCACGCGGTTCTCGGTGTAGACGGCGCGCATGCGCACGTTGGCCCACACGTTGTAGGCCACGAGCAGGCACGCGATGAGTGCGAGGACGGCCGTGAGCGGCGCGTTGATCGTGGAGAGTATCACAAAGCTGCCTGCAATCTCCACGACGCCTATAAGCAGGAACTCGGGGCCGTGGTGGGCGGCCTCGGAGATGTCAAAGAGGTCGGAGACCAGGCGGCTCATGAGGTCGCCGGAGCGGTTGCGGTCAAAGAACGCGAAGCTCTGGCGCACGTAGGCGTCAAAGAGGTCCTCGCGCATGCGGCTCTCCATGCGCGCGCCCATGACGTGGCCCCAGTAGATGACAAAGTAGCGGCAGACAAAGCGCAGCGCGTACATGGCCACAAGGCCGAGAGCGATGTAGGCCAGCACGCCCAGGATGGCGTCTGGGCCCTCGGTGAACAGGCCACCCGCCAGGCCGCGCAGGATCTGTGGGAACGCCAGGTCCACGGCGGCCACCGTGACGGCGGCGACGATGTCTATGACAAAGAGATGCAGCTGGCCCTTGTAGTAGGCAAGGAAGCGATTGAACATGCGGTGGTGCTCCGTAACTCGATGCGTGACGTGCGCAAACTAGGGTAGCACGCGCACCCGGCATGCGCTCGCGCGCGATTATGGGCCGTTCGTGAACAGCGGCGGCCTTCGTGGGAGGCCTCCCGGGCGCGAGGGATATACTGTCCGTAAAAGTTTTACGGATAAGGACGGTGGACCCAATGCTCAAGCGCTTCTCCGTCAAGGGGTATCGCTGCTTCAAGGACCTCACGACCCTCGACTTGTCGACGAGCCACGACTACCAGTTTGGCCGCAGGAACGTCCACGGCGGAATCATCACCAATGCGCTGCTGCTTGGCAGGAATGCCTCGGGCAAGACAAACTTTGGCCGGGCCCTTGGCAACCTCTGCGACAACTTCTATCCCGCTGGCATCAACGCTAGAACCATCGACGACGCCCTCTTCCTCAACGCCGACGCGGGGAACCGCCCCGCTGAGTTTGAATATGTCTTCATCTTTAACGGAGCTGAGGTTCGCTATGCCTACAAGAAGGACGCCTCCCAGCGCCTCGTCAGCGAGAGCCTGTCCATAGACAACGACCTTGCCTTTAGCTATGACAACAAGGGCGCTCGCCTTGAGGGAGGGAACCTTCGTCTGGTCGGAGGAGAAGGCCTGAACCAGACCTATGCCGACGAATACGTGAGCTTCATTTCCTACCTCGTCAATAGCATCCCCACGAGGGAGTCCGGCATTTTGCACGACCTGAGGGACTTTGTTTCCGGCATGCACATGCTCACCGCCAACAACCGCGGTCCCAGGGCTCGCCAGAACGCCATCAAGAGAATCATCGACGATGAGCGTGTCAATGACCTCGAGTCCTTCCTCAATAGGTTTGGCGTGAACGAGCATCTCCTCGTCAGGACGGAGCCTGACGGGACGAGGTCTCTGTACTTCGACCACAAGCGCCCCATCTCCTTCGCGAACGCCTGCTCGAGCGGCACAGAGACGCTCCTCATGATCTTCTATTGGTACGAAATGCGCGACAACGCGTTCTACTTCATCGACGAGTTTGACGCGTATTGTCACTACGAGATGGCCGAGAAGCTCGTCGAGTACTTCAGCGAGTCGGACTCGTGCCAGACCATCTGTGCCACGCACAACACGAGTCTCGTGAAGAACGACCTCATGCGACCCGATTGCGTGTTCCTCATCGATAAGAGCGGCATTCGCTCGCTCGCCGACCGCACCGATCGTGAAATTCGCCTGGGCAACAACACCGAGAAGCTCCTGAGGGGCGGTGAGTTTGACTGAGCGGGACCGGGACACCCCAAAAGAGGGTCCTTCTCATCGTTGAGGGCGAGAAGGACGAGCCCAAGCTGCTCAGTCGCGCGCTCTCAGAGCTCGGCCTCTCTGACAAGCGTGAAATCGTACCCTACCGCACGAACATCCACGAGCTCCTTGACACCATTGACAGGATGTATGGGACAGACGCGTCGACTTATGAGGACCTGAACATCCGCGAGGTCATCGTCGATTCGATCCTGACGCAGGCTGGCGGCGAGGATCGGCTCGACGCCGGACAGCAGGAGCGCGTTGCGCTGCTGAGAATGCGCTACACGGACGTCATTCTCGTGTTTGACTACGACCCGCAGGACAACCGATTCGAACCCCGTCGGCTCGAGCGATTCACAGCGGTTTTTAACGACAGCACCGACCCGGGCGCGCTCTATCTCAACTATCCGTCCGTTGAGTCGTTCTGCGACTTCGAGAGCCCCTTCGACCTCTCGTATCTCTCCAGCGATATCGGCGTATCTGAGTTGCGCGACTACAAGAGGCGCGTCGGCACGCGCCGGCTTCGCGACATCGACGAGATAACGGGACCTCTGGTATCTGTTGTCGTCGCGCTCAACGCGAGCAAGATTCAACATCTGTGCGAGGGCGTTCTACCTGAGGAGACCCTCGTAGGAAGCGGCGACTCCTCACTCGCCGAGATCACCAGAGACCTCGACCTGGCTGCGTTCCTCGGCCTGGAGAACAGACGTCTCGCAGACGAGGGCCGTGTCTTTGTGTGCAACACATGCCTCTTCTTTGTATGCCAGTGGCCACGCGCCGTCGACGGTGCCTGGCGAAAGGCGATGCGACTGTCAGGTCTTCCCCGCTAGAGACGACTTATGTAAGGCGGTAGGTGTTGGGAAGCTGGGCGCCGTGCTCGTCCCAGGAGGGCTCGACCGTCACGACGCCCTTGCGGCAGAGGTCGGAGATGTTGCGGTCCACGGTCTTGACGCTGCGACCGAGCTCCTCGGCGATGACGGCCTTGGAGCGGTTGAGGGAGCCGCTGTTGTCCCGCAGGTAGGCAATGATCTGGCGCTCGGTGGGCGTCAGGCGGCCGGCGGCGCTGCCGGGCGAATTGGCGGTGGCGGTTCCCTTCATCGGCGTTCCTCTATATACGAGAGCGGCCGGCGCCTCGTGGACGCCGGCCGCTCATCCGGTCAGATTAGAACCTTACTTGTTGCGACGCCTTGCGATCACCAGCGACCCGGCCACCGCAAGGGTGATTCCGCTGGCGGCTATAACCGCAGGAAGCACCGTATTGGTGGCGTCGCCCGCGCGCGGAATCGTCTCTGTGGGCGGCTCTGCGGGGGTCGTGGGCTCGACGGGCCCGGCCGGCTCGACGTAAGTATTGTGGAACACCGGGAGCGATGCTGTGCCATTGTAGGTGAGTTCGCTGACGAACAGGTTGCCCTTGTTGTCGTCGCTCACCACGACATGAGCCGTGTAGGTGGTCTCGTCGTAGGTCACGCCATCCTTCTGGATGCCCTCAGCGGCGGCGTCATCATCCTCGGGCAGGACCTCGGCAATCACGAAGTCAAACTCGCCCACGTTGCCAAAGCCCTGAACGGCATCGGCGAAGACGATCTTCCCATTGGCATCGTTCTTCGCGGTGCCGAGCACGTTGCCCTGGGCATCGCGCAGCTCAAACGTGAACTCACCGTTCTCGATCTCGCGACCATCGAGCTTCTTGATGGCCCCGAAGGTCACGCTTGTCGAATCGACGAAGTACGTGTTGACGAACTTGGCCTCGGTCGCATCGTTACCAGAGGCATCCTTCATGGACCACGTCACACTCAGGGTACCATTGTGGTTGTCGGTCACATGGGCAGTCACGGTGAAGGAAGTGTTGAGGTACAGGACACCGTCCTTCTCCCAACCACCATCAACTGCCGCTGCACCCTCAGGCACAACCTCGCTGAGCGTGTAGGTGTAGTCGCCCTCGTGACGGAAGGTGATCGGGTCGAACGCCACGTTGCCCTTGGCATCGTTGACGGCGGTGTAGACCTCTTCCTTGTTGGCGGTGTTCACCAGCTGGAAGGTGAAGTCGCCAGCAGCCAGCGCACGCGTGCCGCCCTGGCGGTCCCAGACCTTGGTGAAGGTCAGGGCGCCGGAACCCTCGTTGGGCGAGCTGGGCTCGGGAGTGACACGGTACTCGTTGGTGAACGTGAAGTCATCCTCACCCTCGGCCTTGTCAGACACCTTAGTCACCTCGGCGGAGATTACGCCGTCGCCTTCATCGGTAACCGTAACCTCGACGAACTGCGTGGACCCGTCATAGGTGACACCGTCGATGACGTGGCCACCCCTTTCCTCGGTGATCTCATAGGTGAACACCTTGGTGCGGCCAACCGTGTAGAGCTCGACGCCCTCGTTGGCGACGGCCTCAGCGTCCGCATTCTCCGTCGAGGCAGCCTCGGCATCCGTAGCCGCGTCGGTCTTGGTCGCACTCGTGCCGAAGACGTCCTCCATCGTGTACGTGATGTGCCCGAAGCTTACCGCGCCGCTCGCAGTGTTCTTGGCGGTCTTCTCGCTCGGCATCGGCGCGACGGTTCCGTCGGCAGCCGGGTTGCCCTTGATGTTGAAGGTGAACTGCTCCGCCTCGAGAGTCGGGTCCTTGGCTCCGTCCATTCCCTTGAGGTTCTTGGTGCCCTCAATCGAGATTGACACGCTGCCGTCCTTGCCGGCTCCGTACTCGTTCACGAACTCGATGCTCTGAGCATCCGGGTCATCATAGCTAACCGTGGCGCCAAGCTTGCCAGTGTGATCGTCAGTCACGGTCACGGTCACGCCGCCGTTGCCCTCGACATAGCTCACACCGTTATCGCCCGTCAGGGCGTCTTCCTTCACGCTGTACTTAAACGTGTACTTCTCGACGCCCGTGTCAGGGTCGGTGGTCTTTACAGCCGAGCCGATAAGATCGGAGCCACCGTTCACGGCCTTGTACAGCTCTTCACTCGTGTAGTGGATGTCCGTGAACGCAATGTTGCCGCTTGCGTCATTGGATCCAGTGGCCACCGTAACGTTGCCCTGGTAGACGGTGAACGTGAACTGCCCGTCATAGTTTCCGATGACGTCGTTCTTGAGCGTCTTGTGCGCCACGATGGTAGCGTCGCCGTTGGCGCCCACAGTCGCCCCACCGGGCTCGTAGGCGTTGACGAAGGCAATGCTGGCCTTGACAGGGTTCGTAGGAGTGCTCGTCCATTCCTGCCTGTTGCCGACGCCGTCCTCAATGACGGTGGTCACGGACATGGTGCCGTCGCCGTTGTCCTGCGGCGTGATGGTCACCGTGTAGGTGTGCTCGTCGTAGGTATAGCCCTTGTCGCCCGCGTTAACCTCGGCAATGGTGTAGGTGAACGCCATTCCGTCGTCAGCCTTGCTGAAGGTAATGTCGTTGAAGGGGTTGGGGCTGACAGAAGCGGCCTCACCCGCCTTTGCTGCCGTGGACTTGAGCGTCACGGACCTTGCGTCGCCGCTCAGGCCGAGCTTCGCAGCCGCCTTATCCGCATTGTTGCCCTTAGCAGTTACGGTGAACTCAAACTGCTCCGACGTCATGTCGCGGTTGTTGAGCTGCTTGGTGATCTCCAGGCCGCCGTTGCCCTGAGCGCCATAGCTGAACGTGGAGTCGTAGGTGTTGACGAAGGAGGCATCCGCGGGGGTCTGGTCATCCTTCACTGCCTCGCCAGTCTTTACGACGCTTGCAACCAGCTTGCCCTCACTCTTATCCTCGACGGTCACGGTAATCTTGACCTCGTTGCCGGCAAAGGTGACACCGTTAGTGGTGCTGCCCGCGTTCGTCTCTTTCACCGTGTAGGTGTACGTGCCGGCCTTGGTGTATTCAATGCTGCCGAAATTGATCGGTGCGATACCCTTGGCTGCATCGGTCACGTCATTAGCACCCACGGTCACGGTCTTGGTACCGTCAGCGTTCAGGCCTTCGGTCGGCATGGGAGCGACCTCGCCGTCAACCTTATTGCCGTCGGGACCGAACACGTCACAAGGTGTCAGCGTGAAGCTGAACTCGTCAGTGTCGAGCCACTCGTTGCCATCACGGCCAGTAAGCTGCTTGGTCAGACCGAAGCTCGCCTCGGTGTCTTCGTCGACGGTAACCGGGTCGGCCTTATAGACGTTGGTGAACGCGGCCTTGCCGGTCTCGGCCTTGTCCTCATCGGTAACAACGCCCTGGGTGTCGTTGTTGTACGTCACGGTGGCGGTCAGCCTGCCGCTGCCGATGCCTGCGGTCTCGGGATCGCTCACGGTCACGGTAACCGTTGCCACATGCCTGTCGTACGTAACACCCTGGTAGGGGTTCTGCCCAGAGACCGGGAGAGTCTCGCTCACGTTGAACGTGTAGGTGCCGTCACCCTCGGCGACGCCCACATTGCTGATGGTGATGTCGCCGAACGCAAAGTCTGCCGTGGTCTCGCTGCCGGTTCCGGCGCTGGTAGTCGCGCTCCAGTCATCGCCAGCGATGGTGATGACCTTGGCGTCGACGGCGGCCTGCGTACGCTGGTCGGCGGGAGTGAGCTCGAAGGTGAACGTCTCCCCCTGCTTGATGGCGCGTCCGTCCATGGTCTTGATGCCCTTGATGGCGGTTTCACCCGCAAGCACCGCATCCTCGGGATCATAGGAGTTGGCGAACGCAAGCGGGGTCTCCGGCGTCACCGTGTACTCCTGACCATCCTTGGTGTAGGTGGTCGTCGCCACGATCTGAGCGGTGTGATCCTGGTCGTTGGTCGTGGTGGACACGGCGACAGACGCCACGTAGGTGGAGGAGTCGTACGAGATGCCATTGAGCGTCCAGCCGGACGTCGTCTTCTCGGTGTCGCTCGCATCCGCGTAACGCGTCTGCCCGCCGTTGATGTTCTGGTTCACCGCGTCATCGGGGACGACCTCAGTGACCTTGTAGAGATAGGTGTTGCCGTCATGAGCCTGCGTGAACGTGATGTTCTGGAACGTCCATGCGCCCTCGGCGTTCTTCTCGGTCACGGTCGTCGCGCCCTGCGTGGCATTTGCCGGCATCGGAGCGTTAGCAGCATCGATGGTCAAGTCATCAGCAGAGCCACCGTTGGTGACATACCCGCCAAGCGCCTCGAGCTTGAAGCTGAACATACCGCTTTCGAGCTGGTCGGTTCCCTGAGGACGCGAGTAATCGATGTATGCCTTGGCACCAGAGAGCAGGACGTCATCGGAGTCTGCAGAATAGGTATTGGTGAATACGGCGGTCTCGTCCTCGGCCAGCTGGACGGGATTGGCAAGCGTCTCGCCCTTGTCGTCCTCAATCTGAGTGAGCGTCCAGCTCACAATCTCAAGCTGGCCGGCGCCATTGTCCTTCACCGTGACAACCATGTCGTACGTGGCGCCGGACGTCGTGATGCCAGCGATGGTGGACGGCTGCTCGGACACGGTGTAGCGGAACTCGCGACTGGGCATGTCGGCCATGTCGTCGAAATCGAATTCGATGGTGCCGAAGTCGAAGGACACCTGAGCGCCATCGGCCGCGCCGGCCTCGGGCGTGGCAACGGTTATGACCTTGCCGTACCCGGCCTGAAGATCGGTGCCACCGTCAGGCAGAGGCGTACCCGGAGCCGCAGTTATCTGGAACGTGAATCTGTCGGTATCGAGCCAGTCGCGGCCGTCGATAACCTTGGCGAAGTCCCAGTGACCGTCGATGCCGAAGGTCACAGGCTCAGCTGTGTAGCTGTTGGCGAAGGCCATGCCGGTGGCGGACTTGCTCTTCACGACCATCTGACCATTGAGGTTGTCCTCGACGACGATGGTCACGGTTCCAACGTGGGTGTCATAGGTAATGCCCTCGTACTCCCAGCCAGTCTTGGCCTTCTCTTCGGCGGAGGCGTTGGCATAGGTGGTCTGACCATCATTGACGCCAGCATTGATAGCGGCGTCGGGGACAGTCTCGGACACGTTGAACACATACGTGCCGGCGGTCTTGAACGTGGCGTTGCCAAAGCTGAAGTTGCCCGCAACGCCATCGGCCAAGTCGCTCACGCTCTGGGCGGTGCTGCCCACCGTCACGTCCCCAGAAGTGAGAGCGTTGCGCGTGAACTCATCGGCGCCCACGAGGGTGAAGTCGAAGGTCTCGTCCTGAGCCGTGTTGCGACCGGTGAAGGTCTTGGTGCCCGCGAAGGAGCCGGAGACGTCTTCGGTCGTGGGCGTCGCGTCGTAGCTGTTGGCGAAGGTCACCTTGGGTGCGCCGTCGGTCCCGAAGTTGTCGCTGTTATAGGTCTTGGAGTCGGTGCCGTTGGACACAGTGGTCTCGGTGTGCATGGTGCCGTCGAGGTTGTCGACGACCTTGATGGCGACGGTCCACACGGTCCCGTCGTAGGTCACGCCGCCCAGACGGTCGGCGGAATCCTCCGCGGGAACCGTCTCTCGCACCTCGTAGACGAACACCTCGCCCGCCTGGTCCTGATCGAAGCTCATCTGGGCGAGCTTGGTCATGACGTCCTCTTGGCCAGAGGCGCAGTTGCTGTCGTTGGAGAACGCTCTGTCGCTCTGGGCGAGCAGCTTGTTCGCCTCGTCGGCGCTAACGGCGCCCTCGATGCTGGAATCAACGCCCGTGATGGTGAAGCCGAACTCACCCACGGTCATGGCGCGACCGGTGAGCGTCTTGCCCACCTCGAGGCCGCCGGCGGCGTCACCGTAATCAATGTTGGCCTCGTAAGTGTTGGTGAACTGGTTGCCAGCCTTCTGGTTGTAGGTGCCGTAGTCGACGCCGGTCACCACAAGCTTGCCAGCGTTATCGCCCGTGCCCAGATCGACCGTCACACTGACGGTGCAGGTGTGCTGGTCATAGGTCATACCCTCAACGACGTCGCCCGCCAGGTCCTCACCGTTGTGGGCGGTCTCGTTGATGGTGAACTCGTAGGTTCCCGTGCGGGTGAACCTAACCTCGCCGAAGGAGAACGCTCCCTGCGTGTCGGCGCTTGCCGTGGCGGTCAGGCCGTCATCGGCGGGCATCACAACATAGCCGTTATCGATTGCGGCCTGCGTCTCCGCCGTGGGGGCGAGCGTGAAGCCAAACGTCTCGCCGGCCTTGAAGTTGCGGCCGTCAATGACCTTGGTGCCGCCCAGGGCGACATCGCCACTCAGCGAGGCGTCCTCGGGATCAAACGTGTTAGTGAAGCTCACACCGCCCGCCGGGTAGGCGACCGTAGCGACGATGATGGCGTTGCCGTCTTCGTCTTCCTCGTCGTCGGTCACGGCGACCGTCACGATGAACTTCTCACCACTATAGGTCATGCCGGTCTCGTTGCCAGCAACCTCGGCAACCTCATACACATAGGTGTTGTCCACGGTATTCGGGCCGTAGGAGATGGTGGGGAAGGCAAAGCTTTCGCCCACGTTGCCCACCTCGGCAACGGTCTCGCCGGCCTCGTTCTTAGGCATGGGCACATCGATGGCGGCGATGGCGTAATCTTCACCCTCGGCCGGCGCGCCGTCGGCCGTGGCATATCCGCCCAGGGCCTCAATCTTGAACGTAAACTTGCCGTCAGTCAGGCCGTTGGCGCCAGACTCGTTCTGGTAGTCCTTCCTTCCCCTGATATCGGCGGTACCGGCGTTTGCGTTGTAGTTGTTGGTAAAGGTGGCCGTTTCAACGTTCTGGCCGTTCGTCATGTCCTGCCCGTCGTCATTGCGGACCTGAACCACCGTGATGCTCTGCTCGTCCACGGACAGCTGTCCCGAGCCGTTGTCCTCCACGGTCAGCGTCACACGATAGCGAGCGCTGGAGTAGTCGACTCCTGGAACCTTGGCATCCTCGGCCGGCGACTGCTCGTCGATGAAGAAGATGTATCGGCCGGGCTCTGGAAGCTCGATGTCTCCGAAGAACCCATTTGCGGTGTTGTTGGTCTGGTCGTCAAAGTCGAGCGTCACGTCCTCGGGCAGCGTCACCGTGTCCGGGTTGTCTGCCGACTGCATGAGGGTAAACGTGTAGGACTCGCCCTTGTGCCAGTCGCGACCCTTAAACACCTTGGTCACGTCAAGATACGTCTCGCCGTCGAGCGTGGCAGGATCGGCGCTGTAGGTGTTGGTGAAGCTCGCCGTGGCAGTCTGGTTCGCGACGATGGTGCCTGTCTGAGCGCCATTGTCTGCGGGATCGGTCTGCGTGAAGCCAGCAGGCGCGCGGCCCTCGGTCACGCTGTACTGCGTGCCGTCGGACAGGCCGTAGATCTTCATGGTCTGGCCGGCGGTAATGGAGTGCTTCTCGCCCGATGCGATAGTGAACGCGTTACCAGCAGTGGTGCCGTCAGCGTTGAAGACCTGCGCGTCGTAACGAGCGTCCTGAGCGGCACCCAGGGGCAGACTCGTGATGTCGAACTGGAACTCGAAGGAAACGCCAGCGGGGGCGGTGAAGCCCTCCTCGGCAGTGACGTTCTTGGTCACGGCCAGCGTACCAGGAAGCTCGACGGCTAGACGGCCGTTGTTGCCCAGCGACACGTTGATGACGCTGTTGTTATCAGCCCAGTCGGGAGAAATGGCAGTGGTGGCGGTGCCGGTCTTGTTCTCGTCCTTCTGGTCGTTGATGTCGTCGATGCGATTGAGCTTGGGCGTGTGGGCGCGCACCATGAGGTAGTTGCCCTCGCCCCATCCGGTGTTGTAGGTGTGGCCGGCAAGCGTGCTGTTGCTCACCTCGACGTAGTTGTCCGGGTGAGCGGTAATGGTGCCGCCTTCGTCGCTGAAGTAGTTGTTCAGGTAGTAGTACTGGGTGTTGGAGCTGTACTGACCCGTGGCGCGCACGAACTCGCCGCTGTTGTTCCTCATGTACAAAGGGGTGGCAACGGGGAAGTAATAGAACGAGTTGCCCTCCGCCGGCTCGAACGATGCCGTGGTGTTGCCCAAGGCTGCGTTCTTGGTGAAGTCGTTGGAGTAGAAGTTCACCTTGCCGTCAGCAGAGTTGTTGCTGATGTAGGTCTGGAGCGCCTCGTCCGGGTTGGCCAGGTCAACACCATCGCGCAGGCCAACGGAGTAGAAGACGCGCAAGGGATAGGCCGGGGTCACATCCATGGTGGACGTGCCGTCGGAGGCGGTGTTCACGTCAAAGTAGCGCAGAGGGATAATGGAGGCAGGAATCTGCACCGTGACGGTGTCGCCCGCGGAGCCGCTGCCGTGAGTGACTGTGATCTTGATGTTGGAAAGCTCGGCGGCAGGATACACATTGTTACCCGGGAAAGTTCCCTCGAAGGTATAGGTATCGGTGTTGCCCCTGGTGGTCTTGGTCACCGTCGTGTTGGAGCTATTGGCAAACACGATGGAGTTGAAGCCCTTGACCTCCATGTAGTCGCCCAGCGTATCGGTAAAGGTGATGTAGCCGGACTGGTTGGGGTCGGCGCCTTCGTCAACCTGAGTGGGAGAGTTTGCTGCGGCGCTGGCCATGTCCTCGGCGATGTCGCTGAAGATGTTGTTCAGCTCGTCGGCGTTGGTGGCTGCCTTGTAGTAGTCGGAGCCCTGAACGCGAGCGTCGAGGTCAAGGTTTCTCCAAGAAGCATCGCCCCACCTGTCCTCAGCCATCGCCTCGGGGTAGTTGCTCGACACGGCGTGCATGAACTTGTCGAAGTCCTCTGTTCCGTTGAGCGTGGGGTCGTCTCCGGGGGCAGCACCCTGAAATACGCCCACAGTGTAGATGGTCGTTTTGTTGGCCTTGAGGTCATGGGCGGTGTTGACGGTGGCGGCAGCAACCGAACCGTCGAAACCATTACCATGGTTCGGCTCGCCGTCGGTGAAGAAGATGACTACTTTCTGCGCGTCGGAGCGAGCACCACTGAGCACTCTCTCCGTTGCGTTAAACGCATAGTCAGCAGCCGTTGACCCGCTTGCGCTGAGACCCTCAATGGTGTCGGTCAGCTCTGAGGCACCTTGCTGGTCCACGACCGTCAGGTCGTTCCTCGTAGATGCGCTACCCGAGTACGAGACGATCGAAATGCGGTGCATGTTGTCGCGAGACTCGATGCCCTGGTTCATTTGAGCGGTCTGCTCGATAAAGGCCGACGCGGCATCCTTGAGGGCGTCCAGCTTAGTGATGTTTTCCGATCGCTGCGTATAGAACTGAATATGACCCTCGGAGTTATCGTTGGGACCCGTCTTTGGCCAAACCTCCTGGCCGTTCAGCTGCCAGCTCACATGGTCGTAGTAGTTGGTGGTCGATCCCCACCACTCTTGCTCGGGATGGACAACCTCACGCTCCTCGTCAATGCGAACATACTCATCGCCAACTAAAGCGTAGTACTCGCCCGCATTCGTTTGGCGCCAACCGCCAAATATTCCGCTCTGATAATACGCGTCTGATTCTTGGACGTTTCGCGAGTAAACGGGGCTGTACGTTTCCGTAGTACCCATGTGCGGACGATCGGTCATGGAACCCGAAGTGTCGAGCACGAGGACGATGTCGAGCGGCTTGCTGCTATAAGTCACAGAGGAGGATGCGGAAGAGAGGGCAGAGAGCGACACCATGAAGTCGGCGTCATCGGTCTTCTCAACCTTGATGCCACCCTCGGTGCTACCCGTGAGAGTTACGTCGTCCGCGAACACGGACTTGTCGGTCCAGATTCGACCGATGTTCTCCGTCGAGTCCGCGGCGTAGCTCTCCCAGGTCGTCATGGTCGAGTCATCCACGGCATGCGCCTTGTCGCCTGCGGCGTAGGTCTCAACGTCGCCGTCGGCAGGCTCACCGGTGAAGAAGCTCACGATGCTGTCCCACACGGTGGGTTCAGTCGCGTCGCCATTAGCCGCGTATGCGGGAACGGCCACCAGCGCGGTGAGCGCCAGCGTTAGCGCGATCGCCAGGCCGCTAAGCTTCGAGCGGCTCCCTAGTGAGGGACCCCCCCACCGTTACGGTTTTTCTCATGTGCTTCATTTAATCCTCCCGAACAGAGCGCATCCGCCATTTCGACAGAACACGACCAGTGACAGCTAGATACGCGCTAGTCTAGACCATTAATTGAGGGTTTGTGACAGCCATCTGAAAGATTCCTGCCAAACGGTTTAAAGGACACTTCAGCGGAGTGTTTCGCTGGTATTTCCGGCTACAGACCTCGTGAGCAGGCAGAATCGAGCCCAGAATGCAACAAACAGACCGCATGGGCGAGATTTGCTTGGTTAGATTTCAGATTCAGCTGCATCGCGTTTCTTATCGACCGTGCGCCATTGATTTGATTATCTATATAACAAGTTTGCGGGAGAATACCAACTGGGCACTCCTTCTGGGACAGTCCTGCGAAGGCCCCACTGCCCAGCGATTCACATAATCTCCACAGAGTTGGCACTCCAAATCGTCAGTGTCGAGCTGACGTTATGCAGTGAGCTCTGTGATCGGCACCACAAAGACACCTTCGGAAGTGCGGTAGCAGTGGTCGGTCTTCCCCACGAGAACCAGAAGGAAGCTCGGCTCGGGGTTTCGCGCCGCCGGGTTTGCTGCAACCTTGTTCCTCAGCCTCAGCAGATTGGCCTGCGCCTCTCCGACCTTGTTGGCCCCCAGCTTGATCTCGATTGCTCCCCACCTTCCATCGCGAAGCTCGATGACGGCGTCAACCTCCAAGCCATCCGCATCGCGGTAGTACGAGAGGGAGTTCGGATGTGCTCCCTTCAGCACCGAGGTGTATATCCGCAGGTCGCGCAGACAGAGCTCCTCAAAGAGCTGTCCGAAGAGCTGTGTGTTGCCCAAAAGTGCGCCCTCATCCACACCCAGCAGGCTCGCCGGAAGAGACGGATCGGCAAAACAGTGCTTGGGCTTGGTCCTAAGTCGGCTCGGCGACTTAATCGGAGCATCCCATCCGTATAAATCACAGATTACGTAACGACCCAAAAAGTAGTCGAGGAACTCACGAATGCGCCGTTCGGCAGTGTCGCAGGAGATGCCGATCTTCTCGCCAAGGCCCATGTCGTTGGCAAGAACCCTGAGTGTAACGGAACCGCCAATGTTTCTCGCAAGAGCACGGAGGAACCTTCGAAGCTCTCGCTCTGTCCCCGGCGCGCGAGTTTCATCCTTTGCGAGGAGCGCGTCGAGGTACTGCTGGGGAACGAGCGTGGCCAGATCATCAGAGAGGTCGGCCGAGGCGGGCCAGCCGCCCCTGCAGATAGATGTTGCAAGCTGGTCGAGGCTCGTCTCGACTGGATGACTTTCAAATCGGCCGTCAAACAGCCCCTGGAGAGAGACCGCCCCGTTTGACACTCCAAGCTCCGCAAGAGACATCGGCCACATGCTCAGACGAGATATCCGTCCGGAACCCGTGTGGTGGACCTCGCTCTTCGCTGGAGAAGATGACCCCGTAAGAATGAAGAGGCCCCTTTGGGAGGGCGAGTCGTCAACCCTGTTCCTCACAAGATCCCATATCGAAGGGACTTCCTGCCATTCGTCAATGATGTGTGGCGCAGTTCCCCGTAGAACCGCATCGGGATCTATTTCTGCGAGCGCCCGCGTTTGAGGATTGTCAAAGGTCACACGGCTTCCGCCGTGCGCACGTGAGGTCCAGGTCTTCCCAGACCACATGGTGCCCGTGATTTCGACAGCACCAAATGCCTTGAGGTGCCGCTCAACAACAGGGTCGATTAGTCGGGGACGATACGGCAGGCCGTCAATATTCATGCTTCACCTCAGCACATTGTGTTTATCGAGGTATCTTACCATGTAATCCGACAATGTAGTGAGTTTTAGCCCGTAAATGTAGCGTGTTTCTTTCCGAAAATGTAGTGAATTTTAGCCCGAAAATGTAGTGAGTTGAGGGATGACGAGACAGCCTTCCTGTCCGCTACTCCTCTGGCTCCGGCGCCAGGCGGTGCATCACGGAGTCGCAGATGAGCGCGCCCACGACGGTCTTGGCGTCCTCAATGCGGCCGTCGAGCACGGCGTCCACGAGCTCTTCCAGCGGAACAAGGTCCACATTGATGAACTCGTCGGCATCCGGGTCGGACCGGGAGAACTCCAGGCCCGTCGCCATGTAAATATGGATGAGCTCGTCACAGAACCCGTCCGAGGAGGCGATCGTGGTCAAGAACGCGATCTTCTCGGCGGACATGCCGGTCTCCTCCAGCAGCTCGCGGCTGGCACACTCGAGCGGGTCCTCGCCGGGCGCGAGCTTGCCGGCCGGGATCTCAACCGTCACGCGACCGAGCGCGGTGCGGTACTGGCGCACGAGGCAGATGCGGCCGTCCTCGGTGAGCGCCACAACGGCGACGGCGCCGGGGTGGCGCACCACGTCGCGGATGGCCACGCGGCCGTCGGGCAGCTCCACGCGCAGGCGGTCCACGTTGAAGATGCGGCCGGTCCAGGCCACGTCCTCGGTGAGCGGCTTCTCGGCGAGGCTCGCGTCGCGCGGGTCGTCGTCGCCGAGGACGAGCTCGCGCTCCTCGGGCGCGCCGGAGAGGTGGTCCAGGCTCGAGCGGTCGCCGTCGTAGGTGAAGGCCTGCACGGACTCGCGCATGTCGTCGAGAGCTGCCTGCTGCTGGTTCTTATCGGTGTCGGACATGGGTCCTCCTTGGGGGCGAGGTTCTTCTCGCCCTCATGATAGGGCAACGGGCGCGTTGCCGACGTGCCCCGTACGATTGTCATGCTCGAATGTACACCCTAGGCAGACTGTCGCTTTTGACTGCTCGCGAGGCCCGTTGCACCTTCGCAGACGGTCAAATGCGACAGTCTGACAAGCTCCGGGCGAGAAGCAGCAGCGTGTTGCCGATGGGCCCTCGTGAATTCACGAGGGCGGGTTCTTCTCGGCTTTGGCGCAAAATGTGGCCGCCCGTGAATTCACGAGCGGCCACGTGCGAGACGGATGCCCTTCCGTGAGGGCCGGCGCGCTACCGCTTAATCGCGCGCATGCCGATGTCGCTGCGGAACGTCTTGCCCTCGAAGTCGATGAGCTCGCAGGCGGCGTAGGCGCGCTCGCGGGCCTCCTCGAAGGTGGGCGCCACGGCGGTGACGTCGAGCACGCGACCGCCGGCGGTGACGAGCGAGCCGTCCGCGGCGAGCGCGGTGCCGGCGTGGTAGACGGTCACGCCAGGGAGCTCCTCGGCGCGCTCGATGCCGGTGATGACCTTGCCCTTCTCGTACGCGCCGGGGTAGCCGGCGGAGGTGAGCACCACCGAGACCGCCCAGTCATCGTCCCAGGAGACCATGTCCTCCGAGAGGGTGCCCGCGTCGCACGCGAGGAAGAGCTCCACGAGGTCGCCCTTCATGCGCGGCAGCACGACCTGGGTCTCGGGGTCGCCGAAGCGCGCGTTGAACTCGAGGACCTTGGGGCCCTCGGACGTGAGCATGAAGCCACCGTAGAGGCAGCCGGAGTAGGTGATGCCCTCCTCGGCGAGCTCGGCCACGACCTTGCGCTCCACCTCGACCATCGCTGCGAGCTGCTCCGCGGAGACCAGGTGCTCGGGGACCGGCGAGTAGACGCCCATGCCGCCGGTGTTGGGGCCCTTGTCGCCGTCGAGGGCGCGCTTGTGGTCCTGTGCGGTGGCGAGCGGCACCACGGTCTTGCCGTCGGTGAGGGCGAGCAGCGAGCACTCGGGGCCGTCGAGGGTCTCCTCCACCACGACGGTGGCGCCGGCCTCGCCAAAGGCGCCCGAGAAGCACTCGTGGACGCCGGCCAGGGCCTCCTCGGTGGTCTTGGCCACGATCACGCCCTTGCCCGCGGCCAGGCCGTCCGCCTTGATGACGATCGGCGCGCCCTCGCGGCGGACGTAGTCCGCGCAGGACTCCTCGTCGGTGAAGCTGCGGTAGGCGGCGGTAGGCACGCCGGCGCGGCTCATGACCTGCTTGGCGAACTTCTTGGAGCCCTCCATCTGGGCGGCGTCCCCGTTGGGGCCAAAGCACGCGATGCCCGCGGAGCGCACGGCGTCCGCGACGCCCTCCACGAGCGGCGCCTCCGGGCCGATGACCACGAGGCCGATCTCGTGGGCGCGGGCCCACTCGGCCACGGCCACCGGGTTCTCGGCGTCCAGGCCCTCGACCTTCTCGGCCATGACGTCCATGCCGCCGTTGCCGGGCGCCACGTAGAGCTTGCCCGCGCGCGGCGACTCCGCGAGCTTGACGAGAAGCGCGTGCTCGCGCCCGCCGGAGCCCAGAAGCAGGATGTCGACCTTCTTGTTCATGAAAACCTCCTTGTTCGGGCCCCGCGGGGCCGTCTTTGTTCCCTGTCTCGCGAGGTTTGGGTTCACGTTACTCCGTCAGCGCTCGGCAATCCTGCGGTTTTGCTCGTCGCTACTCTCGGAAGCACCGTTTTGCGAACCCAAACCTTCCAGCGTGGCCTCGTCGCGCCAGTAGGCGGAGCGCGGCGCGATCGCCACCGCGACGGCGCCCGTCCCCAGAACGCCCTCGGTGAGCGCGGTCGCACGGACCGTTCCCAGGCAGGCCGAGTCCACGCCGGATTCCCCGATCGCGCGCTCGACGGCGCGCAGGCCGCGGACGTTCTTGGACACGGTCAGCGCGTGGACGAGCTGGCCCTCGTTGGCGCATACGGTCGAGACCGCGTGGGCCAGGCGATGGGTGAGCTCGTCGAGGTCGTTGTTGCGCGCGAGCTGGGTGACGTTGCCCTGGGAGAGCAGGTAGAGCCCGCGCTCGCCGGTCATGCGCACGCGCAGGGTCGCCGCAGCGCGGCCGATCAGCCCGGCACGCGTGCGACGCGGGCGGCGCGCGACGAGCCGCGAGGACGGCGCGGGAATCGCGAGCAGGCGCACGTGGGAGGCAAGCTCCTCGAGCCCAGCGACCGCGTCCTCAAAGGCGACGTCAAAATGGCGGTAGCGGGCCGCACGGTCGATCAGCATGCCCGTGGCGGAAGATGCCGACCCGGAGTCAACAATCCGCACGTCAGCCACGTCCGCGCACGCAGCGGCGGCATGGCGCGCCTCGTCGACGGCGGGCGAGAAGGACGCCGAGGAGTGCACGGACACCACGCGCGAGAAGCCCTGCCTGGCGAGCGTGCGATAGGCACGCTCGAGCGCCGCAGCAGCCGTCGAGTCGGCGCCGTACGCAGCGGGGAGCCGCACGAACTCGACCCGCGCCTTCTCGAGGAACGAGAGGGGCAGGTCGCTCGTGGCGTCACAGACGATCGCGAAGTCCTTCTCGGCCACGCGGGCCTCCCGCCTAGTGCCAGTAGCGGTCGATGGTCTGCTCGCGGTCCGGACCGACGGTGATGATGGAGACGCGCACGCCGGCGAGCTGCTCGAGGAAGTCGATGTAGTCCTTGGCCTCGCGCGGGAGCTGATAGAAGTTGCGGATGCCGGAGATGTCGCACTTCCAGCCGGGCAGGGTCTCGTAGACCGGCTTGGCGTGGTAGAAGACGCTCTGGTGCTCGGGGACGGTGCGGTACTCCACGCCGTCGCACTCGTAGGCCACGCAGACCTTGATCTCGTCCAGGCAGCCGAGGACGTCGAGCTTGGTGATGGCCAGGTCCGTGAGGCCGTTCACGCGCGCGGCGTAGTTGACGACGACGGCGTCGTACCAGCCGCAGCGGCGCTTGCGCCCGGTGGTCACGCCGTACTCGTGGCCGACCTCGCCGAGCTTGTCGCCGATCTCGTCGAAGAGCTCCGTGGGGAACGGGCCCGAGCCCACGCGCGTGAGATAGGCCTTGGCCACGCCGAGGACGCGGTCGATGTTGGTGGGGCCCACGCCCGAGCCGGTGACGGCACCGCCGGCGGTGCAGTTGGAGCTGGTGACAAACGGGTAGGTGCCGTGGTCGATGTCCAGCATCGTGGCCTGGGCGCCCTCGAAGAGCACGCTCTTGCCGCTCTCGAGCTGCTCGTTGAGGAAGAGGCTGCTCTCCACGATGTACGGGCGGATGCGCTCGGCGTAGGGCAGGTAGGTCTCGCAGATCTGCTCGACGGTGTAGGTGGGCAGCTCGTAGACCTTCTCGAGGATGGGGTTGGTGTAGGCCAGCGCGCTCTCGAGCTTCTCGCGGAAGATCTTCTCGTCCAGCATGTCCTGGATGCGCAGGCCGGTGCGGTTCATCTTGTCCATGTAGCAGGGGCCAACGCCGCGCTTGGTGGTGCCGATGAGGTTCTTGCCGAGCTTCTTCTCGTGCGCGCCGTCGAGGTCCTTGTGGTAGGGCATGACGATGTGCGCGTTGCCGGAGATCTTGAGGCGCTCGGCGGAGATGCCCTGCTCGGCGAGGGTGTCGATCTCGGAGAGGAGAATCTCCGGGTCCACGATGCAGCCGTTGCCGATCACCGGGTAGGTGCCCTCGTACATGACGCCGGAGGGGACCTGGTGAAGCGCCAGCTTCTTGCCGTTGGCGATGACGGTGTGACCGGCGTTGGCTCCGCCGGCGTAGCGGCAGACCACGTCAAAGTCGCCAGAGATGAGGTCTGTGACCTTGCCCTTGCCCTCGTCGCCCCACTGAGTTCCCACGAGCACCGATGCCGACATGTGCGCCCTTTCGTCGCGATTCACATACGAACCCACATTATACGGCAGACGAGCGAGACAAAGGAGACAGGTTCGTTTGTCTCACGGCGCGCCTAGTCGTGGAAGCTGTCGACCTCGACGAACTTGGTGGAGCCGGGCAGGAACGTGAGCGGGATGTCGGCGAGCGCGCCCGAGCGGTTCTTGGCGATGATGAACGTGGTCTCGTTCATGGCCGGGCGGTCGTCGCGTGCGGCCTCGTCCTCGTTCATCGAGCGGTCGAGCAGCGCGACGATGTCGGCGTCCTGCTCGATGGAGCCGGACTCGCGCAGGTCGGAGAGCTGGGGGCGCTTGCCGGTGCGGTTCTCGACGGTACGGTTGAGCTGCGAGAGCGCCACCACGGGCACGCCGAGGTCCTTGGCCATGATCTTGATGCCACGGCTCATCTCGGAGACCTCGGTGGCGCGGCTGTCCGCGCGGCGCTGGCCGGCGGGCGGGGAGATAAGCTGCAGGTAGTCGATGATCACGAGGCCCAGCTCCTTGCCGTGCAGGATGCGGCGGGCCTTTGCGCGAATCTCCGTCACCGTGGTGCCGGGCGTGTCGTCGATCACGATGTCGAGCTGGGAGAGGTCGTTGGTGGCCTGCAGAATCTGCGGCCACTGCTCGTTGCGGATGCGCGCGGAGCGAATCTCCTGCAGCCCCACGCGCGCGTTGGCGGCGAGCAGGCGCTGCGCGATCTCCACCTTGGACATCTCGAGCGAGAAGAGCGCCACGGACGCCCCTGCAAAGGCGGCGTTGGTGGCCAGGTTGAGCGCGAACGAGGTCTTTCCCACGCCCGGGCGGGCGCCGATGACGACCATCTGGCCCGGGCGCAGCCCGAGCAGGCACTCGTCGATCTTGGGGAAGCCGGTCGAGACGCCGAGCGTGCGGTCCTTGTTGGCGGCGTTGGCACCCAGCTCCTCGTAGAGGTTGCTCATGATCTCCTCGAGGGACTGCTCGCTCGAGCGGACGTCGCGGTTGGTGACGTCGAGCAGCAGGCGCTCGGCCTTGTCCACGACCTCCTTGGTGTCCTCGGGGGCGTCGAAGGCCAGCGCCGTGATCTGTGCGGAGGCGTTGATCATCTTTCTGAGGGTGGTGTCGCGGTGGAGCATCTCCACGTGACGGCGCCAGCCCACGAGCGCGAGCGAGTTGTTGCCAAGGCCCAGCAGGAAGCTGCGGCCGCCCACGCGCTCCAGCTCGCCGGTGCTCTTGAGGTAGTCGGCGAGGGAGATCGTGTCCACGGGGAGGTTCTTGTCGAACATCTCCCGCATGGCGAGAAACACGGTGCGGTTGGAGGGGAGGTAGAAGTCATCGGGCTCGAGGTCGATCAGGCACTCCTGGAGAGCGTCCGTCGAGACCATCATGGCAGAGAGGACCGAGGCCTCCGCCTCGACGTCCTGGGGCATGGTGCCGCCGTTGTCGACCGTCATCCTGGTGGGGTTCACGTCGTAGTCGCTCATGCGTGGGGCCTCCTCCTCTTTCTGCGTCCGACCATTCTAGCGCGAGCGACGGGGCCTCCACGCCGCATGCCGCGATCTCAACTGCCTGGCCGGAGCGGGGCCCGTCGCGCTCCCCCGGCTGACTCCCAGGTTTTGGGCAACATGTTTGATGCGGTGGCCCGCCTTTTGTCTCGATCACCGTACAAAACCTGCCACAACGTGGCAATCCGAACCCAAAACACCCCCTCTTCGGCCTCCGATATAAAACCTTTGCCCCACAACATGAGGGGAAGCCCCGCCTGCGGCGGATTCTGGGACCTGAGGTGGGCCCAGAACGCAAAACCTATCCAAACGTGACATCGCATGAAGCCACGCGGACGGGCGAGAAGGACGTGGAAACACGCTGCTCCCCCTCTTTCTGAAAGCTGTCAAGGGGTGAATTTGGCTCCGCGCGCTCTTCTACACCGCAGGACGGAAACCCGGGGTACCTGAACGGCGAATATGCACTCTTTCAACGTTTTCAACAAGTTTTTTCCGCCCGCTTTGGTCACGTTGTCGACGAGTTTTCAACAATTTGACCGCCTATTTGGGCTCTCCCGATGCGGTCGCGGAATGTATATAAAGGGGTGCACTAATTCACAAAACCGCAGGTAGAGACTGGTCTTATTTCCAAGAACCACAGAACGCCCCGGGCCGCGCCGTGCGGTCCGGGGCGTTTCCTTACCCTAAGCTGACCTGCGGATAGTGTAGAAACCCGCAGTTCAGAAACACGGGCGTCGAAAAGTGAGCCGAGGCTACTCGGCAGCCTCCTCGACGACCTCCTCGGTGGCCTCCTCGACGACCTCGGCCTCAGCCTCGGCGTCGGTCTCGGTGGCCTCCTCCTCGGTTACGCCCACGAGGACGTTGACCGTGGCCGTGATCTCACGGTAGAGGTTGACCTCGACGGCGTGCTTGCCGGAGGTCTTGATGTTGTTGCCGCGGCCGACGCGCTTGCGGTCGACCTCCAGGCCGAGCTGGGCCTGGATGGCCTCGGCGATCTGAGCGGGGGTGACGGAGCCGAAGAGCTGGCCCTCCTCGCCGATCTTGGCGTCGACGGTCACCGACTTGCCGTCGAGGGCGGCCTTGGTGGCCTCGGCAGCAGCAATGCGCTCCGCCTCGCGCTTCTCGATGTTGTGACGACGCTCCTCGAGCTGCTTGATGTTGCCCGGGGTGGCGGGCTGGGCGATCTTGTTGGGGAACAGGTAGTTCTCCGCGAAGCCCTGGGCGACGTCAACGACGTCACCCTCGCCGCCCTTGCCCCGAAGCTCACTCAAGAGAATGACCTTCATGAGACACTCCTTCGTTCGGTCGGGTCTCCCCGGCCGCTAGTCCTGCATCGTCGCGCCCGTCTCGCCCGGCCGCCCGCCACGATCGAGGTGGCGGAAGTTGGCCCAGACGTCAACGAGGCCCGCGATGGTCAATACGACGAACTGTACTTCCAGATAGAGCGCAACGACGCTCATGAGCGTCGACGTGAATGGGCCGAGGCCCTTCCCACGCGCAAGCCAGACGAGCACGGCCAGTCCCTGAGCCGCGAGGGCAAACCTCACGGCCATGGCAACGTTTGCCGAGAGGGCAAGCGCGACCTGAGAGGCCGAGCCGTCCACGGAGACCGCGAACGCGATGCCGGCAACCGAGGCAACGAGAACCGCGACCACCCAAAGAGGCAGGTCGAAGTCCGCAAGACGCGGAAGCCGGGCGACGTCGGAGCTCGAGCGGGACGCGACGAGCGCGCCGACGAGCGCCGAGACGCACGAGCCCAGGGCTGCCATGACATAGGCCACGGGCCACAGGAGCTCGACCGCGGCCCACACCGCGCCAAGCTGCGCGGAGGAGCCTACGAGGGCGTCACCAAGCTGCTGCTGGAGTGCGTCGACGAGCGAGCGTACGTCGGCAGACAGCGTGGTTCCGTTTGCCAGCGCGACGAGCTCGTCCGCTCCGAGCAGCGCCAGAGCGCCAGCACCCACGACGGCGCACAGGGCGCCGGGGGTCAGGCGATGCGACGCCGTCAGCTCGCAGACCGCGAGAGCCATGAGACAGGCGACGACGGCCGAGGCGGCCATCGAGACGCCCGAGAGCATGCCCACGGCAAGTGCCGGGACGAGCGTGGAGGCCAGGCAGACAACACGGGCGCGAAGGCCGCCTCGCGGCGCCACGGAAAGGTACCCGTAGCTCACGAGACCGGGCCCGACGAAGGAGAGCGTCGAGCTTGCCACTGCGCCTCCCAGCGCGCAGAGGACCGCCCCGACGGGAAGGGAGGGCGCGCCGCGCCGCTCGTCCTGCCCCGGGGTGCGGGGGACGATGTCCCGCCCCTCCTGCGCGGACCCCGTGATGCCCTGCGGCACCGGGGGTCGGTCGTTGTTGGTCCAGCCAGCCATGTGCCTGCGCTCTAATCAGGACCGCGGACTAGCCGCGGTTACGACCGCCGCGGCTGGAGACCACGGGGACGGTGTAGGGGAGAAGCGCCATCTCACGGGCGCGCTTGATCGCAAGCGCGATGTCGTGCTGGTGCTGCGTGCAGGCGCCAGTGACGCGACGCGGCTTGATCTTGCCGCGGTCGGTCATGTACTTGCGGAGAAGCTGCACATCCTTGTAGTCGATGTACTCGGTCTCCTCCTTGCAGAACTGGCAGTACTTGCGACGCGGCTGGCGCTGAAAATCCTGCTTCTGCTGAGCCATGTCTTCTTGCCTTTCTGTTGGCGGCGAGATGCCGCCGGATGGTTAGAACGGGATGTCCTCGTCGTAGACCTCAGCCGACGGCGGGGTCTGGACGGGCGCGGAGTACGCCTGCGGCGCGGCGGGAGCCGGAGCGGAGTACGCGGGTGCCTGCTGTCCCTGCTGGAACGCGGGCGCACCGCCGCCCTGCTGGTTCCTCGAGGAGAGGAACTCCACCTCGTCGACGACGACCTCGAGCTTGCTGCGCTTCTGTCCGTCCTTCGTCTCCCAGGAGCTGTAGCGAAGCTTGCCCTCAACGGCAACCTTCGAGCCCTTGGAGAGGAAGCGGGAGAGCGGTTCGGCGCGGGCGCCGAAGACGATGCAGTCGATGAAGTTGGGATAGTCCTCCCACTCGCCGGTCTGCGGGTTGCGACGACGGTCGTTCACGGCAACGCCGAACGCAAGGATCTGCGTGCCGCCGCCCGTCATGCGCAGCTCGGGGTCCCTCGTGAGGTTGCCCGAGATGTTGACCCTGTTGATGCTCATGGTCTCACTCCCTCTCGTGCGAGCCGTTGGCTCGCGCTTCCATGCCTACTCCTTGTCGGTGCGGCGCACGATCATGTGACGCTTGACAGCGTCGTTGATGCGCAGAACTCGATCGAGCTCGGCGATCACCGTGGGATCTGCGTGGAAGTTGATGAGGGTGTAGTCGCCCTCCGTGAGATCGTCGACCTCAAAGGCGAGCTTGCGCTTGCCCCAGTCCTCGACGTTGTCGACCTTGCCGGTCTCGCCGAGCGCAACCTCGATGCGCTTCATGACGGCGGCACGAGTCTCCTCGTTGCACGTGGGGTCGACAAAATACAGCAGTTCATAGGCCTTCATGTGTTTCACCTCCTCTGGGCTAATGGCCCCGGGTCGTGAAGGACGCCCGGAGCAGGAAAGGTTCGGCGAAGCATCATATCACATAATGACTACCTGCTAAAACCTTCCACACATCCCGTTGAGGAGATGGTAGATGCGCAAGGTGGCACCAAGCCCCGTCTTGGCTGTCCGCCAGCCCGCATCCAGCTGACACGGCCGTGGTGGACGGGCGAGAAACACGACGACACGGCAACGTGATCGCCCTCGGCGACCACGAGTTCTCCACACGCGGCGACCGTCTATGCCCCGGCTGGACCGTCCTTCTCGCCTGGCGTGGCGCTTTGCGCCGTCACGGGCAGCGGGTCCTCGTCGCGACCCCAGGCGGGGACGTTGAACTGGCGCATCCACAGCCCCACCGCCGTATAGCCGAGCAGCATCATGATGATGGAGATGATTCCCGACGCCACGGCCACCACGAGGAGGAAGGGGCCCATCACCGAGAGGAAGTCGACGATCATGTCAAAGAAGAGGGACATCCTCATGGAATCGGACATGATCGCGTCGAACTCGGCCACGTAGTCGATGTAGTAGACGAGCCGCGGGAGCATCGTCATCACCGCCAGCAGCATGACGACGACACCGGCCGCCCAGCTGATCGCAGCACCCGCCATCTGCATGCCAAAGATCCTCACGAGGCCGGCGACGTCGCTGCTCACCATCTGCCAGATTGTGGAGATGCGAAACCCCGCGCCGATCTTCTGGTAGATGGTCGCGCGCAGGGCGGCGACCATGATCATGATGCCGAGAAAGACGGAGATGACGAACCAGGCAAACGTAAGCAGGGATCCCAGCAGCGGAATCGTCGAGAGCACGCCGGAGACCAGTGCGATCACCAGGCCCCAGCCGAGCATGACCACGAAGACGCGCCAGCCGCTGGCGATGCAGGCGCCGACCCGCACGCCCTTCTGCTTGGGGGACGACGTCACGCCCCAGGCGGTCAGGCGCGCCCACTCCGCGGCATAGCCCAGGACGCCGAGCAGCCCCACGATGGGGACGAGGCAGGCGGCAACCATGACGAGCACCGGCTTGATCCAGCCCCGGTCACGGGTGAGCAGGGCCCATGAGCGCGCAAAGTACCTGTCGGGGCGAAACCCCTCAAGCTCGGTGTCGTTCATCGTGACCCCCTTGGCCGTGGCTGCTCCCTGTAGCGTACCCCAACGGACCGCCCGCACCGTTCCGACGTAACAAAAAAACCGGCCCCACGGGACCGGTCGTTGCGTGCGATGGCGGAGGAGGAGGGATTCGAACCCTCGTACCCCCGAAGGGGTAAACGGTTTTCGAGACCGCCGCATTCAACCACTCTGCCACCCCTCCGAAGGGTGACGTGGCCCCTTGCGGGGCCACGGAAAGTTCTGGCGGAGAGTCAGGGATTTGAACCCTGGAGACGCTTTAGGCGCCTACACGATTTCCAATCGTGCTCCTTCGGCCACTCGGACAACTCTCCGTGAAATGGTGCAGCGGTCAGTATAGCGTATGTCGCAGCGCCGCGCGAGAGGGAATTTCACACATGGGTGTACACAACCGGCAAATCGGGTTTTTCGTCTCAAGACGGGGCGGGGTGCGCGACAATGGGCGGGCCCAATCTGCGACAAGGAGCACCCGTGCTGGAGATCTTTACCACCTATAGCCCCGAGCTGGCTGCCGTTTCGCTGCCCACCTGGGTCGACCTCGCCTCGGTCATCGTCGGTTCCGCCGGCGGCGTGGCCGTCGCGCGCTCGAGGCACCTCGACGCGGTGGGCTTTGTGGGACTGGCCCTGCTGTGCGGGCTCGGTGGCGGCCTCATCCGCGACGTCATGATGCAGGTGGGCAGCGTCTACATGCTCGAGTCGCCGTTCGCCATCCCGGCGAGCGTCGCCACCGGCCTCGTCGCCTTCTTCTTTCCCCAGCCGATCGACCGCGCCGGCAACCTGCTCGAGTGGCTCGACATCGTGGCGGTCGCGCTATTTGCGCTCGTGGGCACCGACAAGGCGCTCGTGCATCACCTGCTTCCCGCATCGTGCCTGCTCATGGGCATCATGACGGGCGTCGGCGGCGGCATGCTGCGCGACGTCTTCCTCGGCGAGGTCCCCCGCATCTTCCAGCGCTCGAACCTCTACGCCGTCTGCGCACTCGCCGGCAGCGCGGCCTACTACGCCGCCGTGATGTTCCTCTCGGTGAGCAAGCTTTGGGCGAGCCTGCTGTGCATCGCCGTGACGATGGGCCTGAGGCGCTGGTCGCTTCGCTTCAACGTGCAGACCCCGGCCGACGTCGACCTCGGTCCAAAGGTGAGCGCGCCCGTGCGGCGGGCCGTGCGCCTCGTGCGCGTCACGCGCCGCCGCTCGAAGCGCCGCTAGCGGGAGAGAAGGACCTCGAGGTTCTTCTCGCTACTTCTTGACCTTGCCGGTGCGGACGGCCCACTTGCGGCGCTCGATCTCGGAGAGCAGGCGCTTGCGCATGCGGACGCTCTTGGGCGTGACCTCCACGAGCTCGTCGTCCATGATGTACTCGAGCGCCTCCTCGAGCGTGAAGGTGCGCGGCGGTGTGAGCTGCACGGCAATGTCGGCGGTGGAGGAGCGTTGGTTGCCCAGGCTCTTGGTGCGCGCGATGTTGACGACCATGTCGCCGGGCTTGGAGCGCTCGCCCACGAGCATGCCCTCGTAGCACTCGTCGCCGGGACCCACGAAGAGCGCGCCGCGCTCCTGGAGCGTGCCGAGCGCGTAGGCCACGGCCTTCTCGGTGCTCATGGAGATCATCGCGCCGTTCTGGCGCACGCCAATCTCCCCGGCGTACGGGCCGTACTCGAGGAACGTGTGATAGAACACGGCTTCGCCGTGGGTGACGTTGAGGATCCGGTTCTTGAGGCCCATGATGCCGCGGGTGGGAATCTTGAACTCGAGGTGCGTCTGCGTGGTCCCGGCGTCCATGCTCGTCATGGTGCCGCCGGCGTTGCCAAAGACCTCAATGACCTTGCCGGAGTACTCGCCGGGGCACTCCACCACGGCCTGCTCCACGGGCTCGGTCATCTGGCCGTTGGCGTCCTTCTTGAAGAGCACGCGCGGGCGGCCCACCTGGAACTCAAAGCCCTCGCGACGCATGGTCTCCATGAGGACGGAGAGGTGCAGGATGCCGCGGCCGGCCACCTCGACGCCGGTCTTGTCGGGAAGCTCCTCGATGCGCATGGTCACGTTGTTCTCACGCTCCTGCATGAGGCGCTCCTTGAGCTGGCGGCCGCCCACGATATCGCCCTCGCGGCCCACGAGCGGGGAGGTGGAGGGCTCAAAGACCACGGAGAGCGTCGGCGGGTCGATCTCGATGGGCTCCAGCTCGACGGGGTTGTCCGGGTCGGTGTAGACGTCGCCGATGTCGGTGGAGTCAATGCCCACGACGGCGGCGATGTCGCCGGCCTGGGCCTCGGTGCACTCCTTGCGGCCCAGGTAGTCAAAGGTGAAGAGCTGCTTGACCTGGCTCATGGCACGGGAGCCGTCGTTCTTCACCACGAGGATCTTGTCACCGTCGTGGATGGTGCCGGAGTAGATGCGGCCGATGCCGATGCGGCCCACGTACTCGGAGTGGTCGATGGTCACGCACTGCATGGCGAGCGGGCCGTCGAGGTCCACCTCCGGCGCGGGCAGCTCCTCGACGATCATGTCGAGCATCGGGAACATGTCCATGTTGTCGTCCGCGGGGTCGAGGCGCGCGAAGCCGTTCACGGCGGAGGCGTAGATCACGTGCTCCATGGCAAACTCGAGCTGCTCGTCGGTGGCGCCGAGGTCGGCCATGAGGTCAAGCGAGGTGTTGACGGCCTTCTCGGGGTCGGCCGCGGGTTTGTCGATCTTGTTCACCACGATCATCACGGCAAGGCCCGCGTCGATGGCGTGGCGCAGGACGAAGCGGGTCTGCGGCATGGGACCCTCGGCAGCGTCCACGAGCAGCAGCGCGCCGTCGGCCATGCGCAGGACGCGCTCAACCTCGCCGCCAAAGTCCGCGTGGCCCGGGGTGTCGATGACGTTGATCTTCACGCCCTGGTACTCGATCGAGATGTTCTTGGCGAGGATGGTGATGCCGCGCTCGCGCTCCTGGTCGTTGGAGTCGAGCACGCGCTCCTGGACCTGCTGGTTCTCGCGGAAGGCGTCCGTGGCCTTGAGCATCTGGTCAACGAGCGTGGTCTTGCCGTGGTCGACGTGCGCGATGATCGCGATGTTACGAATGTTCTCCTGACGCATGGGTCCCTCTCGCCTCTGCTGAGCCGGCTCTTCTCGGCCGGCGGTTCCGTTTTTTCGCCATACGGTACTTTACAGCAGCGGGGGCACCTCACCGGCCGGCGCGGGGTCGGTCCACGTGAAACCATCACCTGTGCCCCTGCCGTCGATAAGCGAGTAGGCGGAGTAGGAGCGATACCCGCGCTCGCCAAACTCGAGCAGCAGGGCGTCGGCGAAGTCACCATCTTCGGTCTCCACGGCTCCCTCGTAGACGAGCGCATAGCGGCAGGCACCGGGAACCTGGGAGACCTTCTCCCGGGCCGCCTCGAGGCACGCTTCGGCGCCATCGTCCTCGAACTCGAGGCTCGAGACCTCGCCCGCGGCGCTTTGGACGGCGAGAAGAACCCCAAAGGGCTCACCGGCGGCGAGCAGGTCGAACGCATCGCCCATGAGCGTGCTTGCCAGCTCGTCTGTCTCCGAGGAGACCCCGTCGAGCAGCTCGTTCTTCTCGGCCATGTGACCTCCTTCGCGACGTGTGCGTCGCTGAGATGATACCGCAGCGGTTGCCGCGGGGCAGTACGTCCAGGAAATCGGGGCTTGTCTTGGACGGTTCTAAGAAACCTGACCCTTGTCTTGAGCGGCTCTAGGAAATCGAGTCCTTGTGCCAGATTCTTCCGGGAATCCGCGAGGTTGGCTCAATCGGGGCCCTTCTCGGCTGACAAGGGCACCAATTCCGAGAAGGACTTCGGACAAGGGTCGCTATTCCCGGAACCGCGTCATGAAAAAGCCGGGGCCCATGAGGACCCCGGCAACACTGCGTGGTGGAGACGATGGGGATCGAACCCACGACCTCAGGCTTGCAAAGCCCGCGCTCTCCCAGCTGAGCTACGTCCCCTCTGGGCCGGCCTGTGCCGGAAAATAATAATCGCCCCAGCGGCGACTCGGCTAACGCTGGGGCGACTATTGTCAGGAAGTGGTGGGCCTGACAAGGTTCGAACTTGTGACCTCCCGGTTATCAGCCGGACGCTCTGACCAACTGAGCTACAGGCCCAACGCAAGGAGATATATTACACAGCTGCCCGCGCGGGGTCAACGACTTTTTTGCAATTTCCTGACGATGTTTCCGTCCAAGTTGCGAAGCGTCAACTATTGGGTAGGATATGCGAGCAGAGAAAACGAGAGGAGTGCCGTGCCGCTGAGGAGAATGGACATAGAGAGCGTCGTCGTGGGCGAGGGGCCGATTGCGTCCCTCGTCGTGCTCCGCACGCGCGAGCAGGCGGGCGACGGCTCCTCCCAGCAGCTTCCCATTCGCATCGGCTCCTTCGAGGCGACCGCCATCACCATGGGCGTGCACGGGCGCCCCGGGGGACGACCCATGACGCACGACCTCCTGTGCTCCGTGGTCTCCAGCCTGGGAGCCACCTGCGTCGGCGTCCGGATCATGGCGGTCCAGGGGACCACGTTCTTTGCGCAGGTCGAGCTTGAGCGTGCGGACGGTGAGCACGTCTTCATTGACGCGCGCCCCTCGGACGCACTCGCGCTGGCCGTGCGTGAGGAGGTGCCGGTCTACGCAGAGGAGTCCGTGCTCGAATCCGCCGCGATGCCCGACTTCCGCGGCGTGGAGAAGGACGAGGAGGCCCACGAGCTGGAGGAGTTCCACAACTTTGTGGAGAGCCTCTCGCCCGAGGACTTCAACGTCGCCCATGGCGAGCAGGACGGCGAGTAGCGGCCGACGCGCGTTGTGTCCCGAACCCGCGCGGGTTTCACGGCCCGCGCTTTTCTCCGTCTGAAATTAGTGTACATAGTTCAGGTGGTATTAAATAACTTTCCTGCTTATATATGAAACGAAACCGGATTATGTACACTAATCGGTCGGTGCGAGACGTGAAGTAGCGCCGGCAGCAAAAAAACGCCCGGCCTTTACCAGCCGGGCGCCTTTGCGTTACTCCTCGTCGTCGAGCAGCGTGTCGTCGAGTTCCTCGTCGCCGCCGATGTCGACGCTGTCCGGCTCGCCCGGCGCGCTCCCGCCGGCGGCCTCGATGTCGAGGACGCCCTGGTTCTCGTCACGCTTGGGGGCCTTCTTCTTGCGGGCCACCATGCGGGCAACCGCGCTCACGTGGTCTCCGGCCACCATGTTCATGACCTTGACGCCCTGCGTGGAGCGGCCGAGGCGACTCACGTCGTTGGCCTTGACGCGGATGACCACGCCCTCCTCGGACACGATCATGAGCTCGTGCTGCGGGCCCACAACACGGCAGGCAACGAGGTTGCCCTTCTTGGCCGTCATCGCAATCGTATAGACGCCCTGGCCGCCACGCTTGTGCTCGGGGTACTCGGAGACGGGCGTGCGCTTGCCGTAGCCGTTCTCGGTGATGACGAACAGGTCGCCGTTGCCGTTGGTAATCTCCATGCCGAGCATCTTGGCATCGCCCTTGAGCGTGATGCCACGGACGCCGGAGGTGTTGCGGCCCATGGCGCGCGCCTCGGACTCGTCGAAGAGGATGGCCTTGCCGTCGGTGGAGACGAGCATGACCTTGTCGCCCGGACGCACGCGGCGGACGTTCACCAGCTCGTCGCCGGCGCGCAGGTTGATGGCGATGATGCCGTCCCTGCGGCTCTTGTCGTACTCGCTCATAGCGGTCTTCTTGACCATGCCGTCGCGCGTGGCGAACATCAGGTACTCGTCTGCCGGGAACTCGCGGCAGGTGATGACGGCCGCGGGGTGCTCGCCCTCGGCGAGGGAGAGCACGTTCACGATGGCGGAGCCGCGCGCGTGGCGGCTGCCGATCGGTAGCTCGTGCACCTTGAGGCGGTAGACCTTGCCAAAGTTGGTGAAGAAGAGCACGTAGTCGTGGGTACTCGCGACGAAGAGGTCCTCGACGAAGTCATTATCCTTGAGGCTGAGGCCCTGGATGCCCTTGCCGCCGCGCTTCTGGGAGCGGTAGGTGGCAACGGGGATGCGCTTGATGTAGCCGGTGTGGGTGATCGTGACGACCATGTCCTCGTCGGCGATGAGGTCCTCGACGTCGAGGCTCCTCACGGCACCGCCGATCTCCGTGCGGCGCTTGTCCCCGAACTTGGCGGCGATCTCGCGCATCTCGTCCTTGATCACGCCGAGGATCTTCTCCTCGTGGGCGAGAAGGTCCTCGTAGTAGGCAATTGCCTTGCGAAGGCCCGCGAGCTCCTCCTCGATCTTGTCGCGCTCGAGGCCGGTGAGGCGGCGCAGGCGCATCTCGAGGATCGCCTGGGTCTGCTCGGGCGTGAACCCAAAGCGCTCGATGAGGCGCTGGGACGCCTCGGTGTCGGTCTGCGAGGAGCGGATGATGTGGATGACCTCGTCGATGTGGTCGAGGGCCATGAGGTAGCCCTCGAGGATGTGGGCGCGCGCCTGGGCCTTCTTGAGGTCGTGGCGCGTGCGACGGGTGACCACGTCGACCTGGTGGTCAACGTAGTGGCGCAGGATCTCCGGCAGCGAGAGGCACTTGGGCACGCCGCCAACGAGCGCGAGGTTGTTCACGCCGAAGGTCGTCTGCAGCGAGGTGAACTTGTAGAGGTTGTTGAGAACGACCTCGGGCACCACGCCCTTCTTGAGCTCGATGACGAGGCGGATGCCCTTCTGCGTGGACTCGTCGCGCATGTCGGAGATGCCCTCGATGCGCTTCTCGTTGACGAGCTGGGCGATCTTCTCCTGCAGGGTGCCCTTGCTCACCTGATAGGGAATCTCGGTGAAGACGAGGCGGCTGCGGCCGGTCTTGGTGGACTCCACGTGCGCCTTGGCGCGGATGGTGATGGAGCCGCGGCCGGTCTCGTAGGCCTGCTTGATGCCGTCGGTGCCCATGATGACCGCGCCCGTGGGGAAGTCGGGACCGGGCATGACCTGCATGAGCTCGTCTACCGTGATCTCCGGGTTGTCGATGAAGGCGCAGGTGGCCTCAACGGTCTCCGCGAGGTTGTGCGGCGGGATGTTGGTAGCCATGCCGACGGCAATGCCCGAGGAGCCGTTGACCAGCAGGTTGGGGAAACGCGCGGGCAGGACCTCGGGCTCGGCGAGGGACTCGTCGTAGTTGGGCTGCCAGTCAACGGTGTCCTTCTGGAGGTCGCGCAGGAGCTCCATGGCGGGCTTGGCCAGGCGGCTCTCGGTGTAACGCATGGCCGCGGCGCCGTCGCCGTCGATGTTGCCAAAGTTGCCGTGGCCGTCGATCAGCGGCGTGCGCATGGAGAACCACTGGGCGAGACGAACCATCGTGTCGTAGACGGCGGAGTCTCCGTGCGGGTGATACTTGCCGATGACCTCACCGACCGTCCACGCACTCTTCTTGTGCGGACGGTTGGGGAAGATGCCGGACTCGTTCATCGCGTAGAGGATGCGGCGGTGTACCGGCTTCAGGCCGTCGCGCACGTCCGGGAGGGCGCGCGCGGTGATGACGGACATGGAGTACTCGATGAAGGACTGCTTCATCTCCGAACCGAACTCGCTGATCTGCAGCGAACCGCCGTTGATGTCCGTCTCGCCGGCGTCCTCGCCGCGCGTGTTGGCGCCAAAGCTCTCCTCGAGCTCCTCGTCGTCGGCGTCCTCGTCCTCCTCGGAGTCCTCCTCGACGTAGACGTCGGCGCCGTCGTCGGCCTCGGCGCGGGCGAGCAGGCGCCGCAGGTCCTCGGGCATGCCCTCGGTGTTGTTGTTCTCGTCTGCCACGTGTGGCCTTTCTCTGGATGATACGAAGGGACAGTCCCTTCGTATCATGGTCTAAATGATACGAAGGGACTGTCCCTTCGTATCATCCCGTCGGGTGTTACGCGTCGAGGAAGCGGGCGTCGTGGGCGTGCTTCTCGATGTAGTCGCGGCGGTACTCGACCTGGTTGCCCATGAGCTCGCGCACCGCGCGGTCCGCCATGGCGGCGTCCTCGATGGTCACGCGCTGCAGGATGCGCGTCTTGGGGTCCATCGTCGTGGAGGCCAGCTGCTTGGGGTCCATCTCGCCCAGGCCCTTGTAGCGCTGGACCGAGTATCCCTTGCGGCGGCGACCCGAACCCTTGATGGCCGCCTGGGACTTGCCGTCGGACTCGTCCTCCTCGTTGGGGTTGAGTCCGAGCTCGCGGATGGAGCGGTTCAAGATCTCGTCCTCGGGCGTCTTGCCGTCCGGGTAGACGTAGTGGATCTTGTTGCGCACCTTGATGCCAAAGATCGGCGGCGTGGCGATGTAGACGTAGCCGGCGTCGATGAGCGGGCGCATGTACTTGTAGAAGAAGGTCATCAGCAGGATGCGGATGTGCGCGCCGTCGACATCGGCATCCGTCATGATGATGATCTTGTGGTAGCGCGCCTTGGAGAGGTCGAAGTCCCCGCCGTCACCGGAGCCGGTGGTCACGCCGGTGCCGATGGCGGTGATGAGCGCCTGGATGGTGTCGGACGAGAAGGCGCGGTGGTCCTGCACGCGCTCGACGTTCAGGATCTTGCCGCGCAGGGGCAGGATCGCCTGGATGTCGCGGCGACGGCCGTCCTTGGCCGAGCCGCCTGCGGAGTCACCCTCGACGATGAAGAGCTCGGTCATCTCGGGGTCGCGGACGGAGCAGTCGGCCAGCTTGCCGGGCAGTGCCGCGCTCTCGAGCAGGCTCTTGCGGCGCGTCGCCTGGCGAGCCTTCTGCGCGGCGAGGCGGCCCTTGGCGGCCTGGGACGCCTTCTTTAGAATCTCCTTCGCCTGGTTGGGATGCTCCTCGAGGTACTCGGACATGCCCTGTGCCACCACGCGGTTCACGAGCGTGCGCATGTAGGAGCTGCCAAGCTTGGCCTTGGTCTGGCCCTCGAACTGCGGATCGGGGAGCTTGACGGAGATGACGGCGGTGAGACCCTCGCGGATGTCGTCTCCGGTGAGGTTGGCGTCCTTCTCCTTGATGATGTTCTTGGCGCGACCGTAGTCGTTGACCACCTTGGTGAGGGCCGTGCGGAAGCCCTCGAGGTGCATGCCTCCCTCTTCGGTGTAGATGTCGTTGGCGAAGGAGAGGGTATGCTCCGAGTAGCCGGTGTTCCACTGCATGGAAACCTCGACCTCGCCCATCTGGGACTCGGGGGCGTCGGCGGCGGAGCGGCCCTCGATGTAGATCGGGCGCGAGAGGCCGGGCAGGACGTCCTTGCCCTCGTTCAGGAACTTCACGAAGTCGATGATGCCGCCGGCATAGCAGAACTCGTCGGTGCGGGGCACCAGTTCGCGCTCGTCCACGAGCACGATCTTGAGGTTCTTGTTGAGGAACGCCGTCTCCTGCAGGTGGTCGTGCAGGGTGTCGTAGCTGTACGTGGTGGTCTCGAAGATCTCCTCGTCCGGCCAGAACGTGATGGAGGTGCCGGTGGCCTTGGAGGTGCCCACCTCCTTCATCTTCTGCACGGTCTTGCCGCGCTCGAACGCCATCTCATAGACCTTGCCGTCGCGACGCACCTGCGCCACGAGCTTCTTGGAGAGGGCGTTGACGACGGAGACGCCCACGCCGTGCAGGCCGCCGGATACCTTGTAGGCGTTGTTGTCGAACTTGCCGCCGGCGTGCAGGATCGTAAGGACGACCTCGAGGGTCGGGATCTTCTTGACGGGATGCTTCTCCACCGGGATTCCGCGGCCGTTGTCGTCGACGGTGATGGAGTTGTCCGGGTGGACGGTCACCTTGATCTTGGTGCAGAAGCCGGCCATGGCCTCGTCCACGGAGTTGTCCACGATCTCCCACACCAGGTGGTGAAGACCGGCCGCGGACGTCGTGCCGATGTACATGCCCGGGCGCTTGCGGACCGCCTCGAGACCTTCGAGAATCTTGATTGACTCTCCACCGTAGTCGTTCTTCTTAGCCACGCTCACATCCTCTCACCAAGGGGCAGGGAGTGCCCCGAAGGCGTCTTTCTCACACAGGCCCATGCCAAAATCGACATAGCCCGGACGATAATAGCGCTTGTGAGGCTGTGAGAGGCCCTCTGAGGGTGGCCTCAACAAATTAGCTATGTTCTTGCTTCTGGGCGCGATAGGAAACTCTCATCGCCCGAGAGACGCTTTCCCTCAGCGCGACGGGGAGACCGGCACAGAGCTCATCAACCTCTCGCTCCTCCGTGGCGGTGAGCTCCGGGAGTGGCTGGGTCTTCCTCGCCGGCAAGGGTGCCGACGCCGCCGTGGCGCGCGGGCGCTTGGAAAGCCTGAACTCGATGCGCGAAAACCGCAGGCCGGCCGTCTCGAGGCGGGCGAGATACACCTCGCGGTTTGCGGAGAAATCCGTGATGAAGGCATGCGAGTCGACGTAGATGACGAGCTCGGGGTCACGCGCTCCCCGGCGCGGCGCGCCGACGTACGCTCCCGTCGAGTGTGCCCGCTCGACGTCCCCGTTCACCCGGTTCCACGCGATCCACGCCCGCGAGGACCCGTCCCTCTCGCCTGTTGACCCAAGCCGATCGAGGGCCCTTCCCAGGAGGCTCCCCACCCCCTCGCCGCCCCGCTCGCGGCGACGGACCTCGCGCGTCATCTCGTCACTCACCAAAGCTCACCACCTTGGCCCCGTCGAGGAGCTCGGGCGAGAAGTACCCGAGGTTCGTGGTGGTTATCAGCGTCTGGATGCCCTCGTCAACGAAGCGCACCACGGCCGCGCGGCGGTGCTCGTCCAGCTCACTCATCACGTCGTCCAGAAGGAGGATCGGCCGGCTCCCCAGGATCTCCCCGGCAAGCTCGACCTCCGCCATCTTGAGGGCGAGCACCACGGAGCGCTGCTGGCCCTGCGACGCGTACGCACGCGCGTCGCGGCCTCCCACGAGGAAGGAGACGTCGTCACGGTGCGGGCCCAAGCAGGTCTGCTGTCTCCTCAGGTCGAGCTCGCGTCCTTGGGCCAGCCGCTCGAGGAACGCATCCCTGAGCTCGTCTCGCCCGAGCGCCTCGAGGCCCTCCCCGAGCGAGCAGGCGTAGGTGCAGACGAGGTCCTCCCCTCCCGCGATGACGCCGTAGGCCTGGGAGACCTTCTCGGCGAGGCGGGAGAACAGCCGCAGCCGCGCGGCGAGCAGCGTGGCTCCGCCGAGCGCGACCGACGCGTCCCAGGCGTCGAGCAGGGAGAGGTCGGGGAACTCGTCGCGCAGCAGGCGATTGCGCTGCTCGACCGCCCGCTGGTACTCGGCCAGGACGCGCGCGTACCCCGGGCTCGTCTGCCGGCCAAAGAAGTCGAGCTCGTCACGGCGGACGGAGGCGCCGCGCTTGACGAGCGCGAGGTCATCGGGCGAAAAGAGCACCGAGACCAGCGATTCGGGCATGTCGACGGCGCGACACTTCTTCCCGTTGCGCGAGAAGCGTCGTCCCGTGGGCGTCACGTCACAGCGGTGGTCGATAACGCGCCCGTCCCCCTCGAGACGCGCGTCGATTCGCGCCGACTCCGCCCCCTCGCGCACGAGCTGCGACGGGGTCGGACGTCGGAAGGAGGCGCCGGACGTCAGGAGCTGGACGGCCTCGACCGTGTTGGTCTTGCCGGCGGCGTTCGGCCCCACCAGGATCGTCGTCCCCGGCGCGAGCGCGAGCTCGAGCCGCTCGAAGCTGCGAAAGTCCCGAAGCAGGACGTCTGTGACGAGAAGCCCCATCCACCGTCCCTAGAGACGAATCGGCATGAGCAGGTAGAGGTAGTTGATCTTGCCGTTGCTCTTGAAGATTCCCGGCTGCGTCGAGCCCTGGAGCTCGAGGCGGACCTCCTGGGAGTCGGAGACCGCGTTCACGCAGTCGAACACGTAGTGGTAGTTGAGGCCGATCGCGAGGCTCTGACCCTCCACCTCGCAGGAGAGCGTCTCGGAGGACTCCCCCTGCTCGGGGGAGCGCGCGGAGAGCCGCACGAGGCCGCCGTCGGCGTCCACGTCAAAGCGGATGGAGGCGTTCTGCTGCGCGATGACCGAGACGCGCTTGAGCGCCGCGCTGAACTCCGCGACGTCGAGGGTCACGGCGGTGGAGCAGGTCGGCGAGACGAGCTGGCGCCAGGAGGGGAAGTTCCCCTCGAGCAGGCGCGTGACGAACGTCGTGGTGCCGAACGAGAACACCGCCTGGTTCTCGGCCGTGCCGATGGAGATTGTGTCGGTGATGGAGGGCATGGCGAGGACGTCGTGGAACACCTGGCCACCGATCACGGAGCAGAAGGGCTCGTCGGGCGCGGCCTCGACCGAGGAGTCACACACGGCGAGGCGAATCGTGTCGGTGGCGACCATCCTGATCGTATTGTCCTCGACGGTGAGCTGGATGCCCTGCAGGTACTGGCGCGTCGTCTCCTTCGAGGTGACGCGATAGACCTTGTCCACCATGCGCGTGAGCAGCTCGCTCGGGAGCTCGATGGTGCGCGAGGGCTGGATCTCGGGGAAGGAGGGCCAGTCCGCGGCGCGCAGGGTGTTCAGCCTGAACGTGGAGCGGCCGCAGGAGATCGTGACCATGTGGTCCATGTCCTCGAAGGTCACCGCAGCATCGGGGAGCGTCTTGGCGATGCTGGTGAGGACCTTGCCGGAGACGACCGTCTCGCCCTCCTCCTCGACGTTCGCCGGGACGAGGTGGCGGATGGAGATGGACAGGTTGTTGGTCTGCAGCTCGAGTTCCCCGTCCGCCGCGCGCAGATAGATGCCGGCGAGGATGGGAAGCGTCGTGTTGGCTCCCATGCCCTTGGAGACGACCGTGAGAGCCTTCATGAGAGAGGACTGGCTGACGGTGAACTTCATGACTCCCCCTTCTTCTAAGTACTTAATAAAGATTAAAGAGCAGTAGTAGTAATAGGGTCTGTAGAAAAGAAGACAAGTTTTGGAACACGAGGTGAGACGCCCTTTTGTTGCCCTCCGCGCCGCCTCATCCCCTCAACATGCGTCGACACGCGAATTCGTTGGAAAACGAGCTTCTACATTCCGGGGACACTTTTCTACGTTTTTCTACACCCTCCCCACAGACTTGTCTTCCCGACGTCAGACGTTGCCGGTGATCGACTCACGTATCTGCATGAGGCGGTCGTAGAAGGTCTTGTCCTCCCGCCTCGCCTCGTCGACCACGCTAATGCTGTGCATGACGGTCGCGTGGCTGCGCCCACCGAAGTGCTTCCCGATGTCGGCGAGCGTGCGGTCGCAGAGCTCACGCGAGAGCCAGATGGCCACGTGACGGGCCTCCATGAGGCCCTTGTGGCGCTTGTTGCCCACGAGGCTCGAGTGGTCGATGTCGTAGTACTTCTCGACCGCCCGCTGCACGTCCTCGATGGAGACCGCCCTGCCGGCGTTTGGCCAGCACTCCCGCGCCACGGACTCGATCTCCTCGCGCGTGAGCGCCTCGCCGCGCTTCTCGGCCGCCGTGGCGGCGAAGAGGCACCGCTGGCAAAAGCCCTCGATGACGCGGATGTTGGTGCCGGCTCGCTCGGCCATGTAGCTCATGGCGTCGGGAGGGACCGTTCCGGTGAGCCCCGCCACGTTCTCCCTGAGAGCGTCGTCGCGCATGCGCTCGCAGAAGGTCTCGATGAGGCGGAGCTTGAGCTCGTAGCTCGGGACCTGGATCGGCGTGGTGAATCCCGCCGAGAGACGGCTCGTGATGCGCTCGTCGAAGCCGTCCTTGCCCATGCCGAGCTGGGCGGGCGTCCGGTCGGCGGCGAGGACGATCTGCTTTCCGTTGGCGATGAGCTCGTTGAAGGTGTCGAAGAAGAAGCCGACCGTTCCCACCTTGCCGGTCATCTTCTGGACGTCATCGATGATGAGGACGTCGATGTCCGCGTAGTTCTGGCGCAGCACCGAGGCGGCTGAGCGCTCGGAGTGGCGCATGGCCTCGGTGTAGTCGGTGATGAAGGAGGAGGCGTCCCGGTAGACGCAGAGGCGCGACGGGTCGTTCCTCGCGATGTAGTTCTGGATCGCGCGGAGCAGGTGCGTCTTTCCAAGGCCGCTCTTGCCATAGATGAACAGGGGGTTATATGTGCTGTTCATGCCATTTGCGACCTGAAGCGACGCCTGGTAGGCGATGTCGTTCTCCTCGCCGCGCACGAAGCGCTCGAACGTGAGCTTCGAGGTGGTCTGAGAGATGTCCTCGACGAGGGGGTTGTTCCTCCGCCTTCTGACCGCCTCCTCGCGCAGGTCGTCCGCGCTCGGCTCGTCCCAGGTATCCTCGGCTATCTTGCGCGCGGGGGTCCCGTCCCAGGCGGGCCGGCCGTCACCGGTCTGCGCGGCCCAACTGTCGGCCTCCTCGCGAGACATGCTCGAGGGGGCGTGCTCGGCAGCCGGCGCTCCGGAGGCGGTAAAGACGACCTCGAGGCGCATGGGCTCGAAGGCCGCCTGCGAGAGGCACTCCTCGATGACCGCCGCGTTCTTTGAGACCGTCTTCATGACGAGCCTCATGCGGGTCTCCACCCGCATGACGGAGTCCTCCATGCTGATGGGCTTGCAGTCCCTCAGCATGGCAAGCATGGCCTCAGGCAGCTGCCTGTCGGCGAGAAGGTCGAGCGTGTCCTGCCAGAGCGCCTCGGCGTCCGACTCGAGAGAGATTTCCATGGTTCCGCATTTCCGATTGTTGAAAAAAGCGAAACCCTAGTATAGCGATTGTTGATAACTTGTCCCGGAAGGTTAGACGAACGTCCTTCCAATACCGGTCAAACGATACTTCTGACCGTCTTTCATGACGATTCCCTGGGCCGCAAGGGCCGCGAGGGTGCGGGACCACGTGGCGCCCGATGCGCCGAAGGCACGGACAAGGTCGGTCGGGCCGCAGCTCTCGTGCTCTGACAGATAGGAAAGTACCTGCTCTCCACGTTCGTCGAGGGTGAGCTGCGGTCTCATGGTGGTCTGCGGCTGGGAGAACCACGCGCTTGCCGCACCCGGAGCGGCGCTCTGGGCGGCCTGCGGTGCGAGGTTCTTCTCGGCATCCCTCTGGTCTGCGCCCGATATGGCGCGGGCCTGCTGCTTGGGGTGCGTCGATATGGTGACGACGGTCCCGCCCGATATGTTGTCCTCGACCTCAAGGCTGCCGCCCTTGTCGGCCATGTACTGCTGGACGTAGGGCAGCCCGCTCCCCACGCCGCGGATGTAGTGCTTCATCTCCTCTGTCGCCGAGGAGGTGCCGTACTCGAGCGCCAGTGACTTCTCCTTGATTCCGGGGCCCTGGTCGGAGAAGCGGATGGTGTTCCCGTCGTCGAGGATGGTGATGGTCGGGGCCTGGAAGTAGGCGTGGATGAAGTTCTCCACGATCTCCCTGATGACCATGAAGGGGATGGCTCCGCCCTGCTCGCGCGCGAGGCGGCTCACGGTGGCGGTGATCTCCTCGAGATAGGAGCGCACCTCGCCCGGTTCCACTACGACCACGCGCGGCGCCGCGGAGGCATCGTCGTAGACCGCGATCCTTGCGGGGTGTCTGACCTCAAGGGGATGCTCCGCGGCGTCTCCCCGGTTCGTCTGGTCATCTTCCACGAACGGATAGAAGTCCCTCGCCACCAGTCCCCCTTTCAACACTCATTCGTCATGTGTAGAAAACTTTTCAGACGGAATTCTATCTGAATGAAAGATTTCAACATGTGCTCAACACTTGTAGAAAACTGGCGATTTAGTCGTGTATTCGTTGAAAGAGAATACCATGATGAAAGCTCTTTCATGGTGTTCTGAAAAGATGAATCCGTTTGGATTCACCCGGATTGAAACGCAAGAGGGAGAACGGACCCTTCCGAGTTCCTCACATTTGCCCGCCTACCTGCGCAGTAATCGTGGAGATTGTTTGTGGTTGAAATTGACAGGCCCCACACGGGACCCTTACAATCTCTGAGCTTATTGCTCTAACTGGACGCTCATAACCCAACCGGGAGGAATAGACATGAAGCGTACGTATCAGCCCAACAAGCGCAAGCGCGCCACCACGCACGGCTTCCGTGCCCGTATGGCCACCAAGGGCGGCCGCGCCGTCCTCGCCCGTCGTCGCGCGAAGGGCCGCAAGCGCCTGACCGTGTAGCGTCGCCCCATGAGGACCATCAAGTCCAGAGGTGACTTCGAGAGGGTCTTCTCGCGGGGGAGGCGTCTCAATGACTCCCTCCTCCGCGTTCGCGTGCTCCCCACGGGAGAGGGAACGCCGGGCAGAGTTGCCTTCGTCGCCGCTAAGAGGCTGGGCAACGCGGTCTTTCGCAACAGGTGCAAGCGCGTCCTGCGCGAGGCGGCCCGAATCTGTGAGCTCCCCCGAGAGGGATACGACGTGATTCTCTTTTCCACGGGAGCGACGCACGACAGCTCACCGGAGTCGGTGGCCGTCTCTCTGAGGCGACTCCTCAAGAAATGTGACGCCTGATGGTTTGGCATGGTCTGGGCGGGCTTCCCTCACGAGGGGTGCGCGCCCTCATTCGTCTCTATCAGACGAAGGTTTCACCCGCACTTCCCGCTCGCTGCATCTATGTGCCAACGTGCTCCCAGTATGCGTACGAGGCCATCGAGAAGTACGGTCTGTTGAGAGGGGGATCACTTGCGTTCCGAAGGATATGCAGGTGTCATCCCCTTCATGCCGGAGGATATGACCCCGTTCCCTGAGGGGAGCGGGCCACGGAGGAACCATGTGGGACTGGTTTATTAACTTCCTGACCGCGGTGCTCGCGGGCATCGAGGGCTTTGTCGGCGACTGGGGCCTGGCGGTGATCATCCTGACGGTCATCGTCCGTCTGATCCTCACGCCGCTTATGGCCCACTCGACGCGCTCGACCGCTCGCATGCAGGTCATGCAGCCCAAGCTCCAGGAGATTCAGGAGCGCTACGCTGACGACCCGACGCGTCAGGCCGAGGAGCTCCGCAAGGTCTATGCCGAGATGAAGTTCAACCCCCTCGGCGGATGCCTGCCCATCTTCCTCCAGATGCCGATCTTCTTTGGCCTCTTCTCCGTGGTGCGCGCCGTTCCCGAGGATGCCTGCTTCTACAGCATCCTGCCCTCGATCTCTAAGTCCTGCTCCGACATGGTGGCCACCGGTGACTGGGTCGCGGCGGCGCCCTATGTCATCTTCGTCCTCCTCTTTGGTGTCCTGACCTTCATCCCCATGATTCTCAACACCTCCCTCCAGGACTCCTCCCAGCGCTCCCAGACCATGACCATGGGTGCGGTCATGGCCGTCATGATGCTGATGTTCGGCTGGGGCGTCCCCGCAGCCGTGGTGCTCTACTACGTCACCTCCTCGCTCTGGCAGGTCGTGCAGCAGAAGGTCATCACGCAGCGCGTCATGGAGAAGGCCAAGGCAGAGGCAGAGGCCGAGGCTGCCAACAAGCCCGTTGAGGTGGACGTGGTGCGCCGCGAGAAGAAGCCCCGCCCTCACAAGAAGAACTAGCAAATAGCTATTGCTAGCTTTAATTCTTACACCTAGTTAGTTTGATTTATTTCGGAGGAACACATGTCTGAGGAAGAGCTGGATAACGCGCCGGAGCTCGTTGAGGATGAGTTTTCCTCCATTCGCACGCGCTTTGAGGCTGGTGAGCCTCTGACGGACGATGAGATGGATAAGATCGCCGACCTTGCTGTTGGCTACCTCAAGGGCATCCTCGCGCTCTTTGGAGAGAACAACTCGTCCATCGATGAGTATGACGGCGAGAACGGAGAGCTTATCCTCGACGTGAACGGCGGTGACCTTGCCGTCCTCATCGGGCGTCACGGTCGTACCCTCGATGCTCTGCAGATGGTTCTGACCTCTCTGATGAGCAGCCGCATCAAGTTCTATTACCCCATCGTCGTTGACATCGAGGGCTACAAGTCTCGCCGTCGCAAGAAGCTTGAGGACATGGCAAGAAGCTCCGCCGCCCGTGCCAAGGACCGCGGTGGAAAGGTGACGCTGGCTCCCATGAATGCCTATGAACGTCGCATCATCCACCTTGCCCTTCGGGACGACGAGGGTGTCGTTACGCACTCCGAGGGTGAGGAGCCCGAGCGTAGGGTTGTCATCACGGCCGTTCGATAGCTTTCTTGGACATAGTGATGTTACGAGGGAGAGCATGTTGAGTGCTCTCCCTTTTTCTGTGACAATTTCTTTTGATACATGGATTCTTGTCAGTGAGGTGTGATGTGATGAGTGCCCGTAGGGAACAACTCGTTAGTGAGCTGGCTGAGTATGGGATTGTCATTACGACCGAACAGGCAGATTTGCTTGTCTCGTACCTTCAGCTTGTCATTGAGAAGAACAAGGTTGTGAACCTCACCCGCATCACTGATCCTGAGGACGCGGTCACCCTTCATCTGGTCGATTCTCTCCTCCCTCTTGCTTGCAAAAAGCTCGACGTAGGGAGTGATAGCCATCTTCTTGATATGGGTACAGGAGCAGGATTCCCAGGCGTTCCCCTTGCTGTTGTGACAAAAGCCCAGGCACTTCTTGTTGACTCTGTCAGAAAGAAAGTAGATGCAGTGTCTGAGTTCTGTCAGACACTTGGTCTGAGCAAGATTACCACAAGACATGCTCGACTCGAGGAACTTGCCCGTGAGCTTCCCTGTTCACAAGACTATGTATTTGCACGGGCTGTTGCCCGGGCTAACGTCCTTCTTGAGTACGCAACACCGTTCCTTAGTATGGGAGGCCTTCTTGTTGTTGAGAAGGGCAGACCAGAGGATGAGGAGCTTGAGGAGGCTGACCGTGCTGCACGTGTCTGTGGCATGAACTGTGTTTCACGTGAAACATTTGATCTTCCGCGCAAGCTGGGTCATCGAGAGATACTTATCTACAAGAGGATTAGTAAGCCTCAAATTAAACTGCCGCGAAACAATGGAATGGCAAGGCAAAAACCACTTGGCGTTAAGAAGCATGTTTCACGTGAACCAATGGACATTGGTTCCAAAGAAAAATAAGACAAATTGAAGAATGTTTCACGTGGAACATGCCGTATGATGCTACTAAGCACTAAACGCACTACAAACGGAGGTCAAATGAGCTACAAAGACGTGAAACGAGCACTTCCCCAGCGTGACAGCCGTGTGATTGCTGTCATTAACCAGAAAGGGGGAGTCGGTAAGTCAACGACGGTAATCAATCTCTCCGCTTGTCTTGGCGAGAATAAGAAAAAGGTACTTGTCATTGACTTTGATCCACAGGGAAACTCGACAAGTGGCTATGGAATTGAGAAAGAAGAGCTCGAGCACGACGTTTATGACGTGATTCTCCATGATTATCCAATTGAAGATGCGATTATGGAGACGAGCGAGCCGAATGTCTTCATAGTTCCCGCTACTATCCAGCTTGCAACAGCAGAAATCGAGCTGGTAACAGCAATGGCTCGCGAGTCAGTGCTCAAGGATGCAGTAAACAAGGTCAAAGACGAGTTTGATTACGTGTTTATCGACTGCCCTCCCTCACTGGGTCTTTTGACCATCAATGCACTCATAGCGGCAAACTCACTGCTTATCCCTATACAGTGCGAGTACTACGCACTCGAAGGAGTTGCAAAGCTGCTTGAGTCGATGCAGATGGTGAAGCGGCGCATGAATCCCGATCTTGAGATCTTTGGTGTCCTCATGACGATGTTCGATAGCCGTACGACGCTATCGAAGCAGGTTGTGGACGAAGTACAGGAGTACTTCGGCAAGAAGATGTTCAAGACGATCATTCCAAGGAACGTAAAGGTGTCCGAGGCTCCGAGTCACGGGATGCCGGTTGTTCAATATGCACGTGTGAGCAAGGGATCGCTGGCCTATATGAAGCTTGCGAAAGAGGTGGTCGCTCGTGGCTAAGAAAAGTGGGCTTGGAAAGGGACTTGGTCTGCTTGTCGGTGAAGCAGATGCTGAAACTGCAGGAATGAGGCCAGACTCAACGCTCCCGATCGACCAGATTAAGCCGAACAAAGGTCAGCCGCGCAAGAATTTCAAGGCAGAGGACCTGGCAGAGCTAACGGACTCAATCAAGCAAAATGGGATTCTCCAGCCTCTGCTTGTCAGAAAAAAGGGCGCGCTATATGAGATTGTCGCAGGAGAGCGTCGCTATCAGGCAGCGCGCGCTGCAGGGCTAACTGAGGTCCCAGTTGTAATTCGTGACATTTCCGATGATGACGTGTTCAAACTGGCGCTTATCGAAAACCTCCAACGATCTGACCTTACCCCACTCGAGGAAGCCCGCGGGTATCAGCAGCTCATCAAAGAAAAGGGCCTCACGCAGGAGGAGCTTGCAAAAGCTCTTTCCAAGTCACGCTCTGCCATCACGAACACTATTCGTCTCCTTGACCTTCCGAAGGAGGTTCAGGCCTTCGTAGAGGACGGAAGCCTGTCCGCCGGCCATGCGCGCGCTATCCTTGCGGTGCCCAGCGAAGAGGGTCGGATTCGCCTGGCGAAGAAGGTTGTTGACGAGCGTCTGTCGGTTCGTCAGACAGAAACTCTTGCCCCACTGTTTTCTGTCACAGAGAGCACGGAGCGTGCCGTGCGGGTCCCCACTCCGCAGTCGTTCAAGAGAGCAGCACGCCAGATGCGTCTTGCGCTTGACACGAACGTGAAGGTGAAGAATGTACGTGGCAAGAATAAGATCGAGATCGAGTTCTCGGATGAGGACGAGCTCGCACACATCGTCGACCTTCTCACTGGTCCGGGAACGTGGTCAGAACAATGAGAGGGACGAGAAACATACTTCTGCTCGGCGCTCTCCTTGCAGGGGCAGGCATAGTTGCGTACCGAGTGCTGCTCACTGACGAGGCGAGGCAGTCGCTGGCACGCTGTGCAAGGGAAGTATGTGATGTCGTGAAACGCATTGACGAGACACTCGAAGGAACACAAAACAACGGTACGGACGCTGCAGTCAATGCACAGCAAACAGCAAGGGAATGGGAAATGCTCGGATACTAGAACATATGTTCTAGTAATGGAAGAGACCCAATAACCACGCGCTAGAGCATCCAAGACGCTCTAGCGCTTTTTTGCGACCCTCTGTTTAAGCTGACCACAGGCGGCGTCGATATCAGCACCGCGAGAGTTCCTCAGCGTGGCCTCGACGCCCACACGGGCGAGCGCACGGACAAAGTCCTCAGCACGCTCGGGGGTCGAGGGACGGAGCTTTGAGCCCTCGACCTCGTTGAGCTGGATGAGGTTGACGTGAGCGAGTGTGCCCTCGCAGAAGTCGCAGAGCGCCTGCAGCTCAGACTCGGTGTCGTTGACGCCTCCGATGAGGGCATACTCGTAGGTCGGGCGGCGTCCCGTCTTGCTGACATACTCTCCCATCGCGTTGTAGAGGTTGATGAGCGAGTACTTGCGCACGCCGGGCATGAGGGCGTTTCTGGTCTTCTGCACGGCCGAGTGAAGGGATACTGCGAGCGTGAACTGCTCGGGCTCGTTGGAGAAGCGCATGATCTGGGGAATGATGCCGCAGGTGGAGACCGTGAGATGGCGGGCACCGATACCCGCGCCGTCTGGGGAGTTCAGCTTGCGCAGGGCCGCGAGTGTGGCATCGTAGTTCATGAAGGGCTCTCCCTGACCCATGAGGACGACGCTCGTGACGCGCTCGTTGAAGTCGTCACGCACGTGCATGACCTGCTCGTAGATTTCTGCGGCAGAAAGAGAGCGGGTGAGGCCCGCGCCGCCTGTCGCACAGAAGGCGCACCCCATCGCGCAGCCAGCCTGCGTCGAGGCACAGACGGCGAGACGGTTTCTCGAGGGCATGCCCACGCACTCGACGGTGACCCCGTCGGAGAGGCGCAGGAGATACTTGCGGCTGCCGTCGGAGGACGCCTGGCGGGCGACCTCCTCGACCGCACCCATGGTGAAGCGGCGCGCGAGCTCCTCGCGCAGGGCCTTGGGAAGGTTGGTCATGTCATCAAAGGAGCGGGCGTTCTTCGACCAGACCCATTCCTCGATCTGCTTTGCCCTGAAGGAGGGCTGGTTGAGCGAGGAGAGCGCCTCGAGCAGCTCGCCATGGGTGAGCGAGTGAATGTCGCGCTGCGGCTCCGATGCGGGGTCCTGGGGGCGGTTGCTCATGGCTGTCGTCATCTCTACACCTGTCTCACGGGGCGTCCTTTGGAGTATCCTCTTTCTGCAAGAGTGACCAGAACGTGAGTCTAGCGCAACAGAGCCGAGCAAAAGGGGCTTCGATGGACAGAGAGCAGCTGCTGAGGATGCGTGTCGCCGTGATCGGGGGAGGCTGGTCCGACGAGCGCGAGATCTCGCTCTCCTCTGCGACCGAGTGCCAGCGGGCCCTGACGGAGGCCGGCTTTGCCACGGTTGACCTTCTCGACCTCGCCGCCCGCGACTTCGTGTCGCGAATCATGGGCGGAGGGTACGACGTGGCGTTCGTGGCGCTTCACGGGCGCTACGGAGAGGACGGCAGCGTCCAGGGTCTTCTCGACGTCCTACACATCCCCTACACCTTCTCAGGCGTGGCGGCCTCGGCGGTCGCGTCCGAGAAGCAGCTCGCCAAGGCCGTGTTCAAGGACGCCGGGATTCCCGTCCCCGAGGGGGTCGACCTCCCGGCGGGCGTAAGCCTTACCGACGAGGCCGTCGACGCGCTCGTGGACCGTCTTGGGCTGCCGCTCTTTGTGAAGCCCGCGGCGAACGGGTCGAGCTTTGGCATCACGCGCGTCTCCGAGCGCGGCGAGCTCGCCGGCGCAATCGAGCTCGCCGGCCGTGCCGGGGGGCGCGTGCTCGTGGAGAGCTGCGTGGAGGGCACCGAGATCACGGTCCCGGTCATCGGCAACGACGACGCGCATGCGCTCCCGATCGTCGAGATCGTCACGGGCGCCGAGTTCTATGACCTCAAGGTGAAGTACGAGCCCTCCTCCATGCATCACGTCATCCCGGCGCGCCTCGAGGCGGGCGTGTACGCCCACGCTCAGGACCTCGCCGTCCGCGCGCACCGCGCGCTCGGGTGCCGCGGCTGCTCCCGCAGCGACTTCATCGTCCGCGCCGACGGGACGCCGGTCATCCTGGAGACCAACACCATCCCGGGGATGACGGCGGAGAGCCTGCTTCCCGACTCGGCGCGCCACGGGGGAATTGAGTTTCCCGAGCTCTGCACCAGGTTCGTCGAGTATGCGCTCGAGGGCCGCGCGTGATGGTCGAGGGCGCCCCCTCGCTGTCGTCGCTCATCCTGCCGGGAACGCCCGATGAGGTGCGTCGCCGCTACCTGAGCCTTGCGGACCGTGCCGCCTCGGCAGACTTTGGGCCACTCGAGGACGACGTGGTGGTTCTCGACACGGAGACCACGGGCCTCTCGTTCAAGGAATGCAACCTCATCGAGATCTCCGCCGCGCGCATCAGCGGGCGCGAGGTCGTCGAGCGCTTCCAGACCTTTGTCGACCCGGGCACACCCATCCCTCCCGAGATAGAGCAGCTCACGGGCATTCGCAGCATCGACGTGGCCGGGGCGCCCGACGACCGTACCGCCGTGGCCGCCCTTGCGTCGTTCGTGGCCGGGGCGCCCGTCCTCGCGCACAACGCCACCTTCGACCGCACGTTCATCGAGGGGGTACCGGGCGGGGCCGACGTGAGCGAGACCTGGATAGACACGCTCTCGCTCTCTCGGATAGCGCTCCCGCGCCTCTCGACCCATCGGCTCGCGGACATGGCGGCGGCGTTCGGGTGCGCCTCGGTGACGCATCGCGCCTCCGACGACGTGGACGCCCTCTGCGGACTGTGGCGCATCCTGCTTCTCGCGCTCTCGGACCTCCCCCACGCCCTTCTCGCCGACCTCGCGGGGATGCACCCCGAGGTCGACTGGTCGTTCAGGCCGGTTCTTTCCTACCTGGCACAGAGCGGCGAAGAGGCCGAGACTGAGCCCCGAGCGCCCTTCTCCCTGAGGGCCCACCGTGCGGAGCTGCTGAGGGGGTTCGCCACGGACCAGCGGGAGGACGCGGCGAACCTCGACCACCCCGCCGCGCCCACCGCGGAGGAGGTCGAGCAGGAGTTTGGCCCGGACGGCGTCGTGTCGAGGATGTACGAGCACATGGAGCGCCGCCCCGAGCAGGTCGCGATGGCACGTGAGGTCGCCGATGCGCTTGCCACTCGTACGCACCGCGCGATCGAGGCGGGGACGGGCGTGGGCAAGTCCGTCGCGTACCTGCTCCCCGAGGCGATCTACGCCCGCCGCAACCACGTGAGCGTGGGCGTGGCGACAAAGACCAACGCGCTCACCGACCAGCTCGTCTCCCATGAGCTTCCCGCACTCGCCGCGGCGCTCCCCGGGGGGCTCACGTTCACGAGCCTCAAGGGCTACGACCATTATCCCTGCCTGCGGCGGCTCGACCGTGCCGTCCGCGAGGAGCTGCCCCTGGGCGAGGTTCCCCATGACGGCCGCTCGGACAATGCCGTCTCCTGCGACATGCTCACGGCCATTGCGGTCACCTACGCGTTTGCGGGCCAGTCCCTCGAGGGAGACCTCGACGCGCTCGGCATCCGCTGGCGCTACGTTCCTCGGGACCTGCTCACGATCACGCCGGGAGAGTGCCTCCACGGACGCTGCCCGTACTTCCCGGGGACCTGTCTTTTGCACGGCGCCCGACGGCGCGCGAGCTGCTCTGACGTGGTGGTTACCAACCACTCCCTCCTGCTGCGCGACGTCGAGGCGGAGGGGAGGATTCTCCCGCCGGTGCGCAACTGGGTCGTGGACGAGGCTCATGGCTTCGAGGCGGAGGCGCGCCGCCAGTGGGCGGTCGAGGTGTCGGGCGCGGACGCGCGCGTCGCGTTCGAGCGGCTGGGAGGCACGCGCACCGGAGCGCTTCATGCGGCCATGGTCGAGGCGATGCCCCTCGAGGGCTCGACACTTCTGGTGGGGCTGCTCACCAAGGCCGCCGCCTCGGCGTCGCGCGCCTCGGTCGCCGTTGCGGACCTCTTTGAGGCGGTTCACGGCCTCGTCGCGCTGGCTCGGGGCGACGGGGGCTATGACACCATGACGCTGTGGATTGACGAGGGCGTCCGCGCGAGCGGGGAGTGGTCCGAGATCCGCGATGCCGCGTCCGTCTGCGCCGACGCGTTGGACGAGACCGTTCGCACGGTCTCTGAGGCGGCGGCAGCGCTGGAGGAGCAGGCCCCCCAGCAGGCGGCCGAGCTCGCCGAGCACGCGCGGCAGCTGGGCGAGCTTCTCGCGGGCATCCGTCTCGTCGACGAGGGCAGCGATCAGAGCTACGTCTACTCGGCCCACCTCTCGCGCTCCCGCAAGAGGATCGCGACGGAGCGCCTGGTGGCCGAGAAGATCGACGTGGGAGCCGACCTTGCGGCCCGCTGGCTGCCCGAGATGGAGAGCGTGGTCTTCACGTCCGCCACGATTGCGGTGGGCGACGACTTCTCGCACTTCGAGCGTGGTGTTGGTCTCTCCGGGCTCCCTGAGGGCGCACACCGGGACGTGCGGCTGGACTCGAGCTTTGACTACGACGCGTGCATGTCCGTGGTGGTGGCCGGCGACCTTCCCGCGCCCAGCGAGCGCGGCTACCTCGAGGCGCTCGAGGAGCTCCTCTTCGACGTGCACACGGCGATGGGAGGCTCCGTCCTCACCCTCTTCACCAACCGGCGCGACATGGAGCGCGTCTACGAGAACCTGCGCCCGCGCCTCGCATCGGCAGGTCTCGACCTCGTCTGCCAGGAGCGCGGGTCGTCCCCCCGCCGTCTGAGGACGCGGTTTCTTGCCGAGAAGAACCTGTCGCTGATGGCGCTCAAGTCGTTCTGGGAGGGCTTCGACGCAACGGGGGACACCCTGCGCTGCGTGGTCATTCCCAAACTGCCCTTCTCGAGCCCCAATGACCCGCTGGTCCGTGAGCGCGACCTTCGCGAGGACCGCGCCTGGTGGCGCTACTCGCTGCCCGAGGCGGTGCTCTCCGTCAAACAAGCCGCTGGCAGGCTCATACGCAGTGCCTCGGATACGGGCGTTCTTGTCCTGGCGGACTCGCGTGTTGCGAGCAAGCGCTACGGGAGCCTGTTCGTTCGGTCGCTTCCCTCGAGCAACGTCTCGCAGCTCGAGGCTGCCAACGTCGGTCGTTACATCAGGCTTTGGCGCGCCTCCCACGAGTGAGGCGCCACGCTCCTCTCTCTACGAGGAGAGCTCCCCGAGCGCGTACGTCCTGACGAGCGCGGTGACCTCGGGGTCGTCGCAGCGTGCTGTCCCGCCGCAGGCGGCGATCATGCGCGGCAGCCACGTCCCGCCGTAGAAGGGCGTCTCCGCGACGAGCGAACCATCGGGCAGCGTCTTGACGACGCGCAGATCGTGCCAGGGGAGCAGGTCGAGGACGCTCCTATCGGTAAAGGTAATGCACACGGGTCGCTCTTCGCGCGCCTCCCGCGTTGGATTCTCGGTACTCGCGCGCGGCCCTACGACGGCGTCTGCCATCCGGTCGGCGCGAAAGGTCCGCGACGCGCCTCGATCGAGGTCGAGCGCGTCGAGGAACCACACGTCGTCCTCGCTCCTGAGGGCAAGGGGAAGCACGCGGCGCGTCCCTGCGGTCGCATCTCCCGGCTTCTTGTAGGAGAAGACGAGCTCGCGCCGCCCTACGGCGGCTCGCCCGCAGGCGGCGAGCGTCGTGGCGAGCGTGTCGCTCCCGCTCTCGCCGGACACGAGGCGACGAACGAGCGCCTCGTCGACGGGTTCGGCCGAGAGTGACTCCTCGAGGGCCAGCCGGATGGGGTCAGCGTCTCCCACCCCGAGCCGCTCGAGCGCGGCAGAGAGCGCAAGCGTCTCGTCCCGCCCGAGGCGAAGTCTTCTCCCCCGGATCCCGTTGGAGGTGACGAGGGTGTAGGCGTCACCGTCCTCGACGAGCGGGAGGCTGCCCCCGCCGACGAGCTGGGAAGAGAGGACCAGCTCGACGAGCTTCTCGGCCTCGCCCTCGTCCACGCCCAGGCGTTCCGCCACCGCTTCGGAGCTGAGCGCATCCCCGGCCTCGCTGAGGCTCGACACGAGCGTTACGAGCTCGCGTGCCGTGTCGAGCGCGCCGGGACGTCCCGCGCCGGTCCTTCTAGCGCACACCGTTGGCCACCCCCTCGAGAACCTCTCGCCACAGGGCGGTGAGCTCGTTCGGTCCCAGGGGACGGATGCCCATGGCGACCGCCCAGCGCGCCGCAGCTGCCGCGTCGCTTACCGCGACCGTCCAGACGAGGGAGCCACCGTCGGGCGCGAAGGTGCCCTGGGCACCGGCCGCTCGCCGCACCTCCCCCTCGCGGGCCGCCCCCACGGCGAAGCGCGCCACGAGCGTGGCTGGCCCCATCTGGAACGGCAGCCTCCTCCAGTCCTCGACGGAGAAGTCGTCGGGGACCGAGAAGTGCGCCCCCTCGAGCGGCCGTGCGTCCGAGAACCGGTCGACGCGATAGGTCCTGATGCTCTCCTCAACTGGCGTTCCGCCCTCGTCGAGGCGTGCCGCGACCAGATAGAGGCACCCCCTGAGCCCGAAGAACCCATACGGTGCGAGCGTGCGCTCCGAACGGGAGCCCCGGGCGTCGACGTAGGCCACCTGCGCGGCGATTCCCTTGGTCAGGCAGGTGCGGAGTGTGCCGAGCGCCTTCGAAGCATCGGGCGTCCTCACGCGGCCGACGGCGAGTGTCTCAGAGAAGGCACGCGAGACCTTGGCGAGCGCAAGGCGGAGGTCTGACGCGAGGGGGAACGAGGGATCGGCGACGAGCGGGCGACACGCAAGCTCGAGCGCCGCGGCGTCCGTCGGGTCAAGCTCCGCGCCCCGCGCGAAGGAGAGCCCCTCGTCCGCCTCCCAGAGCGACTCGTCACCGCCCCGGCGGCGCTCGACGACCGACACCCCGCAGTCGGCGAGCATCTCGCGGTCGCGCGCAAAGGCACGACGAAAGCTGTCGGGGGAGAGGCCCGGGTAGTGGTCGCGGGCAATCTCCGATGACGAGAGCGGGGTCGTGGCGTTCATGAAGTCGAGCGCGAGGGAGCAGATTCTCCTCGCACGCTCGTCGTCGCGCGTGAGCCTCACGGCACCCCACCCTCCGTTCGTCCTGACGGTTGAGCCGTCGCTTGAGTCTTTCCTGCGTAGAGCGAGGACAAGACGTATACTATTTTGATTGTATGCACAGCTCGCGGTGACGATCGCGAAACTTGTGAAAAGGATGCTTCGCATGGCCATGACACATGACTACCTTGAGTTCCTCGACGAGAGAATCGGCATCTCCCCCACGAACAGCGAGGAGGAGCTCAAGGCCGCCGAGGTCATCTCCGACCTCATGGGCCAGCATGACGTTGAGGCCAGCGTCGAGGAGTTCGACGCGCCCCTCGTCGCGGGTCTCACGCCGGCCCTTCTCGCCGTGGCGTGCCTTCTCGGCATGATTCTCGTCGGCACGGGAGTCCTTCCCCTCACGCTCATCGGCCTCATCCTGGCCGTCGCCCCGGCCGTCCTCTCGGTGCTGCGGCTCTTTGGGCGCGCCCCCCAGCTCTCCCTCGGCCCGCGCGCGCAGAGCCAGAACGTCGTGGCGGTCCACCGCGCGAGTGGTCCGCTCGTGACCAAGGGCAGCAGGACCATCGTCATCGCCGCGCACTACGACTCCCCGCGCGAGAACTTCCTGTACACCTCGCCGGTCGCCCCCTATCTCCCGCTCCTCAACAGGCTGGCCGTCCCGTGCTCTTTTGCCGTCGCGGTCTGCGCTCTCATCCAGCTGCTCGGCTTCTTGCCCGCTCCCTTCCGCATCATCGTCTGGATCGTCGGCATCCTCGCCGCGCTGCCCGCGATGGTGCCCGCCGTCGGTGCCATCGCCGAGCGCACGGCGCCGTGTACGGACGGCGTCAACGACAACAAGGCCGCCGTCGCCGCGCTGCTCGGCATCCTCGAGAACGTCCGCCCGAGCGGCGTCGAGCCCAAAGCCCGTCCCGTCGTCGTTCCGGAGGAGGCCTCCGAGGAGACTCCCGACCAGGACGACGAGGTCCCGGTCCCTGTCGACGGCGAGGGGTTGGCCGAGCCCGGCTTCGTCTTCGGCGTTCGCCATGGCGAGAGGGTCCTGAGGGAGCTCTCGATTCTGCCGGAGTCGTGCGACATCGAGTACGTCGCGCCGGTGCGCCCCGCCGCGCCTGTGGTCGCCGAGGCCCCCGCCCCTGAGCCCGAGCCGGCAGCCGAGCCGGACGACGTCACGCCCGTCGAGCCCGCGCCCGAGCCGGTCGACGTCCCGGCGGTCACCTCCGAGACGGCCCCGCTCGCCATCGACGCAGAGAAGACCGTGGAGACCGTCGCCCTCGGCACCGCCGACGCACCCGCGGCCACCACCTGCGAGGACCTTCTCGCCACGGGCCGCTTCGAGATCGTGATGGACGACGAGAGCCGTGGCGTCGGGCCCAAGGACACCTCGGGTCTCTCCGCGATGGACGACGACTTTGACCAGGATGCGACCCAGCCTGCCCCGCCCGTCAGGCGGCCGGATGCCCCGAGCGACCCGGAGTGGGGCAAGACGAGCTACCGACCCCAGCTCACGAACGTCGCGCGCCGGGCGTCCCTCTTTGACCTCCCCGATCCGTCGGGACGGGAGACGGACCCGTTTGCGACCAACCCCAACGCTCGTCGCGTCCCGGCCCAGGGAGCCCAGGGTGCCGACCAGCAGAGGCTCGAGGTCATGGCCGGAGGGTCCCAGGCGGAGCCGCTCGAGACGATTGTCCCCCAGGACCAGGCCGCCGAGGAGGAGGCCGAGGCTCCGGGCGAGAAGCCCAAGAACATCGTGCTCTCCCTGATCAACCGACTCCGCGGCAAGGCTGCCGCCACGGACGAGCCGGACGACGAGTCTGACGGCGAGGATGGCGGCAACTGGCGCGGCGGTGCCGCCACGCGCAGCGGCCTTCGCCTCGTGGACGACGAGAGCCCGGCGAACGAGGGCGTCCCGACCGAGGAGGAGCTTCGCGACGCCGTGCTCTCCCTTGGCGACGACGAGCTGATCGCGCATGACATCTGGTTCGTGGCACTCGGCGCCTCCTCGCTCGACCACGCGGGCATGCGCTCCTTCCTCGCGCGTCACCGCTCCGAGGTCAGGGGCTGCTTCGTGGTCAACCTCGACTGCATCGGCGCCGGCCGCCTCGTGACCCTCAAGAACGAGGGTCGTGAGGAGACGCGCCGTGCCGACCGCAGGATGACGCGCCTCCTTGGTGGGGCGGCGTCCGACCTCCACGTCGAGCTTGGCCAGGAGACGCATGACTGGGCGGACACCGACGCCACGCCTGCGATGCGCTCGTCGCTGCGCGCCGTGACCCTCATGGGCCTTGACGACAACGGGCTCCCGGCGCTCTCGGGTACGCCCGACGACGTGACGGAGAACGTGAGCGGCGATCAGGCCGCCCAGGTTGCCGCGCTCGTCACGGAGATGATTCGTCGCTCGTAGACCCGCTCGCTCAAAGACAGCGGACCAGCTTGCGCCTTCCGGCATGTCCCACGGCCGGAGGGCGTCCGCCGGCCGGCACGTCGCCGCCCCGCGGCCATGACCGTGGGGGCGGTGCGCTTGTCGTCCTTCTCGGCAGCTTTCCGCCCGCATGACCGGCATCACAGATCACCGTTCTCACAATGCGCCCTCCCGTCTCTTCGATGGAGAGCACACGCTACGCGAGCCTGCTTGCAGGGGACTTTTCGTAGTGTGCTCGGAGCTTGCGCGCGGCGGACAGCTGTCTGACGGGGCTGGGGGAGTCGCTGGTGACGGCGGGCTCACGCGATGCCCTTCGCCGGGACGCGTCCTGGCGAAAAGGGGCCGGACAGCGGGCTTCCCCACAGGGTCTTCACGCCGTCCTCTCGATCCATGGTGATTTGCGGCGCCTTGCCACTCGGCGCTGCGGGAGGGTATACTTTTGTGCGCGCCAGCCCGGCGCCACAAGACTGCGGGCATCGCCAAGTGGTAAGGCATCAGCTTCCCAAGCTGACACTCGCGGGTTCGAGTCCCGTTGCCCGCTCCAAAAGACCGGGGCCCCAAGCGGGGCCCTTTTTGATGCCGCTCGCCGCCCCCGGGCGAGCCCGAGCGAAAGGAACCAGGGTGGCAGACATCCCCATGACCGACGAGGAGTGCCGCGTCGCGACGGAGCGTCTCTCCGACCAGCTCGACCTCTATGCCAACCTCCTCGTGAGGAAGGGCGTGGCCCTGCGCGCCGGCCAGGAGCTCGTGCTCCAGGCGCCCGTCGAGCGCGCTGACTTTGCGCGCCGCGTGGTGCGTGCCGCATATCGCTGCGGCGCCGGCCACGTGACGGTGATCTGGGCAGACGACGAGGTCAGCCGACTCACCTACGAGAACTGTCCGCTGGAGTTCTTCGAGCACACGCCCACCTGGCAGGTCGAGCAGCTCAACTCGCTCGCCGAGGCGGGTGCGGCGTTTCTGTTCCTCGAGGGTCAGGACCCCACGATCCTGCGCGGTATCGACCCCGCCAAGCCTGCGGCGGCATCGCGTGCTCGCAACACCGAGTGCCGATCCTTCCGCGACGGCATGGACTTTGGCCGCAACGCATGGTGCATCGCCGGCGTGCCCGTCGAGGCGTGGGCCCGCGAGGTATTCCCCGAGCTCTCGCCCGCCGAGGCACTCTACCGACTCTGGGTGCTCATCCTCGAGGTCTCGCGCGCCGACGGCGAGGATCCCGAGAGCGCTTGGGAGACGCACAACGCCTCCTTCGAGAAGACCAAGCGATTCCTGAACGACCGTCGCTTCGACTCCCTGCGCTACGAGGCCGCGAACGGCACCGACCTCACGATCGGCCTGCCGGACGGACACATCTGGGACGGCGGCGCCGGTCGTACCCAGGAGGGGGTCACGTTTTTCCCCAACATCCCCACCGAGGAGGTCTTCACCTCCCCTGACCGTCTGCGCGCCGAGGGTGTGGTGCACTCCGCCCTCCCGCTCGTCCACGCCGGTCAGGTCGTTCGTGACTTCTGGCTGCGCTTCGAGGACGGTCGCGTTGTGGACTTCGGGGCCGAGCAGGGCTACGACGTGCTCCGCCACATCCTCGAGACGGACGAGGGGGCGCGCCGTCTCGGCGAGGTCGCGCTCGTGTCCAAGAACACGCCGATTCGACAGAGCGACACCCTGTTCTACGACACGCTGTATGACGAGAACGCGAGCTGCCACCTCGCCCTCGGCATGGGCTTCCCCGAGTGCATCGCCGACGGGGTGAGCATGAGCAAGGAGGAGCTGACCGCGCGCGGCGTCAACCAGAGCAGCGCCCACGTGGACTTCATGGTCGGCACGGACGACCTGACGATCACGGGTATCTGCGCGGACGGCTCTGAGGTCCCGGTGTTCGTGAACGGGCAGTGGGCCTGGGAGTAGTAGAATCAACCCCACGCGCCCTTAGCTCAGCTGGCAGAGCAGGGGACTTTTAATCCCAAGGTCCAGGGTTCGAACCCCTGAGGGCGCACCATCGCAGCCTGCGGGCCGGACGTTCTTCTCGACGTCCGGCCCCCTCTTTTGAGGTTTGGGTTCGCCGTTTCGCCTCAGGCGACCTCTCTCTTTCTAAATCAGCAGGTCAGAGGGTGGTTCCAAAATCGATGCGCCGTATCCTCCCGAGAGGTGAACCCAAACCTCAGGAGGGAGCCACCACCGAGCAAAAAATGTTTCAAGAAGGAGTCTCTTCTCGTCAGCCAGACGCTCAAGTCCTATAGTCAGCACGTCAGACAGCCGCGGGCCAATAGCCCGCGCCCGCTCAACTACTGAGGAGGCCAACGTTGATGAACGTTCACAGCGCGCACATGCCCGCTGCGGCCCTCCTCCCCGCCAACCGACGAATCTAGCCCGCGATGCCCGCCAGGCGCGTCTTTGCTGCCCGCGGCAGACATCGTCGGGTTTCCCTGTGTTCTGACAACGCAACCATGCGAAAGGAAAACATCATGGCAGAGAAGGAAAAGGTCGTCCTCGCGTACTCCGGTGGTCTGGACACGTCCGTCATCGTCAAGTGGCTGCAGATCGAGAAGAACCTCGACGTCATTGCCATCTGCGGCAACGTGGGCCAGGACGAGAAGGACCTCTCCTGGATTAAGCAGAAGGCCCTCGACATGGGCGCCATCGCCTCCGAGGCCATCGACATGCGCGCCGAGTACGCCGAGAAGATCCTCTCCAAGGCCATCTGGGCCAACGGCAAGTACGAGGGCGTCTACCCGCTGCTCTCCGCGCTCAGCCGCCCGCTGATCTCCAAGCATCTCGTCGACATCGCGCACCAGTACGGCGCCAAGTACATCGCCCACGGCTGCACCGGCAAGGGCAACGACCAGGTGCGCTTTGAGACCTGCATCCGCGCGCTCGACCCCGAGCTCGAGATCATCGCTCCCGTGCGCGAGTGGGACCTCACCACGCGTGACTCCGAGATGGAGTGGGCCGAGGCCAACGGCGTGCCCGTGCCCACCACCAAGAAGAAGCCCTACTCCATCGACGACAACCTCTGGGGTCGCGCGATTGAGTGCGGCGTGCTCGAGGACACCTGGAACAAGCCGCCCGCGGACATCTGGACGATGACGGCCAACCTCGAGGACTGCCCGGCCGAGCCGGAGGAGGTCGTGATCTCCTTTGAGGAGGGCATCCCCACCGCCATCAACGGCGAGAAGATGGACCTGCTGAGCCTCATCATCAAGGCCAACGAGATCTCCGGTCGCAACGGCTACGGCCGCATTGACATGATCGAGGACCGCGTCGTGGGCATCAAGAGCCGCGAGTGCTACGAGTGCCCGGCCGCCCTCCTGCTCATCCAGGCGCACCAGACGCTCGAGCAGCTCTGCCTCGATGCCGAGACCCTCAAGCAGAAGGCCAAGATGGACGTCGAGTGGGCCTCCACGGTCTACCGCGGCCTCTGGTTCAGCCAGAACCGCAACGCCATCGACGCGTACAACGCCTACACGCAGAAGTACGTGACCGGTGACGTGCGCATCATCCTCTGCAAGGGCGGCCTGTTCGTGGACGGAGTGCGCTCCGCCTACAGCCTCTACGACTACAACCTGGCCACCTACGACGAGGGCGACGCCTTCGACCACTCCGCCGCCGAGGGCTTCATCGTCCTCCACGGCCTGCAGTCCAAGACCTGGTCCAAGGTCCAGGGCCCGGGCAGCGGCCTCCAGCCGGTCCACTAGGGCACGGCGCCAGCACGTTTCACGAGAAACGGCCGGCCGGGAGGCGCTCCCGGCCGGCCGTCTTGGTAAGCTAGTCACCAAGCAATCCGAGGAAGGAGCCACGATGGCGCTGTGGGGCGGCAGGTTCGAGAAGGGCGTTGACCAGTTCACGCAGGAGTTTGGCGCGAGCCTCGAGGTCGACAAGAACATGGCGGCCCACGACATCGCCGGCAGCCGCGCGCACGCGCGCATGCTCGCCGAGCAGGGCATCATCTCCACCGAGGATCAGGCTGCGATCGACGCGGGCCTGGCCGACATCGCGCGCCAGATCGAGGAGGGCACCTTCGTCTGGGACGTCAATGACGAGGACGTCCACATGGCCGTCGAGGGCGCGCTCACGCGCAACATCGGAGCGGCCGGCGGACGCCTGCACACGGGCCGCTCCCGCAACGACCAGGTTGCCACCGACATCCGCCTGCTGGCCAAGGACCTCTGCGAGGAGCTCATGGTGGGCAACGTGGAGCTGCGCCGCGTTCTTCTTGACGCGGCCGACAAAAACCTCGACGTCGTGATGCCGGGCTACACGCACCTCCAGCACGCCCAGCCGGTGCTGCTCTCCCACCACCTGCTCGCGTACTTCTGGATGTTCGCGCGCGACTACGTGCGCCTCGCCGCCGCCCGCGACGCTGCGGACGCCAACCCGCTCGGCGGCGCCGCCCTCGCCGGTACCACCTACCCGCTCAACCGCGCGCGCACCACGGAGCTCCTGGGCTTCTCCCGCACCATCCCCAACTCGCTCGACGCCGTCTCCGACCGTGACTATCTGCTCGACCTCGAGTACGCCTGCGCCGTGAGCATGATGCACCTCTCGCGCCTCTGCGAGGAGATCGTGCTGTGGAGCTCCACGGAGTTTGGCTTCATCACGCTCTCGGACGAGTACTCCACCGGCTCCTCCATCATGCCGCAGAAGAAGAATCCCGACTTCGCCGAGCTCACGCGCGGCAAGACCGGTCGCGTCTACGGCGACCTGATGGCGCTGCTCACCACCATGAAATCGCTGCCGCTGGCCTACAACAAGGACCTCCAGGAGTGCAAGGAGGGCCCGCTCGACGCCGCGCGCACGCTCTCCGACTGCATGGAAATCGCCGCGGGCATGGTGGAGACCTGGACCGTCAACGCCGACGTCATGCTCGCCCAGGCGGGCACGGGCTTCTCGGCCGCCACGGACGTGGCAGACTACCTGGCCAAGAAGGGCATGCCCTTCCGCGAGGCGCACCGCGTGGTGGGCGAGCTCGTGCTCTACTGCGAGAAGCACGGCAAGGGCCTCGAGGACCTCACGGCCGAGGAGTTTGTCGCCGCGAGCCCGCTCTTTGAGGCCGACATCGCTCAGGACCTCGACCCGGCGGGTATCGCCAACGCCCGCGTGACCTACGGCGGCACCGGCCACGATGCGGTTGTCGTGCAGCTTGACGAGGCCCGCGCCACGCTCGAGAAGGACGAGGGCGCCCTGCGGTAGAATCGAGGGGTCAACCGCGCAACCGCCGAGGAGGCCCCGCATGATCGATCGCTACACCCGTCCTGAGATGGGCCACATCTTCTCCCTGGAGAACAAGTACCGCATCTGGCAGGAGATCGAGGTGCTGGCCTGCGAGGCGCATGCCGAGATGGGCAAGATCGGCATCACGAAGGAGGAGGCCGCCTGGATCCGCGAGCACGCGGACTTCAACAAGGACGAGGTCGACGCCATCGAGGCCGTGACCAACCACGACGTCATCGCCTTCCTCACCAACATGGGCGAGTACATCGACCGCGACGTCCCCGAGGGCGAGCCCAAGCCGTCCCGCTGGGTCCACTTTGGCATGACGTCCTCCGACCTCGGTGACACGGCCCTCTGCTACCAGCTCGTCCAGGCCACCGAAATCCTGATCGAGGACTGCAAGAAGCTCGGCGAGATCTGCAAGCGCCGCGCCTTCGAGGAGCGAGATACCCTCTGCGTGGGCCGCACCCACGGTATCCACGCCGAGCCCATGACCTTTGGCATGAAGTTCGGCAGCTGGGCCTGGGAGCTCAAGCGCGACTACGACCGCCTGAAGGACGCCCGCGCCAACGTGGCCTTCGGCGCCATCTCCGGCGCGGTGGGCACCTACTCCTCCATCGACCCGTTCGTCGAGGAGTACGTCTGCGAGCACCTGGGACTGGTGCACGACCCGCTGTCCACGCAGGTCATCTCCCGCGACCACCACGCCTATCTCGCCGGCGTCCTGGCCACCACCGCCGCCACCTGCGAGCGCATCGCCACGGAGATCCGCAACCTCCAGAAGACCGACACCCTCGAGGCCGAGGAGCCGTTCCGCAAGGGCCAGAAGGGCAGCTCGGCCATGCCGCACAAGCGCAACCCCATCACCGTGGAGAAGGTCTGCGGCCTCTCCCGCGTGGTGAAGGCCAACGCCCAGGTTGCCTTTGACAACGTGGCGCTCTGGCACGAGCGCGACATCTCGCACTCCTCCGCCGAGCGCGTGGCGCAGGCAGACAGCTTCATCGCCCTTGACCACATGTTCCAGTGCCTCACGCGCATCGTGGACGGCCTCATCCTCTACCCGGCGCAGATGCTCGCCAACCTCAACAAGACGCGTGGCCTGATCTTCTCGTCCAAGGTCCTTCTCGCCCTCGTGGAGACGGGCATCACCCGCGAGCAGGCCTACGCCATCGTGCAGGAGAACGCCATGGCCACCTGGCGCGAGGTCCAGCAGTGCGCCGGCGGCACCACGTTCCGCGAGAAGCTCGAGGCGGACCCGCGCTGCACCGTGCCGGCTGCCGAGCTGGACAAGATCTTCGATCCGCGCGCCTTCCTCACCCGTGCCGGCGTGGTCTTTGACCGCCTGGAGTCCCTGAGCTTCGAATGATACGAAGGGACTGTCCCTTCGTATCATGAAAGGAGAAGAACGTGCACTTTGACTACACCCCGCGCGGCGTCTGCTCGCGCTCCATCCACATTGACCTTTCCGATGACGGCAAGACCATCGAGCGGGTCTCCTTTGAGGGCGGCTGCAACGGTAACCTCAAGGCCGTGAGCAAGCTCGTGGCCGGTCACTCCGTCGACGAGATCGTGGGCATTCTCGCGGGCAATACCTGCGGCCCGCGCCCGACCTCGTGCGCCGACCAGCTCTCGCGCGCGCTGACCGAGGCCGCTGCGAGCGTCCAGGCCTAGCCATGCGCCTCCCGAGGCTGACGCGCCGCACCTTCCTCAAGACAGCCGCTGCCGGCACGGTCGCCGCAGCGGCCGTGGGAGTTCTCTCCGGCTGCACGCACGACGACGACGAGGAGACCTCTGACCCCGTCGTGGTCGATGAGGACTCGGCGGAGAACATCCTCGACACCTTCGAGTCGGTGGACCTCGCGCTCGTCGAGGAGGCCGCCTGGTCCTTCCCGCTCGGCAACGTGCTGCATCCGGCCGAGGGCACGTGGATCCCCGTCACCACGGCGGGGTCGTCCGCCACGCCCATGGTGAAGGCGTCCACCCTCTCGCTCGCCTCGGGGCAGCTGGTCGAGGTCGTCTCGGAGCCCATGGGACAGGCGGCGACGACGGTCATCTACGACGTCAGGTGCTCGGACTACGTCTTCGCATGGGTGGAGCTCGACCTCCAGTCGCGCGCTTGGTCCCTGTACGGTGCCTCCTTCGCGGGGGGCGCCCTCGACGGCGACCCCGTGACCCTCTGGGAGGGCGACGCGGACTTCGACCCGGCGCCCTTTGCCGTTTCGGGCCGCTCGGTTATCTGGCAGGTCCAGCCGTCGACGAGCGGGTCGCGCACCACGGAGCACTCGTTCTGCTACCTGTGGCATCTCGGGGATGGCGAGGCCAAGGCTGTGGTCGAGTCGCCGGGGCGCTTTGCCACCGCGCTCAGCGTGTCTGGCGACGCAGTCGTGCTCACGCCGCGTGTACGCGCCGACGAGGGCATCTTCTACGGCGTGACCGCCTACTCGCTCTCCGACGACCTCGAGACGCGGCTCGATCAGCTGGTCATGCCCCAGAACGTCCGCCCCTTCCGCGCCACGCGCGTTGGCGAGCGGTTTCTCGTCTCGGTTGAGGCGAGCTACAGCACCGGCGGGCTTCTCGGGCAGATGGGAACCTACGTCGGGACGGCCGACGGTGGGTTCTTCCGCCTCAACCGAGAGCCATCCGAGGTGGGGTGCGGCAGCGGCGACACGGTGATCATCAAGAGCCTGGCCTCGTATTTTGTCATCAACCTCGCAAAACGTCAGTACGCCGTGCTGGGCTCCGCCGACAGGTCGGTGGATTACGGCGACTACCCGGCCCGCGTGGGCGAGTGCGACCTCTTCGTCACCTATGCGACGGTCAAGGACGCCGACACGGGTTATCCGGCCACGGTCTCCGTACGCACCTTCCGCCTGTAAGGACGAAACTCCCCCGTGCCGGTGGGGTACACTAATGACACTTACGGGCCGGGCATCGGCAACGCGAGAAACCCAGGGAGGCCAAGATGGCTTCAGATGAGAAGAAGATTCTGCTGGTCGAGGACGAGAAGGCCATCCGTGACGCCGTCGCGGCGTATCTCGAGCGCGAGAACTACCTCGTTCGCGGCGTCGGGGACGGCCAGAGTGCCGTCGAGGAGTTCGAGAAGCACACCTTCGATCTGGTCATCCTGGACCTGATGCTCCCCAAGCTTTCTGGAGAGCGCGTGTGCCGCGCCATCCGCGAGACCTCCAACGTACCCATCATCATGCTGACGGCGAAGGGCGAGGTCGAGGACCGCATCATCGGCCTGGAGCTCGGTGCGGACGACTACCTCATCAAGCCCTTCTCGCCGCGCGAGCTCGTGGCCCGCGTTCGCGCGCTGCTGCGCCGCGCTCACACCGAGGCGGAGCCCGCGCTCGAGACGCTCGACTTCGGCGACCTCGTAATCGACATCTCCGGTCACAAGGTGCTCGTGGAGGGCAAGGAGGTTGACCTTACCGCCTCCGAGTTCAAGCTGCTCACCACCCTCGCGCGCTACCCGGGTCGTGTCTACACTCGCATGGAGCTCGTCGAGAAGGTCCTCGGCTACGACTTCGAGGGCTACGAGCGCACGATTGACTCCCACGTCAAGAACCTGCGCGCCAAGCTGGGCGACGACCCGCGCAACCCGCGCTGGCTCTACACCGTCCACGGGGTGGGCTACCGCTTCGAGGCCCCGGAGAAGCCGGCCGAGAACGCCGCCAAGTAGGAAGAGAACATGTCGGCTCGATTCGTCACCGGGGAGCGGGCGCACGTCGAGGACAGCGACGGGCGGCCCGCTTCCTCGTATGGAAGCTGGAACACCATCAAGCGTCGTCCCAAGCGCGGTCGTCCCTATGTGACGAGCCTCACCTTCGCCTTTGCCCTCACGGCCATCATGACCGCGCTCGTGCTCGTGGTGGTGCTGGCGGTCGTGTGGGAAGGCCAGTTCATGGCCTACACGCGCCAGAACATGCAAGGGCTCGCGGACTCCACGGCCGCTGCCATCTCCGAGGCGTATGCGGAGGAGGGCGAGCTGGACGAGGAGGTTGCGTCCGTCGCGGCATCCGCGTCGGCCGTCTCGTCGGAGATTGTGGTCCAGGTCACCACTACCGACGGGAAAGTCCTCTACGACGACACGTGGGCGACTTCCTCGGGTCGCGTCTCGGGCGTCGCCGACGGTGGGCGTCGCGTTTCCGCAACGGTCCCGACCGCGGAAAACGCGACCGTGAGCTCGGTGATCACGGCTCCAAGCGGTAAGGTCGTGGGAACCGTCCGGCTCTGGGCCCTTGGGTCCGAGGCGCTGCTCACCAAGGCAGACGCCGCCTTCAGAACCAACTCATACGGCGCAATCGCCACCGCCGCAGCCATCGCAGCGATTATCGCCTGCGTGATCGGCTACTTTGTATCGCGCGCCATCTCACGTCCCATCCAGCGCATCACCTCAACGGCCAAGCAGATCAGAAACGGCGACCTCACCGCTCGTTCCAAGGTAACGGGCACCGACGAGGTGGGTCAGCTCGGGGAGACGTTCGATGACATGGCGGGCACAATCGAGCGGGACCTCAAGCTCGAGCATCGTCTAACGGGCGACGTTGCCCACGAACTGCGCACGCCCCTCATGGCGATGCAGGCCACGGTCGAGGCCATGCAGGACGGAGTGCTCCCCGCGGACGACGAGCATCTTGAGGTGGTCGCTGCCGAGGTGCGTCGACTTTCCCGCCTGATTGATGCGATGCTCAAGCTCTCTCGTCTCGAGAACGGGACGACGGAGCTGAAGGCAGAGCGGACGGACCTCGTCTACCTGGTGAAGAGCCTCGTCTCCTCGCAGCACCAGCTCTTCCATGAGAAGGGCCTCCACCTGCGCTTTGTTGACGAGACGTCCCATGGAGAGCTCAACGCGGACGTGGATCCCGACCTGCTGCGCGAGGCCATCGTCAACCTCATGAGCAACGCGATGCGCTACACCAACGCGGACGGGTGGGTGAAGGTGTCCCTGCGACAGGACCACTCCGACGCGCTCATCGCCGTGCAGGACACGGGCATCGGTATCGCCAAGGAGGACATCCCGCAGACGTTCGCCCGCTTCTGGCGCTCCGACGTGAGCCGCGAGCGCGTCTCGGGCGGCCTGGGCGTGGGCCTGGCCATCACCAAGGAAATCGTCGACCGCCACAACGGCACCATCCTCGTCGAGTCCGAGCTCGGCCGCGGCACCACCTTCACGCTGCGCATCCCGCTTCGCAGCGCGCGCAAGCAGCAGGACTGGTAGGCTTCGGGTGGCCCGCCGAGAGGTCACCTCCCCGCTCAGACAGCTTGCTGGCGCAAGAACTCGCGGATGAGATGACCTCTCGGCGGGCCACGCAAGGATACCGTTGCTGAGGTCGTCCGGAGGTTATGCTCATCCGCGAGTTCTTCGCGCAGCGAAGCTGTCTGAGCGGGGAGTATAACCTCCGGACGACCTCCGGGTGACGTATACTAAGGAGTTGTGACTTGACGCTTAGGAAAGGTGGCCGGAATGGCTGAGATGGAACTTCGCCCGGATTCGCATGGCAAGGTCCGCGACATCTACGACTGCGGTGACAGCCTGCTCATGGTTGCGTCTGACCGCATCAGTGCCTACGACTTCATCCTGCCCGACGAGATCCCCTACAAGGGCGAGATCCTCACACGCATCTCCGCGTTCTGGTTCGAGCGCTTCGCCGACCTCATTCCCAACCACATGATCTCCTGCGACGTGGCCGACCTCCCCGAGGAGTTCAAGCCCTATGCGGATTACCTCGCCGGCCGCTCGATGCTGGTCAAGAAGGCCCAGACCGTGCCCATCGAGTGCATAGTTCGCGGCTACCTGACCGGCTCCGGCAAGAAGACCTACGACGAGGACGGCACCGTCTGCGGCATCAAGCTGCCTGACGGCCTGACCGAGGCCTCCAAGCTCCCCGAGCCGATCTTCACCCCGTCCACCAAGGCGGAGCTGGGCGACCACGACGAGAACATTTCCTTCGAGCGCTGCTGCGAGATCGTGGGCACCGACGTGGCCGAGCAGCTGCGCGACGCCTCGCTCGCCATCTACAAGGCTGCGGCAGACTACGCCGCCGAGCAGGGCATCATCATCGCCGACACCAAGTTCGAGTTCGGCTTCATCGACGGAAAGCTCACCCTCATCGACGAATGCCTCACGCCTGACTCCAGCCGCTTCTGGCCGGCCGAGGGCTACGAGGAGGGCAAGGTCCAGCCGAGCTACGACAAGCAGTACGTCCGCGACTGGCTGCGCGCCAACTGGGACATGACCGGCGAGCCGCCGCGCATCCCCGCCGACGTCATCAAGGGCACCTCCGATCGCTATCAGGAGGCCTTCCAGATCATCACCGGCAGCGCCTTCGCGCCCGCCCGCACCAAGTAAGGAGCCGTATGTCACTGCGAGACACCATCGAGGGAGCTCGTCGCGAGGCCGAGGGCAACGTCGTCGGCCGCCCGAAGAAGGAGGTCGAGTCCCTCGTCGGCGATGACGAGAGGAAGGGCTTCTCGCGCAGCTCCGCCGCGAAGGCGCGTCCCGCCCGCGAGGCCGCCGCGTCCGTGCGCACCGCCGCCAAGCCCAGCTCCGGCGTCCTGGGCAAGTCCGAGACCAAGGAGGAGAAGCGCGACCGCAAGCGTCGCGAGCGCGAGGAGAGCGACCTCAAGACCCGTGCCTATGACCTCGTCCTGAGAAACATGCCCGAGTATCGCCGTACGGATCGAATCTTCTGGATCGTCGTGGGCGTGGGCATGGCGTTCGCCATCGTCTCCCTCGTGGGAATGTACGCCTTCGGCAACGAGGTGGACATCACCACCGTTCAGGGCATGGTCGCCTCCGGATCGCTGCTGGTTGCCTATGCGTGCATCATCGGCGCCATCATCTACGACTTCGTCAAGCGCCGGCCGTTCCGCAAGCAGGCCCAGGCCAGCGTCAACGGTCTCTCCGAGAAGCGCCTGGTGGAGCTTTTCGAGCAGGAGCGCGCCAAGCAGCTCGCTCGCAAGGCCGCCAAGGAGGCCCGCCGCAAGAGCAAGTAGCTTTTGTCGGCATCTCGGTCAGGTGATAGAATGACCACCATGCCTTCGTAGCTCAGGGGATAGAGCACCGCTCTCCTAAAGCGGGTGTCGGCCGTTCGAATCGGCCCGGGGGCACCAGAAAAGACAAGCGGCCCAGACGCAATTGCGCCTGGGCCGCTTTGTGTGACGAGTCGTCGGGTTTGTCGGCCACCCAACGCGATGCCGCGACGCCCCCAGCAGACTGTCGGTTTTGGTTGCTCAGGACGCGATAATCCCGTCTGCGACGCGCAGAAAGCGACAGTTTGCTAAGAGAGGGCGGCGAGGCCGGTGCGTGAAATCACTCCTGGACGGTCGTCCCGCCGCCGTTGGTCGTACTGTTGCCGTCGCCCGACGGAACGTCGGTGCCCGTCTCGGGCTGCTGCGGCTCCTGCTGTTGCTGCGCCTCGGTCGTGAGAGTGATCGTTGCCCCGTAGGGTGCCGAGCCAATCTCGGACTGGGAGACCACGATGCCGTCGCTCGGACCGGCGATGACGACATAGAAGCCACTATTGGTGAGTGCCGTGCTCGCCTGGCTGCCGGTCCAGCCCCTGACGTCGGTCACACTGACGTACTGCACGCCGATGGACACGGTGATGGTCACCGTGGAGCCGGCGGCGGCCGTCTCTCCGACGCCGGGATAGACGTCGATGACCGTTCCCTCCGGAGAGGTGGAGTACTGCTCGCTCACGCTGACCTCAAAGCCCTCGTCCTCGAGACGCTGGGTCGCGCTCGACTGCGAGTCGCCAATGACGTTGGGGATGACCTTCTGCCCCGCGCCGCTCGAGATGTGGTAGGTGATGGTGGTGCCGGCGTCCACCTTGGCGCCGGGCTCGGTGTCCTGCGAGGAGACGCGACCCTCGTCAATCTCGTCGCTCTCCTCGTCGGTTCCGCGGTTGCCTGCGAGGTTGGCGTCCTTGAGCGCCTGCTCGGCCTCCTCCTGGGTCTTGTTGCGCAGGTCGGGAACGACGACCTGCTCGATGGGGGTGGGTCCGTTGGAGACCTTGAAGTTGATGGTGCTACCCTCGGGCATCTCGCGATAGGCGGCCGGGTCCTGCTCGCAGACGATGCCCTTCTCGACCGTGTCGTTGTAGGTGTACTCGGGCTCGCCGGCGACAAAGCCGTTTGCCTCGATTTGCTCGATTGCCTCGTCGACCGGGATGTTGGTGATGTTTGGCACCGTCCTCATCTCGGTGCCAGAGCCGATCACTGCGACGATGGCGGCTATGACCAGCGCGATGACGGCGATGCCGCCGATGACGCCGAGAATGACGCTGCGACGATGCTTGCGCTGGCGTTCGGCCTCCTCCTCGGCCGCCTGCGCAGTGGCGCTCTGCGCGTAGAAGCGCCCGGTGCGCTCCGTGCGCGGCATGGTGGCCGTGCCGCCCCCCATGGGCTTAGCGCCTCGCTCGAGCTTGTTCGTCGGCTGTACGGGGAGCATGGCGGTGGCGGAGTTGACGGCCTGCATGCGTCCGGCAAGGTAGTCGCGTAGCGTGCGGTAGAGCTCGTCGGCCGTCTGGAAGCGGTCGGCGGGGCTCTTCTGCATGCACTTGAGGATAATGGCCTCGAGCTGCGGATCGACGTTGGGGTTGAGCTGGCTGGGCGGCTTGGGCTGCTCGCTCACCTGCTTGAGGGCCACCGAGATGGCGTCGTCGCCCTGGAAGGGGACCTGGCCCGTCGCCGCCTCGTACATGACGATGCCGAGCGAGTAGATGTCGGTGGTGGGCCCGAGCTCCTTGCCCTGCGTCTGCTCGGGGGAGACGTAGTGCGCGGTGCCGAGCACGGAGTTGTCCTGCGTGAGGTGGCTGTTCTTGGCGCGCGCGATGCCGAAGTCCATCACCTTGATGTTGCCGTCGGGCTGCACCATGATGTTCTGCGGCTTGATGTCGCGATGGATGATGTCGTGCTTGTGGGCCACCGAGAGCGCCTGCGCGATCTGGGAGCCGATCTGGGCGACCTTCTTGCAGTCGAGCGCGCCGTGCTTGCGGATGCCGCTCTTGAGGTCGGTGCCGCGCAGGTACTCCATGACGATGTAGTACGTGTCCGCGTCCTTGCCCCAGTCGTATACGCTCACGATGTAGGGGCTCTGCAGCGCGGCCGCCGCCTGGGCCTCCTGCTTGAAGCGCGCTGCGAACGAGGGGTCGTTGGCGTACTGAGGGAGCATGGTCTTTATCGCCACAGTGCGTCCGAGGACCTCGTCGAGGCCGCGGTAGACCGTGGCCATGCCGCCCGCGCCGATCTTGTCCTGAACCTGGTAGCGTCCGCCAAGTAGCATCGCTGACATCGTCTCTCCTATCTCATGCGGCAGTTGTCCGCGTAATCTCGTATCGTGCGGGAGCTCGGGGCGCCGTCGCCCGCTTCCGAGGGTGGTCGTCTCATCTCCATCAGCTCCCCGCCCCGGAGGCCTGTATCTGGAGGGCGTCGGCAAGGACCTGCCCGGCGATGCTCGCCGCCAGCCCCTCCACGTTGGTCCCGCGACCCTCCACGCAGACGGATATGACGAGCGTGGGCTCGTCGTACGGGGCGAACCCGATGAAGAGCGAGTTTGCGTTGCCGTTCTCCACCTCGGCCGTGCCGGTCTTGCCGGCAACGCGGGTTCCGGAGACCTGGGCCGAGATGCCCGTGCCGTGCTCGACCACGCCGAGCATGGCCTCCTTCATCTGCTCGGCCGTCTCGGCGGAGATCGCCTGGCCGAGCGAGCGCGGCGTCGTCGACGAGGTCTCGACGCCCTCGGGGGAGAGGACGTGTCCGACCACGTACGGGTCCATGGCAACGCCGCCGTTTGCGATGGCCTGCGCGACCACGGCGTTCTGCATCACCGTGGTCTGGGGACCGGCGGGACTCTCGTGCTGGCCGACGGGCTGGCCGCAGGCGGCCCACGCCGTCTCCCACTCCGTCATCTCGTCCGCGACGGGCATGAGCGAGGCCACGCTCGTGAAGTCCTGGCCGATCTCGCGGCCGTAGCCAAAGGCGTTGGCGTAGCTCACGAGGGTCCCGGGGCCCACGGCGGTGCCGATCTGGCCGAAGGCGGTGTTCGCGGAGAGGGCGAACGCGTCGGCGACGGAGAGGTCGCCGTAGTCGTTGCCGTTGATGTTGGTGACCGCCGCACCACCGATATCCAGCGAGGACGGCGCGCTCATCGTGTCATCGAGCGCGGTGGTGCCGGAGTCGAGCGCTGCGGCGAGCGTGACGGTCTTGAACGTGGAGCCGGGCGCGTAGAGCGCCTGCGTGGCCCGGTTGACGAGCTCGCCCTCGGTCCCGGAGGAGATTACCTGGTCGAGCTGGTCCACGCTGTAGGTGGGCGACGAGGCGCTCGCGAGCACCGCGCCGGTGTGCGGGTCGAGCACCACGATCGCGCCCGTGTAGCCCTGGAGCGCGGCCTCGGCGGCGCGCTGGATCTGCGAGTTGATGGTCAGCTGGACCGTGGAGCCCGGCTGAGCCACCCCCGCGAGCGAGTAGAGGGCGCTCCTCCAGTTGGAGTAGTCCTCGCGACCGGTGAGCGTCTCGTTCATCGTGGACTCGACGCCGTCGGAGCCGTACTGCGTGGAGATGTAGCCGACGGTGTGACGCGCGAGCGTCCCCTGGGGGTAGGAGCGCGCGTAGGTGCCGTCGGGCTGCTGGGCGCTCTCGGCGAGCGTCACCCCGTCGGACGTGATGATCGCGCCGCGCTGCACGTAGGCGCTCCGCGCGATGGTGTGGCTGTTCGTGGGGAGGGTCTGGATGCGCTCGGCGTCGATCTGCTGGATGTAGGTGAGGTTGGCGACAAGAGCGGCAAAGAAGAGCGAGAAGACCGTGATGAGGGCCGTCAGGCGCTTGCCCAGCGCCACGCGCCCGAGCACGCCCGACTCGGCGGTGGTGAGGCCAAAGCGCCCGCGTGCGTGGCTGCCGTGAACCACGGAGGCGGTGTGGGCGCCCTGCGTCTGGATCTGGCTCGTGAGGGAGAGCACGGGGTCCTGGCGCGAGCTCTCCCGCTCGGTCGCGCTGCGCAGCTCGGCCTCGCGGCCCGTGCCCTCATCACCGGCACGCAGCAGCAGGCCCACGATCAGGAAGCTGGCGAGAAGCGAGGTGCCGCCCTGGCTCATGAAGGGCAGCGTCACGCCGGTGAGGGGCAGGAGCTTGGTGACGCCCCCCACGATGATGAACGCCTGGATGGAGATGGCGCAGGTGAGTCCCACGGCGGCGAAGGCGGAGCAGTCGGACTTGGCGCGCGCCGCCGTTGCCAGGCCGCGCACGCAGAAGAGCAGGAAGAGGATGAGGATCGCGGACGCCCCGAGAAGGCCCATCTCCTCGCCGATGGCCGCGAAGATGAAGTCGCTCTGCACGAAGGGGATGGTCGTGGAAAGACCGTTGCCGATGCCCGTGCCCACCAGGCCGCCGTCGGCGAGGGAGTAGAGCCCCTGCACGAGCTGGTAGCCGCCGCTCGATGCTGCCGACCACGGGTCGATCCAGATGTTGACGCGGTTCTGGACGTGGCCAAACAGGAAGTAGCACGCGACGCCGCCCACGGCGAGCAGCAGCAGGCTCACCACGACGTAGCTGGCCCGCCCCGTGGCAACGTAGATCATGATCACGAAGAACGCGAAGAACAGCAGCGCGCTGCCCAGGTCAGTCTCAAAGACCACGACGAGCAGGCTGATGCCCCACATGACCAGCAGCGGGAAGAGCATCCTCAGGCGGGGCAGCGTGACCGGCCCAAAGCGGCGCATGGAGGCCGAGAGCGCCTCGCGGTTGGTGGCAAGGTAGAACGCGAGGAAGAGCGTGATGAGGATCTTGGCGAACTCGCCGGGCTGGAAGCTGAAGTTGCCGATGTAGATCCACAGCTTCGAGCCGTTCTGCTCGGTTCCCAGGAGCATGGGGAGCACGAGGAGGACCACGCCCGCGATTCCGAGCGTGTACTTGTAGTCCGCGAGAGAGTCGAGGTCGCGCACGACGGCGAGTACGGCGACCATCGCCGCCACGGAGAGGAACAGCCAGACGACCTGGCTCACCGCCGAGTCGGGCGCCAGGCGCGTGAGGAACGTGATGCCCGTCCCCGAGAGGACGAAGACGATGGGCAGGATGGCGGGATCGGCTCCCGGCGCGAGGAACCTGATGGCCACGTGGGCCGCGGCGAAGGCGGCAAACAGGCCCAGGGGGACCCCCAGCGTGGCGACGCTCAGCTGCGAGTTGGAGTCGATCACGTACATCGCGTAGAGAAGAATGACCGGCACCGCAGCGAGGCAGAGAAGGAAGAGCTCGGTGTTCCTGCGACCGTGCCCGTGCTTGCGCGTGCCGGGGCTGGCGGGCGGCGCCATCATGACGGACGCCTCGACCTCAGAGCGCGACATGGCGCCCGAGAACCTCCTTCGTCTCACTGCTGCTCACCCCCGTCCTGCGCGGAAACGGTGCCGTCGGTCTCCGAGCGGGCCGTCTCCGCAATCTGGGCGGCGCGGTCCTTCTCGGCGTTTATCTGCGTGTGATAGGAGTCGATGACCTCGCGGCCCGCTTCCTCGTTCTCTACGCGAATGCCCTGCGCGAGCTGGTCCTGGACAGAGGTCGGGAGGTCGGAGAGCTCGACGGAGCTCGTGCCGACGAGCTCGCTCAGGGGGATGCCGAGAAACTCTCCGTTGACGCCGCGGTAGAGGCCCACGGTCGAGCCGTTGACGCCGAGGTACCATTCGCTGCGCACGAGCGCGGCGCCAAACAGAACGGAAAGGGCGAGAAACGCAACGATGATGCCGCTGACTAACGCGGCGCGGCGGAGCAGGCGCTTGCGCGCGGCGTCGGCGAGGCCGTCGTTCAGGACGTCTACCACGACGACGGTCACGTTGTCGGAGCCGCCGGCGGTGAGCGCGGCGGCCACGAGGTTGTCGGCCGCCTGCTGCGGCGTCGCACTCGAGACCGCGAGCGACTCGATCTCCGCGTCCGAGATCATGGACGAGAGGCCGTCCGAGCACAGGATGACGCGATCGCCGTCGTTGACCTCGAGGGAGAAGTGGTCCGCGTACATGTCGGGGTCGGAGCCGAGCGCCCGGGTGATGATGGAGCGCGAGGGGTGCGTGCGCGCCTCGTCAGCCGTGATCTGGCCAGAGTCGACGAGCTCCTCGACATAGGAGTGGTCGTGGGTGATGCGCACGAGCGTGCCCTGACGGAGCACGTAGGCGCGGGAGTCGCCCACGTGCGCCACGGCCATCCGGTTCCCCTCGATGAGGACGGCGGTGGCGGTGCAGCCCATGCCGGGCTTGCCGATGCCCTGCTCAGAGGCCTCGATGACGCTCATGTTCGCCGACTCGACGGCGGCGCCGAGAAGGACGTCGTCAGCCGTGCCGGGCGCCTGTTCTCCCACCGTCTCGACGGCAATCGAGCTCGCTACCTCGCCGGCGGCGTGGCCGCCCATGCCGTCCGAGACCATGAACAGGGGCGCCCTCAGAAGAAAGGAGTCCTCGTTGTGACCGCGGACGAGGCCGACGTCGCTGCGGGCCCCCCACGAGATGAACTCGTTGGAGCCAGAGACGGCGTCCGCCCCGAGGCGGCCCTCGACGGGAATCTCGGCGCGCCCGGGGGCGTTGGTGGGCTCCTGGACGGGGCCCATCTGTGCCTCGACAGTCGTCATCCGCGGCTCACTCGCATGATGGTGTCACCGATCTGCACCTCGTCGTCGTCGCGAAGCGTGACGGGCTGGTCGATGACGTGACCGTTGACGAGCGTGCCGTTGGTCGAGCCGAGATCCTCGAGAACGAGCGCGGGACCCTGGAGGGTGAGCCGGGCATGCGTCGAGGAGACGTAGGGCTCGTCGATGACGATGTCGGAGGAGGGCGACCGGCCGATGACGACCGGACCCAGGATGTCAACGTGCAGGCCGCGGAGCGACCTCGTTCCCTTCTCGACGTCAATCGCCCAGATGGCGGAGTCGCGGCGCTGGCCGCGCACCAGGCCGACGCCGGTGCGCATGACCGCGAACAGGAACACGTAGAGGACGACGACGAGAAGGACGCGCCCCGCAAACAGCACGAGCTCGATCATCGCGGGTTCTCCCTGAACTCGAGGTTCGTGAGACCGAGGGTGATGAGGTCGCCGTCGCGCAGGACGCACTCGCGGACGTCAACGTCATTGACAAGCGTGCCGTTGGTCGAGCCGAGGTCTGCGATGTGCCAGTCGCGCCCGTCGAACGAGAGCTCGGCGTGGCGGCGGGAGACGTTGGGATCGCGCAGGACGACGCCCGCCTGGGAGCGCTCGCGCCCGACGATCGTGGACGGCGCGCTCGCGGTGTAGGTGCGCCCGCTCTGCCTGTCGATGAGCAGGCAGGTCGCCACCTGGGGCTCCGGCTCGGGAGCGGGCTCCGGGGTGGCGGCGACGTCGCCGACGCCGCGGCGCGGGTCGACGAGCGGGACGCTGCGGCGCTGGGTCTGCGGCACGGGAACGGCGCCGGGGCCCTCGCCCGGGATGACGACCGGGGCGGGACCGCCCAGCGGGACGGGGCGCGGGGTCGAGGTGGACGGGACCAAGGGGACGAGGTCGACCGCCTCAAGGGGCATCACGTCGAGTCCGTCCGCCGCGGGCGTCTCCGGCTCGGGCGTCGGTGCGCCTACGGGCGCGGGCGAAGGTGCCGCGGCCGCCCTCCTGCGCTTGCCGCGCGGGTGCACCTGCGCGGCGGCGCCGCCGGCGCTCGAGCTCCCGGCGAGAAACGCGCGCTCCTCCTCGCGCAGGCGCGCGAGCGTGCCCTCGTCGACGTTCTCGGCGAAGACGGCGAACTTGCCCGACTTGAGGCTCGGGTCGACCATGAAGCGCACGAGCGGGCTGCCCACGAACGCGTAGCCCTTCTTCTGGGCCTGGGCGGTGACGAAGGCGGAGGTCTCGTAGGTAATCTGCTCGTAGAGCGGCCGCATCAGGGAGTCGTCGGTGGCCGAGACCAGCACGGTGTAGAGGGCGGGCGCGGTGTCGACGCCGTCGATCTCGTAGGTCTCGTTCTCCATCTCGCGCGCGGCGCGCTTGGCGAGCTTCTTGAAGGAGAAGGGCTCGGTGTAACCCTGCGGCGCCGCGCCGAAGACGGCCCCGATTCGGGACTCGAAGTCACTCAGAAAACTCATCTATATCCTCGCCTTCCCGGTCCTCGTAGAGGGGGCCTCTCAGGACAGTCGCGATGCACATAAGCACACTCAAGAGTACCGCAAGGACAAGGGCGGGCCAGTCGAGGGCGCCCCATATACCGCTATTCTCCATGCTAGCTGCGAGGATGTTGGCGCCCACAAGGAGGGCGAGGCCGAGGACCTGTCCCATGACCCCGCTGGTCACCGCCCCACGGAGCACGAGGGCCGACGAGAGGGCGGCGCAGGCGAGCGACCCTGCGAGGAGAAGCCAGAACGCGGGCGCCGAAACCTGCTCGAGGAGGCCGGCAGCGAGCAAGTCCGGTGCAAAGGATCCCGCCACGGCAACGTGGTAGAGGGCGCCCGTCAGATAGCCCACCAGGGTGGATGCCCCCGCGGGAAGCGGGTCGAGCGCGTAGCCGGCGAGCGCCGCCCCACAGACCGGCGACGGAAGGCAGCACGGCAGCAGGAGGACGAGCGACGAGAGGAGCTCGTGGCGGGCGACGAAAAACCACCAGGAGACGGTCGCCACCGCCAGGAGGCAGGCGAGCAGCACGGGGAGGGGCTCCCCGAGGGAGCACGCGACGAGCGCGACGGCCAGGCCGGCGGGCACGAGCAGCGAGGCGATTGGCGGCCAGAGCGCGGCGGCCAGAGCGCAGGCGAGGGGCGCCACGACGGAGGGTGCCCCGGCGTCAAGTCCCGGGATCGCAGGAGCGACGAGCCGAAGCGCCGAGAAGGCGAGAAGCGCGGTGAGGAGGCGGGCGATCATGCCGTCCGGGAGCCTCAGCTCTGGCCCGCCCCCGCTCCTGCGCACGCGGTCGCTGGCGTTGGGGTCGTCGTCGCGCTCCGCCTGCGCAACGAGCTCGCGGAGCGACTCGGCGCCCATTGTCGGGAGTCCCAGGTGGGCCACCAGGTCGTCGGCAAAGTCCAGAGCGTCAGCGCTGCGGGCCGTGGGCGTCGGCGAGAGCCCCTCGAGCAGGATGGCCTCGGCGTCCGCGTCGAGGCCGGGGCAGAGCTTGGCGAGGCGGCCCGGTCCCTTGACGATGCGCCGCCGCGAGTCCTCCGCGCTTCTCGCCAGAAACGGGTTCGACCCGGTGAGGGCCTGCCACGTCACCACTGCGAGGGAGAAGACGTCCGTCCGCTCGTCGACCATGTCGCCGTCGATCTGCTCGGGCGGCATGTAGCCGACGGTCCCGCCGCGGGCGCCCCCGTACCCGGCGGCAGAGGCGAGCGTGGCCATGCCAAAGTCCGCGAGCTTCACGACGCCCTGGCGGTCGATCATGATGTTGGTTGGCTTGATGTCCAGGTGCAGGACCCGGTTCTCGTGTGCGAAGGCGAGCGCCTGCGCCACGCTCTGGAGCACGTGAGCGCACTCGTCCGGGGTGAGTCGGCCGCCTTCGACGCGGGCGAGCAGCTCGGCGAGGTTGAGGCCGTCGACGTACTCCATGACGAGATAGGCGAACGTCCCGTCCGACTCGAAGTCGAAGACGGTGACGATGTTGGGGTGCCCGAGCATGCAGGCGGTGCGCGCCTCGGCGAGGGCCTCGTCGGCCGTGGTCCCGGTCTCGGCTGCGAGGGGCATGCGCTTGATGGCCACGCGCCGCTGCAGCCGCCGGTCCCAGCAGGTGCACACCGTGCCAAAGCCGCCGTTGCCCCGACGCTCGAGCACGCGATAGCGGCCGAGCAGGTATTCATCGTATGGTTGGGCCGCAGATGGCAAAGGGGTGCTCGTAGGCACCCGGTCACGCGGGTCGTTCACGGCACCTCCTCGTTTCAGCTGCGTCTGGCCGTGTGATGACATTTTAGCGCTTGCGGGCGTTCGGCGGATGCGTTACGATAGCTCAGCACGCGGGCGTGGCGGAATTGGCAGACGCGTACGGTTCAGGTCCGTATGGGGGCAACTCCATGAAGGTTCAAGTCCTTTCGCCCGCACCATGATTGCTTGGGGCCTCGGCTTTGCCGGGGCCCTTTTTCGTGCGCGCGTGGCCCACGGCCCGCGGTCCTTCTCGCCGCCCCGCCCTCCTACGATTAGTGTACATAATCCGGTTTCAAATCATATATCCGCAGGATTTGTCCTTAATACCAGCCGGAATATGTACACTAATCGACCGGACGTCACCTCGTCACGTGAAGTACCACGGCCGCTCGGCCGCAAGCTCGCGTGCGAAGCGCACCCCCTCGTCCCAGGGGAGCAGGGACCAGATGAGTCTCTGTCGATGTTCCCGTTGCGCGGGGGTTATCGCCGCATGTGCGTTTGCGAGCGCCTGTCCTCCGTCCAGCTCGCCGATTGTCATGGCGGCCTGGAGCATGACCGAGTCGAGGCCGCCGGGGGCGAAGAGGTCGGCCGAGGTTACGGGCAGGACGACGCGCCCCATGGCGGCGAGTTCTCGGTTGCGTTTGATGTCGTCGTGGTGCTTCCTGCGCACGGCGGCTATCTGTGCCTCCGCGTCTCCGGTTGTCGCGGCGCGGGCGATGGACTCGAGGTCAAGGTGCAGATGGCTGTCGTAGTTGAACCCCACGTGGGTGCCAACGACCTCGATGTCGGGCACGCGCGAGCCCCTGCCCCCGAGCGCCACGAGCTCCGGCGTGGCGCCGTGACGCACGTTGAGCACGACCTCGCCGAGCTCGTATCCGGAATCTGCGACGGGAAGGCGAATCATGAGCGCAACGATCGCCTCCATGGGAGACCAGGCGTTATCGGCGACGCGTCGCAGTGCCAGGCGCGCGAGCATCGCCTGCGGCCGGTCGCGAAACGCCGCGAGGTAGGATCGTATCTGCTCGACGCTGGTTACGGGTGGCACGCCGTAGACGACCTCACCGCGCCGCGGGTCGGAGGGATCGCGCGCGTACGTCCCGCACAGCTCGTAGCCCACGAGCGCCAGCGACTCCTGGCTCATCGTCCCTGCAAGCTCATAGAAAAGCAGCTCAGGACAGGGAATGGAGAGCCCGTCGCCAAGGCTTACGAACGAGCGGCGCGGTACGCTCGTCGAGCGGACGGTGCACGAGAAGATGGCACCCCTGAGGCGCTTCTCGGCGGATGGGACCACGACCTCGATGGGCGCGTCCGTGCTGGGGGCGCCCGAGAGGCCCAGGCGTCGGGCGGGAATCACGCGTGCGGTCCAGCGTTGCTGGGGGCTGGGGTCGGGCTCCTGAAGGTCATGCCGTTCGGCGGGGAGCATGCGACCCTCACGCCGAAAAACGCGCAGGGCCCGCAGGGCGCTCAGGTTGTCGACGGTCAGCTGCACGCGTCCTCCTCGGGCCGGCGGCTGATGTGGTGGTGTTGACGAATTAGTGTACAAATTCCGGGTGGTATCAAAACAAAATCCTGCGGATATGTGATTTGAAACCGGATTATGTACACTAATCGTAGGAGGGGGGCAGGGCCGAGAAGGGCGCCCGGCCGAGAAGAACGTCGGGCCGCTACTCGTCCTCGTCGCCGAAGAGGCTCCAGTCGTCCTCGGACTTCTCGTGGTTGAAGTAGCGCTGCTTGGTCTTGCGCTCCATGACGAGGGCGATGATGAGGCAGATCACGATTCCACCCGCAATGAGGCAGAGAACCCCCATCTTGTCGTTGAAGAGCCACGTGACGAAATCCGCGATTGCCTGCATGCTGCCTCCCTGGGCGCCGTTTTCGATGCGCACAAGTATATACTTGGAGCGCCGCCGGGCACGTGCCCGCGGACAGGACAGCCAGAAGCGAGGAGTGAACATGCTCGACATCAAGTTCGTTCGCGAGAATCCCGACGTCGTGGACAAGGCGTGCGAGTCCCGTCAGAACGCGCACTGGGACCGCGAGAAGTTCTTCGAGCTTGACGAGGAGCGTCGCTCCGTCATCGTGGAGGTCGAGCGGCTCCAGGCGGAGCGCAACGCCGTCTCCAAGGAGATCGGCCAGCTCATGCGCGAGGGCAAGCGGGACGAGGCCGAGGCCGCCAAGGCGCGCGTCGCCGCCAACAAGGAGCGCATCGCCGAGCTCGACGACAAGCGCGACGAGGTCGAGCAGGAGCTCTTCGATCTGGTTGCCGCCATCCCCAACATCCCGCACGAGAGCGTCCCGTACGGCAAGGACGACTCCGACAACCCCGAGGTCCGCCGCTGGGGCACCCCGCGCGAGTTTGACTTCGAGGCAAAGGCGCACTGGGACCTTGGCCCGGACCTGGGAATCATCGACTTCGACCGCGGCGTCAAGATCGCCGGCGCGCGCTTCTACGCGCTCGGTGGCCTGGGCTCCCGCATGGAGCGCGCCCTCATCAGCTTCATGATTGACATGCACGTCAAGGCCGGCTTCAAGGAGTGGTGGCTGCCCGTCATCACCAACCGCGAGACGCTCTTTGGCACGGGCCAGCTCCCCAAGTTCGAGGACGACCTCTACCACGTGAACCCGGACCTGTACCTCATCCCCACGGCCGAGGTCATGCTTACCAACCTGCACCGCGACGAGGTCCTGGACGCCTCCCAGCTGCCGCTGTGGTATACCGCCTTCACGCCGTGCTTCCGCGAGGAGGCGGGCTCGGCCGGCCGCGACACGCGCGGCATCATCCGCGTCCACCAGTTCGACAAGGTCGAGATGGTCAAGTTTGCCAAGCCCGAGGACTCGATGAACCAGCTCGAGAGCATGGTCGCCGAGGCCGAGGCGGTGCTGCAGGCCCTTGGCCTGCCCTATCACGTGGTCACGCTGTGCACCGGCGACATCGGCTTCTCTGCCACCAAGTGCTACGACCTCGAGGTGTGGCTGCCGAGCTACAACGCCTACAAGGAGATCTCCTCCTGCTCCAACTGCTGGGACTTCCAGGCTCGTCGCGCCAACATCCGCTATCGCGACCCCGCGGAGTTCAAGGGGACGCGCCTTGTGCATACGCTCAACGGCTCCGGCCTTGCCGTGGGTCGCACGATGGCGGCCATCCTGGAGAACTACCAGAACGCAGACGGCAGCGTGACCGTGCCCGAGGCGCTGCGCCCCTATATGGGCGGCGTGGAGGTCATTCGCCCGGAGTAGGACCGCTCGCCGAAGAGCCGCCCGCGCGAACGGTAGAACACTTGTTCGATACTGTGCTTCTGTGCTCTACTCTTTCCAGGAGACAGGGGAGAGGAGAGGCCGATGCATGAGTGCGCGAGGGACGTTCGTCTGGTTAACGTTATCAAGGGGTCAGGTGGGGTCGTTGAGGTGCGCGAGCACCTGAGCGGCCCCTCCGCGCTTATCGCGTACGGCGAGGCGGAGCATGGCCTTCGGGTGCTGTTTGCACCGTCGTCCGTTTCCGGCGTGGAGCGCGCGGTCAACTGTATGGGATGCGCCTCGATCGAGGAGTACCTTGCGGACGATAAGAACGACGTCATTGACCTGATGGATCTGTGCGACGCCAGCGGTGTCGCCTACACGTTCGTGGGCATCGGCCCCAAGACCGGGGTGGTGTGCCGGCCGGTTTCGTAGGGGCGCCAGATAGCAAAACGGGAGGCTCCCATGGGAGCCTCCCGAACTTTGCGTGGTGCGGCGTATAGGATTCGAACCTATGACGCCCTGATTCGTAGTCAGGTCCTCTATCCAGCTGAGGTAACGCCGCGTGCAGTTGATAATACTGCCACGCCTTCTAGGCTAAGTCAAGGCAAAACGAGAAAAGTGTCGAAGATGTGGTGTCGGGCCACAAAATGAGCCCCCGACGGACGGACCGACGGGGGCTCATGAGTTGACTGGCGGAGAGCTGGGGATTCGAACCCCAGATAGGATTTGCATCCTATACTCGCTTAGCAGGCGAGCACCTTCGGCCTCTCGGTCAGCTCTCCGTGGCTGGTGCTAGAGCATCATACCCCACAACGTTGGAAGTCACAACTTCTCTGCACGAAGACGGCCAAGAAGCGCCTCGTCCGCGACGATGTCCTCGCGGCGAAGCCGATTCCACGAGAAGTCGTGGGCGAGCTCCGCGGGCGTGGCCTCGCAACCGGCGCCCGCCAGGCCTGCGGCTGCGGCGAGCGTGCCTACCACGCGCTCGGCGGATACGCCCCGCTCGCGCAGGGCCCCCAGGTCGAGGTCCTTCTCCCGCTTGGAGAGGCGTCGGCCGTCCGGGGCCACGAGCAGGGGGACGTGTCCGTACTCGGGCGGCTCGAAGCCGAGCAGGCGACACAGGTAGATCTGGCGTGCGCAGGAGCCAAGCAGGTCGCGCCCGCGCACGACCTGCGTCACGCCCATGAGGGCGTCGTCCACCACAACGGCCAGCTGGTATGCCACCACGCCGTCGCTGCGTCGCACGAGAAAGTCGCCGCACTCGCGGGCGAGGACCTCACGCTGCGGCCCGTACGCCAGGTCGCAGAACGCAATCGTTCCCGCGGGGTCATCGGCGTCGGGCACGCGCAGACGCGTGGCCGGTGGCCGGACGGCCGCACGGCGCGCGACCTCCTCGGCATCGAGCCCGCGGCACGTTCCGGCGTAGACCGGCGTGCCGTCGGAGGCGTGGGGGGCGCTCGCGGCGTGCAGCTCGGCGCGCGAGCAGAAGCAGGGGTAGGTGAGACCGGCCCGCGCGAGCCGCTCGATGGCGTCGTCGTAGGCGCTGCCGCGCTCGCTCTGCCAGAAGGGCCCCTCGTCCCAGTCGAGCCCCAGCCAGCGCAGGTCGTCCATCAGGAGCTCCGCGCGCTCGCGACTCGCGGCGCGCGGGTCCAGGTCCTCGATGCGCAGCACCATCTCGCCGCCCGCGGCGCGCACGGAGAGCCATGCCACCAGCGCTGCGAACACGTTGCCCAGGTGCATCCGCCCCGAGGGCGTCGGCGCAAACCGTCCGCGCACTAGAGCTCCTGCTCGTAGACGTAGACGTGGAACTCGTCTTTCTCCGGGTCTACGCCGGGCCAGTAGGCGCGCGAGCGGCGGCGCCTGGCCTGGGTGAGGCCCTTATGCTCGTAGAACCCAAAGTCGCAGCTGTCGTTGGTGAGCAGGTGATAGCCGCGGGCGCCCGTCTCGCGCAGGTGATCGAGCGCGGCCGAGAAGAGCCTCCCGCCGAGCCCCAGGCCCTTGGCGTCCGGGGAGACGATCAGCAGCTTCACCGCGGCGTCGGCGCCCGCGGGCTCCTCGGCGGCATACTCGCGCTCGAGCTCGGCCTCCTCGTGCACGCCGTCCATCTCCACGCGCACGGCCTCCGCGAGCGCCTCGTCCTTCTCGGCCACCCTCGTCAGGCGCGCCTCGAGCTCGGCCCAGCCGGCGCCGCCCGTGACCTCGCGTCCCCGCTCGGCGAGAAGTACCACGCCCAGGATCTCCCCATCGCGCTCGGCGAGGAGCGACCACGTGGTCTGCGCCAGGTAGTGCGCGAGCTCGATCTGGCTCGCAGCACGCTGCGCCGGCTCGTCGAACTCCGGGAGCCAGGTGCGTCCGAGCAGCTCCGCCGCGCGCTCGAAGTCCTCCGGCGCGAAGGCGCGCCACGTCAACTTTTCAGTCTGCGTCATGTTGTCCTCCAGCTGCGCTATCGTAGACACGACGGTACATCATGTCGTCTTCAAACCCAAGGAGGGGCCATGGCAGACACTCCCATCAAGCGGGCGCTCGTCTCCGTTACGGACAAGACCGGCGTCGTCGCCTTCGTCAAGGCGCTCGAGGACGAGTTTGGCGTCGAGGTGATTTCCACCGGCGGCACCGCGCGCGTGCTCGAGGAGGCCGGCGTTCACGTGGTGCCCATCGAGCAGTACACGGGCTTCCCGGAGATGATGGACGGCCGCGTGAAGACGCTGCACCCCAAGGTGCACGGCGGCCTGCTCGCCCGTCGCGACAACCCGTCCCACATGGCCGAGGCCGCCGAGCACGGCATCGGCATGATCGACCTCGTTGTCGTGAACCTCTACGAGTTCGAGAAGACCGTGGCCAACCCCGAGGTCACCTTCGACGACGCCATCGAGCACATCGACATCGGTGGCCCCTCCATGCTGCGCTCCGCGGCCAAGAACGCCGACTCCGTGACCGTGGTCTCCGACCCGGACGACTACGACGAGGTCCTGGACACCATGCGCGCCATGGGCGGCTGCACCACGCTCGAGCTGCGCCGCTACCTGCAGCTCAAGGTCTACGAGACCACGGCCTGCTACGACGCGGCCATCGCCAGCTGGCTGGCCGACCGCTACGACGAGGACTTCCCCGAGGAGCTCGAGGACGCCGAGGACGCCCCTACCACCCCGGACGAGCTGGGCGTCTACCTGGAGAAGGTCGACGACCTGCGCTACGGCGAGAACCCCCAGCAGACGGCTGCCGTCTACCGCTTTGTGGACGACTTCGCCGAGCTGGGCTCCTCCGAGTACCCGCTCGTGGGCGCCGAGCAGCTCCAGGGCAAGCCGCTCTCCTACAACAACTACCTGGACGCGGACGCCGCATGGAACCTCGTGCGCGAGTTCGACGGCCCGGCCTGCGTGATCCTCAAGCACCAGAACCCCTGCGGCTCCGCCGTGGCCGACGACGTCACCTGCGCCTACGACCGCGCCTTCGCGTGCGACCCCAAGAGTGCCTTCGGCGGCATCATCGCCTGCAACCGCGAGGTGCCCTTCGAGCTCGTGGAGCACGCCTTTGACGAGAACGGCCAGTTCGTCGAGGTCATCATCGCCCCGAGCTACACACCCGAGGCCGTCGAGCGCATGGCCAAGCGCCCCAACCTGCGCGTGCTGGCCACCGGCGGCGTGGGCGCCCACGCCGAGTACGAGCTGCGCTCCATCGACGGCGGCGTGCTGCTGCAGAACGTGGACTCCGTCTCCGAGGACCCCGAGACCTTCACCTGCCCGACGGAGCGCAAGCCCACGCCGGAGGAGATGGACGAGCTCATGTTTGCCTGGCGCGTCTGCAAGGGCGTGAAGTCCAACGCGATTCTCGTCTCCAAGGGCAAGGCCGGCATCGGCATGGGCCCGGGCCAACCCAACCGCGTTGACTCCGCGCTGCTCGCCTGCGAGCGCGCCGACGAGGCCTGCGAGCGCATGGGCGTGGAGAAGGGCAGCTACGCCTGCGCGTCCGACGCCTTCTTCCCGTTCCGCGACAACGTGGACGTGCTCGCCGAGCACGGCGTGACCTGCATCATCCAGCCCGGCGGCTCCAAGCGCGACGACGAGTCCATCGAGGCCTGCAACGAGCACGGCATCGCGATGGTCTTTACCGGCAACCGCCACTTCCGCCACTAGGATACGAAGGGACAGTCCCTTCGTATCATTTACGCCCCGGCCGGCCCCGCGCCTGCCGGGGCGTCTCGTTTTCTGGGCCCTTGCCACGGCGCGATCTTGGAATTGCGGGGGTTGTCCGACCACACCGTCCTTCTCGCCAGCAAAAGCGCGCTTTTGTGGGCGTCGTCAGGACAAGGGCTGCGAATTTAGGAAAGCCGTGCGACAAGGGCGGCAATTCGTAGAATGCCCGTGACAACCTCGCCAATTCCAAGAAGGCTCCGTCGCTCGCGCCGCGCTAGAATGTGAGCCCCGTGGAAGGAGGCGCCATGACAGCCGAGAAGAACGACCAGCCCCAGATGGAAAACTTCACGCTCGGGCGCCCGGCGCTCGTCTGCCGGTGGCGCCTCGCTGACCGCGCGCTTCCGCTCGAGAACCGTCACCTGCGCGCTTTGGGCGGGCGGACCGTCGACGGGACACCCGTGTCGACCCAGCTCGTCGCCTGGGCCAAGCAGCACATCGAGTGGACGCTCTCGGACGGGGCGGCGCGCTACCCAGATGGCGTGCTCATGGTCATCGTCGACGAGGAGGGGCGCGCCGCCATGAGCGTGGGCCCCTACGAGCCGCTTGCCGTGACGACGACCTCGGCGCTCGCCGAGCGCGCACTTCATGCCGGAAACGAGGCGCAGGCCACGAGCGTTGCCCCGGAGGAGCTCTGGGGGGTGAGGGGAGACCGTCTCGTGCGAGGCGGGTCGACCGACCGGCAGGCGTCGGGCACCGCGTCCCTCGTCATCGACCTCGCGCGTACCATGGGCATTCCTCTGTCCGTGGAAGAGGGGCTGGCCCGCTCGGTCATGGACGGCTCGGCGGGCCTCGACGAGGCATTCCTCGTCTCCGACGAACATGGGGTGGTTCCGGCCTCCGACGCACCGGGTCCGCGCGCCCGGCGCCTTGCCGAGGGCTACGCGCGCCTGCTCGGAAGCATCCGCCAACGGAATCGAAGGGGCGTCTGAGGGCGTCATCGGGTATAAGGAGGGGACCGCTTGGCGTCCGTCAGAGGAGGGCATCATGAGCGATGACGTCCACGGCGCACATCCCGAGGGAACTCCCCGGCAGACGCGGCCACCCGTCCCGGGAGCTCCGGTTCCTCCCATCGCGCCCGAGTCCGCGCCCGAGCCGTCAAGCTGGGATCGCATCGGCGGCGGCCTGCTTGCCTTCATAATCCTGCAGGCGATCCAGACCTTCGCCCTGCTCTCGGACTTCCCGTCCGCACTGGAGGACGCGCTCGAGAGCGTCATGGCTCGCGGCCTCGGCATTTTTGGGCTTGCGCAGGCCGCGTCCGAGTGGATAGCGCTCGCGACGCTCGTGGGCTATGCCGTGGTCATCATCGTCGCCATGGTCCAGCTCGTGCAGCGCCACCCCTCCTTCCTGCGCAACTTCCAGATCGCCGGAATCATCGCCGTCATCGGCAACCTCGCTGTGTTCCTCATCATGGAGGCCGTCCACGTCTATTACTCGACGAGCCCCGACGTGGTCGGCTACGAGCCCTCGTACGGCTACTCATGGGAGGCGGGCTCGCACTGGACGCTGGTGATCCTGGCTCTCATGTGGACGATCTTCTGGACGCTGTACTTCGCGCGCTCGGTGCGCATGCGCCACTACATGAGCCCCGACAACCCCTACACCACGGCCAACGGCCTTCCTTATGTGGAACGGGCCCTCTTTGGCAAGGGGATGCGCGGATAGGGGCACCGCCCTGTGCGCCGCCGCTCGCCGCCGCCGCGCGTTTGCCGAGCGCTCACCGCTCTTCTCGTCCGACTGGCTCATTTTGGGTAGTACTATGAGTGTGAATGGGCCACGGTCCTCTTCCGTCATGCGCCTGTGACGGGTCGGACCTGCCCACGAGGGATTCGTTGGAATCGCTACGAAGGAGAGGATATGGCTCGCAAGTTTAAGTCCATGGACGGCAACGAGGCGGCATCGTACGTCTCGTATGCGTTCACCGAGGTGGCGGGCATCTACCCGATCACCCCGTCCAGCCCCATGGCCGACCACGTCGACCAGTGGGCCGCTCAGGGCATGAAGAACGTCTTTGGCACCCCGGTCAAGGTTGTCGAGATGGAGTCCGAGGCGGGCGCCGCGGGCACCGTCCACGGCTCGCTCGGCGCCGGCGCCCTCACGACCACCTACACGGCGTCGCAGGGCCTGCTCCTCATGATCCCCAACATGTACAAGATCGCCGGCGAGGGCCTTCCGGGCGTCTTCCACGTGTCCGCCCGTACCGTGGCCTCCCACGCCCTCAACATCTTTGGCGATCACTCCGACGTCATGGCCTGCCGCCAGACCGGCTTTGCCATGCTCGCCGAGGGCAACGTCCAGGAGGTCATGGACCTCGCGCCGGTGGCCCACCTCGCGGCCATCGAGGGCAAGGTGCCGTTCCTGAACTTCTTCGACGGCTTCCGCACCTCCCACGAGATCCAGAAGGTCGCGGTCTGGGACTTCGACGACCTCAAGGACATGCTGGACATGGACGCCGTCCAGGCGTTCCGCGACCACGCCCTCAACCCGGAGCACCCGCACGCCCGCGGCTCCCACGAGAACGGCGACATCTTCTTCCAGCACCGCGAGGCCTGCAACAAGGCCTACGACGCGCTGCCCGCCGTGGTCCAGTCCTACATGGACAAGATCAACGAGAAGCTCGGCACGAGCTATCACCTCTTCGACTACTACGGCGCCGATGACGCCGACCGCGTCGTGGTCTGCATGGGCTCCTTCTGCGACACCCTCGAGGAGGTCATCGACTACCTCAACGCCCACGGCGAGAAGGTCGGCCTCGTGAAGGTCCGCCTGTACCGTCCATGGTCCGTCGAGGACTTCGTGGCCGCGCTGCCCGCGACCGTCAAGAAGATCGCCGTGCTCGACCGCACCAAGGAGCCCGGCTCCATCGGCGAGCCCCTCTACCAGGACGTCATCACCGCCCTCTACGAGGCCGGCAAGTCCGAGATCACCGTCGTCGGCGGCCGCTACGGCCTCGGCTCCAAGGACGAGCCGCCCGCAGCCGCCTTCGCCGTCTACAAGGAGCTCGAGAAGGACGCCCCCGCCCGCGAGTTCACCATCGGCATCGTGGACGACGTCACCAACCTCTCCCTCCCCATGGACCCGGACGCCCCCAACACGGCCGACCCGTCCACGATCGAGTGCAAGTTCTGGGGCCTCGGCGGCGACGGCACCGTCGGCGCCAACAAGAACTCCATCAAGATCATCGGCGACCACACGGACAAGTACGTCCAGGCCTACTTCCAGTACGACTCCAAGAAGACCGGCGGCGTCACGATCTCGCACCTGCGCTTCGGTGACTCCCCGATCCGCTCGCCGTACTACATCAACAAGGCCAACTTCGTCGCCTGCCACAACCCGTCCTACATCATCAAGGGCTTCCCGATGGTGCGCGACGTCAAGCCGGGCGGCACGTTCCTGGTGAACTGCCAGTGGTCCGACGAGGAGTTCGCCTCCCACCTGCCGGCCGTGGCCAAGCGCTACATCGCCAAGAACAACATCAACGTCTACCTGATCGACGCCATCGACCTCGCCGAGAAGGTCGGCATGGGCAAGCGCACCAACACGGTGCTGCAGTCCGCGTTCTTCTCGCTGGCGCAGGTCCTTCCCGCCGAGGACGCCATTCAGTACATGAAGGACGCCGCGGAGAAGTCCTACGCCAAGAAGGGCCAGAACATCGTCGAGGCCAACTGGAAGGCCATCGACGCCGGCGCCACCGCGTACCGCAAGTTCGAGGTGCCCGCCGACTGGGCCACCGCCGAGGACGAGAAGGTCGAGCTCACGCTTGAGGGCCGCGAGGCCATCGTCAAGCAGGTTCGCGAGCTCATGGAGCCCATCAACCGCATGGACGGCGACTCGCTGCCCGTCTCCAAGTTCGTCGACGTCGCCGACGGCCAGTGGGAGCTCGGTGCCTCCGCGTACGAGAAGCGCGGCGTTGCCGTCATGGTTCCGCACTGGGACGAGTCCAAGTGCATCCAGTGCAACCAGTGCTCCTTCGTGTGCCCGCACGCCACGATTCGCCCGATCGTCATGAACGCCGACGAGCAGGCAGCCGCTCCCGAGGAGATGCGCCGCATCGACGTCATGGTTCCCAAGAACTCCGGCCTCACCTTCACCATGGCCATCAGCCCGCTCGACTGCATGGGCTGCACCAACTGCGTCAAGGTCTGCCCGAAGGGCGCCCTCACGATGGTGCCGCAGGAGTCCGAGCTCGACCAGGCTCCGGTGTGGGACTACGCGGTGAACAAGGTCTCCGAGAAGAAGGAGCTCGTGGCCGCCAACGTCAAGGGCAGCCAGTTCGCCAAGCCGTACCTCGAGTTCTCCGGCTCCTGCGCCGGCTGCGCCGAGACCGCCTACGCGCGCCTCGTCACGCAGGTCTGCGGTGAGCGCATGTTCATCTCCAACGCCACCGGCTGCTCCTCCATCTGGGGCAACCCCGCTGCCACCTCGCCCTTCACGGTCAACGAGTGCGGCCACGGCCCGGCGTGGAACAATTCCCTCTTCGAGGACAACGCCGAGCACGGCCTGGGTCTCGCCCTTGGCTACGACGCCGTCCAGGAGAAGATCGTCGCCGAGACCGAGCAGCTCCTCCAGTCCGACTGCGCGTCCGACGCGCTGAAGGAGGCCGCCACGGCCTGGCTCGAGAGCCGCAAGGACACCGAGGCCAGCAAGACCACTGCCGCCGCCTACGTCGCCGAGCTCGAGAAGGCCGACTGCGACACCGCCAAGGCCATCCTCGCCGACAAGTCCTACCTCACCAAGAAGGCCTTCTGGATCTTCGGCGGCGACGGCTGGGCCTATGACATCGGCTTCGGCGGCCTCGATCACGTCCTTGCCTCCGGCAACAACGTGAACGTCTTCGTCTTTGACACCGAGGTCTACTCCAACACCGGCGGCCAGGCCTCCAAGGCCTCCAACATCGGCCAGGTGGCCCAGTTCGCGGCCTCCGGCAAGGTGACCAAGAAGAAGAGCCTCGCCGAGATCGCCATGTCCTACGGTTACGTCTACGTGGCCCAGGTCGCCATGGGCGCCAACATGAACCAGACGCTCAAGGCCATCCACGAGGCCGTGAGCTACGACGGCCCGTCGCTGATCATCGGCTACAGCCCGTGCGAGATGCACTCCATCAAGGGCGGTGGCATGCAGAACTGCCAGATGGAGATGAAGAAGGCCGTGGAGTGCGGCTACTGGAACCTCTTCCGCTTCAACCCGGCTGCCCCCACGGGCAAGAAGTTCACGCTCGACTCCAAGGAGCCGGCCGGCGGGTACCAGGACTTCCTGATGAACGAGGCCCGCTACACCTCGCTCACCCGCTCCTTCCCCGAGCGCGCCAAGGAGCTCTTCGCCCAGAACGAGGAGGCCGCCATGGCTCGCTACGCGCACCTGCTCAAGCTCAAGGACCTCTACGCCGAGGCGTAGGTTCTTCTCGCTGAGCTAATCGCGCAAGCTGCGGCCCCCGGCATCGCGCCGGGGGCCGTTTTGTGTTGCGAGCGCGTGCCCTTCTCGCCGGGCAATCTAAGAAATGCCGCCTGTGTAAGGGGTCGTTCTAGAAAACGTAAGGGTTGTCAGTACTCACCGGCATTCATGCCGGCAAAACGAGGTTTTTGTATTCACGATGAAAGCAACGTCCGGCATTCTTGGAGTTTGTTGTGGCGAGGGCGGCAATTCATAGACGAGCTACCGGCAAGGGCGGCGATTCTAAGAACGAGTTCTGCGGCCGAGAAGAACGTACGCTAGTGACCCGTGGCGATGCGCATGGCCACGTCGTGCGCCGCGGTCTCCAGCGCGTCATCGAGCGGCGCGAGCTCGACGAGCTCGCCGCGGCGCGCCAGCGCCCGGGCGATCAGCCAGTCGGTGACGCCGGGGTTCTTGGGCAGGATCGGCCCGTGGAGGTACGTGCCCACCACGCCATCGTGCAGCACTCCCTCGCCGCCGTCCTCGCCGTTGTTGCCGGTGCCGGCGACGAGCGCGCGCCCGAAGGGCTTCTCGCCCGCGCCCAGCATGGTGCGGCCCGCGTGGTTCTCAAACCCCACGATCGGCGCGTCGCACACGGGCGACTCGATCGCCACGTTCCCAATGAGCCGCGTGGAGCCGGCGACGGTCTCCAGGTCCAGGATGTGCAGACCCTCGACCTTCTCCGCCCCCATCATGTAGGAGTGGCCGAGCAGCTGGTAGCCACCGCAGATGGCGAGAAGAACGCCGCCGTCGGCAACGTAGGCGGCGAGCGTCTCCCGTTGTCCCTGCAGCTCGCGACAAACCGCAAGCTGGTCACGGTCCGCGCCGCCGCCAAGCAGCACCACGTCCGCGTCGGAGAGGTCGAGCTCCTGTCCCATGAGGACCTGGTCGACCCGGCAGGGAATGCCGCGCCACGCGCAGCGCTTGGAGAGCGACGCGATGTTGCCGCCGTCCCCGTAGAGGTTGAGCGCGTCGGGATAGAGGTGGACGATGCGCAGCGGCCGGTCGAGCGCGACGCTCGCGGCATCCGCGCGCGCGGCCGATGAGGTCGTGGGACGCGTCTGCGCCGCGGGAGCCGCTCCCGTCTTGGAGAGGCGCTCGAGCTCGGCGACGACGGGCGGGAAGGCCGTGTAGTTGGCGATCGCATGGAGCTTCTCGCCCGCGCCCACAAAGCGCAGCGCGTCCTCGACGCTTTCCACGAGCACGATCTCTGCACCAAGTTCAGCGTACTTCACGCGCACGGCCATATCCTCGCGCCGCGTGCCACCAACGTAAACGAGCCGCAGGTCAGAGAGGTCGCGCAGGCGCTCGAGGTCAATGTCCCAGATCCAGGAGACGTCATGGCCGTCGGCGTCGTTGTCGTTCAGGAAGATGGCGAGGTAGCGGCCGTCCTCGGCGCGCACCTGCTGGATCATGCGGTTGAAGCCGGTGGGGTTCTTCGCGAGGTTGGACGTGACCTCGCGCCCATCGCCGAGCGAGAACACCTTGCCACGCCCGCTCGCGGGCTCGTAGGCGTCGAGCACCTCCTGGAAGCGCGCTGCGTCGCCGCCTGCCACAAGGCACCCCGCCAGCGCAGCCATCACGTTGTAGACCATGTAGAGCCCGCTGTAGCGCGTCCGGACATGATGCCGCACCACCTTGGCGCTGCGCCGGTCCTCAACGTCAAACTCAAACCCGCCGCAGGTCAGCGTAACGTTTACGGCAGCAAACGCGAGCTCGGGGCGTTCCCAGCCGCACTCGGGGCACCGGTATGCGCCCAGCTGTCCGTAATGCACGTACTCGTAGTCCAGCGGCGCGTTGCAGCGCGCGCAGAAGCGGCTGTCGGAGATGCGGTCTGCCTCCAGGTCCGTGGGCTCGTCGATGCCAAAGGGCAGCCCGACGTTGTCCACGCGATCGGCGATGGCGGCGCAGAGGGGGTCGTCGGCGTTGAACACAAGCGCCGTCTTGGGAGAGCGGCGCAGCGCCTCGGCGATCACGTCCTGTGTGTGGTCGATCTCTCCGTAGCGGTCTAGCTGGTCGCGGAACAGGTTGAGCAGAACGAGGGCGTCCGGCCTCATCTTGGGCAGCACGCGAACGGTGTAGAGCTCGTCGCACTCAAAGCAGCCCGCACGCCCGGGGTTCTTCTCGCCCGCCAGCACCAGCGCGGCGGCGATGCCGGACTCCATGTTGTTGCCGGCACGGTTGCACACGACGTCGTGTCCGTCGCCGGCGAGCGCGTCGGCAAGAAGACCGGTGGTGGTCGTCTTTCCGTTGGTGCCCGTGACCACAAGCTTGGGGGAGAGCGGCGCAGAGAGCTCCCCGACGACGTTGGGATCCACGCGCAGGGCTACGGTACCCGGAATGTTGCCCCCGCCGCGATGGAGGAGCCGGGTGGTGCCCCAGTGTGCCGCGTCGGCGGCGAGGCGGGCGAGGGTCACGCGCAGCTTCATGGGTCTCCTCCTGCAGGGCGTTGGGCAGCAGCACTACTATAGCGCCCCGCGGCGGCGTCCCACGCTGCGACCGCCGGGGTGCAACTCTGCTAGTATCAGTTCTGTCGTGCCCACAGGGATGCTTCTTTTGGAGTGCTTTCCACCGGGATCCCGCTCGTCGTGGGTTCGTCATGCCCGCGCGCGGGCATCCAGCAAAGCCCTCCGACAGAGAAGAGAGAACCATGGAGCAGCGCAACACCCTCACGCACCCCGTCGACCCATCCGTCGCCCACGCCCGTCGCGTCGCCCGCGTCGGCGTGATCGCCGCCGGCTATGCGGGTCTTACCCTCGTCACCCTGCTCTTCCTTGGGAGCCTCGCCTGGGGCCCCGTGCAGTTCCGCGTCTCCGAGGCGCTCTGCGCCCTCGCCCTCCTGACGGCGGATGCCGTGCCCGGCCTTGCCCTCGGCTGCGTCATCGCCAACGTCGCCAACATCGTGCTCTCGGGCACCGGGATGCTGGGCATGCTCGACGTGGTCTTCGGGAGCCTGGCCACCGCGCTCGGCGCCTGGTTCACGTGGCGCAACCGCCGCCGCCCGGCGCTCGCCCTCATGGGCCCCGTGATCGCCAACGCCCTCATCGTCCCCGCGTACCTCCCGCTCATGCTGCAGGGCATCGGCTTCTACACCATCCCGTTCACCAACATCGCCCTGGACGGGGCCTACCCGGCCATGTACGTGTTTGGCCTGCTCGCCACCGGTGCGGGCGAGGCCGTGGTCATGTACGCGCTGGGGCTGCCCCTCTATCGCGCCCTCTCGCGCACCACGCTGCCGCGCACGCTCGGGGCGGACGCACCCGACGAACCCTCCGGATCCGCAAGGAGGAGCTAGCGCTTGAATCCCGTCATCGTCATCCCCTCCTACTGGGACCGCAGCGCGCGTCCCGGCCCCCTCGGCGAGCGGGGCGTGTACGACTACACCACGCCGATCGACAAGCCGCTGCCCGAGCTGGAGGTCTGCCTCTCCTCGCTCGAGCGCGTGAGCGGCGTGCTGCGGGTCATCGTGCTCGTGGTGGCGCCGCAGGGCTGCGAGGAGGCCGCCCGCGCTCGCGTGAACAGCATCTGTCGCGCCCATGCCGACCTCAACCCGCTGGTCATCGGCGCACAGGAGGCGTCGCACGTGGAGCGCGCCGTGAGTCGGATGGCGCATCACGTGGCGGGGGAGACCGTCTCGCTGCGCGGCTACGGGGCCATTCGCAACATGGGGCTCGCCGTCGCCGCCGTTCTTGGTCACGACGTCGTGGTCTTTCTCGACGATGACGAGGCGGTGCTGGGGGAGGACTACCTCACCAAGGCCGTGTGGGGCCTCGGCTCGCTCACCCGCCAGAACCTGCAGGTCCTGGTCAAGAGCGGCTTCTTCATCGACGAGCTGGGAAGCCCCTACGCGGAGCCCTCGGGCGCGTGGAGCGAGAAGTACTGGTCAAAGGCCGCGGACTTCAACCGTGTCATGGAGCGCGCCCAGACGAGCGCCTCGCGGATCACGCGCTCCAACCACCTGTGCGGCGGCTGCTGCGCGCTGCACGCGGCGGCCTTCTCGAAGGTTCCCTTCGACCCCTACATAACGCGTGGCGAGGATCTGGACTACGTGCTCAACGTTCGGGCGAACGGCATGGACGTCTGGTTCGACAACGAGTGGTGCGTCCAGTCCCAGCCCCCCGAGGAGATGGCGGGCGAGCCATCGCTCTTCATGCAGGACGTGCACCGCTGGCTCTACGAGTATCGGAAGCTGGACGCCATGAACGCGCGCCGCGACCTGCGCACGATCACGCCTGAGTCGCTCATGCCCTACCCTGCCCCGTGGCTCTCCTCCGGGGTGCGCCGTCGCGTGTTCCGGACCGCGCTGCGCCGATTCCTCACGGGGCCCGAGCGCCTCGCCTATCTTCGCATCCTCACCCGGGGGCGCTTCGACGCCGACAGGTTCGCGCGGTCGGCGAGCTCCCGGTACCTCTCGTTTGCCATGGTGTGGCCCACGATCGTGGCCGCCCTCTGGGAGGACCGCGTGATCGCCTCAGCGATTCTGCGGACGGGCGAGGTCGCGCCCCGCGCCACGCGCGAGGCTCCCGCGGCGGAGCCCGAGTCCGACCCGTTTGCGGATACGGGGGCCTTCCCCGTGCAGGGAGGTGAGCACTGATGGGTCTTCGGGGACGCTTCCCGGGATGGGTCGTGGGCCTGCTCCTCGTCGCGTGCGCCGTCGTGCTCGCGTTCGCGCTGATGTGGAGCGTGGATGACGGCCTGGTCGTCGCCACCATGCTCATCGGCTGCGGCTTTGCCGCCGTCATCGTCTTTGGCGGCGCCGTCAGTCTCGCGCCGGACGACACGCGATCCGAAGCAACTGAGCGAACCCTGCGCGTTGCGACGGGCACCCTCGCCCACCTGCGCGGTGGTCTCACCGAGGAGAACGCACGTGCCATCTGCGCGCTCCTCTTGCCCGAGACGAGCGCGATCGGCATCGCCATCACCGACACCTCAAAGGTGCTTGCCCTCGAGGGCCCGGTCGACACCCCCTTCGTCTCGGGGACCGAGAACGCCAAGCCCACGCTCGAGGTCCTGGAGAGCAAGCGCATGGAGACGTTCGTCTCAGTCGACCAGGAGAGCCAGGACGTGAGGCGCTTCTCGGTCGGCCGCCGCCGCAACGGGCACGTCTTTGGCGTCATCGTTCCGCTGTTCGTGCAGGACCGCGCCGTCGGCACCATCAAGCTCTACTATCGGCGCGACCTCGACATAGACCGCACGCAGCTCGCCATCGCCGAGGGGCTGGGGTCGCTGCTCTCCACCCAGCTCTCCTCCTACGAGCTCGACCGACAGGCCGAGCTCACGGCGCGCGCCGAGGTGAAGGCGCTCCAGGCGCAGATCAACCCGCACTTTCTCTTCAACACGCTGAACACGATCGCCTCGTTCACGCGGACCAACCCGACCAAGGCGCGCGACCTGCTTCGCGAGTTCTCGACGTTCTACCGCCGTACCCTGGAGAGCTCCGAGAAGACGCTCATCTCGCTCGAGCAGGAGCTCGAGCAGACGCGCCGCTACCTCAAGATCGAGAAGGCGCGCTTCGGCGAGGACCGCATCGTGGAGACCGAGCACGTCGAGAGGGGCTGCGAGGAGCTCCCCGTGCCGTCTTTCCTGGTCCAGCCCATCGTCGAGAATGCCGTGCGCCACGCGATGCGCGACGAGGGGGCGCTTCACGTTGACGTTCAGGTCGCGACCGACGGTGATGATATTCTTATAGCGGTCGCCGACGACGGGCTCGGCATGGACAAGGTGGTGGCAGACCGTCTTCTCGCCTCCGCGGAGTCCCGCTCGCCCTCCGACTCCAGCAAGGGGACGGGAATGGCGCTGCGCAACGTCGCCGAGCGCATCGAGCGCTTCTTCGGCGTGGGCTCGGGCGTTGAGATCGTCTCAAAGCTGGGGGAGGGAACTTGCGTTACCCTGAGACTTGCGGGCGGCAGGCGCCGGCTCGCTGAGCTTCGCCAGAGCGGCGAATAGGTAGGGCCCGGCCAACGATCGGCCGGTAGAAGGACATGAAGGGACACACATGCGCGCGATGATTGTTGACGACGAGGCCCCGGCTCGCTCCGAGCTGCGCTATCTGCTCGAGGAGACGGGGAGGGTCGAGTCCGTCACGGAGGCATCCAGCGCCCGTGAGGCCGTGGAGAAGCTGATGGAGGCCAAGGCCGACGTCATGTTCCTGGACATTCAGATGCCCAAGACCTCCGGCATGCAGCTCGCCGAGGCCCTTCACAAGCTCAAGAACCCGCCCGCCGTGGTCTTTGTGACCGCCTACAGCGAGTACGCGCTCGAGGCCTTCGAGGTGGACGCCATCGACTACCTCATGAAGCCCGTCGACCCGGAGCGCCTGGGCCAGGCCCTCGACAAGGTGCAGGCGCGCGTGAAGCCGCAGCCCCAGAGCCACTCCTCCGTCGAGCGCATTCCCGTCGTCAAGAGCGGTCGCAAGGTGCTCGTGCCCATCGACCAGATTCGCTACATCGAGGCCAAGGACGACTACTCCTGCATCTACACCGACACCGACCGCTTCCTCTCCACGATCTCGCTCGCCAAGCTCGAGCAGAAGCTCGCTCCGTACGGCTTCTTCCGCGTCCACCGCGGCTACATCGTGAACCTGGAGTACGTCGAGGACGTCGAGGTCATCTCCTCGGGCATCCTCCAGCTCGGCGTCAACGGCATCGAGGGCAAGAAGATCTCGGTCTCGCGCCGTCGCGTCGTTGCCCTCAAGCGCGCCCTCGGGCTCTAGGGCGGGGTCTCGCTTGACCGCAAAGCGCTTCGACATCATCTCTGACACGCACGGGTTTCTCTCGCCCGAGCTCCTCTCGGAGCTTGCCGGCGCCGATGCGATCGTCCATGCCGGCGACATGTGCTCCGCGTCCGACTACCGCACGCTCAGCGACATCGCCCCGCTCAAGATGGCGCTCGGCAACAACGACTGGGCCTACGACTACGGCCCCATGGTGAAGGACCGCACCGTGTTTCTCGGCGGCGGCCTCCGCTGGCAGGTAACGCACTATCGTCGGCGTCTCAACCTGCAGATGTGCGACATCGCGATCTTCGGGCACACCCACACGCCCGTCCTCGAGCGGGACGAGTGGACCGGCACGCTGGTCATGAACCCCGGCAGTCCCACCTACCCGCGCCGTTCGCGCCCGTCCATGGGACGAATCTGGGTGGAGGACGGCAAGGTGGTAGACGCCCAGCTCATCACGCTGGGGTAGGTGCGACCGCGCGTTCTTCTCGACTTGGCCCCGGACTCTTCCGGTAATCGCCGTCCTTGTCTCGAGGGCGCCTAAGAAACGTCGGCCTTGTCGGCACGCCGTCTAAGAATCGCCGTACTTGTCCCGAGGATGTCCGCAAAAGCATGGTTTTGCGGGCGAGAAACCCGGTGCGGTCGGACAACCCCGCGAGTTCCTAGACGACCGCTGGACAAGGGCGGCAGATTCTAGACACCCGCCTGCCGCGGCTCGTCGATCGCCACGAACGTGGGCGCCACCACGCGCGTGTAGAAGATCAGCCACACGAGCGAGACGCAGAACCCCGCGAGCACGTCCGACGCATAGTGGACGCCCAGGTAGATGCGGCTCACGCCCACCATAACGATCACGAGGCCAAAGCAGGCGCACCACACCACGCGCATGACGTCGTGGCGGTGATAGCGCCAGACCATCCAGATGAGCAGGCCAAAGAACGCCATCGCCACCATCGAGTGCCCGGACGGGAAGCTGTAGCCGCTCTCGGAGATGAGGCGGAACCCGTCGGGACGCGGTCGCTGCACGAGGTACTTGAGCAGGGTGTTGAGCGCGACCACGCACACCAGGTTCACGGCAACGCACCAGCCCGGTGCCTTGCCCGGCGCGAGCGCGGCGATCACGGCCGCCAGCACGGCGAGCACCACCACCGAGGCCAGGGACGTAAACGCCTCCATGAGCGGCGTGAGTGCGTCGGAGCGCAGCCGTTCAACAAAGAGCTGGTAGGCCATGGTGTCGAGGCGCATGATCTCCCCGCTGGCAACCTCGCCGAGCAGCCACACAAAGACGAGCGACGCCACAAGAAGAACCGCCACGCGAGGGTTCTGCCTCAAAAGACCCAGAGAGCCACGGGCAACGTCACGGGCTCCCTGGGCCAGTTCCTGCTTGCGTGACATACCTAGAGGTTGGCCTCAAGCTCGGAGACGAGCGACGCCTTGGGCATGTTGCCGACCATGGTGTGCACGGGCTGGCCGCCCTTGAACAGGATCAGCGTGGGGATGGAGACGATGCGGAAGCGCGTGGCGAGCGCCTCCTCCTCATCGACGTTGCACTTGTAAACCACAAGACGGTCGGCCATCTCCTGGGAGACCTGGTCGACCACGGGGCCGAGCGCGCGGCACGGTCCGCACCACGAAGCCCAGAAGTCCACGAGGACGGGCTTGTCGGAGCCGGCGATGACGGAGTCGAACTCCGCCGCGGTGATTGCCTGGGCCATGGGATACCTCCTTAGTCGTTGCTTGTTGGGGCTTATACCCCGAACTACACTGTTCCGTACAGTGACGGCAGCGGGAGGGAACATGGCATCTGAGCGGGACGCGCGCCGGCGCGCGTGCGTGGACAAGACGGCTGCGGAGCTCGACTCCCTGGCGGCGCGCGGCGCGCGCATGGGGGGCAACGCGTTCTCCGTCGTCCTTCTCGTCAAGGGCGAGCTCTCGGACGCCGAGAAGGACGGCGGGACCGCGTTCTCCGGCGCCGACGGCACGGCGCTCAGGGCGTCGCTCGAGCGTCTGGGCTATGCGCCGGAGGACTGGGCGTGGCTGCTCGCCGTGGACGCCGCGGGAGCGCCGCTCGATGCCGCCCTCCTCTGCGAGGCCGTGACCGCGCTCGACCCCGCGACGCTCCTCTGCTGCGACGAGCCGGCCGCCGCGCTCCTGCGCGAGGCGTACGCCGACGACCTCGCCGCCATCGAGAGCCTGGACGAGGCCATGCTCTCCCCGGGCGCCGTCGCGCACGTCCGCGGGATGCGCGCGCTCAACCTCGGGGGGTTCGCCGCCGCCCTCGCCGACCCGCACGAGAAGCAGGTCATGTGGGCGCGCCTCAAGCAGGTCCCGCCGCTCGGCGAGCCGTTCTAGCAGCTCGCCCCTGCGCGTTCTATGCTTAACGTATCTGCCGCTTCTCCGGGAAGGAGCCCGTCCATGTCCAACTTCGCAGCACCCGTCGACGCAACGACCACGCCCGCCTGGGCCGCGCTCCAGGCTCATCACGACGAGATGGTCTCGTCGGGCTTCTCGCTCAAGGAGGCCTTTGCCACCGACCCCGAGCGCGTCTCCAAGCTCTCCTTTGACATGGACGACCTCCACTTCGACCTCTCCAAGAACCTGGTGGACGAGAAGACCCTCGGCCTGCTCTGCGACCTCGCGCGCGCCGTGGGCCTGGAGGAGCGCCGCGACGCCATGTACGCCGGCGAGCACATCAACACCACCGAGGACCGCGCCGTCCTGCACACCGCCCTGCGCCGTCCCGCGTCCGAGAAGGGCACCGTCTTCGACGGCGACCAGGACTGCGTCGCCGACGTCCATGAGGTGCTCGACCGCATGTACGCCTTCGCCGAGCGCGTGCGCTCCGGCGAGTGGAAGGGCGTCACGGGCAAGCGCATCGAGCACGTGATGTCCATTGGCATCGGTGGCTCCGACCTCGGCCCCGTCATGGTCTACGAGGCGCTCAAGCCCTACGCCGACGCCGGCATCGACTGCCGCTACGTCTCCAACATCGATCCCAACGACATGGCCGAGAAGGTCAAGGGCCTCGACCCCGAGACCACGCTCGTGATCATTGTCTCCAAGACGTTCACCACGCTGGAGACCCTCACCAACGCGCGCGAGGCCAAGACGTGGCTGCTGGAGACCCTGCGCACCCAGGGCGCGATCGACGGCTCCGCCGAGCAGGACGCCGACGCCATCCGCAAGCACTTTGTGGCCGTCTCCACCGCGCTCGACCTCGTTGCCGACTTTGGCATCGACCCGGAGAACGCCTTTGGCTTCTGGAGCTGGGTCGGCGGCCGCTACTCCGTGGACTCCGCGGTGGGCCTCTCGCTCATCATCGCCTTTGGCCCGGAGCGCTTCGCGTGCTTCCTCAAGGGCTTCCATGACCTCGACGAGTACTTCCAGAAGACCCCGCTCGATCAGAACGTGGTGGCGCTGCTCGGCCTGCTCAACGTCTGGTACGTCAACTTCTGGGGCGCCGAGAGCCACGCCGTGCTGCCCTACAACCAGTACCTGCACCGCTTTGCCGCCTACCTCCAGCAGCTCACGATGGAGTCCAACGGCAAGAGCGTGCGCTGGGACGGCAGCCCCGTGACCTCCGCCACCGGCGAGATCTTCTGGGGCGAGCCGGGCACCAACGGTCAGCACGCGTTCTACCAGCTGATCCACCAGGGCACCCGCATGATCCCGGCGGACTTCATCGCCTTCGTGAACACGCCCAACCCCACCAAGGACGGCGACCAGGACGTCCACGAGCTCTTCCTGGGCAACTACCTCGCCCAAACCAAGGCGCTCGCCTTTGGCAAGACGGCCGACGAGGTCCGCGCCGAGGGCACGGCCGAATGGATGGTGCCCGCGCGCTGCTTCACCGGCAACCGCCCCACCACGTCGATCTTTGGCATCGACCTGACGCCGCACGCGCTCGGTGAGCTCATCGCGCTCTACGAGCACATCACCTTCGTCGAGGGTACGGTCTGGGGCCTGGACAGCTACGACCAGTGGGGCGTCGAGCTGGGCAAGCAGCTCGCCAAGCAGATCACGCCCGCCTTCCACGACGACGGGGCCCTCGCCGCGCAGGACGCGAGCACGCAGGCCCTCATCCAGTACTACCGCGCTCACCGCAAGTGATGAAAAGGGACAGTCCCTTTTCATCATTCGGGCCGTCGGGTTTCTCGCCCGGCGGCCCTTTTTGTTTGATGGCGGTGCTGCGGGTTCACCTCACCTCACCGATTCGCACGCTCCGCCAGCGGCGGTGGCTGCGCGGGCGTTCGTAGAATGTACTTGCCGGTTTATTCGACAGAGGGGGTTGCTATGGGTTACGAGAAGCTCTTCACGCCATTCCGTGTTGGCAACATGGTGGTGAAGAACCGCATCGGCATGTCGCCGATGGGCACCAACTCGGCGTTTACCAACGGCCGTAAGGACGCTCAGGAGATCGACTACTTCATCGAGCGGGCCAAGGGAGGCGCGGGCATCATCTTCATGGGCTGCCAGATGCTCAACGAGCGCCTGGCGCAGGGCTCGATGGAGGGCTACCTGGACTCCTACACGGTTCTTCCGAGTCTCACCTCCGTCGTGGACGGCTGCCACCGCTATGGCGCCAAGATCGTCTGCCAGATCAGCCCCGGCACCGGCCGCAACGCCTTCCCGGATACGCTGGGCAACCCGCCCATCTCCTCCTCGGACACGCCGTCGGTCTTTGATCCCAACATGAAGTGCCACGCCCTCACCAAGGACGAGATCGCAGACATCATGGAGGACTTCAAGTTCGCCGCCGGCGTCGCGCGCGACGCCGGCTTCGATGCAGTGGAGATTCACGCGCACGCGGGTTACCTCATCGACCAGTTCATGTCCCCGGTCTGGAACAAGCGCACGGACGAGTACGGCGGCTCCCCAGAGGGCTGCGCGCGCTTTCCCACGGAGATTGTCCAGGCCATCAAGAGCGTCGTCGGCGATACCATGCCCGTGATCTTCCGCATCTCGCTCGACCACCGCTTCGAGGGCGGCCGCACGATCGAGGACAGCGTCAAGCTCCTCAAGATCCTCGAGGCGGCGGGAGTGGACGCCTTTGACGTGGACGCTGGCTGCTACGAGACCCTCGACTACATCTTCCCGCCCAGCTACTTGGGCGAGTCCTGCATGTCCTACGTCTGCCAGGCCGCGCGCGAGGCCGTGGACGTGCCGCTCTTCACTGCGGGCACCCTCGGGCCCGACACCGCGCTCGAGCTCATCGAGTCCGGTGTGGTCGACTTCACCAACATGGGCCGCGCCCTGATCGCCGACCCGGAGCTCCCCAACAAGCTCATGGCTGGCCATCCCGAGGACGTGCGTCCCTGCCTGCGCTGTAACGAGTACTGCATCGGCCGCATCTGGAACAGCCACACCAAGCTCGGTTGCGCCATCAACGCGCAGGCCATGGAGGAGGTGCGCTTCAAGCTCCAGAAGACCGACGACCCCAAGGACGTCGTGGTCATTGGCGGTGGCCCGGCCGGCATGGAGGCCTCGCGCGTGGCGGCCATCTGCGGCCATCGCGTGACGCTGCTGGAGAAGGCCGACCACCTCGGCGGCGTGATGGGTGACGTCTGCACCGCCCAGTTCAAGCAGAACATCAAGAAGCTCGCCCGCTGGTACGAGGTCCAGCTGGAGAAGCTCGGCGTGGACGTACGTCTGGGCACCGAGGTCACCGGCGACGAGGAGATTCTCGCGACCTGCGACAACATCATCATCGGCTGTGGCGCCGTGCCGGTCATGCCCGCGATTCCCGGCATTGACGGCGGGAACGTCATCTCTGTGCTGGACTTCCACCGCAACCCCGCCGCGCTTAAGGGCGAGAAGGTCGTGGTGTGCGGCGGCGGCGCGTCCGGACTGGACAGCGCGCTCGAGCTCGCGGCCGAGATGGGCAAGAAGGTCACCGTGGTGGAGATGCTGCCCCAGTGCGGCAAGGACGTCTTCTTCATCAACCAGATCACGCTCTTCAACCGGCTCGCGGAGGCGGGCGTCGAGCTCATGACCAGCACGAAGGTCATCGAGATGGACGAGACCGGCCTCACGGTGGTGGGGGAGGATGGTGCCGAGAAGCACCTCGACGCGGACACGGTCATCGCGGCCTTTGGCATGCGGCCCGACCTCACGCTCGTGAACAAGATCGATGAGAAGTATCACGTCAAGACCCGCATCGTCGGCGACTCCAACCACCTGGGCAAGATCGGCGAGGCTGTCCGCGACGGCTTCTACGCAGGGTCCAGCCTGTGATTCAAAAGGGACAGTCCCTTTTCATCATTCGGGCCGTCGGGTTTCTCGCCCGGCGGCCCTTTGCTGTATCGAGAGGCTGACGAATCTAGGAATTGCCATCCTTGTTCTGAGCACGTCTAAAAAAACGGGACCTTGTGCGCGACAGTCACTGTCCGCGGCCACAAAACCGTCTCCATCTTGGCAAACTTGTGACAAGGACCTCAATTCTTAGAAGCCGTTGCGACAAGGACGCGGATTGCTAGAAGGGCCAGCAACAACCTCCCAGAATCCTAGGCGCCCGTATGCCAAGCGCCCGAATTTCTAGAACCACTCCCGCCGCGAACCTTGGCGACGCAGCGTCTCTTGCGCCCTCTCTGGCGTACAATTTCAGCGAGGGAACTAGGGAGAGGGGTCGCATGGACACCGCAAAGGTCTACTACACCAATCTGCGCACGTATACCAAGGAGAGTCAGCTCGACAAGCTCAAGCGCCTCATCAAGAAGGCCGGCATTGGCCAGATCGACTTCGAGAACAAGTTCGTGGCCATCAAGATCCACTTTGGCGAGCTGGGCAACCTCAGCTTTCTGCGCCCCAACTACGCGCGTGCCGTCGCGGACGTGGTCAAGGAGCTGGGCGGTAAGCCCTTCCTCACGGACTGCAACACGCTCTACGTCGGTCACCGCAAAAACGCCCTCGAGCACATCGACTGCGCCTACCAGAACGGCTTCACCCCGTATGCCACCGGCTGCCAGGTGATCATCGCCGACGGCCTCAAGGGTACCGACGAGACCCTCGTCCCCGTGAAGAACGGCGAGTACGTGAAGGAGGCCAAGATCGGCCACGCCCTCATGGACGCCGACATCGTGATCTCCCTCACGCACTTCAAGGGCCATGAGCAGGCCGGCTTTGGCGGCGCCATGAAGAACCTCGGCATGGGCGGCGGCTCGCGTGCGGGCAAGATGGAGCAGCACTCGTCCGGCAAGCCGAACGTGCAGCACGAGAAGTGCATCGGCTGCCACGCATGCGAGCGCATCTGCGCGCACGGTGCCATCAGCTTCGAGGCCACGCGCGAGCGCGAGCTCAAGGGCGGCAAGGTCGTCACCGTGCCCGTGGCCACGATCGACCACGACCGCTGCGTGGGCTGCGGGCGCTGCATCGGCGCCTGCAACCAGGATGCCATCGTGCCGGGCTCCGGCTCCGCGGTCGACGAGCTCAACTGCAAGATCGCCGAGTACACCCAGGCGGTGGTCCAGGATCGTCCGAACTTCCACATCTCGATCGCCGTCGACCTGAGCCCCAACTGCGACTGCCACCCCGAGAACGACACGCCCATCGTGCCGGACCTGGGCATGTTCGCGAGCTTTGACCCCGTGGCGATTGACCAGGCCTGCATTGACATGGCGCTCGCCGCTCCGGAGATGCCCAACACCGAGCTCACGGACATGCGTGCCAAGCTGGAGGCCCAGGGCGGCGTTCCCGAGCGTTGCCAGCACGACCACTTCAACCTCACGCACCCGGATACCAACTGGCGCTCCATGATCGAGCATGCCGAGAAGATCGGCCTGGGTACGAGCCACTACGAGCTCATCGAGGTCAAGTAGTCCGGCTGCGGGGAGGTCGCCATGCCCAAGGTCATCGTCTTTGGCAGCATGAACATGGACCTGTCCATCGACGCGCCGCGCGTGCCGGCGGCAGGGGAGACCCTCTCCGGCTCCGGCTTCATCACGGCCGCCGGGGGCAAGGGCGCCAACCAGGCCGTCGCGGCGTCCCGGCTGGGCGCGAGCGTGCACATGGTTGCCGCCGTCGGGGCCGATAGCTTTGGCGACGAGCTGGTGTGCGGGCTCGAGGGCTCCGGCGTCGACACCACTCTCGTGCGTCGCCTCCCGGACGTCACGACGGGCGTAGCGGTGATCCTGCGCACGGGCGGCGAGAACCGCATCGTGCTCCATGCGGGCGCCAACCATGCGCTCTCGGGCGTCGATGTGGTCGATGACCTGCGGCGCATTGGCAGGAAGAGCGACGTCTTCGTCACTCAGGGCGAGTGCGACCCGGCCGCCACGGAGGCGGCGCTGCGCCTTGCGCACGAGCTCGGCCTCTTTACGATCTACAACCCCGCCCCGGCGCTACCCGCGCCTGACGACCTCTGGTCGTGCGTCGACCTCGTCTGTCTCAACGAGACCGAGTGCCAGATCATGTGCGGCGTCCTGCCCGTCGACGACGAGAGCTGTCTTGCGGCGGCGCGCCGCCTGCGCGAGCTGGGCGCCGGAGCCGTGGTGATTACGCTTGGCGCGGCGGGCTCGTTTGGCCTGGGGTCGGACGGCAAGCCCGTCCGCGTCCCGGCGGCACTGACGACCGTTGTGGACACCACCGCCGCGGGAGACACCTACATCGGCGCGCTTGCCGCCGGGCGTGCGCGGGGCTTCTCGCTCGCCGAGTCCATGAGTTGGGGCACCGCGGCTTCGGCGCTTGCCGTGAGCCGTCTTGGTGCCCAGCCGTCCATACCCACCGCGGAAGAAGTGGAGGCGGCGCGATGAGCGACGCAGCTAAGCGCCTGATACTCGACCTGGACACCGGCGTCGACGACGCGCTGGCGCTCGCCTATGCGCTCGGCAGTCCCGACATCGAGCTCGTCGGCGTGATCTGCACCTACGGAAACGTGACCATGCGCACGGCGGTGCGCAACACGGTGGCGCTGCTCGAGCTCCTGGGACACGGCGAGATCCCCGTTCTTGTTGGTGCCGACCGCGCGACCGCCGCGACCGCCCCGTTCTCGCCGTCGGAGGGCGTGATGCGCATCCATGGCGAGAACGGTCTGGGGAACCAGCGCGTAGCCGGGCTCTGCCGCTGCGCGCCGGGCGACGGCCTGGACTTCCTGCGCGAGGAGGTCCGACGGGCGGCCGAGGATGGCGTAGAGCTGCTCTACGTTCCCACCGGCCCCCTCACGAACCTCGCCCACTCCCTCGGGAGTATCTCCGGGCTCGCGGATGCGCTCGGCCGCGTGACCTTCATGGGCGGCGCGCTCGCCGTGCCCGGTAACGTGACGCCCTGCGCCGAGGCCAACATCGCGAACGATCCGGCCGCCGCCGATGCCGTGCTGCGCGGCGGTCTGAGAACTCGCATGATTGGCCTGGACGTGACGCACCAGGCGATTCTGGCGCGCGAGGACACCGCCGCCTGGCGCGAGCTGGGTACGCCGGCGGGACGGCTCTTCGCGGACATGACCGACCACTACATTGCCATCTACGAGGAGAACAACCCGCAGATGGGCGGGTGTGCGTTGCACGACCCCCTGGCGGTTGCCGCGGCGCTCGACCCCACGCTCGTGGGGTGCCTGCACGCCAATCTGCGCGTCGACCTCGAGGGCGCCACACGAGGCCGAACCGTCTGCGACCCCGATCGTTTGCGCGAGTCTCACAAGACCTGCGATGTCGCACTCACCGTGGACGTGCCGCGCTTCCTGGGCGAGTTCCGTGCCCGCGTGGGCCGCGCATTGTCCTGAAGGGCAGCTTCCCCTCTATAGATAAAGCCCTTATGCCACAATTCGCTGGCTTTTGTGTAAGGCCGGGTTCCGGCGCGCGCCGCAAGGCGCTCCCGTGGCCGTCCGGCACGGTTTTGGGCAACAACTTTGATGTGCTTGCCAGAAGGGAAGGGGTTTTGTGGCGGCGCCGGCCCGACGTTCTTCTCGCCAGCCGTAAAGATGCAGGTAACAAGCGTGTGCCAAGCGAGAAGAACGTGCGCTCGCGGCGACGCCATAAAACCTTTGCCCCAAAACCGGAGAGAGGCGTCGGCGCGACGCCGCGGGCTCCTAGCCCTGCTGCTCAGGCGGCCGCAGCTTGGTAAGCGCCGTGTAGTCGACGTCGACGGTGGATGGCTGCATCGGGCCGGGCGCGTACCAGTCCAGCGCGCAGTCGATCCATGCGTTCCAGAACGGCCACTCGTGCGCACCGATGTCTGGCTCCCAGTAGGTGACGTCAAAGTCGGCGTCGCGCAGCAGCCGCACGAGGTCGCGGTTGTTCTCGCAGAGGCTGTCGTGCAGGCCGCACGCCGCGTAGAAGCGCGGCTTGGGCAGCTCGGAGTCCTGCCGGAACTTGTCGATCAGCGCCACGTAGTCCTTGTCGGAGCCGATGACCGTGTCGATGTCGCCGAAGAAGCGCTCGTAGTACTTGCGCTTGCGCGGCGAGCGGCTCTCCACGGCCTCGAGCACGCGGTCGCGCATGAAGGCGCCCGAGAGGATGATGATCGACCCAAAGCGGTCCGGGCGCAGCAGGCCATTGATGAGCGCCGTGTACGCGCCGATGGAGATGCCGGCCAGCGCCGTGTCCTCGCGCTTGGTCGAGAGCGGGAAGAGGCGGCGCGTGAAGTCCACGAGCTCCTCGCTGATGAACTTGCCGTGCCACTCGTTTATCTCGGGCTTGTTGAGGTAGAGCCCATCCTCGCCCGAGGGCATGACGAGCGCGATGTCGCGCGCCTCGGCCGTCTCCACCACGTGCGTGCGGTCGATCCAGTCGACGTCCTGGCCAAAGAGGCCGTGCAGCAGATAGACCGTCCGATACGGCCCTCGACGCTTCTTGGCCAGCTTGTTGCCGTCCATTTTATCGGCGGGGATGACAACCGTGAGCACCACGTTGCGCTCAAGGTAGTGGGAGTAGAAGTCGACTCTGAGCAGTGCCATTCTTGCCCTCCCTCTGGGCCCGGAGGCCCGGCGTCCGCCCTAGAGGAGCCAGTCAAGCGCCTTGGGCAGCGCGGCGTTCCAGAAGTCCCAGTCGTGTCCGCCACTCATCTCATCATACGTGACGTCCAGGCCGGTGTCGCGCATGCGACCCGCAAGCATCCGGTTAGCCTCGGCGAGCGGGTCCTGATTGCCGCAGGTCATGAAGATGCGCGGGCGCGGGCGGTCGCAGTAGACGAGGTCGGCGGCCAGGCGCGCCGGGTCCTTGTCGGAGCCGCGCACGTGCGAGAGGTCGCCAAAGGTGTGCTCGAGGAAGTCGCGCGAGAGGAAGAACAGGCCGTCGGAGGAGATGACCTGGTCAAAGTCATTGATGATCATCGCCGAGGAGAGCGACACGATGGAGCCGAACGTCTCGCAGTACTTGAGGCCGTTGCGCAGCGCGCCGTAGGCGCCCATCGAGATGCCACCGATGAACGTGTCCTCGCGGCGAGTCGAGAGCGGGAACATCCGACGCGCCACCTCCACGAGCTCCTGGCCCACGAAGCGCCCGTAGTAGTTGTGGACCTCGGGCTGGTCCAGGTAGAACGCGTTGTAGCCGGAGGGCATGACTACGGCGATCCCGTGATTCTCGGCCCAGCTGCGGATGCGGGTCTCACTGATCCAGTCCGCATGGTTGCCCGAGATGCCATGCAGCAGGAAGAGCGTCTTGAACGGGGCCTTCTTGGGCGGGTAGGGGCTCTGCTCCCAGGCGCGCATCTCGTCCTCGAGGCTGTCGCCGGCGTGGCGCATCACCGAGTCCGTGGCGTATGCGGCGCCCTGGTCGTCGACGGGGAGGATGATCTCGAGCGTGGTGGTGCGCATGAGGGAGGAGGAGAAGTAATCAACGCTAATGAGGGCCATGGGGCCTCCTTCGGTCTGGTGAGAAGAACGCGGACCAGTATAGCGTTACGTCGGCGCACCCTTCTCGACCGCCCTTCAGGAGGTTTGGGTTCGTGTCACCGGTCGAATTTGCTATCCGGTTAGAAAAGCCCAGTTGGCATCAATCCGTGAGCGCGTTTGGAGCGAAACCGCGAACCCAAACCGCATGGGAGCGTCGTCGAGGGCGCCAGAAAATGGACGGAGGCCCGCAGGACTGGGTCCCGGGGCCTCCACTTCGGCAGCTGCCAAGCTATAAGCTCTACAGAGCGAGCGCACGCGATTCGCTCTCGTCATGCCCTCGCGCCCTGCGCGCATGTGTATCATTCCTCACCGCGCGCTCGGCGACCATACCGCTCCGGCGAACGGTAGCTTTCACCGTCGGAGCACATCTCGCCGACAACTCCTCCACATGCGCTAGGATTTGTCGGGTGAACAAGACGGCCGTGCCAGAGGCGAAGGAGCGGACATGACAAAGAAGACCCCGAAGACGGCAGCCGGGCGCAAGAATCCCTCGCAGTTCCGCTTTGACGACAAGAAGTACGGCAAGGCGCTCTTCTCGGCGACCTTCGACTACAACGAGCTCTCGTTCGCCCGGGCCTCGGAGACGCTCGGCCATGGCATCCGCAACGTCGTTACCGCCGCCGCGTTTGTTGCGCTTCTCGCGCTCGTGGTCGTGCTGTTGGTGGACGAGAAGCCCACGGTGCTCGTCTTTGTGGTCTTTGCGGCGTCGCTCGCCCTGGTCTTTGCCACGACGCGCTGGGACTACCTGCAGATGCGCTACGCGCGCCGCACCACGCTCGCCCCGACGCCCCTGAGCGAGGTGCGCCACGTCGTTGTGTGCGAGGACAGTGCTCACATGGAGAACGAGGCAGGCCCGATCGGCGACTTCGACCTCGCCGACCTGCGCACCGTCCGCCAGAACAGCGACTGCGTGGTGGCCGGGTTCGGTGAGGGCCGCTACATCTATGTGCCCCGCGCCGCTCTGAGCGAGAACCGCTTCCGTGAGCTCGGGCGCTTCCTCAAGACGCGCCTCGCCGCTGCAGGCGCCAGGAGCTAGTCCGCGAGCAGCGACTCCATCTCAAAGGTGAGGCAGTTCACGTAGCCGCGGTTCGTGAGGCGCAGCTCCGGCACGCACGCGAGCGACATCACACCCATCGTCATGAACGGCGAGGGCATCGTGCAGCCCATCTGCTCCCAGGCCCTTCTCGCCCCCGCGACCTTCTCGGCCACGACCTCCACGCGCTCCGTGCTCATGAGGCCGCAGACCGGCAGCTCCACGAGTGCCAGCACCTTGCCGTCGGCCACGGCGACCTCGCCGCCGCCGCACTCCGCGAGCGTGCGCGCCGCAAGCGCCATGTCCTCGTCATTGTCTCCCATCACGAGCAGGTTGTGCGCGTCGTGGGAGACGGTCTGCGCGAGCGCGCCGTGGATCCCGAAGCCCGTGACAAAGCCGAAGGCGTGCGTGCCCGCCGCGCCGTGGTGGCGGTCAAAGACGGCGACCTTGAGGATGTCATGCGCAGGGTCCGCCTGGAGCGCGCCATCCACGACCGGCACCTCGACGATTGCGTTGCGCGTGATTGTGTCACCGGGCTCGATGGCCATCGCGCGCACGCGCGCCGTGCCGTCGGGCAGGTCGACGGGGATGCGGAAGGTCTCGACCGTGGGCTCGAGGCCAAGGTTCATCGTGTGCGTCATGAAGTCGGGCCAGGCGTAGGGCTCGACCGAGAAGAGCGCGCGGCCGTCCTCGGCGACGAGCTCGCCGTCGATGAAGACCTTGCGCGCGAAGAAGCCCTTCAGGTCGTCGAGAAGGACGATGTCGGCGCACTTGCCCGGCGTGACGGAGCCCATGTCGTTTCCAAGGCCGAAGTACTCCGCGCAGTTGATCGTCGCCATCTGCAGGGCGGTCACCGGGTCCAGGCCCAGGCGCACGCACTCTCGCAGGATGCGGTCCATGTGGCCCTCGTCCACGAGCGTGTGCGGGTGGTTGTCGTCCGAGCACAGCAGGCAGTGGCGCGTGTCCACGCCGCTCGCCACGAGCTGCGGCAGGTAGCCGGGGAGGTTGAGCCACGCCGAGCCCTGGCGCAGCTGCACCCACATGCCCATGCGCAGCTTGGCGAGCACCTCGTCGAAGCTGCCGGACTCGTGGCAGGAGGAGACGCCGGAGGCCACGTAGGCGCTGAGGCCGCGATCGCGGTCCGGCGAGGGGAAGTGGCCGGTGATGACGCGGTCGGCGCGCAGCGTCTCGCGCACCTCGTCGAGGGTGTTCTGCTCGCTGGCCAAGATGCCGGGGAAGTTCATCATCTCGCCGAGTGCGACCACGTTGTCCCAGGTCATGCTGTCCGCGATATCCGCAGCGGTGACCTCGGCGCCCGTGTCCTCCACGCCCGTCACCGCCGGCACGCACGACGGTGGCGTCATCATGGCCTTGAGCGGCACGCGCCGCGCGTCCTCGAACATCGCGCGCACGCCGGGCATGCCGGTGACGTTTCCCACCTCGTGCGGATCGCAGAAGATGCCGGTCGTGCCGTGCGGGACCACGGCGCGCGCGTACTCGGCCACGCCGATCATCGCGCTCTCCACGTGGATGTGGCTGTCCATGAGGCCCGGCGCGGCGTAGAGCCCGGTTGCGTCCACGACCAGCGTGTCCGGCCCGATGCAGTGCTCGGCCGTGTGCTCGCCCAGACCGAGGTAGGCCACGCGCCCGCAGGCCACGGCGATGTCCGTGTCCGGCAGAATCTCGTGCGTGGTCACGCTCACGAGGTTGGCATGGCGAATCACCAGGTCTGCGGGCTGGGCGCCCTGCACCACGCGCACGAGCTCGTCGTTGCACTCCCAGAGCGGAACCTTGCAGAATCGGTTGATCATGACAGCCTCCTTGTGAGCGACGTTTGGACAAGGGTAGCGCGTGCGTGGCGCGCTCGCCCCGACTTTGCTAGAGTGTTCCGCGAGCGCGTTCGGTGGGTTCGGGTGACGTGACACCTCGAACCTGGTCAGGGCCGGGAGGCAGCAGCCATAAGGGGCCTCTTGCGGGCACCCGTTCCCACCGAGCGCGCTTTTCTCATGCCGAGAGGAGCCACCGTGAGCGACCTGCCCTCGCACCGCCTTGACCCGCGCATGCTGCGCGTTTGGTACGTCTCGGACGTCATCGGCATCGTCGTGGTTGCCGTGCTGGCGGTGGTGGCCTGGGCGATTGTGCGCCACCTGGGCGGCGACGTCTTCTGGGTCCATCTGATCGGCGGCCTCGTGGAGCTCGTCTGCGTGGGCGATCTGCTCGTCTCGCCGCGCGTGGAGATGGCCACCTGGCGCTACGACGTCACGCCCACCGACGTTGACCTCTACCACGGCGTCTTTGTGAAGAAGCGTGTGCTCGTGCCGCTCGTGCGCGTCCAGCACGTCCAGACCAAGCAGGGCCCCATCCTGCGTGCGAACGGCCTGGCCACGGTGACCGTCTCCACCGCGGGGGAGAGCTTCGAGATCCCCGGCCTTGCGGAAGCCGACGCGGCCGCCCTGCGCGACCGTGTGGCCGAGCTCGCGCGCCTCGCCAAGGAGGACGTGTGACGCCGGGCGAGAGGGACGGTCGGCCCCCGGCCCCGGGCGCGGGCGGCGCGAACCTGGCGGACCTCGGGCGCGAGGTCGAGCGCCTGGCCGTCCCGGAGCGCTCGCTCTTCGAGCGCGCCGACGACGCGACGTCCGCGGCCCTTGCCGGCCCGCACCGCGCGAACCCGCTCTCCGTGCTCGCCGAGGCGCTCAAGGCGGCCTCCGGCCTGGTGGCGCTCGTGGCGTTTGGCCTGGCGGGGGACTTCTTCGCGGGGGACGTCGACACGCTGGCCACGCTCGCCGTCGCCGCGGTCGCGATCTTCGCGGCGTGCCTGCTGCTCAGCTTCGTGGCCTGGCGCGCCCGCACGTGGGAGCTCACGGGTGACGGTCTCGTCGTGCGCTGGGGCCTGCTCAACCGCCGGCGCCTCACGATCCCCTACGAGCACATCCACACCGTCTCGATGAACTCCGCGCTGCTCGAGCGTCTGCTCGGGCTGGTGACGCTGGATCTGGACACCGGCGCGGCCGCCAGCGAGGGGGACGCCTCCAAGGTGCGGGGCCTGCGCGCCGGCGAGGCCGAGGCCCTGCGCGCGGAGCTCTTCCGTAGCAAGCGCGCGGCTGCGACGCCGGCGGGCGAGAGGGACGGCGCGCCCGCGGACGGCACCGCCGATTCCGCCGCCGAGGACCGGCCGCTCGCCACGTTCACGCTCACGGGTCGCCAGCTCGCGCTCGCCGCCGCCTCGCGGATGAGCGTGGCCAGCCAGGCCGTCGCGCTCGTGATCCTCCTGGTCAACGGGCTGAACCAGCTCATCGAGTGGGGGCTGCTCGACCTCGCGGGCACGGGCGACGAGCTCATGGCCGCGGCCACGCCCGCGCTTGTCCCGGCGGTCGCTGCCTTCGTGCTCGCGGTTGTCGTGCTGGGCGCGGCGGTCTCGTTTGTCACCAGCCTCGTGAGCTACGCGGGCTACCGCGTGGAGCGCTACGCCGACCGCGTGGTCGTGGAGCGCGGGCTCGTCTCCCGCTCGTCGCGCACGCTCGTCGCCGGGCGCGTCCAGTACGTCACGGTGACGCAGGGCGTGATCCGTCGCGCCATCGGCTACGCGGAGGTGAGCGCGTGGGTGGTCGCCGAGCCGGGCGAGGCGGGCGGAGAGCCCGCGGGCAGCGTGCTGCTCCACCCCTTCGTGCGCCTGGACGAGCTGGACGCGTTTCTCGCCGAGGCGCTGCCGGCCTACGCCGGCGTGCTGGGCCGCGCTGAGCTGCGGCGTCTGGGGCCGGTCGCCCTCCGCCGCGCGGTGGTGCGCGCCGTGCTCTGGTGGCCGTTCGCGACGGCGATCTTCCTCGGCGCGCACTGGCTGTTCGCCTTCTCCGGCCTGTTGGAGGACGCGGCCTGGCTGCTGGAGCCCCTGCTCGCCGCAGCCGTCGCGCTGAGCGCTCTCTTCCTGGCGGTCCTCGTGACGGACGCCCTTCTCGCTTGGCGGGGCGCGCGTCACGGCCATACGGACCGTGAGCTGGTGCTGGTTTCCGGCGGCCTCACGCGCCGGACCGCGATCGCGCCGCGCGCCCGCCTGCAGCGGATGCGGGTCTCGCAGAGCCCCTTCCAGCGCCGCTCCGGCGTGGCGACCGTCTCCGTGCGGACGGCCTCGAACGGGGCGGGCGGCCTCGACCTGCGCGACGTGCCCGCCGCAGACGCCGACGCGCTTCTTGCGTGGTTCTGCCCGCGCGGTTAGCTCGACCGAGGTCGTTGCGGGCGAGAAGAACCTGTGGGCATGGGCCGGCGAGCCGCCGCCGCGGGTATACTGGAACCTCGGAAACCAACGCGCCGGAGGCCGCATGGAATCGCTCTATACCAAGTATCGCCCACAGACGTTCGATCAGGTCGTGGGCCAGTCGCACGTGGTCGAGACCCTGAAGCGCGCCGTGCTCGAGGGCCGCACCAGCCACGCCTACCTCTTCTGCGGACCGCGCGGCACGGGAAAGACCACGATGGCGCGCATCCTCGCCAAGGCGCTCATGTGCGAGAGGGGCCCGGCCGCGCTGCCCGACGGCAGCTGCGAGCAGTGCCGCCTCATCGCGGCGGGCGAGCATCCGGACGTCATCGAGCTGGACGCCGCCTCGCGCACCGGCGTGGACAACGTCCGCGAGGAGATCATCGGCCGGGTGAGCTACGCCCCGGTCATGGGCCGCGCGAAGGTCTACATCATCGACGAGGTCCACATGCTCACGCCGGCGGCGTTCAACGCGCTGCTCAAGACGCTCGAGGAGCCTCCCGAGCACGTGGTCTTTGTCATGTGCACCACCGACCCGCAGAAGATTCTCGCCACGATCCTCTCCCGCGTTCAGCGCTTTGACTTCCACTCGATCGGAAACGACGAGATGCAGGCGCACCTTGCCTACGTCTGCGGTCAGGAGGGGTTCACCTATGACGCCGCGGCGCTCGAGCTCATCGTGCGGCACGCGCGCGGCGGCATGCGCGACGCCCTGACCTCGCTCGAGCAGCTCTCCGTCTTTGGCGCGGGCCACATCGGGCTCGAGGCGACCCAGGACCTGCTCGGCGAGGTCTCCGGCTCCGTGCTGGGCAAGATGGCGCGCGCAATGGCGCACCGGGACGTGGCGACGCTCTTCGGTGAGGTTTCGAAGCTCGCCGATGCTGGCCGCGACCTGCTGCGCTTTACGCGCGAGCTGGCGGCGCACCTGCGCGACGTCTACGTGATGGCCGCCGTCCCGAGCGCCGACGACGTCGTGGCCGCCCAGGGGGAGGAGCTCGACGAGCTGCGGGCGGAGGCGTCCGCCTTCGGCTCGTCCGACCGCGTCGCGCGCTCGCTCTCCATCCTCGGAGAGGCCTCCGGCGAGATGCGCACGGCCACCAACCAGCGCCTCGTTCTGGAGATCGCCCTCACGCGCATCGCCCGCCCGGAATCCGACCTCACCCTCGAGTCCCTCGCCGAGCGCATCGCCGACCTCGAGCGCCAGGTTGCCATCCTTGCAACGCCCGGCGCCCTCGCCTCCGCGGCCCCCGCGGTCGAGAAGGCCCTTGAGCAGGCGCCCGCCGTGCCGGTTGCCGCGGCGCCTCCCGCGGCCGGGACCGTCGTCGAACCCAAACCCCAAAACGGGTTTGGGTTCACCGCTCAAGCTCCCGCCGCGGTCGACGTCAACGTCTCCGCAGGTAAAAAGGTTAGTGAGAAGAGCGCGTCGCCCGCCGCGGCGCCCTCGGCGCCACAGCGTGAACCCAAACCGGCGGCGCGCGCCGAGAAGGGTGGGAGCTTTGGGTCCCCCTCTGGCGGCGGCCGCACCAACGGCGACCTCCAGCGCACCTGGAAGCAGGTCGTCGACCAGCTCGTGAAGCAGGCCCCGGCAAAGGGCTCGCTGCTGCTCTCGTCCACCGCCGTGTCCGACGACGGCACGCGCCTCACGGTGTCCCTGCCCAAGGGCTCGCACTTTGCGGCGAAGATGCTCGAGCGCTCGGATGTTCGCGCGAGCGTGGACCCGGTCGTGGCCATGGCCTTTGGCCCGCGTCAGGTCGTTTACGTCGAGTCGAGTCTCGCGAACCAGGCGATCTCGCGGGCCGCCGCGCCCGCACCGACGACCGCGCCGGCGCCTGCGCCCCAGCCTGCCCCGAGCTACCCCATGCCCTGGGACGCCCCCGAGCCCGACCCCGTCCCCTACACCGACGCCGACCTCACCCCCTACGCGGACTCCGCCGAGACCGAGCTGGCCGACGCGGCGCCCGCCGAGCCCCCCGCGGCGAACTCCGCCGAAACGGCTTCGGCCGGCCTGCCCGACGGGGGCTTGCCCAGCGCGACTCACGCAGTGAGCGACGAGCGTAGCGAGGAGCGCGGAGCGGCTGGACAAGCCCCCGTCGGGCAGGCCGCGCAGGACCTCACGCCGGAGTTCGCCGACATCGCGGCCCAGCTCAGCGCCGCTTTCGGCCAGCCCCTCTCGGTGAGCGTGGAGCCCGCCGCCACCACGTCCGACGAGGAGGCGGCCGAGGAGCTCTCCTACGAGGAGGGGCCGGAGGAGGACGCCGGCTTCATCGACGAGCCCGTCGACGACAGCGAAGACGACGAAGAGAACGACTAGACCGCACTTCTCGCCAACCGATTAAGGCAACGACGAAAGGAAACGACATGTCCAAGGGATTCAACATGGGCGGCATGAACCGCAACCAGATGATGGCCCAGGCCCGCAAGATGCAGGAGCAGCTCCTTGCCGCGCAGCAGAAGGCGGCCGCGACGGAGGTCTCCGCGAGCGCGGGCGGCGGTGCCGTCAAGGTCACCGCGACGGGCGACCTGCGCCTGACCTCGCTCACGATCGACCCGGCCGCCGTGGACCCCGAGGACGTGGAGATGCTGCAGGACATGATCCTCGCCGCCGTCAACGACGTCCTCGAGTCCGCCGAGCAGATGACCAGCCAGCAGCTCGGCGCCGTGACCGGCGGCATGAGCATCCCGGGCCTGTTCTAGGCCGCGCGACCGTGTCCATGGACGCATCCATCAACGACGGGCGCGCGCTGCAGCGACTGCTCGACGAGCTGGGGAGGCTTCCCGGCATCGGCCCCAAGTCTGCCCAGCGCATCGCCTACTATCTGCTCGAGGCCGACGTCGACCAGGCGCGCCGTCTCGCGCAGGCGATTCTGGAGGTCAAGCAGCAGGTGCATTTCTGCCCGGTCTGCTTCTCCTACGCTACGCGCGAGACCTGCGACGTGTGCGCCGACGCATCGCGCGACCGCACGTCGGTCTGCGTGGTATCCGAGCCTCGCGACGTGAGCGCCATCGAGCGGACGGGCAGCTACCACGGGCTCTATCACGTCCTGGGCGGCGTCATCAGCCCGATGGACAAGATCGGCCCGGAGCAGCTCCACGTGCGGGAGCTCCTGGCGCGGCTGGCAAGCGGCGAGGTCTCGGAGGTCATCCTCGCCACCAATCCGGACGTCGAGGGTGAGACCACGGCGACCTACCTCGCCCGGACCATCAGGCCGCTCGGCGTGCGCGTCTCGCGCCTGGCGAGCGGGCTGCCGGTGGGCGGGGATCTGGAGTACGCTGATGAGGTGACGCTCGGGCGCGCCATCGAGGAGCGCCGCGAGGTCTAGCGATCGGGGGAGTACCCATGCCTTTCAGGGACAAGAACAGGGACGAGAAGAACGCCCGCCCGGCACACCGCGCAAGCCATGCGGCCCCGAGCGCGCGCCGTGCGCGCAGGCGGGCTCCGGCGCTCGCGAGCGATTCGGACGAGATCTCGACCATCGGCGCCGGCCAGGGAGCCCACGTCACCACGCGCAAGAACGCCGCCGAGGCGGCCGACCGCGCGAGGAAGAGCGCCGAGCGCCGCTACGCCGAGCGGCATCCGGAGGCACGCGTCCCCCAGGCCGGCCCCCGGCGCAGCGCCCTCAACATAGTCCTTCTGGTCGTTGCCGCCGTGCTGGCGCTGGCGGTCGTCTTTGCTCTGGGGACGCTGGTCACCTCGCTCGTCTTCCCGCCCGCCGAGGAGCAGACGACCCACGACCAGACGCTGCGCCCCACGGAGTCTGAGCTGCAGGTCCAGGAGGAGCAGCGGGAGCACGACGCGGGCTCCGAGCAGGTGGGCGCCGACGGTGACACCGTGAGCTACGCGGGCGAGACGTACGCTCTGCGTCAGAGTGATGACGGTGCCTGGGGCGTCGTGAACGCCGTGGGGGACGTGATCATCTCCCTCGAGGGCACGCCCTACGGCCTGCTCCGCACGGCGGACACCCTGCTCATCCCCGAGAACCGCGACGGCGGCTGGGACGTTGTCAGCTACGTGATCGGCGGGCACCTGAGCGGTGTCACATACGTGGTGGGACCGGATGGCAACCCCGTGGGAGGCTCCGGCGACGTCACGTCTGCGGAGCTCGACGGGACCACGCTGCGCGTGACGGACAGCACCGGCGCCACGACTGACGTCGCGCTCGCGTAGGTTTTGTGTGCGCCGAGCCGCCGCCAACTTTTTTGAATTTGGGCCTTGTCACGCCTTGAGGGGTGTGAGAGAATAGCTCCCGCGCAAGGCGCACGGGGTGTTAGCTCAGCTGGTTAGAGCGCCGGCCTGTCACGTCGGAGGTCGAGGGTTCGAGTCCCTTACATCCCGCCATTGCACGTTCAGGGGTCCCGCAAGGGACCCCTTTTTTCTTGCGAATAGCCCGCTCACCCCATCGGCGCGCGCGAATGCACGCGTCGCGCTATCATATCTGCGTCACACCAACGCGAAAGCGGGGCGCACATGACAGCCAGCACTCACACACAGCCTTGGCGCGTCGCGGTCTTTGACTTCGACGGCACGACCATCGACGGCCAGTCAGGCTCGCTGTTCACGCGCTACCTCCTCTCGCACGGGCTGATGTCGCCGCTTCGCCTGGCGCGCCTCGTGTGGTGGGGCGCCCGCTACAAGCTCCATCTGCCGTATCGCCAGGATGAGGCGCGCGAGCTTGTCTTTGGCTCGCTTGCCGGCCGCACCTCCGAGGAGGTCGACGCTGTGATGACGGGCTTCCACGACGAGATCCTCGCGCCGCTCTACCGCCCGCAGGCGCTCGACGAGGTCGCCTGGTGCCACGAGAAGGGCATGATCGTCCTGCTCGTCTCGGCCACCTTCGAGCCGATCGCCGAGGTCGCCGCCAGCCGCATGGGCGCGGACGGGTTTGCCGCCACGCGCATGGAGCGCGACGACCGGGGCCGCTACACGGGACGGGTCGACGGCCCGGTGGTGGCGGGGGCCGAGAAGGTCCGCGCGGTCGAGGCGTGGTGCGACGCCCGTCTCGGCGCCGGTGCCTGGGTGCTCGAGCGTGCCTACGCCGACCACCACACCGATGCCGCCCTGCTCAAGGCCGCGCGCGAGCCCCGGGCCGTCTGTCCCGGCAAGACGCTCGCGATCAGCGCCCGTCGCCACGGCTGGCCCGTGCTCGACTGGGAGATCTAGGAGGGTCCTCGAACTCGAGGGGAGTCACATGGACGTTTCCAAGAAGACCGACTACGCCCTGCGCATGATATCCGAGCTGGTCGAGAAGCCCGACGGGATCCTCTCGGTGCGCACCGCCGCCCGCGAGAGCGGCGTCCCCTACTCGTTTGCCCGCTCGATCCAGCGCGACCTCGCGTCCGCCGGCATCGTCACCAACACTCGCGGCGCAAGCGGCGGCATGCGCCTGGCTGTGGACCCGCGCGAGACCACCCTCCTGCAGGTCGTCGAGGCCGTCCAGGGCCCCGTTGCCCTCTCGTGCTGCCTCAACGCAGACGGCGAGGGCACCCCCTGTCCCAATCGCGAGCAGTGCCGCTACACCTCCGTCTGGTGCAACGCCGAGCGCCTGCTCCGCGGGCTCTTCTCCAGCGTGACGCTGTACCAGCTCGTGGTGGAGCGACGCTCCCCGGTTCCGCACGCGACCTTTGAGCTTGCGCCCGAGGACGAGGCCCGGCGCGCTGCCGGAACCGCGTGCGCATGACGGCAGTGGAGGGCCCCGCGGGCGAGAAGGACCTTGCGGCCTTTCGCTCCCTCGTTCTGGGGCGCGGCCGCGAGCTCTATCGCGACCTGCCATGGCGACGTACGCGCGACCCCTATGAGATCTGGATCTCCGAGGTCATGCTCCAGCAGACACAGACCACGCGCGTGGATGGCCGCTGGCAGCGCTGGCTCGAGCGTTTCCCCACGCCCGCCGCGCTCGCGGCCGCCGAGCCCGCGGACGTCCTCGAGGAGTGGCAGGGCCTCGGCTACAACCGGCGCGCCCTCGCGCTGCACCGCGCGGCGCAGGCGGTGGCGGCGCTCGGCGGCGAGCTTCCGGCCGAGACCGCGGCGCTCGAGGCGCTGCCCGGCGTGGGCCCTGCCACGGCGGCGGGCATTCGCGCCTTCGCCTTTGACCTGCCCTCCGTTTACCTGGAGACCAACGTGCGCACGGTCCTGCTCCACGAGCTCTTCCCAGACGAGGAGCGCGTGAGCGACCGCGCGCTCGTGCCCATCCTGCGCGCGACCTGCCCGCCCGACGCGAGCGACCCCACGGACGACCCGCGGGCCTGGTACTACGCCCTGCTCGACTACGGCGCCTATCTCAAGCGCACCGTTCCCAACCCATCGCGGCGCTCCGCCAGCCACGCGCGGCAGTCGCGCTTCGAGGGCTCTCACCGTCAGAAGCGCGCCGAGCTGCTGCGCGTTCTTCTCGCCCACCGTGGCGAACCGGGCGGCGTGTGTCTTTCCTCCATTTGCGAAGAGCTTGCAAGCGTGGAGGAGAAAGCGGGTAGAAGGCCGATAAGCGCCTCCGAGGTCGAGGCCCTCCTGGGGGAGCTGTCCCGCGAGGGCTTCTGCCGACCGGGTGACGGGGCGTGGTACGTTTGACATCGGTTGGTTCGTCGGGTGAGCGCCCGGCGCAGGAAAGTGTCCCTCCCGGGGGACGGAGAGGAGCCTCCCATGGGCATCGACTTTGAGAACTCGCAGACGAAGAAGAACCTCGAGGCCGCCTTCGCCGGCGAGTCCCAGGCCACCAACAAGTACGCCTACTACGCGAGCAAGGCCAAGAAGGAGGGCTACGTCCAGATCTCCGACATCTTCACGGAGACCTCCGGCAACGAGAAGGAGCACGCCAAGCTCTGGTTCAAGTACCTCCACGGCGGCGAGGTGCCCGACACCCTGACCAACATCAAGGACGCCGCTGCCGGCGAGAACTACGAGTGGACCGACATGTACAAGGGCTTCGCCGAGACCGCCGAGGCCGAGGGCTTCACGGAGATCGCCGCCAAGTTCCGCATGGTCGGCGAGATCGAGAAGCACCACGAGGAGCGCTACCTCAAGCTCGCCGAGCGCGTCGAGAAGGGCGAGGTCTTCGCTCGCGAGGGCGTCAAGGTCTGGAAGTGCCTCAACTGCGGCCACCTGCACGTGGGCGCCGAGGCCCCCGAGGTCTGCCCGGTGTGCAACCACCCGCGCGCCTACTTCGAGGAGCAGAAGATCAACTACTAGGTACAAACCATCGCACGTCCGGCCCGTCGGTGCCTCTCGGCCCCGGCGGGCCTTTTCTGTGCGGGTGGCGCGTTCCGCAAAGAGGCCGATTTGGCAGAGAACTGCGTGCCAAGTCGGCCAATCTTTATACCTGGTCGAGAAGAACTGCAGGTCGTGCCTCTTCGTGTCCCGCGAGGCCCCGCCAAGTCGGCCTCTTTGCGGAACGCGGAGGAACCGACCAGGCGAGAAGGGCCTCGCGCCGCGGGAAGGTTCCCATCCGTGCGCCCTGCTCGCCGTCCCGTTGCCCGCACTCACCGCCTTTTCGTGGACACCCGGTTGACGTAAGACTCACAATGAGTGTTGTCCTGTGCACAGACCTTCGAGGAGCGTGACATGGAATCTCTCGACAGCACTCTCTACCTGAGCAACGATGACCTCTTCCTCTTTGCTCGCGGCGAGTGGTACAGGAGCTACGAGAAGATGGGCGCCCACCCCGCCGTCACGGACGACGGCACTCACGGCTACCACTTTGCCGTCTGGGCGCCTGACGTGAGGAGCGTCCACGTCATCGGTGACTTCAACGGCTGGGACGAGACGGCCACGCCGCTCTACCCGACCGAGACCGGTGGCATCTGGCAGGGCTTCGTTGCCGGCATCGAGGAGGGCGCCCTCTACAAGTACCTCATCGAGTGCAACGACGGGCGCAAGCTCTACAAGGCCGACCCGTACGGCTTCTACGCCGAGAAGGTCCCCGGTACCGCGTCGCGCACCTTCGACCTCGACGGCTACGCCTGGAAGGACGCCCACTACCTCGAGCAGCGCTCCCATCGCGACATGTTCGCCGAGCCGCTCAACATCTTCGAGGTGCACCTGGGCAGCTGGCGTCGCCACGGTGACGAGCCCCAGGGCGAGCCCCGCGAGGACGGCACCTATCCCGGCCCCGGCGACCCGTTCCCCGCGCAGCGCGGCGTCGTGTACTCCTATGACGACCTCGCCGACGAGCTCGTCGAGTACGTCAAGGAGATGGGCTACTCCCACATCGAGATCATGCCCGTCAACGAGCACCCGTTCGACGGCTCCTGGGGCTACCAGCCCACCGGCTACTACGCCGCCACGTCCCGCTACGGCAATCCCAAGCAGTTCATGCACTTCATCGACGCCTGCCACGAGGCCGGCATCGGCGTGATCTTCGACTGGGTGTGTGGTGGCTTCTGCGCCAACGCCGAGGGCCTGGCCAACTTCAACGGCGGCATGCTCTACGAGCACAAGATCCACCCCAACTGGAACACCCACCAGTTCCACTACGGTCGCGGCGAGGTCCGCTCCTTCCTCGTCTCCAACGCCCTGTTCTGGGCCAACCTCTTCCACGCCGACGGCATCCGCATGGACGGCGTCTCGTCGATGCTCTACATGAACTTCGGCATCGACGACCCGGGACAGAAGCGCTTCAACGAGAAGGGCACCGAGGAGGACCTCGACGCCTCCGCGTTCATCCGCCAGACCAACTCGGTCATGGGCAAGGAGCACCCCGACGTCATGATGATCGCCGAGGAGTCCACCGCGTGGCCGCTCGTGACCTACCCGCCCGAGGACGGCGGCCTGGGCTTCCACTTCAAGTGGGACATGGGCTGGATGAACGACACGCTGCACTACATGCAGACGGACTTCCCCTGGCGCCCGGGCAACTACCGCATGCTCACGTTCTCCTCCATGTACCAGTTCAACGAGAACTTCATCCTGCCGCTCTCCCATGACGAGGTCGTCAACGGAAAGTGCTCGCTCATCACGCGCATGCCCGGCGACTACTGGCGTCAGTTCGCCGGCATGAGGACGCTCGCCTTCTATCAGATGATGCACCCCGGCGGCAAGCTCAACTTCATGGGCAACGAGATCGCCCAGTTCATCGAGTGGCGCTACTACGAGGGCATTCAGTACTTCCTGGCGGAGCAGTACGACACCCACCGTCACCAGCAGCGCTTCATCCGCTACCTCAACCGCTTCTACAACGAGCACCCCACGCTGTGGCAGCGCGCCTTCGACTCCGAGGGCTTCGAGTGGATTGACGCCGACAACGCCGACCAGTCCATCATCAGCTTCATCCGCAAGGGCGACGACCCCAAGGAGGACCTGGTCATCCTCATCAACTTCGACGTCAACGCGCGCGAGGACTTCCGCATGGGCGTGCCGGAGTGGGGCGTCTACGAGGAGCTCTTCAACTCCGACAACGAGCGCTTCGGCGGCTCGGGCGTCGTCAACACCGGCAAGATCAAGTGCCAGGACGAGCCGTGGAACGGTCGCGAGCAGTCAATCGTCGTGCGCGTGCCGCCGCTGGCCGGCATGGTCCTCAAGCGGACCGGCACCCTGCGCCGCCCGGCCAAGAAGACCGCGGCCGCCGAGAAGAAGCCCGCCGCCAAGAGGACGGCCAAGAAGTCGGACGAGAAGACCGACAAGCCGGCGGAGAAGCCCGCGACGAAGAAGGCCTCCGCGCCCAAGAAGTCCGCGACGAAGAAGGCCGCGGCCGTAAAGGAGAAGTCAGAAAAGAAGCCCGCCGCGAAGAAGAAGGCTTCGTCGGAGTAAGCTTACAGGGGCCGCCCACGGGCGGCCCCAACCAGCGGGAGGGTCAGCGACGCCTCCCGGCGCGGGCGCACCCGTGCGCCCCGAGTACGTGTCGCCACGATGCAAGGAGTAGTTTTGAACGACAACACCAAGATCTTCGAGAACGAGCAGGACTTCGTCGAGCAGTACCGCGAGGCGTGCCTCACGCGCTACGGCACCCCCTTTGAGGAGCTTCCCGACCACGAGCGCTACTTCGCCCTCGCCGAGCTCATCGCCAACAAGGGTCGCGCGATCTTCCCCGAGTCCCACCCCAAGGGCACCAAGAAGGTCTATTACTTCTCCCTCGAGTTCCTTCTCGGCCCCCTGCTCGACAACTACCTGATCAACTTTGGCATCCGCGACATGGTCGCCTCCGGCATCGAGTCGATGGGCGCGAGCCTTGAGGGCCTCTGCCGCCAGGAGGTCGACCCCGGCCTCGGCAACGGCGGTCTGGGTCGTCTGGCCGCGTGCTTCCTCGACTCCATGGCGCACGAGGGCATGGCCGGCTACGGCAACGGCATGCGGTATCGCTATGGCCTCTTCCGCCAGTACATCGAGGGCGGCCGCCAGGTCGAGCGTACGGACAACTGGCTCGCCAACGGCTTCCCCTGGGAGACGCGCAAGGACGGCTCCTCCGTGCTCGTGCGCTTTGGCGGCCAGGTCGTCCGCCACGAGGAGGACGGCAAGTTCTGGTTCACCCAGGAGGGCGGCGAGGTCGTCCGCGCCGTCCCGTACGACGTGCCCATCATCGGCTACGGCGGCAAGGTCGTGAACAAGCTGCGCCTGTGGTCGGCCGAGCCCTACACCGAGGACTTCGACCTCGACGCCTTCAACGCCGGCGACTACGCACGCGCCAATAAGTTCCGCTCCGACGTCGAGGCGATCTCCACGATTCTCTATCCCAACGACGCCGGCGAGCACGGCCGCATGCTGCGCCTCAAGCAGGAGTACCTCTTCGTCTCCGCTGGCCTGCAGACCATCCTGCGCACCTACGAGCGCGAGTTCGGTCCCGACTGGGAGCACCTCGGTGAGCACGTGTGCATCCACACCAACGACACGCACCCCGCCATGTGCGGCCCCGAGCTCATGCGCCTGCTCGTGGACGAGAAGGGCGTTGACTTCGACCTCGCCTACAAGATTGCCAAGGAGACCATCTCCTTCACCAACCACACGGTCATGCCCGAGGCCCTGGAGAAGTGGCCGATTAACACCTTCCGCAACCTCCTGCCGCGCCTCTACATGTTCATCGAGGAGGTCGACCGCCGCTATCGCGAGAGCCTGGCCAACCACCTCTCGCCCAACGAGGGCAACTGGACCAACGTTCTCCAGAACACCGCGATCCTCTGGGACGGCCAGGTCCGCATGGCCAACCTCTCGATCATCTTCTCGCACTCGATCAACGGCGTCTCCGCGCTGCACACGCAGATCCTCAAGGACACCGTGTTCCACGAGTTCTACGAGATGATGCCGCACCGCTTCAACAACAAGACCAATGGCGTCACGCACCGTCGCTTCCTCGCCGAGGCTAACCCGGCCTACTCCAAGCTCATCACCGAGGCCATCGGTGACGGCTGGATGGACGACGCGATGGAGCTCGAGAAGCTCATCCCGTTCGAGCAGGACGCGAGCTTCCTCGACGGCATGGAGGTCGCCAAGAAGGCCGACAAGGAGCGTCTGGCCGCCTACATCAAGGAGACCTCGGGCGTCGAGCTCGACACCAACATGGTCTTTGACGTCCAGGTAAAGCGCTTCCACGCCTACAAGCGCCAGCTCCTCAACGTCTTCAAGGTCCTCGACGTCTACAACCGCATCCTCACGGACCCGAACTACAGCCCGCGTCCCACGGCGTTCATCTTCTCCGGCAAGGCCGCCCAGAGCTACACCTTCGCCAAGGAGGTCATCCGCCTCATCAACTCCGTCGCGGACGTCATCAACAACGACGAGCGCGTGAACGACAAGATCAAGGTGGCCTTCGTGCCCAACTTCGCGGTCTCCAACGCGCAGCTCATCTACTCCGCCGCGGAGATCTCCGAGCAGATCAGCGTCGCCGGCGCCGAGGCCTCCGGCACCTCCAACATGAAGCTCATGATGAACGCGGCGATCACGCTCGGCACCCTCGACGGCGCCAACATCGAGATCTCCGAGCTCGTGGGTCCCGAGAACATCAAGATCTTTGGCCTGCACGCCGACGAGGTCGACGCGCTGCGCGCGTCGGGTCGCTACTACGCGTGGGACATGTACAACGGCGATCGCGACCGTCTCGGCCGCATCGTGGACATGCTCACCGACGGTTCGCTCGCGCGCCTCTCGGGCAACTTCGAGAGCATTCACGACTATCTCATGGTGGACAACGACCCGGATCTGGTCCTGCGCGACTTCCACGCCTACGTCCAGGCCTTCGACGAGCTCACCGGAGCCTACGGCGACCGCCGCGCTTGGAACCGCTCGGCGCTCCACAATACCGCCAAGGCCGGATACTTCTCCTCAGACCGAACGATTCGTGAGTACATGGGTGATATCTGGCACATTTAGGTTGTAGTACTTGCCGGGGGCCTCGGGCCCCCGTGTGTTGGGTTGTCGAAAGGAGTGGGGGTATGAGCAAGAAAGAGTGCATCGCAATGCTCCTCGCCGGAGGGCAGGGCAGCCGTCTCGGTGCGCTGACGAGCAACGTGGCAAAGCCCGCCGTCTCGTTCGGCGGTAAGTTCCGCATCATCGACTTTGCTCTGTCGAACTGCGCGAACTCGGGCATCAACACGGTCGGCGTGCTCACGCAGTACCGTCCGTACCTGCTGCACAGCTACATCGGCACCGGCGAGGCGTGGAACCTCGACGAGCGCGGCGGCGGCGTCGCCATCCTGCCGCCCTTCGCCACGCAGACCGGTGGCGCCTGGTACGAGGGCACCGCTGACGCCGTGACGCAGAACCTCGGCTACATCGAGACCAACGATCCGGAGTACGTGCTCATCCTCTCCGGCGACCAGCTCTATCGCATGGACTATGCCGACATGCTGGCCACCCACAAGAGGAACAACGCGGACCTCACGATCGCCGTCATGCCGGTGCCCTGGGAGGAGGCCTCCCGCTTCGGCATCCTGACCGCCGATGACGACGGCCGCATCACCAAGTTCTCCGAGAAGCCCAAGAAGCCCGATTCAAACCTCGCCTCCATGGGCATCTACATCTTCAACGCCGACCTTCTCGTCGAGACGCTGAAGGAGGACGCCAACGACCAGAACTCCGCCCACGACTTTGGCGGCAACATCATCCCCAAGCTGCTGGCGGACGGAAAGCGCCTGTTCACCTACAAGTTCGAGGGCTTCTGGCGTGACGTCGGCACCATCTCCAGCTACCACGAGACGAGCATGGACCTCCTCGGGCCCAACCCCGCCTTCGACATCTTCAGCACCGACTTCCCGATCATGAGCAACGCCTCCACGCGCCCGCCTGCGTTCGTGGGCAAGGACGGCACGATCGACGACGCCCTCATCGCCAACGGCTGCCAGGTCTATGGCACGGTCAAGCACTCGATCCTCTCGACTGACGCCTACGTCGGCGAGCGCGCCACCGTCATCGACTCGGTGCTGCTCCCGGGCGCCGTGGTCAAGGACGGCGCCAACGTCGTCCGCGCGATTCTCGGCGAGAACTCCGTGGTCGAGGAGAACGTCAGCGTCGGCAGCGTCGACACCACCAAGGACACCGCCGTCATCGGCAACGACGTTGTCGTCGGAAAGGGGGAGAACTAGTCATGGAGAAGGTCATCGGCCTCATCACCTGCAACTACTCCGCCAAGGAGACCAGCGCGCTCACCGAGAGCCGCCCCGTGGCGTCGCTGCCGTACTTCAGCCGCTACCGCCTCGTTGACTTTGCCCTGTCCAACTTCGTGAACTGCGGGATCCGTACCGTGGGCATGGTCATGCCGTACAACTATCGCTCGATCATCGACCACGTGGGCTCCGGCAAGGACTGGGACCTCGACCGCAAGAACGGCGGCCTGTTCATCCTGCCCGGCTCCGCGTTCGGCACCTCGCGCACCGGCGCCCGCTTCCTGCTGCGCGACCTCATCCACAACAAGGCCTACTTCACGCGCAGCAACGCAGACGCCGTGATCTGCTCGACGGCCAACTTCGTCTTCAACATCGACCTCGACGAGGTCTACGAGGCGCACAAGGCGTCCGGTGCCGACATCACGGTCCTCACCAAGACGGCATCCGAGAAGGACACCGACGTGACCGCCTTCGACGTCATCGACGGCCGCGTCCAGGGCGTGCGCCAGGGCGTCAACTTCGGCGACACGATGTTCCTCGACTGCTTCATCATCAACCGCCAGCTGCTGCTTGACATGTTCGACTGGTACGCGCCGACGGACTACCTCGACCTCTTCGAGGCGATGGCCGGCGACTTTGGCCGCGTCGACGTGCGCACCTACGAGTTCGGCGGCTACGTCGCGCCGATCTTCAACAAGCGCAGCTACTTCCGCGCCAACATGGACCTGCTCGACCCGCGCATCACCGCCGAGCTCTTCCCCGCGGACCGCTCGATCAAGACCAAGACGCACGATACGCCTCCCGCCAAGTTCGAGGTGGGCTCCCGCGTGCTCAACTCCGCTGTGGCCTCGGGCGACCGCATCTACGGCAGCGTGAGCGACTCCATCCTGGGCCGCAACGTCATCGTCGAGGCGGGCGCCACGGTTCGCAACTCCATCGTGATGCAGGGCTGCGTCGTCAAGAGCGGCGCGCGGGTCGAGAACGCCATCGTGGACCGCGGCAACGTGGTCCCTGCCGGCACCGAGCTGCGCGGCACGCCCGAGGAGGTCCTCATCACCGAGAAGGCCCACGAGTAGGCGAGGGGGAGTTCCATGGCAACCACAGCCAAGCGCAGGAAGCTGCGCGTGCTCTTCGCGTCCTCCGAGGCCGTGCCCTTCGCCAAGACGGGCGGCCTGGGTGACGTGGCGGGCTCGCTGCCCCGCGCTCTCAAGCACGCCGGCGCCCGCGTCGCCGTGATCCTGCCCAAGTACGCGAGCATCCCGCAGGAGTACAAGGACCAGATGAAGCACGTAGCCGACTTCTACGTGCCGCTCGCCTGGCGCAACGAGTACTGCGGCATCGAGAAGCTCACGCTCCAGGATCTTGACTTCTACTTCGTGGACAACGAGGCCTACTTCAAGCGCGACGGCCTCTACGGCTACTTCGACGACGGCGAGCGCTTCGCGTTCTTCTCGAAGGCCATCTGCGAGGCCATCGCCAAGGTGCCGGAGCTCGAGTGCGACGTCCTGCACTGCAACGACTGGCAGACGGCGCTCTGCTGCGTCTTCCTGCGCGAGTTCTATCAGCAGGTCCCGCAGTGCGCCAACGTCAAGACCGTCTTCACGATTCACAACGTGAAGTTCCAGGGCCAGTACAGCGACAAGGTCCTCGAGGAGGTGCTGGGCCTCGCCCACATCCCCGCCGCGCGCGACCAGCTCTACTGCGACCGCGACTCCATCAACTACATGAAGGGCGCCCTCTGCTACACGGACTTCCTCACCACGGTGAGCCCGAGCTACGCCTACGAGCTGCAGATGCCCTTCTACGGCGAGGGCCTCGACGACATCTTCCGCCGTCGCCAGAACGTGCTGCGCGGCATCCTCAACGGCATCGACCAGACCATCTGGGACCCCGCGACCGACCCCATGATCCCGGCCAACTACACGGCCAAGGAGCTGGAGAACAAGGCGGAGTGCAAGCGCGCCCTCCAGGAGGAGCTGGGCCTGGCGCAGGACCCCACGCGCCCGCTCGTCGTCTCCATCGGTCGCCTCACGGACCAGAAGGGCCTGGGCCTGGTGCGCTACGCGATGGACCATCTCATGCAGCGCGGCGTCCAGGTGGCCATTCTCGGTACGGGCGACAAGGACCACGAGGACGCCTTCCGCTACTTCGACGCCAAGTACGGCGACCAGATGTGCGCGCGCATCGCCTTTGACAACGCGCTTTCGCACCGCATGTACGCCGGCGGCGACCTCCTCATCATGCCGTCCGAGTTCGAGCCGTGCGGCCTCTCCCAGATGATCGCCATGCGCTACGGCACGCTGCCCGTGGTCCGCGAGACCGGTGGCCTGCGCGACTCCGTCATGCCGTACAACAAGTACACCGGCGAGGGCACGGGCTTCTCGTTTGCCAACATGAACGCCGACGAGATGGCCGACACGCTTCTCGGCGCCTGCGAGATCTTCTGGACCGAGCCCGAGACCTGGCGTAAGATTCAGCTCCAGGCGATGGACGCGGACTTCAGCTGGCGTCGCGCCGCGAACGACTACATGGACATCTACCATGACCTCCACCCGGAGATCATCAGGTACAACAAGAGGAGAGACTAGCGTTTGAGAGCACGCCACGTAACCTCAGAGCGTGAGTACAGGTCTCCATTCGGTGCCGTCCAGTTGGGCGGCACCGTTTCGCTGAGCATAGACGTGTGGGAGGATGACGTCACCTTCTGCACCCTGCGCGTGTGGACCGACGCCCGCGGCGAGGAGCTCATTGAGATGCGCGGCGCCGAGTACGCCGGCGGGCTGCGCTTCACCGCCACGTACAAGCCGGCCGAGACCGGTGTCGTCTGGTACAACTTCGACATCGAGGCGAGCGACGGCGCGGTGTGGCGCTACGGCGCGCGCGAGGGGTGGACCACCGGAGAGGGCGCCTTCGCCTATGGCGACCCCCCGTCGTTCCAGATCACGGTCTTCTCGCCCCGCGCCCGCCAGCCGCGCTGGTACCGGGAGGGCATCGTCTACCAGATATTCCCCGACCGCTTTGCGCGCGGCGAGGACTGGCGCGAGCGCGCGGCGGACACGCTGGCGGTGCGCCGAAAGGGCGGCCCCGGCCGCGAGGTGCTCGAGGACTGGGACACGCCGCCCACCTATCGTCGTCTGGAGAACGGCGACGTTGCGTGCTGGGACTTCTACGGAGGCACGCTCGAGGGCATCCGCGAGAAGCTCGACTACCTTGAGGACCTGGGCATCACGACCCTCTACCTCAACCCCGTCTTTGAGGCGGCGAGCAACCACCGCTACGACACGGCCGACTATCTGCGCATAGACCCGCTGCTCGGTGATGAGCAGAGCTTCCGCGCCCTCTGCGTCGACGCCGAGGAGCACGGCATCTCCGTCATCCTGGACGGCGTCTTCAACCACGTGGGCGCGGACTCGCGCTACTTCAACCGCTTTGGCACCTACGCCGAGCCGGGTGCGTGGCAGGGCGAGGCCTCGCCGTATCGTGACTGGTTCACCTTCAACGAGGATGGCACCTACGCCGGCTGGTGGGGCGACCAGAACCTCCCGGCCGTGCGCTCTGACTGCGAGGCGTTCCACGAGCTCGTGTGCGGACGCGCCGGCGTCATCCGTCGGTGGCTGCGCCAGGGCGCGCGGGGCTGGCGTCTCGACGTCGCCGACGAGCTCACGGACGAGTTCATCGTCCAGATCAAGCGCGCGCTGCTGTCCGAGAAGCCCGATGGCGTGCTGATCGGCGAGGTCTGGGAGGACGCCTCCCACAAGACGGCCTACGGCAAGCTGCGCCAGTACTTCCAGGGTGCCGAGCTCGACGCCACGATGAACTACCCGGTTCGCACCGCCCTTCTCGCCTACATCAGGGGCGACATGGGTGCGAGCGAGCTTGCGGCGCGCCTGGAGGAGCTGCGCGAGAACTACCCGCGCGACAACTTCTACTCCGCGCTCAACCTGCTGGGCAGCCACGACCGCGAGCGCCTCTTCACGGTGCTCGGCGGCGCGCCCGACCCGGACACGATCCCCGAGGACGAGCGCGCGGGGTGGCGTCTCTCCGACGACCAGGTGGGCCTCGCGAAGGCGCGCCTGTGGGTGATGGCGCTCCTGCAGATGACGCTGCCCGGCGTCCCGTGCGTCTATTACGGCGACGAGCGCGGGGTCGAGGGCTTCCGCGACCCGTACAACCGTGCGAGCTTCCCGTGGGACGGCGGCAAGCGCGACTGCACCGACATCTACCGCAACGCGATCGCGGTGCGCAAGATGCTGCCGGACCTGCTGGTGGACGGCGAGTTCGAGCCCTTCTCGTCCGGTGAGGACGTCTTTGGCTTCTGGCGCCGCGGCAAGGACGAGCGCGTGTGCGTGCTCGTCAACGCGAGCCTCTCCGAGGCGCACACCGTCAAGGTCCCCGTGGGCGACAAGCAGGTGAGCGACGTCGTCTCCGGGCGCGTGCCGCACCTGAGCCACGGTCAGGCCGAGGTCTTCCTCTGGCCGCTTGGCACCGCGGTGCTGCACTTCCACGACGAGCAGCGCCTCCAGGCGCCGCTCGAGCGCGGCATGGGCGTGCTCTGCCACATCACCTCCGTCCCCAACGGCGGCTGGCCCGGCACCCTCGGCGCCCCGGCGCGCCGCTTCATCGACTGGCTCGCCGCGGGCGGTCAGAAGTACTGGCAGGTTCTGCCGGTCAACCCCACGGACCGCTTTGGGTCGCCGTACGCGGGGCTCGGGGCCTTCGCGGGCAACCTGGGCCTTCTGGAGCTGCCCGCGCCGGCGGCGCTCGCCCGCCTCGAGCGCATCGGCAACGACCCCGACTACCTGAGCTTCTGCGACGAGAACGACTACTGGCTCACGCCGTACGCGACCTTCCGCGCCTGCAAGGAGCTCCTGGGCGAGAAGCCCTGGCAGGAGTGGCCCGAGCCCTACCGCACCTACTCGCCGCGCCTGGCGTCCGACCCCAAGCTGCGTCACGCGATCGAGGCGCACCGTCGCCTGCAGTTCGAGTTCCAGCGCGAGTGGGACGACCTGCTCGAGTACGCGCACGCGCGCGGCATCAAGATCATCGGTGACATGCCGATGTTCATCTCGGCCGACTCCGCCGACGTGTGGAGCGAGCCGGACATCTTCGACCTGGACGAGCGCGGTTATGCGCGCCGCGAGGCCGGGGCGCCCGGCGACGCCTTCGCGCCCGACGGGCAGAACTGGGGCAACCCCGCCTTCCGCTGGGACATCCTGCGCGAGCAGAACTTCGGCTGGTGGCTGCGTCGCTTCAGCCGCATGCTGGCCCTCTACGACGTGGTGCGACTCGATCACTTCATCGGGTTCTCGTCGTACTTTGGGATTCCTGCGGGCAAGACGGCGCGCGACGGCGCGTACGCATTTGGTCCGGGCAAGGAGCTCTTCGATGCGGCGCGCAAGCAGTTTGGTCCGCTGCCGTTCATCGCGGAGGACCTGGGAGCGATCACGCCGGCGGTCCGCGCGCTCATGGCGGCGACGGGTTTTCTCGGCATGGACGTCGCGCAGTTCTCAGACGACGACGTGCGCGAGGGCTACGTCCCGCGCCCCGAGACCGTCGCCTACACGGGCACGCATGACAACCAGACGCTGGTCGGGTTCTGCGAGCAGCGCTACGGCCTGGAGCGAGAGGAGGCCGTCGAGGTCGCGGACGGCATCATGCGCCGCGTGCTCGCGAGCGATGCCGACGTGGCGATCGTGCCGCTGCAGGACGTGCTCGAGCTGGGCGACGAGGCGCGCATGAACGTGCCCGGCGTCGCGGACGGCAACTGGAGCTGGCGCGCGTCCGACGAGGACGTTGCCGCGGCCGCCGCACGCCTCGCCGATCTCGCCGAGCAGAGCGGCCGGATCCTGGGGTAGCGTCCCGGCAGCGCGTTCTTCTCGCCTGACAAGCTGGCCCAATACGCGATTTCCTACGGAATAGGGCCCGGAAACGTTGGAAAACGCGTATTGGGTGCGGGCGAGAAGAACGTGCGGCAGTCCGGTATCGCTACAATGGGGCGAGAAGAACCACCCGCCGCAGCCGACGTCCGCCCGGACGCCGGCCACTTGTCATGCAAAGGCAGCCCATGCTCATCGACCGCGTTTCCCGTCAGCTGACCGCCGCTCCGGAGCTCGCGCCGCTCGTGCGCGAGCTCGATGCGGGCCACGACGCGAGCCTCTCCGTCGCGCAGTCCGCGCGCCCGCTCGTGCTCGCCGCGCTCTGGGCGAGAAACCCGCGGCCCTGCCTGCTCGTCGTTGCCGGCGAGGAGACGGCCGACCGGACGGCCCGCGCGCTCGCGGCGTGGCTCGGGCAGGACGCCGTGGGCCGCTACCCCGAGCGCCGCGACCGTCCCTGGGCGGACACCGCCCCTGACGATGCCGTCATCGGTGCGCGCTGCCGCTCCGTGGCGCGCCTCGCCGCCGGCGAGAGCTGCGTGATCGTGGCGTCCGCGCATGCCCTGCTGCGTCGCGTGCCACCCGTGGGCAGCGGCTACTTCGCCTCGAGCACCTTCACCGTGGGCGAGGAGGTTCCCTTTGAGGACGTTCCGGCGCTGCTCGTGGGCATGGGGTACAACGACGCCGGGGACGTGGACGCCCCCGGCACCTTCCACGTGCACGGCGACTCGGTCGACGTCTTCCCCGCACAGGCCACGAGCCCGGTGCGCATCGAGTTCTTTGGCGACGAAATCGATCGCGTGCGCCGCATGGTCCCCTCTACGGGCCAGACGATCGGCGAGCTGAGCGAGGTCACGGTGGCGCCCTGCCGCGAGCTCGCGCTCACGGACGAGACGGTCGCCCGCGCCGAGCGCGCTCTCTTCAAGGCGGCGCAGGACAGCACCAAGACCGCCGCTGACCTGGAGCTCATTCGCCAGCGTGCCGCCGCGCCGGCGCTCGAGCGCTATCTGCCGCAGCTCTACGGGGGCACGGCGAGCCCGCTCGAGCACATCTCCGCAGACGCGCTCGTGGTCCTCGCCGAGCCGCGCGCCCTCTTCGACGAGTGCATGCGCGCGACCGACGAGCTCGTTGCCGCCGCAAACACGGCCCGCATGAGCCTCGAGGGTCTCTACACCTCCCCGCGCGAGATGGACTTTGGCGCGCAGCAGCGCCTGTCCTTCTCGTCCATGCTGCGAGCGGGCTCCGGCACCTCCACGGCAGACCTGGAGGTGCGCCAGCCCGGCATTGCGGGCTCCGACGCCAAGCTCATGGGTCGCGTGCGGCAGCTCGTCGCAGACAACTGCTCTGTCCTGTTTGCCGTTCCGGACCGCGGCGCTCGCGAGTCCCTGGAGCTGCGCCTCTCTGATGAGAACGTCCCCTTCGTCGAATCCTTGGGCACTGCGGCCGAGAACAACGCGCCGCAGGTACAACCCCTTGAGCGCGGGCGGGTCACCTTCACCGACGCGCCCGTCCCGGCCGGCATCGTGATCCCCGGCGCCCATCTCGCCGTGCTCTCGGTCTCCGACCTCGCCTCGCGTACGGCCAAGTCGCGTCGCCGCGCCCGTCGCGTGGACCCCACGAGCGTGACCTTCCCGTTTAAGCCCGGCGACTACGTCGTCCACGCCACGCACGGCATCGCGCTCTTTGCGGACATCGTGCGCCAGGAGGTCGCCGGCCGCGAGCGCGACTACTTCCTGCTGGAGTACGCTGGCGAGGACAAGCTCTTCGTGCCGCTCGAGCAGGTGGATCGCATCACGCGCTACGTGGGACCGGACGGCTCCAGCCCACGCCTCACGCGCCTCAACACTGCCGACTGGTCCCGCGCCACCGGCAAGGCGCGCCGCTCGGCGAAGAAGCTGGCCTTCGACCTGGTGGACCTCTACACGCGTCGCAGCTCCGTACCCGGCTACGCCTTCTCGCAGGACACACCTGCCCAGGAGGAGATGGAGGCGAGCTTCCCCTACGAGCTTACGGCCGACCAGCGCGCCTCGATCGCCGACATCAAGGCGGACATGGAGGCCCGCCGGCCGATGGACCGCCTGCTCTGCGGCGACGTGGGCTTTGGCAAGACGGAGGTCGCCCTGCGCGCGGCCTTCAAGTGCTGCCAGGACGCCAAGCAGGTCATGGTGCTCTGCCCCACCACCATCCTGGCGCAGCAGCACTTCGAGACGTTCTTCTCGCGCTTTGCGCCCTTTGACCTCAAGGTTGCCGTGCTCTCCCGATTTGTGACGCCGGCGCGGCAGCGCAAGGCGCTCGAGGGCTTTGCGGACGGCAGCGTGGACGTGCTCATTGGCACGCACCGGCTGCTCTCCGCGGACGTCAACCCCTACGACCTGGGCCTCGTTATCATCGACGAGGAGCAGCGCTTTGGCGTGCAGCACAAGGAGCAGCTCAAGAACATGCGCGAGCAGGTCGACGTGCTCACGCTCTCCGCGACGCCCATCCCGCGCACGATGCAGATGGCCATGAGCGGGGTGCGCGACATGAGCCTCATCATGACGCCGCCGCCCGGCCGCCTTCCGGTCAAGGTCACGGTGGGCGAGTGGGACCCGGACATCGTGAGCGCCGCCATCCGCGAGGAGCTCGCGCGCAAGGGGCAGGTCTACTACGTGAGCAATCGCGTCCACACGATCGACGACGCGGTGGAGCGCGTGACGGAGGCCGCGCCCGAGGCCCGCATCGGCGTGGCCCACGGCAAGATGAGCGCGCGCGAGGTCGAGGACGTGATGCTGCAGTTCCAGGAGCACGAGATAGACGTGCTGGTTGCCACCACGATCATCGAGAGCGGCATCGACAACCCGCACACCAACACGCTCATCATCGAGGATTCGCAGCGCCTGGGTCTGGCGCAGCTCTACCAGCTCAAGGGCCGCGTGGGCCGCGGCCGTACGCAGGCCTACGCCTACTTCATGTTCCCGGCCGAGCAGCCCCTCACGCCCGAGGCCACCGATCGCCTCACGGCGATCAACGAGTACCAGGACCTGGGCAGCGGCATGAAGATCGCGATGCGCGACCTGGAGATCCGCGGCGCGGGCTCGCTCATGGGCGCCGAGCAGCACGGCAACCTCTCCAGCGTGGGCTTTGACCTCTTCACGCAGATGCTCGGGGAGGCCGTGGCGGAGGCGCGCGGCGAGGCGCGCGACGTGGAGCAGGCCGAGGTCACCATCAACCTGCCGGCCGACTTCTTCCTGGCGGAGGAGTACCTGCCCGACGTGGACAAGCGCGTGCTCGTGTACCGCCGTCTGGCGGCGGCCGTGGACCTGGCGGAGGTCGATGCGCTGCAGCAGGAGTGCGAGAAGGACTTTGGCGCGCTGCCGCTTGCCGGGCGCAACCTCTTCGACCGTGCCCGCGTGCGCATCCGCGCGCAGCGCCTGGGGTGCGCGAGCGTGTCCCTTGCTAACGGGCGCCTGGTCTACCAGGGCGTTGAGGTCTCGCGCCAGACCGCGCTGCGCCTCAAGGAGCGCGGCGGCGTGGTCTACCCCAAGACCAAGAAGGTGGCCTATCCGTTCCATCGCACGCAGGAGGAGGTCATGCCGGCCGCGCTCGGCGTGCTCGAGGAGATTGGTGGCGACGACGAGGTGGACGAGGAGTAGCGGCGCCGCGGGTCCTTCTCGGAATCGCCACCCTTGTCGCTTGCCTTTCTAGGAAACTCGGCCCTTGTCGCCGGTCCCTCTATGAAGCGGCGCCCTTGTCCGCGGCGCGTCTAAGAATCCGAGGGGTTGTACGGCTTCGCGGCCCCCGTGACGGACAAGGGCCGCATTTTCTAGAAGCCCCTCGGACAAGGGCGCCGACTCCTAGAAGTGCGCGTGACAACCGCGACAAATCCTAGAAGCGCGATCGGCCGATAAGAGCGGCTCGGTCGCGGGCCTTACACCCATCGGAAGCCGTGTCCGGTGATCTGCGAGGTGTTCACGTAGGTCACGAAGGCGTCCGGGTCGATCTTGCGCAGGAACTTCTCGAGACGGGTCGCCTCGGCGCGCGTGAGCACGGTCATGATGACGGAGACCTCGCGTCCGGAGTACGCTCCGTACCCACGCGTGATGGTCGCTGTCCGGCTGAGCTCGCGGACGAGAAACTCCTCCACACGAGCCGGCTGTCGGCAGATGACGGTGCAGATCTTGTGCTGCTTGAGGTCGTTGAGCACGCCGTTCACCACGACGGTCTGCACGAGCAGGCCGAGCACGCAGTAGAGGCCCACATGCGGCCCGTAGAGTGCGACACCCGCGCACACGATTCCGCCGTTTGCCACCGTCACGGCGTGCCCGACCGGGAGGCTCGTGTGCCGTGCGAGTGCCATGACCACGATCTCCATGCCGCCCGTGGATGCCCCGGCATTGTAGGCGATGGCGTTTCCCAGGGCGACGAGCAGAACGGTGCAGCAGAGGTTCAGCCAGAGGTCGCCCGTGATCGAGGCGGAGACGGGAATGAGCCACTGGAACAGGGAGACGTACGCCGAGAGGGCGACGGACGCCACGACGCTCCAGGCCACGGCCTTGCGCTCGACGAAGACGAGGCCAACGATGACGAGGACCGCGTTCACGATCCAGAGCGCGACGTCGTTGGGAAGCCCCGGAATTGCCGACGAGAGGACGATCGAGAGGCCCGACGCACCGCCGATGGCGAGGTTGCTCGGTCCCTGGAAGAGCACGTAGGCGAGGGCGCAGAGAATGACGCCCACGTTGAGCGCAACCAGGAGGCGCAGCGTTCCCGGCTCGTCACGGCGGCTGATCGCGCGTTCGCTCTCGCGTGCCTCCTCGGGGGTCTGAAGGTCGGAGGCCTGGATGACCGCCGACCCCTCGTAGGCGGGGGTCGCTCGCTCCGGATCGACGTGCGCCCGGCTCAGCTCCTCCTCGTCTGCCGTACGCATGGGTGTCCTTGTGGTGTGAACGCGCCTGATTCTTCTGAGCATACGGTTCCTCCCTGCCGCTGATGATAAGACGTCTATAACGTCTATAAGAAGTAGTCAAGAAATCTGAAAAAAATACCGTTTACCGCTGAAATTACGACGTTCAGAAACTGCAATTTGACAGATAAGAATGAGAAACGGAACCTAAATACAAGACGTCTATAACGTCTATAAATACGAGAAAGGCAAGCCAAAGCAAAAGAGAGAGGGAGCCAGATGCCCAACAACCTCGTCCTCGTAACTCACGCCGAATTTGCGAAGGGCATCCTTACGTCCCTCGAGCTGATCCTCGGCAACCCCTGCCCGACCTCCGTCGTGAGCGTCACGGCGAAGGAGACCATCCCCACCGTCGCCTCCATGATCAAGAGCGCCATCGACTCCATGGACTCGGCCAACCCCACCGTCGTCCTGACCGACATCCCGGGTGGCAGCACCACGCAGGGCGCCATCCTCGTCTCGGCCGAGCGTCCCGACACCTATTACGTGGCGGGACTCAACCTCGGCCTGCTGCTCGAGATCGCCCTGCTCCCGCTCGATCCCGACCCCACTGCGCGCGAGGCCAACGTCGCGCTGCTGCGCGAGACGGTCGAGGCGTCGCGCTCGGGTATCGGCCTCATCGACGACCTCACCGCCGGCGCAGCAGGGGTCGGGGAAGACTCGGACTCTGGCGAGCTGTAGGGCTCGTACAAACCTTAGGAGGAAACCATGATCGAGTTGCTTCGCGTTGACGACCGCCTCATTCACGGGCAGGTCGCGGTGACCTGGACCTCGCAGCTCGGGGCCGACACCATCGTCGTCGGCAACGACCGCGCCGCCACCGACAAGCTCATGCAGTCGGCGTTTCGCATCGCCGCGCCGCCCCAGGCGACGCTCTCCATCAAGTCCGTCAAGGGCGCGATCCTCGTGATCAACAACCCCAAGCACGAGTCGCGCAAGATCTTCGTCGTCTGCGCCAGCCCCGCCGACGCGCTCCAGATCGTGCGTGAGTGCCCCTCGGTTCGCAAGGTCTGCCTGGGCGGCATTCGCCAGTCGGGCGAGCGCAAGCGTGTCACCCAGCAGGTGTTCCTCGACGAGAAGGACATGGAGGCCATCGACGGCATGGTGGAGCTCGGCGCGCAGGTGACGCTGCAGTCGCTGCCTGACCAGTCCCCGATGGACGTCGCTGCCATCAAGCGCGCCTACGGCGCCTAACGGCCGAATCAGGGGCGTGCGCGCGGCCGGCGCACGCCGCCTCGGAAGAGCCCGCGGAATCCGGAACCGCAGGCGGCTCACGTTGGAAGAACGTACGCATCTTAGGAGGTAGAAATGGTTGTTCAAGCCCTACTCCTGGGCATTCTCGCAGGCTTTGCCATGTGGGACGGCCGCGTTGCCGGCCAGACCATGTTCGAGCGCCCGCTCGTGACCGGCCCGATCGTCGGCCTCATCCTCGGCGACCTGCAGACCGGCATCATCATGGGTGCTTCGGTCGAGCTCGTCATGATGGGCATCGCCGGCATCGGCGCAAGCACCCCGCCCGACGTCGTGAGCGGCGGCATCCTCTCCACGGCCTTCGCCATCCTCTCGGGTCTTGACACCGGCACCGCCGTGGCGCTGGCGCTCCCCGTGGCCACGCTCGGCCAGCTGCTCGGCATCTTTGACCGCACCGTCAACCTTTTCTTTGCGCGCATTGCCGATAAGGGCGCCGAGGAGGGCGACCCGTCAAAGGTCACCTTCGCTCTGTGGGGCGGTGCGGCGGTCTTCTGGATCACCTCGTTCCTGGTCGTGTTCCTGGGCGTGCTGCTCGGATCCGCCGTCATCGAGGACTTCGTCAACTGGCTGCCCGACTTCATCCTGCACGGCTTTGAGGTTGCCTCCGGCATGCTTCCCGCCCTCGGTATCGCCATCCTCATGAACCTGATCTTCGACAAGACCAACGCGGCGTACTTCTTCGTGGGCTTCGTGCTCACGGCCCTTCTCGGCATGACCACGACCGGCGTTGCCATCGTTGGTGCCGTCATCGCCTACGTGATCTACCAGACCACGAAGCGTCACCAGGCGGAGCTGGCCTCCGTGACCGTTGCCCCCACCCACGAATCCGATGACTTGGACGGTGAGCTGTAATGGGAAAGACTGACGAGCCCCTGAAGGAGGGCGGCATCATCACCGAGGGCGACCTGCGCAAGGTATTCTGGCGCTCGTTCCCCCTGCAAGGTTCCTTCAACTACGAGCGCATGCAGAACGTCGGCTTCTGCTATTCGCTGCTTCCTATTCTGAAGAAGCTCTACCCCAACAAGGACGACATGGCAGCCGCGCTGAAGCGTCACCTTTCGTTCTTCAACACCACGCCGCAGGTCGTGACGCTCATCACCGGCGCGTGCGTGGCGATGGAGGAGGAGAACGCTCAGGCGGAGCGCGAGGGTGGCAGCTTTGACATGGAGTCCATCGCGGCGCTCAAGGCGGCCCTCATGGGCCCGGTCGCAGGCATCGGCGACTCCTTCTTCTGGGGTACCTTCCGCGTCATCGCCGCCGGCGTGGGCTGCGGCCTTGCCGCCCAGGGCTCCATCCTTGGCGCGATTCTGTTCCTGCTGATCTTCAACGTGCCCGCGCTTCTCGCCCGTGCCTACGGCCTCAAGCTGAGCTACAAGGGTGGCGTCAGCTTCATCGACTCCATGCAGGACTCCGGTACGGTCGGTCTGCTCACCGAGTGCGCCAAGGTCCTCGGCATGTGCGTGGTCGGTGCGATGGTCTCCAGCATGGTTACGTTCTCCACGCCGCTTATCATCACCATCGGCGACGCGTCCGTCGAGCTCCAGGCCATCTTTGACCAGGTGCTTCCCTGCCTGCTCCCGCTCGCGCTCACCTTTGGCTGCTTTGGCCTGCTCAAGAAGGGCGTGAAGACGACCACGCTCATGTTCGCCCTCATCATCGCCGGCATCATCGGTGCGTTCTTTGGAGTGCTCTAATGGCAAGCATCATGTACGACTACATCCGGGAAACCCCGGAGGTCCTGACCCACATCATCGAGGACCGTGCCCGCATCTGCGCCGAGTTCGTCGAGCGCTTCAAGGACGCGGACATCGAGACCGTCTACGTCATCGGCTCTGGCACGAGCTACCACGCGGGCGTCTCCGCCAAGCTCTACCTGGAGGAGCTCACCGGGTGGAAGATCATCCCGATGTACCCCACGCGCTTTGCGCGCGAGGAGAAGGTCTTTGACAAGAAGTCCCTGGTCATTGGCATCTCGCAGGGTGGTCAGAGCCTCTCCACCGTGGAGGGCCTCGACGCCGCCACCGAGCGCGGCCTGCTCACCGCGGCCGTGAGCGAGAACCCCACGGCGCTCGTCTTCGAGCACGCACAGACCAAGACGCTGCTCGAGGTCGGCAACGAGAAGTGCGGCGCCAAGACCAAGGGCTACGGCGGCTCCATCCTGACCCTCATGCTCATGGTGACCGAGCTCGCCCTGGCCAAGGGCGTCACGGACGAGGCGACGGTCGAGGGCTATCTCCAGCGCATGCGCACGGTGATTGCCAACCTCCCCGCCGTGACGGATGCCGCGGTCGACTGGTACGGCCGCATCGCTGACGACCTGCTTCCCGCCAAGCGCGTGATTGTGGTCGGCTACGACGGCATGTACGGAGACGTCCTCGAGGGCGCCCTCAAGACGCTCGAGACGCTGCGCGTGGGCATCACGGGCTATGACATCGAGGAGTTCTTCCACGGGATCTACAACTCGATCTCTGAGGACAGCTATCTGTTCTATCTCGCGTCCGAGGGGGACTACAAGCCCCGCACGCTGCGCCTGATCGAGATTCTGAGCGAGTGGACGAGCCACAACTACCTCATCGCCTCGCCGTCTGGCGTCGATGCGCCTACCAGCTTTGACTGCATCGTGCCGTTCACCGAGGACCCGCTCTTCTCGTGCTTCGAGTTCATCATTCCGATGCAGGTCGTGGCCTGCTTTGGCGCCGAGGCTCGCGGCGTCGACCCGTCGATTCCCAAGGACCCGCTCTTCCACGAGAGGATCGGCAGCAAGAAGCTCGACGGCGTGCGCGACAACTACGTCAAGCAGGACTAGGTGGGACGGTTCGTCTCAACCGCAGCTCTATGGCCGTGGTCGTGCAACGGGTGCGCTGCGCGGCCACGGCCGTTTGCGGGGGCGGCGAACGTTTCCCACATAGGGAGGTGTTAGGATTATGCAGGTCACAGGCTCCCGTGTTCGCGGGAGAGTCCGAAGAGAAGGACGCAGCGCCCGCATGAACGATCTAGCACCTCTCTATCAGCAGATTTACGAGGACATCAAGGGAAAGATCGAGGAAGGGACCTACGCGGAAGGCGACAGGATCCCCTCCGAGCAGGAGCTCTGTTCGGCATACGGCGCGAGCCGCATCACGGTTCGCCGCGCGATAAGCGACCTCTGCACCAACGGCTATCTCGTGAAGCGCCAGGGTGTGGGCACCTTCGTCAGCAAGCCGCGCATCTTTCGCGAGCTGCGCCGTAGCGGCAACCGCATCGAGACCTTCACGGACATCTGCCGGAACTGCGGTGCGCAGGCGGGCGCACGCCTGCTGTGCCGCCGCATCGTGCCCGCGCGCAGCGACGAGCGCGCGTTTCTCGGCCTGGGCGAAAATGACCTGCTGCTCTACGTCCAGCGCCTGAGGACTGCCGACGGGATTCCCGTGTACGAGGAGAACGTCTTTCTGCCCTACGAGGAGTTCCGGGGCCTGGCGGAGATTACGCTGGACGACATCTCCCTGTTCGACGCAATCGATCAGGTGTCGGGAAGAAGGCCCGTGCGGAACGCCCGTCTCACGCTGGAGGCGGTTGCCGCCTCCCCTGAGCAGGCGAGCAGGCTTCGTGTCCCGGCGGGCGCGCCCCTGCTCTACATGAACGCGTATTTCGAGGACGCCGAGGGCCGCCCCGTGGCCATCGGACGGCAGTACTACGTGGGAAGCCGATACGCCTTCGACGTGTAGCCCCCTCCTCGCCTCTCCCTCGTCTGACTCGACAGAAACCAGACGGGAGGGTCATGACCGTGATCAAGGCGGTTGTGTTTGACATGGACGGTGTGCTGGTCCGCTCCGAGCCGTTCTACCGATGGCGGCGCTCCAGCTTCCTGGAGCTGCACGGGATGAGGCTCCCCGAGGGATTTGATGCGACCGGCTCCAACGATCAGGCGGTGTGGAGGGCGCTCGTACCCGACGATCCCGAGAAGCGCGAGCGGCTCCGGTCCCTCTATCTGGAATACGCGCACGAGCATCGTCCCCCCTGGCGAGACATTCTCAACCCAGGCGTGCGGGAAACCCTTCTCGGGCTGAGGGCACGGGGCGTGCTGACGGGGATATGCTCCTCCTCGCGGCGACCGTTCGTGGAGGACTTCGTGGCGACCGTCGGGATGGAGAGTTTGTTCGACGACCTGGTGACGGGGGACGACTGCGATGCGCTCAAGCCCGACCCAGAACCGTATCGGCGAGCGATGGATCGCCTTGGCGCACATCCTGAGGAGACGGTCGTGGCCGAGGACTCGCCGATCGGCATACGCGCCGGAAAGGCTGCGGGTGCGCTCGTGTGCGCGCTACGTCAGCCGGATGGGGTGTGGCTCGACCAGAGCGAGGCGGACCTCGTGATCGACGAGCTCCCCGAGTTGGTCGAGCTGGCTGCATGCCCTTATCGGCCAGTCTAGGTTTTGCGGTCCTTGTCGCCGGCGTGTCTAGGAATTGCCGTCCATGTCCGTCCTCTGGGTCGCGAGGCCGTACAAGCCCCCGGTTTCTTAGACGCCGCTCGGACAAGGGCCGCATTTTCTAGACGCGTCGGCGACAAGGGCGGAGATTCCGAGGCGCCTTTCAAAATGCCACCTGTGAACTAGCATAAACCGCTCGCCGAGCGCACGGTCTGGAGCGACGTCCCGGAGGGCATATCTATCCGAACATGCCGCCCGCGCCCGCGCGCGGCACCACCCACACGAGAAGGGAAGTGCGCATGAAGGGTTACGCAATGCTCAAGATCGGCGAGTCCGGCTGGATCGAGAAGGAGCGTCCGGCCTGCGGGCCGATGGACGCGATCGTCCGTCCGCTGGCCGTCGCCATCTGCACGTCCGACGTGCACACGCTCTGGGAGGGCGCCATCGGCGAGCGCCACAACATGATTCTGGGCCACGAGGCCTGCGGCGTCGTCGACGAGGTCGGCGAGCTCGTCCGCGACTTCAAGCCCGGCGACAAGGTCCTCATCCCCGCCATCACTCCCGACTGGAACTCCCTCGAGGCCCAGGCCGGCTACTCCATGCACTCCGGCGGCATGCTCGCGGGCTGGAAGTTCTCCAACTTCAAGGATGGTGTCTTCGGCGAGTTCTTCCACGTCAACGATGCCGACGGCAACCTCGCCCACCTGCCCGAGAACATCAACCCCGTCGACGCCTGCATGCTCTCCGACATGGTCCCGACCGGCTTCCACGGCGTCGAGCTCGCCGATGTGCAGTTCGGCGACGAGGTCCTCGTCATCGGCATCGGCCCCGTCGGCCTCATGAGCGTGGCTGGCGCCAACCTGCGCGGCGCCTCCCGCATCATCGCCGTCGGCACGCGCCCGAAGTGCGTCGAGGCGGCCAAGGGCTACGGCGCCACCGAGTTCATCTCCTACAAGGACGGCCCGATCGCCGACCAGGTCCTCGAGATGACCGACGGCAAGGGCGTCGACCGCGTGATCGTGGCTGGCGGCGGTTGCCAGACCTTCGAGGACGCCGTCAAGGCCCTCAAGCCCGGCGGCAAGATTGGCAACGTCAACTACCTCGGCGGCGGCGACTTCGTCACCATCCCGCGCGTGGAGTGGGGCGTCGGCATGGGCCACAAGGACATCCGCGGCGGCCTCATGCCCGGCGGTCGCCTGCGCATGGAGAAGCTCGGCGCGCTCGTGAGCTCCGGTCGCCTGGACGTGGCGCCGCTCTCCACCCACGTCTTCCACGGCTGGGATCACCTCGAGGAGGCGCTCTTCCTCATGCGTGACAAGCCGGCCGACCTCATCAAGCCGGTCGTCGTCATCGACTAGCGTCTTGAGGTGAGTCGCGGGCGGGGGTCCTTCTCGGCCCCCGCCCGCTCGTCTGTCTGGGGGTCGCATGCGCCTAGGCACTCAGCGGCTCCCCGTATTCTCTGTGCATGGCAGCGTAGGTAACGACCCACTGCTTGCCAAATTTCCTGGCATCCACCCCGGCGACGATCTTGCCGTATGAGACGGCCTTGCGAAGCGTGGACTCGCTGAGTCCCCAGAGTTCGCTCGCGTCGGCGAATGACATGAGCCCGTCGAACTCCGTCGTTACGGTCTCGCCGTGCTCCCAGATTTCGTCGCAGGAAAGGTCGAGGCTATCATTCCATGAGACGCCGTATCCGCCAGCATCAACCTCGACGTCCTCGAACAGATGGCCTGTCTCGAGCTCACGGAAGGCGTTGAATCGTTCGGTGAGCGGTGCAACGTCGTAGAGCTTGGTCGTTCCGTTGGCAAACTGCACGCGCATGCGGAGGTCGGGAAGGGGCGTTACGTCCTTTATCTTGTGAAACATGGGGATGCTCCTCTCAGTCCAGTGGGGCAAGCGCCCTGAATTCTTGTGTCTCCCGCATCTCGATGAGGGCGTCTTGATGAAGTCCAATCCATTCGCGGACCATTGCGGCGGCCCTTGGGGGAAGCTCTCCGTCGAGCAGGCTGCCGGTCCGAATGTCGAAGGCTGCCGTGTTGTCCCCGTAAATAGCATGAATGTGCGGTGGGTTGTGCTCGGAGCCAAGAAAGTACATGCGTATGACGATTCCGTAAAAGCGGGCAAGCACGGGCATGTTGGCCACCTTCCCTTGGTCGGGAACAGTATATCACGATACCGTGACATACTGGAGGAGAGATTCTCTCGCTTTCATCGTGGCAAACAGGGCGGATACAGCGGAATCCAGGCTGGCGGAGAGGCCGGTCAACATGTGAGAAAATCGACATGTCCAAAGCAACGACGTTTCAAGTTGGGGGTCGCATGCGCGTGCTGGTGGTGTCCGGCTTCCTTGGAGCCGGAAAGACGACGTTCATCCAGGAGCTCGCCCGCCGCACCGGGCGCGACTTCGTGGTGTACGAGAACGAGTACGGCCAGGCGGACATCGACGCCAAGGTCCTCTCGGAGACCGACGAGCTCTCCGTCTGGGAGTCCACCGAGAGCTGTATCTGCTGCTCGGGCAAGCAGGACTTTGCCGCGTCCGTGCTCACGATTGCCAACACGCTGGACCCCGAGTACCTGGTCGTGGAGCCCACGGGCGTCGCGCGGCTCTCCAGCGTGCTGGAGAACGTCGACCAGGTGAGCTACGAGCGCATCTCGCTGCTCGCGCCGCTCGTGATCGTGGACGCGGTCGTCTGGGAGCGCCAGCGCGAGCGCTTCTCGGACATCTACCTCGACCAGGTTGCCACGGCGCCGGTGGTGGTGCTCTCCAAGGTGCAGCATGCGGGGCCGGGCCAGGTCGCGGCCGCGCGGGCGTGGGTGGTCGAGAAGAACCCGGCGGCCCGGATCGTGGACGTCCCGTACGACCAGCTGCCCGACGAGTTCTTCTCGGCGCTGCTTGAGCGCGACCTGGACCCGGAGCGCTCCGCGGCGCGCCCGGACGCGGCGCCGGCGGAGGACGAGTTCGAGAGCCTGTCTCTGGCGGGCGTGTCGCTGCCCACCGAGAACCACCTGCTGTGGTTCTTGGACGCGCTGGTCGCGGGGGTCTTCGGCGAGGTCGTGCGCGCCAAGGGCGTGCTGCCCTGTGGCGGCCAGTGGCTGCGCTTCGACGTGGTGGATCGGGCGTGGTCGGTCACCGGGGCCGAGTCGCCCGCGGAGGGCGAGAAGGACGGCGCGCTCGCGGTGTTCATCGGCCCGGAGGTCCGCAGGCCCTGGCTGCGCGAGACGCTTCTGCCGCTCGTGCGCGATGCCGTTGCCGCGGGTCACGCGGAGACGGCGCTGGACGACGCCGTCGACTACCAGGGCGAGCATCACCACCACGACCATGAGCACCATCACGCGCACGCCTAGGAATCGCCGCCCTTGTCGCCCGCCCTTCTAGGAAAGCCGGCCCTTGTCTTGGCCGCCTCCGGGAAACGCCGCCCTTGTCCGCGCCGCCTCCGGGAAACGCCGCCCTTGTCCGCGCCGCGCCTAGGAATCCGATAGATTGTACGGCTTCGTGGCTCCCGCGAAGGACAAGAGCCGCGATTCTTATACGCCCTTCGGACAAGGGCGACGATTTCTAGACGTCTCGGGGGTGCGGACGAAAAGTTGGACCCTCGCGGGTCCGGAACGGAGGTCCGCATGCACGACGGGGACGAGGTCGGCCTGGTCCTGCTCGCGCGGGAGGAGGGGATGACGCTCCGGGAGGCGGCGGAGCTCGCCGGCGTCCCCCTCAGCACCGCCGGCGCGTGGGCCGCCGGCCTCCTGCCGAGGAGCTACACGGGCGCGCCGTGGGGCTCCGGTAGGATGGGCGGCGACACCACCGACGGAAGGGCGGCGCGCATGTCCGAGAAGGGGCTGTACGACCCGCCGGCGACCGGGCCCCTCGCGGGGCTGGCGCCGGCGCAGATAGAGAACCTGCTGCTCAGGGCGGTGTTGGCCGACCTAAAAGCGGGAGGGTGGGACCCGGCTTCGATCTCGAACAGGAGCAAGTGCGAGCTCGGCGAGAGATTGAGGCGGGAGACAGGCCTGCCCCTCCGCTCGATCACCGGTTTCTTGAGGATATCGAGGAGCTCCTATGAGTACCACCGCTCGCGCCTGGGCCTCGACAGGGACGCGGCCCTCAGGCCGCTCGTGAGGGAGGCGTTCGAGGCGGGCCGGGGCCGCTACGGCTACCGGCGCGTGCACGCCGAGCTGCGCCGCCGCGGGGTCGTCGCCTCCGAGAAGCGCGTGAGGCGCGTGATGCGCGAGGAGGGCCTCGCGGCCCGTCGGCCGCGCCGGCGGCGCTACAGCTCCTACGCCGGCGAGGAGGGGCTGCGCTCCGCGCCGAACCTGCTGCTCGCCGAGGGCACGTCGGACTCCCACGACTTCTCGGCGGCCCGGCCCGGCGAGGTGCTGGTCACCGACATCACCGAGTTCAGGCTCCCCGACGACGCCCGCAAGGTCTACCTGTCGCCCGCCATCGACCTCTACGACGGCGACGTCGCGGCGTTCTCCTGCGGCACCAGCCCCTCGAAGGCGCTCGTCGCCGAGATGCTGGAGGGCGCCGTGGCCGCGACGGGCGGCGGGTTCACGCTGCACTCCGACCGCGGCTGGCACTACCGCACCCCCGACTGGGTCGCGGGCTGCGAGGCTGCGGGCGTGACCAGGTCGATGTCGCGGAAGGGCCACTCGCCGGACAACGCCGCGTGCGAGGGCTTCTTCGGCAGGCTCAAGGTCGAGTTCTTCCACGACCGCGACTGGCGCGGCTGGACCGCGGAGTCGTTCATCGAGGAGCTGTCCGGCTACGTCCGCTGGTACCGCGAGGGGCGCCTCAAGGCCTTCGACGAGGGCGGCGCGACGGCGTACGACACGATCAGGGGCCGCAGGGGGCGGCTCGGGCTGACCGCCTAGGCCGGTCCAAGAAAATGTCCGCACCCCCCTCCCGGACAAGGCCGGCGTTTCCTAGAAGGGCGGGCGACAAGGGCGGCAGTTCCTAGGGCCGTCCCGGACAAGGTCCGCGTTTCTTGGTCGGGCCTCGGACAACCCCGGCGATTCCGGGACGGGGACGCTCGCGAACCGCCCGCGCGGTAGAATCGCAGGCGAGAAGAACCCGCTGCAGAAGGAGACGCCATGTCCCAGACCGCCGACCGCGTGGACGCCGAGAACGCTGCGCGCCCGGGCGCACCGACCACTCATCCCGAGTTCGACCGCCTCGTGCGCACGATGTGGCGCCTGCGCCAGCCGGACGGCTGCCCGTGGGATCGCGAGCAGACGCACCGCTCCATCACCAAGCACCTGGTCGAGGAGGCCTACGAGGCCGTGGAGGCTATCGAGGCGGACGACCGCGAGCATCTGGTCGAGGAGCTCGGCGACGTGCTGGAGCAGGTCGTCCTGCACGCGCAGATCGCCGCCGACGAGGGCGCCTTCACGATCGATGACGTCGTCCGCGGCCTCAACGAGAAGCTCGTGCGCCGTCACCCGCACGTCTTTGGCGAGCACGCGGCCGCCGGCGACGGCGGCGAGGTCCAGGACATCTGGGACGACGTCAAGGCCGTCGAGCGCGCCGCGCAGGGAGAGGGGGACGCGCCGCAGGGCCTCCTCGACTCCGTCCCGCGCAGCCTGCCGGCCCTCATGCAGGCCCAGAAGATCTCCAAGCGTGCCGCCAAGGCGGGCTTTGAGTGGGATACCATCGCCGACATCTGGGACAAGGTCGCCGAGGAACGCGCCGAGTTCGAGCGCGAGGAGCCCGGCTCCGACGCGCGGGCGCTCGAGTTTGGCGACCTGCTCTTCGCGCTGGTCAACGTCGCCCGGCGCGAGGGCATCGACGCCGAGGAGGCGCTCGCGGCGTCCAACCGCAAGTTCAGGGCGCGCTGGTCGCGCATGGAGGAGCTGGCCCGTGCGAGGGGCGTAGAGCTGGGCGGGCTTGACGCCACGCGCCTGAACGAGCTCTGGGACCATGCGAAGGCAGAGGAGAAGCGGTGACGCGACGCTTCGCCTCGCGCACCTCTGCTATAAATGGTTGAGGCGCTCCGCGCCGGCCCAGCCAAGACAATCCAGAAACGAAGCATGGCATGAGCGAGAACATCGTCAAGACCAAGAGTCGCAGCGCGACGCGCCCCACCAAGCGCGCCAAGTCCCCAAAGCAGAAGGCGACGCGTAAGAAGGCCGCCGCAGCCACTTCGAACCCCACGGGCTCCGTGCGGCGGCCCGCCGCCAAGCCGTCGGCCAAGAAGCGCCCTACGGACCAGACGACAGAAGCGGGGGCCCTCGAAGGCGTGCGCGAGAAGATCGGTGGCGTCGTTGCGTCCGGCCCGCAGGGCCTGCGCGACCTTGTGACCGCCCATCGTGGCGTTTCGATTGCGTGTGCCGTGGCGCTCGTCCTCGTGGTGGCGCTCTACGGCCCGGCATGCTCCCTCTATCAGGCGTGGCGCGAGAACGGCGTGCTCCAGGACGAGCAGGCCCGGGCAACCGTCGAGAGCGACGAGCTCGAGAGCGACATCGCCAACCTCATGACCGAGGAGGGCATCAAGGACGAGGCGCGCCGCCGCGGTTACGTGGACGACGGCGAGACGCGCATCGTCGTGGAGGGCGGCGAGGAGGACGACGGGTCGACCGAAGAGTCGGCCGGCGACGAGACGCCGTGGTACCTGCACGTTGCGGACTTCATATTCCGGTACGACGGAAGCGACGGGGGAGAGCAATGACGCGTCTGGCCTGCATCGACATCGGAACCGTGACCGCGCGCCTGGCGGTTGCGGACGTGGAGGACGGACGCGTGGTCCGTCTTGCCAAGCACTCGGAGATCTGCAACCTCGGCCAGGGCGTGGATGCCACCGGGCGCCTCGACGAGGAGGCCATGGCTCGCGTCCTCGCGTGCGTGCGCGGCTATGTCGAGTCCGCGCGCGAGGCCGGCGCCGTCGCGGCGTGCTGCACGCTCACGAGCGCCGCGCGCGACGCGGAGAACTCGTCTGTGCTGGGCGCCGAGCTGGATGCGCTCGGGCTGGATCCGCTGATCATCCCCGGCCAGGTTGAGGGTGCGCTCACCTTTCTCGGCGTGACGCGCGACTTCCGCGGGCAGAACGTGCTCGTGGCGGACAACGGCGGCGGCTCGACGGAGCTCGCCTGTGGTCGATCCAACGATGACGGCACGCTTGACCTGCGGTTCGTTCGATCCATTGATGTGGGGTGCCGACGCGTGACCGAGAAGTTCCTCTCGCCGGTCGGCCCCGATGCCGCTGACGATGTAGCGCGTGCGCATGAGTTCGCCGCCGCGGCGTTTGGCCCGGCGGTGCGCGAGGGAGAGCTTCAGGCGGCCGGGGTCGAGGGCGCCAGGTCTAACGCCCCTGCCACGCTCGTGGTGACCGGCGGGACGGTGACGAGCCTTGTCGCCGTGCAGAAGGAGCTTGAGCCCTACGACCCCGCGCGCGTGCACCTTGCCACGCTCTCCCGCGACGACCTCGAGCGCCTCGAGGGGCGTCTCGCCGCGCTCACGGTCGAGGCGCGTGCCGCGCTGCCGGGTCTCATGGCCAAGCGTGCGCCCGTGATCCTGGGCGGCGTGGTCGCGGTGCTCGAGCTCATGCGCCAGACGGGCTTCTCCCAGCTCACCGTCAGCGAGTCCGACCTGCTCTTCGGGCTGGCCATTGCGGCGGAGACCACGCTGCGCGGCGTGGAGTCGCCCGTCGGCTGGGGCCCCACGATGCGCGTGCTGCGCTAGGATGTACCCGTTGGGGGCGTGGCGGAACTGGCATACGCAGGAGACTTAAAATCTCTCGCCGCAAGGATTGTGGGTTCGAGTCCCACCGCCCCTACCAGAGACAAATGGCCGCCCGCGAGACGAAGGGTCTCGCGGGCGGCTTCTTTCTACGTAGGTAGGTCCGTGCTAGTTGGTGAACATGTACGCGCGCTTATCGAAGTAGATCTTGTTGACGAAGATCATTACGATGCTCGTGATGATCTGGGGCAGGGACGAGGGGTCCATCGCATCAAAGATCCCGACGTTCGTGATGACGGCGAGTGCCACCGCGTACAGGAGCTGCGCAACGATGTTGGCACCGAGCAGGATGAGGTACTGCGTGGGTGCGCCCTTCTTGAACTTGGCGAGGCCCATGCGCACGACGATGCACCAGATCGCCAGCGCGAGGAAGACGACCGCAAAGATGATGTCCACGACCTGCAGGCCCTGGAAGAACAGGTAGACGAGGTCACGTGCGTTGCCGTACTCGGTCATGTAGCGCGATCCCGTGAACAGCATGACGCTCGTTGCGGCAAGCATGAGCGCCGAGAGGAAGAGCTGGACCCAGATGATGAACTTGAACCACTTCATCCCCGGGGCCTCGGTGGCGCCGGCGGGGACGGGGTGCACGGGCGAGGGCTCCGGCTCGGCGCCGGGGACGGGGGGCATGCCGGAACTCGGACGCTCGGGCTCCCCCTGCGCCGGCGCGCCGATGGTGGCGCCGCAGCTCGGGCAGAACTTGGACTCGTCGGGAATCTGGTTGCCGCAGTTGGGACAGAACATGGCGGCCTCCTTATGGGGCGGTCGATGGCTGACGTACATGCATAGGCAATTGTACGGCAACGACGCGCACGGCGTGACCTTCTCGCGCTTTGGTATACTAGCCGCGCGTCCCCATCGTCTAGTGGCCTAGGACATCGCCCTTTCAAGGCGACGACACGGGTTCGACTCCCGTTGGGGGCACCACGCAGCATCGGCCCGGGCGGATTCGCCTGGGCCTTTTTCGTGCGCGACGGCGCGCCCGCTACCAGTCCAGATCGTTGCGCTCTGCGAAGGCCCGCGCCGACGCCACCAGCCAGTCGTGGCCCTGGCACCAGGGGATGAGCTCGGGGACGTCGGTAATCAGCGGCTCCACCTCGCGCTCCGCCATGACGACCTCCTCGAAGCTGCAGGGCACCGCCTCGGGACGGTCCGGCAGGTAGGGCTCCACGTAGACGGGTCGCAGCAGCGCGTAGGCGCCGCCCGCGCAGAGGCGGTCGAACCCGCGCAGCGCGCGCTGCGCGGCGGTCAGGCGGTTCAGCTTGTAGAGCAGCAGCACGCGCGCGAGGTGCGACCAGGCGCTCTCGCGTCCGGCCCAGCGCGCCTCGAGCACCCCGAGCCCGTCCTCGTCCTCGAGGCGGGCACAGGCGAGCATGTGCGTATGGCGAGCGCCGAGCGGGTCGGCCGGCGTGACGGACGTCACCGACTCCGCCGCCGCGGCAGCCATGCGATAGCGGGCGCCGTCGAGGCAGGTCCGGGCGACGGCGGCCCTCAGGCGCAGGTGCGGCCGATAGAAGACGTCATCCCAGGCGTCGCCGGCGGGCGGCTCGTCCTTCGCGTGGGCGCGCTCGAGCGCGAGCAGCCCCGAGAGCAGGGGATCCGGGTCCAGCTCGGAGGCGAGCAGGGCCGCGACGTGCGCGTCGAGGCAGCCGGGGTCGATCGATGCCGCGCGCTCGCATTCCGCGCGCAGGGCGGCGAGCCTACGCGCGTGCTCTGCCTCATAGTCCTTGTCGGCGAGAAGATCGTCGCGCTCGCGGCTCGCGCGCCATGCGTCGAGCGCGCGGGCGAGCACGAGCAGCGCCTGCTCGGGGGCCTCGTCGGCAAAGTCGACGGGGTTCTGGCGTACCGCGAGCACCAGCTCGGCGTAGGCCTCGTCGGAGAGCGGGCCGATCTTCTCGTTGCGACGGCGGGCGCATCGTTCTACCAGCTCGTTCCAGGCGTTCATGACGCGCTCGCCCCCTCGCTGCCCTTCTCGCCGGAAAGCTCCGAGACGGTGCGCGCGACCCACGCGCCGAGCACGCCCCTGCCGGTGCGCTCCATGCCCTCCATCAGCAGCACGACCCCCTCGCTCACGGCGACGACCAGCTCGTCCTCGCCGTATGCGGGCACGCGGATGCGGGCGAACCTCCCGTCGGGGATCTCCGCCTGACGAACCAGCACGCCGGCGGAGCCGGGGTAGGTGGCGAGCAGACGCTCGGTCAGCTGCCGCGCGTCCGCGAATCGACAGGACTTGTGCGCGAGCGCGATCTGGGAGATCTGAATCCACGCGTCGTCTGCCGCGCGCGGCGCGGCGAAGGTGGGGTAGCGCTCGGCCAGGCGAGCGAGCCCCGGATCGTCCTCGAGCTTGGCGAGGGCGTAGGCGAGCGTGAAGCGGACGTCGGAGAGGTCGTGCGGGTCGGATGCGAGCAGCTGCTCGGCAGCGTCGATCGACTCGCGGTTGCGCCCGCAGATCAGCGCGCACTCGGCCAGGTCCGCGAGCCAGCGCCACCAGGGCCGCATGGCAACGCTCGCACCGAGCGGGCGGCGTGCCTCGTCGAGGGCATCGCAGAGACGGTCGCGCGCCGACTCGCACGCCACGCGGACCTTCTCGGCCCCCTCCCTCAGAAAGCGCGAGCGCTCCTCTGCGGAGGGCGTCTCCAGCGAGAAGAGCATGCGCGTGGCGTCATGGCAGTCGGGGTCGAGCGAGAGCGCCTCGGAGAGGAGGTCGCGCCCGCGCGCCACCAGGGTCTCCGCCTGCGCGTCGTCGGCGAACGGGAGCCGATAGTCTATGAGGTCGGCGGCAAGCGAGACGAGGCTGAAGGCCCGGTCGGCATCCGACTGCGGAAGCGAGTCACGATCGCGGGCGAGCCGGCGGCCAAAGGTGGCAAACTCGCGCGCCGCGCGGGCTGGGTCGCCGTCGTCGAGGGAGAGCGCAAAGCGCAGGCTCATGCGCAGGTAGTCCTCGCGTCTCGAATCGTGTGCCATCGCGCCTCCCCTCTCCCCATCATCCTAGCCGAGATGCCGCCCGCCCGTCCTTCTCGCCGCTCGCCGTCCGGCCCGAAAACACGCAGTGTTGCCACTTCGTTTCGCTATACTGAGACGCGGCCGAGAAGGACGTCTTCCCGACCGACAACATCATCCGTCGCGGGGGCGACGGCATAGGAATTGGAGGAGTGTTATGGGACGTTTCACCAATCCGCGTGACCTGTACTTTGGCGAGGGCGCTCGCCACGAGGTCAAGAACCTCAAGGGCTCCAAGGCCATGATCGTCACCGGCGGCGGCTCCATGCGTCGCGGCGGCTTCCTGCAGGACGTCGAGGCGGACCTCAAGGAGGCTGGCTTCGAGGTCGAGATCTTCGAGGGCGTCGAGTCCGATCCGTCCGTCGACACCGTGAAGCGCGGCGCCGAGGCCATGCAGAAGTTCCAGCCCGACTGGATCATCGGCATCGGCGGCGGCTCGCCCATCGACGCGGCCAAGGCCATGTGGCTCTTCTACGAGTACCCCGAGGAGACCTTCGAGCAGGCCATCGTGCCGTTCAGCTTCCCCGAGCTCCGCACCAAGGCCAAGTTCTGCGCCATCGCCTCCACCTCCGGCACGGCCACCGAGGTCACGGCCTTCTCCGTCATCACGGACTACGAGAAGGGCATCAAGTACCCGCTCGCCGACTTCAACATCACGCCGGACGTGGCCATCGTCGACCCCGAGCTCACCTACACCATGCCGCAGAAGCTCTGCGCCCACACCGGCATGGACGCGCTGACCCACGCCATCGAGGCCTACGTCTCCACCGCGGGCTCCATGTTCACCGACGCCAACGCCCTCCACGCCATCCGTGAGATCGTCGAGTGGCTGCCCAAGTCCTACCAGGGCGATCACGAGGCCCGTCAGCACATGCACGAGGCGCAGTGCATCGCCGGCATCGCCTTCTCCTCGGGCCTGCTCGGCATCGTGCACTCCATGGCGCACAAGACCGGTGCCGCCTTCACCGGCGACCACATCATCCACGGCTGCGCCAACGCCATGTACCTCGGCAAGGTCATCCAGTTCAACAGCAAGGACGCTCGCGCCAAGAGCCGCTACGCCTACATCGCCAAGGAGATCCTGCACCTCGCCGGCGAGACCGAGGACGAGCTCGTTGCCGCCCTCGTGCAGGAGATCCGCGACCTCAACGACAAGCTGGACATCCCGCAGGGCATCAAGAACTACGGCAAGGGCGGCGTCAAGGCCGACGAGTCGATCATCGACTACGCCGAGTTCGAGGAGAAGAAGAGCCGCATCGCCGTCGACGCCATCGGCGACGCCTGCACCGGCTCCAACCCGCGCCAGCCCACGCCCGAGGAGATGGAGAAGCTCCTCGAGTGCGTCTACAACGACGTGGACGTGGACTTCTAAGCCATCCGGCTTCAAGACCTGCGCATGCGGCCGGGGTCCTTCGGGGCCCCGGCCTCTTTGTGTCTGGGGATCGTTTGGGGTCGCGTCAGCTGCCGAGGGGACGGGCGTGCTCGCGGACGGCGTCCTGGAACGCGTCCTCGAGGTGCTCGGAGGGATGGCCGAGAAGAACGAGCAGCGTGCGCCCGCCCGCATCTGACGCGTACGCGCGCGCCACGGCATCGCCCACCGCCGCGGCGCCGCGGACGACCTCGAGGCGAGGCGGGTCGTAGGTCTCGCGCGCGGCGCTGATGAGCCGCTCCGTGTCGCGGCGCGCCCGACTCTCCTCGATGAGCGCGAGCACGTGGTGGTCGGGGGAGACGAGCAGCTCGCCGTGGCCGGGGACCTTGGAGGTCAGCAGGCCCATGCTGAGCCGGTCGACGTCGACCCCCAGGAGCACGGCCGACGCCACGGCGCCGAGCGAGGGGCCAAGGTCGAACAGGCCGGTCACGGGGACGGCGAGCCGGGCGCTCCAGCCGGGCGTGTGGGCGAGGAAGTGCACGTAGCCGTAGTGCACCTCCGGCTGGCTCGCGCCCACGTCGGCCAGCGGGCTGCGTGCCGAGAAGCTCAGGCTGCGGCTTGCGGTGCGCGCCGTGCCGGTGCCGCCGGCACCGATGCTGCAGAGGAGGTCGAGGCGCATGGTTCCGCGCTCGGCGGCCTCGTCGAGCTCGGCTATCACGTACGAGAGACCGCTCGCGCGCGCGCGGGCGAGGTGCTCGTCGAGGCGCTCGAGCTCGCGCGTCGGGTTTGGCCGGCGCCTCCACTCGACCCCGTCGTAGAGCTCGCGCGATCCCACGACCCCAACGTGGCGATAGGGCTGGTTTCCGTCGAGCACGGTGCGCAGCAGCGAGGAGGTGACCTCACGGTCGCGCTGTCCGCCGGCGATGCCTATGAGGAGGGGGGCGCCCATCAGAGCTGCGCGTTCTCGGCGCGCTCCCGATCGTGCGCGGCGACCCCGCGTCGCGCGAGCTCACGGTCGGAGGCGCATGGTACGAAGCCCTCCTTCGTGAGCTGATAGGCCTCGTGTCCCTTGGCGAGCAGCAGCACGACGGATCGGCTTTCCTTTGCCAGCTCGAAGGCGCGTGCCGCGGCGGCCTCGCGGTCGACCACGATCTCATGTGGGAAGCCCTCGGGCAGCGCCCGTTCCATCTCGCGACAGATGTCCGCCGGGTCCTCCGTCCAGGGGTCATCGGCGGTGAGGATCACGTAGTCGACGTAGCGCGCGGCAACCTCGGGCAGCTCGTAGCGGCGCTCGCGCGCCTTGCCGCCGACGGCGCCAAAGACGGCGATGGTCCGCGCGTCGCCAAACGTACCCGCGATCGACGAGAGCAGCGACTCGAAGGCGAGGCCGTTGTGGGCATAGTCCACGACGACCGTGAGCTGGCGATCGGCGGAGCGGTAGAACTCCATGCGTCCCGGGACGCGCGTTGCCTCCAGGCCCTGCGCGATCTTCTCGGCACTTATGCCCATGAGCTCGGCGCAGCTTGCCGCGCACAGCGCGTCCGAGACGCTGAACTCGCCCGGGAACGGCAGGGAGACGCGATGCGCCTCGCCGCGGAGGCGCATCGTGAACGAGACGCCGTCCTCCGTGGCCTCGAGCTCGTCCGCCCAGACGTCCGCGTCTGGGCGACGGATGCCAAAGGTCACGGTGCGCTCCGAGGCGCGGGCGGCCTCGAGGACACGGTCCGCGTGGTCGGAGTCGAGGTTCACTACGGCGACTCTCGACTGCGAGAAGATCTTGAGCTTGGAGGTGAAGTAGTCCTCAAAGTCCGCGTGCTCGACGGGGGAGATGTGGTCGAGGCCTATGTTGAGGAAGCACCCGGCGGCAAGCCCCACGCCGAGCGTGCGATCATACTTGAGCGCCTGGCTGGAGACCTCCATGACCAGGGCGGCGAGGCCCGCGTCGCGGGCGTTTGCGAGGTGGCGCCAGAGGTCGGGCGGCTCGGGCGTGGTGTTTCTCGAGGGGGTCTCGTCGGCGCCGTCGTAGGTCTCGACCGTGCCCATGATGCCGCAGGATCCCTCGCCATGCGCCGCCTCGACGACCGAGCGGAGCATGTAGGCGGCCGTGGTCTTTCCCTTGGTGCCGGTGATGCCAATGACGGGGAGGTCACGGTCGGGATGGCCAAAGGCGGCAGCGGACGCGAGCGCCATCGCGCGGCGGAGGTCGCTCACCACGAGCGCGGGCGTCCCCGGCGCGACGGAGGAGAGCTCGGCGGCGTGGGGCTCGTCACAGAGGTAGGCGACGGCACCCCGCTCGAGTGCGCCGGCGAGAAACGCCGGTTTGAAGGCGGCTCCCTTGCACACAAAGAGGTCGCCCGACCGCACCGTCCGCGAGTCACACGACGTCCCGGAGACCGCCACGGCGTCTGGGTACCCCACAACCGAGACCCCAACCCCGCCAGCCTGCACAGCCGCTGCTATGTCCGAAAGCGTCATGTTCTCCATACGCCCCAGTATAGACGTAGGCCGCGGGGAGCCGCCGACAAGGTCCGCCGCGAGTTCTTGCCGCGCCCTGAGCGGCAAGCTGTCCGAGCGCCGGACCTTGTCGGCGGCTCCCCGCGGCCGGCCAGTCACATGGCGCGTATGCTAGACTTCCGTTGTTCGGGCGATTGGCGCAGCGGCTAGCGCAGGTGCCTTACACGCACAAGGTCGGCGGTTCGAATCCGTCATCGCCCACCAGCAGCCATGCGGCCCTCGCCCGCTTATGCGGCGGGGGCCTCTTTTTCAGGAGGATGTATGACCGACATCACCCTCGCGCGCGCCGGCGAGCGCGCCGCCGACGAGATGCGCCCCATCACGCTCACGCCGGGCGTCATGAAGAACGCCGCCGGCTCCTGCCTCGCCGAGTTCGGCGACACGCGCGTGCTCTGCTCCGCCTCCGTGGAGGAGGGCGTGCCCGGCTGGCGCAAGAACGCGCACGCGGGCTGGGTCACCGCCGAGTACGCGATGCTCCCCGCCGCCGGCAACCGCCGCACGCCGCGCGAGTACCGCGGCCGCAAGGGTCGCTCGATGGAGATCGAGCGCCTCATCGGGCGCAGCCTGCGCGCGGTCACGCGCCTGGACCGCCTGGGAGAGATCACAATCACACTGGACTGCGACGTCGTCCAGGCGGACGGCGGCACCCGTACGGCCTCGATCACTGGTGCGTGGGTGGCGCTCCACCAGGCGCTCATGGGTCTCGTCGACGCGGGCAAGCTTCCGCGCCTGCCTCTGACGGGCCAGGTCGCGGCGGTATCGGCCGGTATCGTGGACGGCCGCGCCCTGCTCGACCTCGACTATCCGGAGGACTCTCACGCCGAGGTGGACCTCAACCTCGTGGGCACCGGCGACGGGCGCATCGTGGAGGTTCAGGGAACGGGCGAGCGCTCCACGCTCGACCGCGCGCAGCTGGACGCGCTTCTCGACCTCTGCCAGGGCGGCATCGCGCGCCTGACGGAACTGCAGGCAGACGTGACGGGATATCGTCCCTAGGAGGGCCAAAGCATGGACATCAAGGACCTGGACCCCAACAAGACCGTGGTCGTGGCCACGGGAAATGCGCACAAGGTCACGGAGATCGAGGCGATTCTCGCGCCGGTCATGCCGGGCGTGCGCTTTGTGGCCCTCGGGGAGCTCGGGGACTTCCCCGACCCGGTGGAGGACGGCGAGACGTTCTTCGACAACGCGCTCATCAAGGCGCGCGCGGCCCAGGCGGAGACGGGGCTGCCCATGGCGGTCGCCGACGACTCGGGCCTGTGCGTTGACGCGCTGGACGGCGCTCCCGGGATCTTCTCGGCTCGCTGGGCCGGCGAGCACGGCAACGACGCTGCCAACAACGAGAAGCTCATGGCCCAGATGACGGACGTTCCCGACGAGGCGCGCACGGCCCGCTTCCACTCCAGCGTCGTGCTCGTACGCGGCGACGAGGTGCTGCGCGGCGACGGCGACTGCGAGGGTCGGGTGGGGTACGTCCCGCGCGGCGACGGCGGCTTTGGCTACGACCCGCTCTTCCTGCCCAACGACACGCCGGGCAAGACCATGGCGGAGCTTACGGCGGACGAGAAGAACGCGATCTCGCACCGCTTCCATGCCCTCGAGGACCTCTCCGCCAAGCTCTAGGCGACCCAAAGGTGGCCCGCTCCCAGCGAATTTGCCCCGCTCGCCCGAATCCTCGTGGCGGGCGGGGCTCTTTGGGTGCATGATAGCTACGTCTGGGGCGGTGTCCCCGGGCTGCCGTGGACGGGCAGGGGCCCCGACGCGACGGCGATCTTCTCATAGCTCTTGGCGACCTCGCCCTGGTGGTCGCAGTCACATTGGCCGCGGCCGATGGGGCCGCACGGCAGGGGGTCTGCCGGTCTATGAAAGGACGCACCATGAGAATCATCCGCGCCAAGGACTACGACGACATGAGCCGCAAGGCCGCGAACATCATCGCGGCGCAGGTCCAGCTCAAGCCCGACTGCGTGCTCGGCCTTGCCACCGGCTCCACGCCCATCGGCACCTACAAGAACCTCGTTGCCGCCTATGAGGCTGGCGACCTGGACTTCTCTGAGGTCAAGAGCTACAACCTCGACGAGTACCGCGGCCTGCCCGGCGATCACGACCAGAGCTATCGCTACTTCATGAACGCGAACCTCTTCGATCACGTGAACATCGACAAGGCCAACACCCACGTGCCCGACGGCCTCATGGAGGACTACGAGGCCGCCTGCGCCGAGTATGACGCCGCCGTCGCCGCTGCCGGCCACCAGGACCTCCAGCTCCTGGGCATTGGCAACAACGGCCACATCGGCTTCAACGAGCCCTGCGACTCCTTCATCGTGGGCACCCACTGCGTGGACCTCACCGAGTCCACCATCCAGGCCAACAGCCGCCTCTTCGACAGCATCGACGACGTGCCGCGCCAGGCCTACACCATGGGCATCGGCACCATCATGGGCGCCAAGATGATTCTTGTCATCGCCAACGGCGACGCCAAGGCCCAGGCCGTCCACGACATGTGCTTCGGCCCGGTCGTCCCGAGCTGCCCCGCCTCCATCCTGCAGCTCCACCCCAACGTGGTGGTCGTGGCCGACGAGGCCGCGCTCGCGCTCTGCCCGGCGGAGTAGCCGCGCCACACCCATATAGGCTTGCGCGCGGGGCGAGAAGAACGTTCTTCTCGCCCCTTTTGTGCGTCGAGTTGAGGGATTTGCGCTTGCAAGACGAGCGCCGTATGATAAAACTTCCTGTCTTCTGGGCTTATGCCTCTGTCATACGGAGGATCGCATGGAGAACGACATCCCTCCCGTCAACCGAGTCGACGAGATTCGCGAGGAGCTGAGCGCCCTCGAGGGCAAGCGCCTCAAGGTCAAGGCCAACATGGGCCGCTCCCGGATCGTCGAGCGAACCGGCATGCTCGTGCACGCCCACCCGTCCCTCTTCGTCGTCGAGGTGGAGGAGCGCCGCGGCCGCACGGCTCGCCAGTCCTACCAGTACGTTGATGTTCTCACCGGTACCGTCGAGCTGTACGACCTGGAGTCCGGCGAGCGCCTCTTCGACTTCGCCGAGACCATCACGGAGTAGCGTGCCATGGCTGCCTCCGCGGTCGCGCAGGTCCCCTGCAAGGTCAACCTTCACCTTGGTGTCCATGCCGGACGTGACGCGCGGGGCTACCACCGCGTTGACTCCCTCATGGTGCCGGTGGCCCTCTTTGACACCGTGACCGTGGAGGATGCACTCGAGCTCTCGGTGTCCTTCTCGCCCGCGCTCTCCATTCCCGTGGAGAAGAGCGGCGTCTGGCGCGCTGCGACGTTTCTCGCGGAGGCGCTGGGAGAGAGGCCGCTCGTGCGCGTGGGCGTCACGCGGCGCATCCCGGGTAGCGCCGGCCTGGGTAGCTCCTCGGCCGATGCCGGTGCCGCGCTCGCGCTCCTTGCCGGGAGGTGGGGGGTCGACCCGCGTGACCCGCGCGTGGTCGAGGTGGCGCGGCGCATCGGCGCCGACGTGGCCTTCTTCCTGGATCCGCGCCCGGGACTCTACGTGGGCGGCGGGGACGTGCTCGAGCGTGAGCTGACGGCGCCCGAGCTCCCGCTTGCGCTCGTCATGCCGCGCGCCGAGGGCGGCTCGACCCCGGAGGCGTATGCGGAGTTCGACCGGAGCGGCGGTGAGCCCGACGACCCGGCGCCCCTCGTTGCCGCGCTTCTTGCGGGGGACGTGAGCGGCATTGCGGCGGGGCTCCACAACAACCTCGCACCGGCGGCGTGCGCCCTCTGCCCGGAGGCGGGTGAGGTCGAGGCATGGCTTCGCGAGCGCCCGGGCGTGCTCGCGGCGCAGGTCACGGGCTCGGGGACCTGCTCGTTCGCGATCTGCGAGAGCACGGATGCCGCCGACGCCGTCGCCGCTGACGCCGCTGCGCGCGGATGGCGAAGCTGGTCGACAAAAACCCTTGGTTCCGCGACGGAAGTCTGCTAGAATATCCCCTCGCTACGGGTTGTGGCTCAGCTTGGTAGAGCGCTCGGTTCGGGACCGAGAGGTCGCTGGTTCGAATCCAGTCAACCCGACCACGTACGTACGGGGCCGTCGGCACTGCGCCGGCGGCCCCTTTTGTGTTGCGTCTGATGGCCCGCGCCTAGTCCGCGAGCGCCGCTCCAAGCTCGAGCAGCGAGAAGAGCCGCTCCGCTGCGAGCGTGTAGAGCTCCTCGGCGCGCGCAAGGGTCTGCTCGAGCGGCATCGCGTCGATCGCCGCGGGCATCATTGCGGCCACGCCAGGCATCTTCGCCGCGTCCGCGCTCATGCCTCCCACCACCGCCACGCAGGGCACGCCCGCCCGCGCGCACGCCGCCGCTACGCCGGAGACCACCTTGCCATGCGCGGTCTGCGCGTCCGCGTGCCCCTCGCCCGTGACGCAGAGGTCCGCCTCGGCGAGAAGGGCGTCAAAGCCCACGAGGTCCAGCACGCGTGCCACGCCGCTGACCGGCTCGGCGCCGAGAAACGCGAGGCAGGCCGCGCCGAGTCCGCCGGCCGCGCCCGCGCCGGGCACGTCGAAGCTCCGGCCGAACGTCTCCTCGAGCACGCGCGCCCAGTTCCGCATCCCGTCGTCGAGCCCGTGGGCAATCTCGGGCGAGGCGCCCTTCTGTGGGCCAAAGACGAGGCTTGCGCCCTCGGGTCCCACGAGCGGGTTGTCCACGTCGCACATCGTGTGGAAGCTTGCCCCGGCGACGAGCGGGTTCATCCCGGAGACGTCGACGCACGCGACGCGCCCCAGGTCGGAACCGATGCCGGCGAGCTCGGTGCCTTCGGCGTCCAGCAGGCGCGCCCCGAGCGCGCGGGCGAGGCCCATGCCGCCGTCGTTGGTTGCGCTGCCGCCGAGCGCCACGGTCACGTCGCGTGCGCCGCGCGCGAGCGCATCCAGTATGAGCTGGCCGGTGCCGTAGCTGCTCGTTGCGCGCGGATCGCGCTCCCCGGGCGCGAGCAGCGTCAGCCCCGAGGCTGCCGCCATCTCGATGACCGCGCGCCCTCCGGGGAGCATCGCGTAGGATGCCTCGACCGGGCGGCCCAGCGGGTCCTTCACGACGGCGCGGATCTTCTCGCCACCGCAGGCGGCAAGAAGCGCGTCCACCGTGCCCTCGCCGCCGTCCGCCATCGGGACGGCAACCCATGAGCATCCGGGGAAGTGTCGCTCGGCTGCGGCCCCGAGCAGATGCGCCGCGTCCGCCGACGACAGCGTGCCCTTGAGCGAGTCGGACGCGAAGACGAACCTCGGCGCGCGCTCCATGCCAGCCCCTTTCGTACGCTTCCCTGATCATTGTAGGGCTGGCGCGTCCTATACTGTCTCCGTGAGATTGCGACGGAACGGACGGACCTTGATCAAGCTCTTTGCGAGCGACCTCGACGGCACGCTCTTCAACATCCTCCACGAGACCGACGGCGGCATCCTCCGGCGGCTGCGGCGTACGATCGAGGCGGGGCGCCATGTCGCGCTCGCCTCCGGCCGGTGCGTCCGCCGGACCGCGGATCTGGGCTTCGGCGACCTGCCCATCGAGTCCGTCGGCGCCAACGGTGCGCACGTCGTGGGGCGTGGCGGCGAGGTGCTGCGCCATGTGACGATCGACCCCGCCGTCATCGAGGAGCTGCTGACGGGCTTTCCCGCGGTCTGCTTCAACTGCGTGGGGCGCGACCACACCTATGTGCGCGGCACGCGCGAGCAGCATGCGTCGGGCTACCTGATGCCGCGCGGGCTCGCGGGCGTCATCCTGCGCTACCGCATGAGCCGCGCCGTCCGGACGGACGAGGAGCGCTTCGACTGCGGCGACGCCGACGTGCTCGCGCAGGACATCTGCAAGCTGAACTTTCGCGTGCCCGACCCGGGGATGCGCCGCGAGATGGAGGCGTTTGTCGCCGAGCGGCCGGACGTGCTGGTCAACGCCTCGTTTGACGGGGATCTCTTCGAGCTCACGGACGCGCGCGTGAACAAGGGCGAGGCCGTGGCGTGGCTCGCCGGCGAGCTCGGGCTGAGCGAGGACGAGGTCGCGGTCTACGGCGACGGCGGCAACGACCTGGCCATGCTCGAGCGCTTTGATCACGCCTACGCCACGAGCAATGGCAGCGACGCCGCAAAGCGCGCGGCCGGCAACGTGATCGGCAGCTGCGCCCTGCACGCGGTCCCGCGCCACATCGTGCGCACCGTCCGGCGCGAGGGCCCGCTGCGCTGAGGTTCTTCTCGCCCGCGCCAACAAAACCATGGTTTTGTAAAATCGGCCGTCCCGTGTTGACAGGACAGCCGTTTCCCGAGCGTTCTACTAGGTTTTGGGGCTAAGGATTTATATCCGAAAGCTCACGGGCCCCGATTTTCCACGCTTTTCTCGGTTGTGGATTAAGAGCTGATGCAAATCCCCTGAGATTCCGGCGCGCATATCAAACCTTTGCCCCAAAACCGTGATGAGGGCCGGGGGACGACGGCAAGGGCAGGCGAGAAGAACCGTCCGCTCGCTACCGCACCACGCGTGCGGCGCGGGGCATGACGCCCTGGGCGCTCGTCGCCACCAGCGCGTTGTTGCCGGGCTTGGCAGGCTCGTCCGGCCACTCGGGCACGTAACCCACGTGCGCGAACTCGCGCCCAAACGCGTCCACGACTTCGTTCAGCACGCGCGCTCGGCGCCCCTCGCAGGCGCAGCGCACGTTGGCCAGGTAGACACCGTCCGCCGCCAGCCGCGAGCGGACCACGCGCGCGCCCTCGGCACTCGTCAGCGGCCCGAGCGGCCGGTTGCCGGAGAAGGCGTCGTTCACAATGACGTCATAGGGCTCGGTCGCGGCGCGCACGAAGGCCCACGCGTCGTCGTTGACCAGGCGGAGCCGCCCGTCCTTCTCGGCCCCCGTCTTCTCCAGGCACTCCTCGAGGAAGAAGAACTCGCGCGCCAGCTCGGTCATCGCGGGGTCGATCTCAACCACGTCCACACGGGCCTCCGGCACGTACGCCGCCAAGTACTTGGGCAGCGAGTAGCCGCCCCCGCCCATGACCAGCACGCGCAGCGGGCTCTCGGCGGTGCGCCCGCGCTTGGCAATCAGGCCCTCGATCACGCGGGCCATCTCGCGGTGGTACTCGCATGCGAGCTGGAAGCGCAGGTCCTCGGGCACGTAGCAGCCGCTCTGGAAGGTGCCGTTGACGTTGATCAGGCGCACGGGCGTGCCGTCAGCGTTCTCCGCATCAAAGACCAGCGTCACGCCAAACTTGGTCCGGCGCATCTCCACGTTGCGCTTGCGCAGGAGCCACGGCATCGCGGCGAGAAACGCCGTGCACACAACGGTCAGCACGGCCAGGGCGATCAGGATCTCTCTCAAGGGCCCTCCCAAAAGACGCGCGAGAAACCCGGGCTTCTCGCGTTTTAGAGATTGTGAGTAGCGCGTAACCTCGGCTATACTAGCTGATGCTGTATTGGGCCTAGCGCCCGACTGTGACATCGCATCGGAAGGACACTTCACATGATTTTTGGTATGGGCCCCTTTGAGCTGCTTCTCATCGTCGTCGTCGTGCTCGTCATCTTTGGGCCCAAGAACCTGCCCAAGATCGGCTCTGCGCTCGGCAAGACCGTGAAGAACGTCCGCGAGGGCATGGAGGAGGGCTCTGAGGACAAGGCCGACGAGGCCGATTCCCCCATCGAGTCCCACGACGTCGAGGTCGTCGAGGACGAGGATGACGCCGACGCCCCCGAGGACGTCGACGAGGCCGTCTTCTGCTCCAAGTGCGGTGCCAAGAACGCCGCCGACGCTGGCTTCTGCTCCAAGTGCGGCGCCAAGCTCAACTAGCGGCAACCGGCAGGCAGAAGGAGCGCGCACATGGATAACGCCAAGAAGATCGAGCTCACCGCCGAGGGCCGCCAGAAGCTCATCGACGAGCTTGCGTACCGCGAGGGCGAGAAGCACGACGAGATCGTCGAGCGCATCAAGGAGGCCCGCGGCTTTGGCGACCTCTCGGAGAACTCCGAGTACGACGCCGCCAAGGAGGAGCAGTCCAAGAACGAGTCCCGCATCAACGAGATTCGCCAGATCCTCTCCGTGGCCACGGTCGTCGAGGACAGCGGTCACGCACTGACCGTCTCCATCGGCACCACCGTCGAGCTCGAGGACGAGAAGGGCAAGAAGTCCACCTTCAGCATCGTGGGCACCACCGAGACCAACTCGCTCGAGCACCGCATCTCCGTCGAGTCCCCCGTGGGCAAGGCCCTCGTGGGCCACGAGAAGGGCGACAAGATCGAGGTCGTCGCGCCGTCCGGCAAGACGCGGAAGTACACCATCACGGGGATCTCCCGCTAGGCTACTTCCTCACCCAAGCAAGCGTGGCGCCCCGTGTCTGCGGCAAGCAGGTGCGGGGCGTCTTATCTGAAAGGACCCCCATGGCCGAGAACGCCACCACCACCGACGAGCGCACGATGCGCCGCGCGCGCCGCCAGGCCCTGATCGACGCGGGCGTGAACCCGTACCCCATCGCCTCCGAGGTCACGGCCCACGCCGGCGAGCTCGAGGAGCGCTACGCGAGCCTTGCGGACGGCGAGGACACCGAGGATGTGGTGAGCGTCGCCGGCCGCATCCGCGCGCTCCGCAAGCAGGGCAAGGCCGCCTTCATCGTGCTCGAGGACGTGACGGGCTCCATCCAGCTCTTCTGTCGCCATGACGTGCTGGGCGACGAGGGCTGGGCGCTTCTCTCCAACCTCGACCTGGGCGACATCCTGGGCGCCACGGGCGCCGTGCTGCGCACCCGTCGCGGCCAGCTCTCCGTCTCGCCCACGCAGCTCACGGTGCTCTCAAAGTCCCTGCGCCCGCTGCCGGAGAAGTTCCACGGCCTTACCGACCGCGAGGTCCGCTATCGCCAGCGCTACGTCGACCTCATCATGAACCCCGAGGTCCGCGACGTCTTCCGCAAGCGCAGCCAGATCATCTCCCTCATCCGCCGCTACATGGAGGCCGAGGGTTACATGGAGGTCGAGACGCCGATGATGCACGCCATCCTCGGCGGCGCCAACGCGCGTCCGTTCGTGACGCACTTCAACGCGCTCGATCGCGACTTCTACCTGCGCATCGCCACCGAGCTGCCGCTCAAGCGCCTCATCGTGGGCGGCATGGAGCGCGTCTTCGAGATCGGTCGCCAGTTCCGCAACGAGGGCATGGACCTCACGCACAACCCCGAGTTCACCTCGATGGAGGCCTACTGCGCCTACTCCGACCTCGAGGGCATGAAGCGCCTCTCCGAGGGCCTGTTCAAGGCCATCGCGCGCGAGGTCTGCGGCTGCGAGGAGGGCCACGAGGTCATCACCTTCCAGGGCCAGGAGATCGACATGTCCGGCACCTGGGCGAGCCGCCCGCTCTCCGAGATCGCCTCCGAGTGCGTGGGTGAGGAGCTCACGATGGACACCCCCATCGAGCACCTACGCGAGCTCTGCGAGAAGCACGGCATCGAGCCGCAGCCCAACTGGGGCGCCGGCAAGCTCCTCTTTGAGCTCTACGACGAGCTGGGCGAGAAGACCATCGTCAACCCCACCTTCGTGTGCGACTACCCGGAGGAGGTCTCCCCGCTCTCCAAGCGCAAGGCCGAGGACCCGCGCCTCACCGACCGCTTTGAGCTGGTCATCGCCGGCCACGAGTACGCCAACGCCTTCTCCGAGCTCAACGACCCCGTTGACCAGGCCGGCCGCTTTGCCGAGCAGGTGGCCGCCAAGGGCATGGGCGACGACGAGGCCATGGGCTACGACTACGACTACGTGCGCGCCCTCGAGTACGGCATGCCGCCGGCGGGTGGCATCGGCTACGGCATCGACCGCATGATCATGCTCTTCTGCGACCAGCCCGCGATCCGCGACGTGCTGCTCTTCCCGGCCATGAAGCCGGAGACCATCACCAAGGCGGACATCGAGGCCCAGGTTGCCGGTGCCGTGACCGACAACGCCGCGGCCTCCGTGGACGACATCGCCGCGGACAGCGAGAAGGTCACGGCCGTGGCTGCCGAGGGCCCCGCGGCGCTCGTCGCCGGGATCGACCGCGACGCCGCGCTCGCCCTTCTCGCCGAGCACAACCACGAGGAGTTCCACCTCGAGCACGGCGAGACCGTCGGCGGCGTGATGCGCCAGTTCGCGCTCGAGATGGACCCCGACAACGCCGATTTCTGGGAGGTCGTGGGCATCCTGCACGACCTCGACTGGGAGGAGCACGCCGACGACCCGGCCAACCACACGGTCTACGCGGCCGACCTGCTGCGCGCGGCGGGCGGCTCCGAGGAGCTCGTGCGCGCCATCCAGTCGCACAACTCCGACAACAACCCCGAGCTGCCCGCGCCCGAGCTCCCCATGGAAAAGGTCCTCTTCGCCGTGGACGAGCTCACGGGCCTCATCGGTGCGGCCGTGATCATGCGCCCGAGCAAGTCCGTCATGGACTTCGAGGTGAAGTCGCTCAAGAAGAAGTTCAAGGACAAGCGCTTCGCCGCCGGCTGCAACCGCGACATCATCCGCAAGGGCGCCGAGCTCTGCGGACTCGAGCTCGACGAGCTCTTCTCGCGCACGATCGACGCGATGAAGGCCATCGCCCCCGACCGCGACACGTTCGGGAAGTAGCGCGCGACCCTGATTGCCCACGTACCTGCTGCGGCGGCCGACACCCCACGTGTCGGCCGCCGCTCCGCGTTGCGCCGTCCTTCTCGCCCCACCCCCCGCAGACTGTCGCTATTTACTGCTCGCAACATGAATTGCGCGCCCGTAAGCCGCAAAAAACGACAGTCTGCGAGGGGGGCAAGGTGGGGGCGAGAAGAACGCGGCGTCGCGTATGGGTTTGCGCCTGAGCTGGTGAGGGTACAAACTATAATTGCGAAACCACCTTTGAAAGGACTGCCCCTAGATGTTCGAGAAGTTCACCGACAAGGCGCGCAAGGTCATGAGCCTCGCCCAGGACGAGGCGCGCAACCTCGGCCAGATGTACGTGGGCACCGAGCACCTGCTGCTCGCGCTCATCAAGGAGGGCGAGGGCGTCGCCGCCCAGGCGCTCGCCAAGCTCGACGTCACCTATGACGAGACGCTCGCCACCGTGCGCGGCCTGACCAACCAGGACAACGAGCCGGTCCCCGGCGGGCACATCCCGTTCACCCCGCGTGCCAAGCGCGTCCTCGAGGGCGCCTATCGCGAGACGATGACGCACGGGCAGACCTACATTGCGACCGAGCACCTGCTGCTTGGCATCGTGGCCGAGGGCAACGGGCGCGCGATGGACACCCTCCGACAGATGGGCGTCTCCGGCGATGCGGTGCGCAACGCCGTGAACGAGCTCGCCGGCAAGAACCCCGAGGGCGCGCCGCGTGAGACCGCCACGGCTGACGTGCGCATGGCCGGCTTCGGTGGCCCCCAGCAGCAGGGCGAGGAGGGGTCGATGCTCGAGCAGTACGGCCGCAACCTCACCAAGCTCGCCGCGGACGGCAAGCTCGACCCCGTAATTGGCCGCGACCGAGAGATCGAACGAGTCATGCAGGTCCTCGCGCGTCGCCAGAAGAACAACCCGCTCATCCTGGGTGACCCGGGCGTGGGCAAGACCGCCATCGTCGAGGGCCTGGCGCAGCTGATCGCCTCGGGCAACGTGCCCGACATCCTGCGCGGCAAGCAGGTCTGGACGCTCGACCTTGCGAGCCTCGTCGCTGGTTCCAAGTACCGCGGCGAGTTCGAGGAGCGCATGAAGAAGGTCGTCGCCGAGCTCGAGGCCTCCGACGAGGACATCCTGTTCATCGACGAGATCCATACCGTGATCGGCGCGGGTTCGGCCGAGGGCTCGATCGATGCGGCCTCCATCCTGAAGCCGCCCCTCTCGCGCGGCGAGATTCAGGTCATCGGCGCCACCACGGCCGAGGAGTTCCGCAAGCACGTCGAGAAGGACTCCGCCTTCGAGCGCCGCTTCCAGCCGGTCAACATCGGCGAGCCCAGCCCCGAGGACACGATCAAGATCATCGAGGGCCTGAAGGATCGCTACGAGCAGCACCATCACGTCCGCTACACCGATGCCGCCGTGCTCGCCGCCGTGACGCTCTCGAGCCGCTACGTGCAGGATCGCTTCCTGCCGGACAAGGCCATCGACGTGCTCGACGAGGCCGGCGCCCGCACGCGCGTCCACAAGATGGCGCTGCCGCCCGAGATCGCTCAGGTCGACGCCGACCTCGCTCGCGTGCGCGAGGAGAAGTCTGCCGCCGCGGCGGCCCAGGAGTTCGAGGACGCCGCGCGTCTGCGCGACGAGGAGAAGTCGCTCGTCGCCCGCCGCGACGAGCTCGAGACCGCGTGGCGCGAGGAGCTCGCTGCCAACGTGGTCACCGTGGACGAGCAGGACATAGCCGACGTGGTCTCCTCCATGACCGGCGTGCCCGTCTCCAACCTCACCGAGGCGGAGGCCTCCAAGCTTCTGCGCTGCGAGGACGTCCTCCACCAGCGCGTCGTGGGCCAGGACGAGGCCGTGACCAAGGTCGCCAAGGCCATCCGCCGCAGCCGCAGCCCGCTCAAGGACCCGCGCCGTCCCGGCGGCTCGTTCATCTTCCTCGGCCCCTCCGGCGTGGGCAAGACCGAGCTCGCCAAGGCGCTCGCCGAGTTCCTCTTTGGCAGCGAGGAGGCGCTCATCTCCTTCGACATGTCCGAGTTCATGGAGAAGCACACCGTCTCCAAGCTCGTCGGCGCGCCTCCGGGATACGTTGGCTATGACGAGGGCGGCGAGCTCACCAAGGCCGTACGCCGACGTCCGTACTCCGTCGTCCTCTTCGACGAGGTGGAGAAGGCGCACCCCGACGTCTTCAACGTCCTGCTTCAGATTCTCGAGGAGGGTCGCCTGACCGACGGCCAGGGCCGCCACGTGGACTTCTCCAACACCGTGATCATCATGACGTCCAACATCGGTGCGCGCGACATCGCGCAGACCACCACCATGGGCTTCTCTGCCCAGGGTGCGGGCGGCCTCTCCGACAAGGAGATCGAGAGCCGCGTCATGACCGAGCTCAAGAAGCACTTCCGCCCCGAGTTCCTGAACCGTGTGGACGAGGTCGTGGTCTTCAAGTCGCTCACCGGCGAGCAGCTGCGCGACATCGTGGAGCTCATGGTCGCCGACCTGCGCGACCGCCTCGTCGCCGAGGGCATGTCCATCGAGCTCACCGACGCCGCGCGTGACCTCGTGGCCAAGCAGGGGGCCGATCCGGTCTACGGCGCGCGCCCGCTGCGTCGCGCCATCCAGACGCTCATCGAGGACCCGCTCTCCGAGGAGCTGCTGCAGGGTCTCTGGCACAAGGGGGAGATCATTCGCGTGGACGAGAAGGACGGTGCGCTCGTCTTCGAGCACGCGGCCGGCGAGATTCCCGCGCCGCGCCGCCGTGAGACCATGAGCTCGCCCGATCTTCTCGGCTCATCCTCTGAGCCCTCGCGCGGCGCCGCCGGCGCCGGCGGCCTGCTGACCGCGGGGGAGTAGCTCGCGGGGCCGGCGCTATACTCGTACCCAACCGCCATCGATGAGAGGGGCGCCCGTGGAAGTCACCCAGCTCGACGCAGCAACCGAGCGCGAGCAGCGCTTTGAGGACGCGATCAGGAAGACCGCGCCGGGGACCCCGCTGCGCACCGCGCTCGACATGATCCTCGCCGGTCATCTCGGTGCCCTCATCTGCGTGGGCGACACCGAGAACGTGCTCGCCGCCGGCGATGACGGCTTCAAGCTCGACGTCTCGTTCACCGCCAACCGTCTCTTCGAGCTCAGCAAGATGGACGGCGCCGTCGTCGTGGACCGTGACCTCACCAAGATTCTCCGGGCCAACTACCACCTCAACCCCAACCCGTCCCTGCCCACGTCCGAGACCGGCATGCGCCACCGGACCGCGGCCCGCATGAGCCTGCTCACCAAGGCGACGGTCATCTCCGTCTCGTCCCGCCGCTCCGTGGTGAACGTCTACGTGGACGGCAAGGGATACGAGCTCAAGAGCCCGAGCGCGCTCTTCTCCCTGGTGAACCAGCTCACCGTTGCGATGCAGAACACGCGCTCCCAGCTCGACCGGAGCCTGCTGCGCCTCACGAGCCTCGAGCTCGACAACGTGGTCACCCTCGGGGATCTCACGAACCTCTTCTACCTCTTCGAGGTGCTCATGACCGCGGGTGACGAGCTCGACGACTGCATCATCCAGCTCGGGAGCGAGGGTCGCACCACCCAGATGCAGCGCGACGAGTACCTCGCCGGCATGGACGAGGCGTACACCCTCATGATCCGAGACTACGCGGTCGATTCGTCGGAGGAGACGGCCCGCGCCATCCGCAAGCGCCTGCATGACACCGCGAACACGCAGCTACGCTCGGCGAAGTTCGTGGCCAAGCTCCTCGGCTACACCGACGAACGCGGCGAGGACTCCATCATGACCCCGCTCGGCCTCCGGACGCTCTCCCGCGTCCCCGTGGTGCGCGACGGCATGGCCGACAAGATCGTGGACGAGTACGGCTCGCTCCAGGAGGTCCTCGAGGCCGTGGACGACGATCCGTCGCGCCTCGGCGAGATCGGCGTGAAGAACCCCGGCGTGCTCGCCAACAGCCTCCACCGCATGTGGGACAAGGGGGAGTGATGGGCGCCCCGTCGCCCGCCCCCTGCCCGTGCGCGAGCCTCGTCCGCGAAGCGTCCGACGGTGCGGACGTCTGCGCGATCGTCGTTGCGGGCGGCTCGGGGGAGCGCTTTGGCGACCCGCGCGGCAAGCAGTTTGTGGACCTCTGCGGCCTGCCGCTCATGAGCTGGTCGATCATGGCGTTCGACCGGGCGCCGTCCGTCGCCCGCATTGTGGTGGTCTGTGCGCCCGACCGTGCGGCCCAGGTCGAGAGGGACGTTCTCTCGGGACTCTCCCTCGCAAAGCCGGTGTCGCTCGCTCCCTCGGGGGCCACGCGCCAGGACTCGGTGCGCTCGGGGCTGGACGCGGCGCCGCGCGACCTTCCGCTCGTGGCGGTGCACGACGCCGCGCGGCCCCTCGTCGAGGTCGGCCAGATCGAGGAGTGCGTCGCGGCCGTCCGCGCGGACGAGTCCCTCGCCGGCGCCATTCTCGCCGCGCGCTCCGTGGACACGCTCAAGCTCGTCGAGGGGACCACGATCGTGGCGACGCCCGACCGCTCGTTCTACTGGGCCGCGCAGACCCCGCAGGTCTTTCGGCACCGCGCCCTCCTCGCCGCGCACAAGGCCGCCGCGCGCGAGGAATACCAGGGCACCGACGACGCCTCGCTCGTGGAGCGTCTGGGCGGGCGCGTCCGCGTGGTCGAGTCCACGCGCGACAACATCAAGATCACGCTGCCCGAGGACCTCGCCCTCGCCGAGGCAACTCTCGAGCGGCGTCTGCTCGGGTGAGACAAAGGGGACAGGTTCGTTTGTCTCATTAGTTTTCAAATGAGACAAACGAACCTGTCCCCTTTGTCTCACCCCAACGAGAGGGGCCTGAACATGCTGAGAATCGGACACGGGTTTGACGTGCACGCGTTTGCTGCTGGGAGAAAGCTGATCCTGGGCGGCGTGGACGTGCCGTGCGAGCGCGGGCTCGACGGGCACTCGGATGCGGACGTGCTCGCGCACGCCCTCATGGATGCCGTGCTCGGAGCGCTGCGCGAAGGCGACATCGGCAAGCTCTTCCCGGACACCGACCCCGCCTATGAGGGCGCGGACTCGCTCGTGCTCATGGGCCGCGTGGCCGGGCTCGTCCGCGAGCGCGGCTGGCGCGTCGTCGACGTCGACTGCACCGTCGCCGCTCAGGCCCCCAAGCTCGCCCCCTACCGCGAGCAGATGCGCGCCAACATGGCCGCCGCACTCGGCATGCCCGTGGACGCCGTGGGCGTGAAGGCCACCACGACGGAGCGCCTCGGCTTCGTGGGCCGCGAGGAGGGCATCGCCGCCTGGGCCGTCGCGCTGCTGGAGCGCGCCGAGTAGAGGTTCTTCTCGCCCGCCGGCGCTATACTGGTCCAACGCAAGAACGCCAACCACCAAGGAGCACGCATGCTCGTCTACAACAGCCAGACGCACAAGAAGGAGGAGCTCGAGCCCATCGAGCCCGGCAAGATTCGCATGTACGTCTGCGGCCCCACCGTCTACGACCAGATCCACATCGGCAACGCGCGCACGTTCCTCGCGTTCGACGTGATTCGTCGCTATCTCATGTACAAGGGCTACCAGGTCACCTTTGCCCAGAACCTCACCGACGTGGACGACAAGATCATCAACCGCGCTAACGAGACCGGGCGCACCGCCGCCGAGGTCGCCGAGGAGTGCTCGGCCGCCTTCATCGAGCAGATGCACCGCTTTGGCGTGCTGGACCCGGACATCCGTCCGCGCGCTACGCACGAGATCGAGGCGATGCAGGAGATGATCCAGCGCCTGATCGAGCGCGGCGTGGCCTACCCCGTGCCCTCCGGCGACGTCTACTTCTCCGTGCGCGCCGACCACAGCTACGGCATCCTCTCCGGGCGCAGCCTGGACCAGATGCGCGCCGGCGAGCGCGTGGAGGTCAACGACGAGAAGCGCGACCCCTTCGACTTTGCCCTCTGGAAGGCCGCCAAGCCCGGCGAGCCCAGCTGGCCCAGCCCCTGGGGCGACGGCCGCCCCGGCTGGCACACCGAGTGCTGCGCGATGATCCACCGCTACCTGGGCACCCCGATCGACATCCACGGCGGCGGCGCCGACCTCATCTTCCCGCACCACGAGAACGAGACCGCCCAGGCCATGTGCGCCTGGGACTCCGCGCTCGCCAACACCTGGATGCACACCGGCATGCTGCGCGTTGACGGCGAGAAGATGTCCAAGAGCCTCGGCAACTTCTACACGCTCAAGGAGGTGCTCGACAAGTATCCCGCGGACGCCGTGCGCCTGCTCATGCTGCAGACCCACTACCGCGCCCCGCTGGATTTCTCCTTCGAGCGCCTCGAGGGCGTGGCCGGCACGCTGGAGCGCCTGCAGACCTGCGCGCGCAACCTGCGCTGGGCCGCCGAGCGCTCCCCGCAGGACGGCGAGCTCAACGACGCGGACCGCGCCCTCGGCGCGCAGGTCGACGCCGCGCGCGAGGAGTTCTGCCGCCAGATGGACGACGACTTCAACACCGCCGGCGGCCTCGCCGCGATCTTCTCGCTCGTGACCGCCTGCAACACCTACCTGGCCGACGCCGCCGACGACACCTCCACCGCCGTCTGCCTGCGTGCCGCCGACATGCTCACCGAGCTCGCCGACGTCATGGGCATCAACCTCTCCCGCTCCACGGGCGACGACGACCTCCCGGCGGGCCTCGTGGACCTCGCGCGCGAGCAGGCCGGCTACGAGGGAGACTCCGCCGCGGAGGCGGCCGAGGTCCTTCTCGCCGCGCGCCAGCAGGCCCGTGCCGAGAAGAACTGGGGCGTCGCCGACGCCATCCGCGACGGCATCACCGCGCTCGGCCTCGTGGTTGAGGACACTGCCGCCGGCGCCCGCGTTCACCGCAAGGAGTAGGCGACCATGGCAAAGAACCAGTCCCGCACGCCCGGTCGCGACGTCCGCGGCGGCAAGGGCAAGGGTGGGCGCCCCTTCCGCCCCGCTCCGGGCAAAGACCAGCATGGCGAGAAGAACCGCGGGCCCCGCCCGGCCCCGGGCGCCGCGCGCCGCGGGCCGCAGCTTCGCGAGCGCACGGACCTCATCGAGGGCCGACGCGCCGTCGAGGAGGCGCTCGCCTGTGGGATGCCGCTGCGCTCGGCGCTCGTGCAGGAGCGCTCCGGCGAGCGCGATCAGGTGCTGGAGAAGATCGCCGCCCGGCTCGACGAGGCCGGCGTCCCCGTGGAGCGCGTGCCGCGCGCCCGTCTGGACGCGCTCTCCAGCCACGGCGCCCACCAGGGCGTCGTGGTGCGCACGCGCCCCTTCGAGTACGCCGAGCTCTCCGACGTGATCGCCGCGGCGGGGGAGGGCGACGCCCTCGTCGTCGTTCTCGATCACGTGACCGACCAGGGCAACTTCGGCGCCATCGTGCGTACGGCCGAGGTCGTGGGCGCGGCGGGCGTGATCGTGGCCAAGGCGCGCGCGGCCTCGGTGGGCGTGGGCGCGTACAAGACCTCCGCCGGCGCCGTCATGCATCTGCCCATCGCGCAGGTGCCCAACCTCGCCCGTGCGATCGACGAGCTCAAGGCCGCCGGCTTCTGGGCCTGCGCGGCCACCGAGCACGCGGAGCAGGACGTCTGGCACGCCCCGATGGGCGGGCGCCTGGCGCTCGTGATGGGTTCCGAGGGCGAGGGCATCTCTCGTCTGGTGGCCGAGAAGTGCGACTTTGCGTGCCGCCTGCCGCAGCGCGGGCGCGTGGAGTCGCTCAACGTGGCCCAGGCCACGACCGTGCTCTGCTACGAGTGGCTGCGTCGCGTGGAGTGTGGCGGCGAGGCAGATGCCTAGCGCCGGCTCCCCCCGCGAGCTGCTCGTGGTCGACGGCTACAACGTCATCTACAAGTCCGCGCGCTACCTCGCCCGCATGGATGAGACCGCCGACGGCGACCCCTTCGAGCAGGCTCGCGACCTGCTCGTGGCCGATGTTGCCGCCTACGCGAAGGGCCGCTACGAGCCCGTGATCGTCTTCGACGCGGCCGGCAACGTCTCGCCGGAGCGCCCCGACCTCTCCAAGGCGGGCGTGCGCCTGGTCTTCTCGCCCGCCGGGGAGTCGGCCGACACCGTGATCGAGCGCCTGGTCACCGAGGCGCGCCTCGCCCCGCAGGCCGTGACGGTGGTCACCTCGGACAACACCATCAGGGCCACGGTGGGTGGCATCCCCGTGACGCGCGTCTCGAGCGACGTGCTCGTGGCCAACATGGACGCGCTGGACGTCGAGTACCGCCAGGCCAACGCCGAGCGCCAGACCCAGCACATGCGCCTCGAGGATCGCATCGACCCGTCGGCGCGCGAGAAGCTCTGGCGCCTCCTGCGCGGCTAGCGGCGACGCGGTCCTTCTCGGGGCCACCGCGCAGACACCTTGGTTTTGGGCAACAACTTTGATGCTCTTCCGCGCATTGTGGGGTTTTGTATAAATGTTGTTGCCCACAACCTGGTGAAGCGTGGCACCTCGGTCTTGCAGCATAAAACGTTCGCCCCAAAAGATGCCGTTTGCTCCCGGAACGACGCTCGTCGCGTGCACGGCGGGCGCCATTCCCCAAAACCTCGCAGATTGTGGCAGCGTGCCGGCCGAGAATAACGCGCCGAGAAGAACGCGCTTCTCGCCGTCCGCCGGACCCGCTATCATGGACGAACGCACGCCGGCATGGCTCAATGGCAGAGCAACGGTTTTGTAAACCGTGGGTTGGGGGTTCGACTCCCTCTGCCGGCTCCAGGATCCCAGGGGGCCGCGACTTCACGGTCGCGGCCCCTAATCCCCCGTGGGAGGACGGGATGGCAGACGATTTCTGCGAGCGGGCGTCAGGTGCCCCGCTGCGCGCGCCGGACGGGTTTTTGAGGCCGCCACGGCAGCTGGCGTTGCCGTCTCAGCCCTTGAGCGCAACGAGATGCTTTCGTACGCGTTCAGGACGTTCGTCGGGGTGCACGAGCCGCTGCAGAGGCGCATCGTCGACGGCTACCAGAGTGCAAAGAGGCTGCAGCTGCTGAGGATGGCGGGCTATGTGGTCGCTGCGCTGGTGGTGCTCGGCATCGTGCTGGCGCTGCCGCTTGAGATGGCGGCGGATCTTCGGACGATCGTATGGGCCATGTTTGCCGCCCTTGCCTTCATCGTCTTCATCCCAGTGTGGATCCTTCTTTGCAACCACGTTCTGGCGCCGGATTGGAACACCTATGCCACGTGGTACCGCCGCCGCGATCGCAAGGGGCTCGGCTTTGCGGGCCTTTACGAGTCGCTTGGCATGACGTATCCGCTCGCACGTGGCTGACGGGCAGGCAGCAACTACGCTGACCTGCGAATGTGTGCGCCTCGTGAGTATGGATACGCCCGGGTGGGAGGTATACGTTGACAAGTTCTTGCGCTCGACGTAATCTATCTTCCGCTTGCGAGGGAGAACGCGCCTCGTGAGTGGCTGAAAACGGAATGGGGATGTGGCACAGCGGCAACTGCGGCGGACTGTAAATCCGCTCCCTCTGGGTTCCTTGGTTCGAGTCCAAGCATCCCCACCATTCGCCCGTGTAGCTCAGTCGGTAGAGCACTTCGTTGGTAACGAAGAGGTCACCGGTTCAAATCCGGTCGCGGGCTCCATCTTCCGCCTTTCAGTCGCACGGCACTTGCCGGTGTAGCTCAGTTGGTTAGAGCACGCGGCTCATACCCGCGATGTCACTGGTTCGAGTCCAGTCACCGGTACCAGAGCTCAAGGCGGCGCCTCGGCGCCGCTTGGCATACGTACGGAGTTTGTTTGGATTGGCCGCAAGGCCGGTTCCAGAAGGAGGATGGCACATGGCCAAGGAGAAGTTCGATCGTTCCAAGCCGCACGTAAACATCGGTACCATCGGTCACGTCGACCACGGCAAGACCACGCTGACCGCGGCCATCACCAAGGTCCTCTCCGAGACCGAGGGGTGCAAGGCTGACTTTACCGCCTTCGAGAACATCGACAAGGCCCCCGAGGAGCGCCAGCGCGGCATCACCATCAACGTTGCCCACATCGAGTACGAGACCTGGGAGCGCCACTACGCTCACGTCGACTGCCCGGGCCACGCTGACTACATCAAGAACATGATCTCTGGCGCGGCTCAGATGGACGGCGCCATCCTCGTCATCGCCGCCACCGACGGCCCCATGGCCCAGACCCGCGAGCACATCCTGCTCGCCCGCCAGGTCGGCGTGCCCTACATCGTCGTCTTCCTGAACAAGTGCGACATGGTCGACGATGAGGAGCTCATCGACCTCGTCGAGATGGAGACCCGCGACCTCCTGACCGAGTACGACTTCCCCGGCGATGACCTGCCAATCATCCGCGGCTCCGCCCTCGGCGCCCTCAACGGCGAGGAGAAGTGGGTCGAGTCCGTCCGCGAGCTCATGCACACCGTCGACTCCTACATCCCCACGCCGCCGCGTGACAACGACAAGCCGTTCCTGATGGCCATCGAGGACGTCATGACCATCTCCGGCCGCGGCACCGTCGCCACCGGCCGTGTCGAGCGCGGCGAGCTCAAGCTCAACGAGCCGGTCGAGATCATCGGCATCCGCGAGAAGCAGACCTCCGTTGCTACCGGCATCGAGATGTTCCGCAAGACCATGGACTTCTGCGAGGCTGGCGACAACGTCGGCATCCTTCTCCGCGGCATCAAGCGCGAGGACATCGAGCGCGGCCAGGTCATCTGCAAGCCCGGTTCCGTCACCCCGCACCACGAGTTCACCGGCGAGATCTACGTCCTCACCAAGGAGGAGGGCGGCCGTCACACGCCGTTCTTCGCTGGCTACCGTCCGCAGTTCTACTTCCGCACCACGGACATCACCGGCGACATCGAGGAGCTCACCGACTCCAACGGCACCAAGGTCGAGATGGCCATGCCGGGTGACCACGTGACCGTGAAGTGCAACCTCATCCACGAGATCGCCATGGAGCAGGGCGACAAGTTCGCCATCCGTGAGGGCGGCCACACCGTCGGCGACGGCCGTATCTCCACCATCATCGAGTAGTACGCACTCACTCGACGCTCAAGGGCCCGGCACTTCGTGTCGGGCCCTTTTTGAGCCCCGATGCGTCGTCCTTCTCGGCTCTGTACATTTTGTGATTGAAGTGTCGAGAAGGACGCTGCCTTGACAAAACCGGAAGGTGGATGGTAACGTATACCACCGCACGTCACGTTCGAGGGAAACTCCCTCCAACGAGCAGTACTTTCAGGAGGATCAATGCGTACTCTGGTTACCCTCGCGTGCACTGAGTGCAAGCGCCGCAACTACACCACGGACAAGAACAAGTCCAACAACCCCGATCGCATGGAGTTGAAGAAGTACTGCCCGTGGTGCAAGAAGCACACGCTGCACAGGGAGACCCGCTAGCAGGTGGGCTTTCCAAACAGGCCAGTAGCTCCAATGGTAGAGCGGCGGTCTCCAAAACCGTTTGTTGAGGGTTCGAGTCCTTCCTGGCCTGCCAGATCTCACCACCGGCTATCCCTTCGGGGTTAGCCGGTTTCCATGTAAGGCACGTCTTCTAGGGAGAGTCGATGGCGAACAAGGACCGCAACAAGAGGAGCGTCCGCAAGGCGCGCGCCGAGGAGCGTGCTCGCGTCGAGGCCGCCCAGGCGGCCTCCGCCCCCTCTTCCGGGTCCGCCTCAAAGGCGGAGAAGAAGGCCGAGAAGAAGCCGGAGAAGAAGGTCGAGAAGAAGAAGGCCGACAAGAAGCCTGGCATCTTCCGCCGTCTGCTCAACTACCTCGGTGACGTCAAGTCCGAGATGCGTCGAGTCGTCTGGCCGTCCAAGGAGGAGCTCAAGAGCTACTCCGTGGCCATCATCGCCATGCTCATCGTCTTTGGCATCGTCATCTGGCTCGTTGACTCTGGCATCGTCGCCGCGCTCGTCGGCTACACGGGTCTGAGGGGATAGACATGGCTAAGCGCTGGTACGTGATTCACACCTACTCGGGCTACGAGAACAAGGTCAAGGCCGACCTCGAGCACCGCATCGAGACCTACGGCCTCGGTGATCAGATCGTGGACATCCAGATTCCCACGGAGGAGGTCACCGAGATCAAGGAGGGCGGCAAGCGCGAGACCAAGGAGTCCAAGGTCCTGCCGAGCTACGTCCTCGTTCGCATGGAGGGCAACGACGAGACGTGGTCCTTCGTGCGCAACACGCCGGGCGTCACCGGCTTCGTTGGCCCGGACGGCAAGCCCTCCCCGCTGCGCCGCAGCGAGTTCGACAAGATCATGCGCCGCACGGGCGCTCGCGGCACCACCCCCGTGGTGCCCAAGCGCACCTCCACCTCCATCGAGGTCGGCCAGTCCGTGCGCGTGGTCTCCGGCCCGCTCGCCGACTTCGACGGCCAGGTCTCCGAGGTCATGCCCGAGGCCGGCAAGGTCAAGGTCATGCTCATGATCTTCGGCCGCGAGACCCCGGTCGAGCTCACGCTCGAGCAGGTGGCCACGATCGCGTAGGCAGGAGCCTCCGCCCGCCCGTATCGGTGAGGATTGCTTCTCGGGCGCGGCGCTGACATAGCAAGCAAGGAACCTCTCAAGGAGAACAACCATGGCCAAGAAGAAGGTCGTCAACTTCATCAAGCTCCAGATCCCCGCCGGCGGCGCCAACCCCGCGCCTCCCGTCGGCCCCGCCCTCGGTGCCGCCCAGGTCAACATCATGCAGTTCTGCCAGGCGTTCAACGCCGCCACGCAGGACAAGGCCGGCGACATCATCCCGGTCGAGATCTCTGTCTACGAGGACCGCAGCTTCGACTTCGTCTGCAAGACCCCGCCCGCGGCCCAGCTCATCAAGAAGGAGCTCGGCCTCAAGAGCGGCTCCGGCGTCCCCCAGCGCGACAAGGTCGGCCAGCTCTCCCAGGAGCAGCTCACCAAGATCGCCGAGATCAAGATGCCCGACCTCAACGCCAACGACATCGAGGCCGCCAAGAAGATCGTCGCCGGCACCGCCCGCTCCATGGGCGTCACCATCGCCGAGTAGGTATCTAGATGATACGAAGGGACAGTCCCTTCGTATCATTTGAGGAACATGATACGAAGGGACTGTCCCTTCGTATCATCGATGTGGGAGGGCGCAAAACGCCCGCTGACCACAGGAGGTTCACAACATGCCCAAGCACGGAAAGAACTACAAGGCTGCCGCCGCCAAGGTCGAGAGCACCAAGCTCTACACCCCCAAGGCGGCCATGGAGCTCGCCAAGGAGCTCGCTCCCGCCAAGTTTGACGAGACCGTCGAGGTCCACGTCCGCCTTGGCGTCGACACCCGCAAGGCCGACCAGAACGTCCGCGGCTCCATCGCCCTGCCCCACGGCACCGGCAAGAGCGTCCGCGTCGCCGTCTTCGCCGAGGGCGAGAAGGCCCGTGAGGCCGAGGCCGCCGGCGCCGACGTCGTGGGCTCCGACGACCTGGTCGCCCAGGTCCAGGCCGGCGAGCTGAACTTCGACGCCGCCATCGCCACGCCCAACATGATGGGCAAGGTCGGCCGCCTCGGCAAGATCCTCGGCCCCCGCGGCCTCATGCCCAACCCCAAGCTCGGAACCGTCACCATGGACGTCGCCAAGATGGTCGGCGAGCTCAAGGCCGGTCGCGTCGAGTACCGCGCGGACCGCTACGGCATCTGCCACGTCCCGATGGGCAAGGTGTCCTTCGACACCCAGAAGCTCGTCGAGAACTACGGCGCGCTCATCAACGAGCTGCTCCGCGTGAAGCCGTCTAGCGCCAAGGGCAAGTACGTCAAGTCCGTCGTCGTCTCCACCACGATGGGCCCCGGCATCAAGGTCGACTCCACCAAGACGCGCAACCTGATGGACGAGTAACGCGTTTTTCTCCACCAGCTTGACGGGCCTCTCGCCCCGTGACACAATGTCGCGTGCGAGACGCCCGTCTCGCGACCGTTTCACTGCATGTCCGCTGCCAGAGACAGCCGGTGCCGCAAGGCTCAAAGGGGAAACCCGCCTGCCGAGGTGGTCTGAGAGATAGCATCTTCGAGGACCCCGCCCTGGCAATGCCAGAACGGGGTCTTCTCATGCGGAAGGCCCGCCCGTCGGCGGCATGCCCGACCGCAGATAGAGGAGGTGTAACAACATGCCATCCAAGTCCAATGTCGAGATGCTCGAGAAGGTTGCCGGCTCCATCGAGAACGCCGGCGGTCTCTTTGTCGTCGACTACCGTGGCCTCTCCGTCAAGGAGACCCAGGATGTCCGCCGCGCGCTGCGCGAGGCGGGCGCCGAGATGAAGGTGTACAAGAACAACATCGTCAAGATCGCTCTTGAGAACGCCGGACTCCCCAACATCGACGATATGCTCGCCGGCACCTGCGCCTACGTCTTCTACGGCAACGACCCCGTCGACGCCGCCAAGGTGATCAAGGAGCAGTCCGAGAAGCTGAAGAAGCTCAACTTCGTCGGCGCCATCGCCGACGGCAAGGCTCTCTCCGCCGACGAGGCCAAGGCCTACGCCGACCTGCCCAACCGCGAGCAGCTCATGGCTCAGATCGCTGGTCTCATCAGCGGTTTCGCCCGCGACGTCGCAGTGTGCGTCAAGGAGGTCCCCGCGGGCCTCGCGCGCTCCGTCAACGCCGTGTCCGAGCAGAAGCAGGCTGCCTAGCAGCCGCCTGGGGAGGCGCACGCCACCCCGAACGTACACAGACAAATCCGCGCATGCCGCGCGGGACCGAAAGGATTGAAACATGGCTAAGCTCACCACCGAGGAGATCGTTGACGCCCTCAAGGAGATGACCCTGCTCGAGGCCTCCGAGCTCGTGAAGGCTATCGAGGACACCTTCGGCGTCTCCGCCGCCGCCCCCGCCGCCGCCGTCGCCGCCGCCCCCGCCGCCGCCGGCGCTGCCGAGGAGGAGGAGAAGACCAACTTCGACGTCGTGCTCGAGGGCTTCGGCGACAACAAGATCGCCGTCATCAAGGTCGTCCGCGCTCTGACCAACCTCGGCCTCAAGGAGGCCAAGGAGGTCGTCGAGGGTGCCCCCAAGGCCGTCCTCGAGGGCGCCAAGAAGGAGGACGCCGAGGCCGCCAAGAAGCAGCTCGAGGAGGCCGGCGCCACCGTCACCCTCAAGTAAGTTCGCTTACCTCAAGGGTTACAGGCACTGCCGAGGGGTCGGACCTGCGGGTTCGACCCCTTTTTTGCGTGCCGAGGTCCTTCTCGCCGCGCGCTTCCGTTCGCCGCAGTCGCAGACTGTCGCTTCCTGCGCTCCGTTGGCTCCGACTTGCATCCGCGAGCGGAAATAAACGACAGTCTGCGGCGGAGTAGGCGAGAAGAACGAGTGTCCGCAGGCGCACAGAACCTCCACAACAGGGGAGGGCGAGACGAACGTTTATGCAGGTAGATTGGGCGAGAAGAACGGGCTACTAAAAACGGCGCCGCAAGTCAAGGGTTTTCGTTGACCCCCTGGGAACGTTTCGGTAGATTATTACGTTGCGACAATTGCCGCCTTCCACCCTTTTAGAAGGAGGAAAAGCCTGGTGTCTACCGCAAAGACTGCACTTACCAAACCACAGGGCACGACTGGACGCAAGACCTTCAGCAAGATCGCCCCGGCGATGGAGCTGCCCAACCTGATCGACGTCCAGAAGATGTCGTTCGAGCGCTTCATGGGCGATGGCCTTGCCGAGTCCTTCTCCGAGTTCTCCCCGATTGAGAACTCCGCGCACACCATGGAGGTCGTCTTCGGCGACCACCAGTTTGGCGACCCCGCCCACTCCATCGCCGAGTGCTGCGCCAAGGACATCTCCTACCAGGCTCCCCTCTTCGTTGACGTGCGCTTCGTCAACAAGGAGACGGGCGAGATGAAGGAGCAGCTCGTCTTCATGGGCGACTTCCCGCTCATGACCGACCGCGGCACGTTCATCATCAACGGCTCCGAGCGCGTCGTCGTCTCGCAGCTCGTCCGCTCCCCCGGCGTGTACTTCTCCGCCGAGATGGACAACGGCGTCCTCGTGCACAAGGCGCAGTTCATCCCCGCGCGCGGCGCGTGGCTCGAGTTCGAGGTCGACAAGCGTGGCCACCTCGTGGTCTCCATCGACCGCAAGCGCCGTCAGTCCGCGATGGTCTTCCTGCGCGCCCTCGGCATCGCCGAGAGCGACGATGAGATCTACGCCCTCCTCGGCGACTCCGACGTCGTGCGCAACACCCTCGAGCGTGACGCCTCCACCACCCGTGAGGCCGCCCTGCGCGAGATCTACCAGCGCCAGCGCCCCGGCGAGCCCGCCACCGCGGACGCCGGCCGCCTGCTGCTCGACGGCCTCTACTTCAACAACCAGCGCTACGACCTCGCGCGCGTCGGCCGCTACAAGGTCAACAAGAAGCTGGAGCTCTCTGGTGACGAGGAGAGCCGCGTCCTCACCAACGAGGACATCGTCGAGGCCATCCGCTACCTCCTCGCCCTCCACGCCGGCGACGAGACCAAGCGCGTCGACGACATCGACCACTTTGGCAACCGCCGCGTCCGCACCGTGGGCGAGCTCGTCCAGAACCAGTTCCGCATTGGCATGAGCCGCATGGAGCGCGTGGTCCGCGAGCGCATGGCCTCCCAGGACGCCGACGACATCACGCCGCAGAGCCTGATCAACATCCGCCCGATCGTGGCGGCGATCAAGGAGTTCTTTGGCTCCTCGCAGCTCTCGCAGTTCATGGACCAGGCGAACCCGCTCTCCGGCCTCACCCACAAGCGCCGTCTCTCCGCGCTCGGCCCGGGCGGCCTCGCCGGCCACAAGTCGGGCTCCAGCCGCCGCACCAACGTGCCGACGGCCGTGCGCGACGTCCACAACTCGCACTACTCCCGCATGTGCCCGATCGAGACCCCCGAGGGTCCCAACATCGGCCTCATCGGCTCGCTGGCCCTCTACGCCCGCGTGAACGAGTACGGCTTCATCGAGTCCCCGTACCGCCGCGTCGTTGACGGCAAGGTCACCGACCAGATCGACTGGATGACCGCCGACGAGGAGGAGGCGCACAACATCGCCCCCGCCAACACGCCGTTCGACCCCAAGACCGGCGAGTTCGTGGAGGTCGACTCCAAGGGCAAGATCACGCGCCCCGAGCGCGTCATCGCCCGTACGCGCGACTTCGACGGCTCCTTCGGCGCCCCCGCCCAGGTGGCGGTCGAGGACGTCGACTACATGGACGTCTCCCCGCGCCAGCTGCTCTCCGTGGCCGCCAACCTCATCCCGTTTCTCGAGCACGACGACGCCAAGCGTACCCTCATGGGCGCCAACATGCAGCGCCAGGCCGTGCCCCTGATCAAGGCCCATGCGCCGTTCGTCGGCACCGGCATGGAGGAGCGCGCCGCGCTCGACTCCGGCGAGCTCATCCGCGCCGCCCATGCCGGCGTGGTCTCCGAGGTCGACGCCGCCCACGTGGTCGTCTACTCCGACGAGCACGGCTCCGAGCGCTACGACCTGCCCAAGTACGAGCGCTCCAACCAGTCCACCTGCATCAACCACCGCCCGATCGTGAAGGCGGGCGAGAAGGTCGAGGCGGGCCAGCCGCTCGCCGACGGCACCTCCATCGACCACTGCGAGCTCGCCCTGGGTGCCAACCTCACGGTCGCCTACATGCCGTGGGAGGGCTTCAACTACGAGGACGGCATCATCGTCTCCGAGCGCGTGGTCCAGGAGGACCTCCTCACCTCGGTGAGCATCTCCCGCCACGAGATCGACGCCCGCGACACCAAGCTCGGCTCCGAGGAGATCACCCGCGAGATCCCCAACCTCTCCGAGGACATGCTCGCCAACCTCGACGATGACGGCATCATCCGCATCGGCGCCGAGGTCGGCCCCGGCGACATCCTCGTCGGCAAGGTCACGCCCAAGGGAGAGACGGCCCTCACCGCCGAGGAGCGCCTGCTGCGCGCCATCTTCGGCGCCAAGGCCCACGACGTCCGCGACACCTCCCTCAAGATGCCGCACGGCGCCTACGGCCGCGTCGTCGACGTCGTCCGCTTCTCCCGCGAGGCCGGCGACGACCTCCCGCCGGGCGTCAACGAGCTCGTCCGCGTCTTCGTCGCGCAGCGCCGCAAGATCCAGCAGGGCGACAAGATCGCCGGCCGTCACGGCAACAAGGGCGTCGTCTGCAACGTCCTGCCGGTCGAGGACATGCCCTACATGGCCGACGGCACGCCCGTCGACGTCCTTCTCGACCCGCTGGGCGTCCCCTCTCGTATGAACGTCGGTCAGCTCCTGGAGTGCCACCTCGGCTGGGGCGCCGCCCACGGCTGGGACGACGAGTCGGAGAGCTCCGAGCGCTACGTACCGGGCCCCATCAACGTGGCCACGCCCGTCTTTGACGGCGCCACGGACGAGGAGGTCGCGGAGGTCCTGCGCCGCACCAACATCAACCTGATGAACAAGGCCAAGCTTGACTACGGCGACCACATGCGCGAGGAGTTCGTCCCGCAGCTCAACGACCTCGGCAAGACCACGCTCTACGACGGCCGTACCGGCGAGGCGTTCAAGAGCCCGATCACGGTGGGCACGAGCTACATCCTGAAGCTCGGCCACATGGTCGACGACAAGATCCACGCGCGCTCGACCGGCCCCTACAGCCTCGTCACCCAGCAGCCGCTCGGCGGCAAGGCCCAGTTCGGCGGCCAGCGCTTCGGCGAGATGGAGGTGTGGGCCCTCTACGCCTACGGCGCGGCCAACGTCCTCCAGGAGATTCTCACCGTCAAGTCCGACGACACCAACGGCCGCGTCAAGACCTACGAGTCCATCGTCAAGGGCGAGAACGTGCCGTCCGCCGGCATCCCCGAGTCCTTCAAGGTCCTCGTCAAGGAGATTCGCTCCCTCGCGCTGGACATCGAGCCGATCTCCTACCAGAAGCGCGCCGAGCGCACGGAGCAGGAGAGGGCCGAGCGCACGGAGAGCGCCGTGGACGTCTTTGCCGGCATGTCCGACGCCGACGACCTCGTCCGCAGCCTGAACGACGCCGAGGCCGACCTCACCCTCGTCGGTGACGCGAACAGCGATAAGGAGTAGCGACAGTGGCAGATTTCGACACCACCGATTTCGACGCGATCAAGATCTCCCTTGCCTCCGCTGACCGCATCCGCAGCTGGTCGCACGGCGAGGTCAAGAAGCCCGAGACCATCAACTACCGCACCCTCAAGCCCGAGAAGGACGGTCTGTTCTGCGAGAAGATCTTCGGACCGACCAAGGACTGGGAGTGCGCCTGCGGTAAGTACAAGGGCATCCGCTTCCGCGGAATCGTCTGCGAGCGCTGCGGCGTCGAGGTGACCACCGCCAAGGTCCGCCGCGAGCGCATGGGCCACATCGAGCTCGCCGCGCCCGTGAGCCACATCTGGTACTTCAAGAGCCCGACGAGCTTCCCGCTCGCCCGCCTGCTCGACATCAAGAGCAAGGACCTCGAGAAGGTCCTGTACTTCGCCAGCTACATCATCACCAAGGTCGACACCGAGGCCCGTGACGCAGACGCCGCCGACCTCAAGGAGGAGCTGGACGCCGACCTCGAGGAGCTCGACGCCGAGCGCGACGACCAGATCGCCCGCCTGCGCGAGCAGGGCGAGGGCGGCGAGGACGAGTTCGGCGACATCGAGCCCCTCTCCGAGGACGAGATTCGCGCCGGCATCGCTGACCTCGAGGCCGAGTACGAGGACGAGAAGCGCCTGCGCACCGAGGCCTACGAGAAGTTCATGCAGCTCGAGGAGCGCGAGCTTATCTCCGACGAGGGCCTCTTCTCCGAGCTCCGTCGCTACTACGGCATCTACTTCAAGGGCGGCATGGGCGCCGAGGCCGTCCGCGAGCTCCTGCGCGGCATCGACCTCGAGGCCGAGGCCAAGGAGCTCCGCGAGGTCATCGCCTCCGACACCGCCCAGAAGCAGAAGCGCGAGAAGGCCATCAAGCGCCTGGAGATCGTCGACGCCTTCCTCAAGGGCGGCAACGACCCGGCCAACATGATCCTCGACGTCATCCCGGTCATCCCGCCCGACCTGCGCCCGATGGTGCAGCTCGACGGCGGCCGCTTCGCGGCGTCCGACCTCAACGACCTCTACCGTCGCGTCATCAACCGCAACAACCGCCTCAAGCGCCTGCTCGACCTCGACGCCCCGGCGATCATCGTCAACAACGAGAAGCGCATGCTCCAGGAGTCCGTGGACGCGCTCTTCGACAACGGCCGTCGCGGCCGTCCCGTCACCGGTCGTGGCGGTCGCCCGCTCAAGTCACTCGCCGAGGCCCTCAAGGGCAAGCAGGGCCGCTTCCGCCAGAACCTGCTCGGCAAGCGCGTCGACTACTCCGGCCGCTCGGTCATCGTCGTCGACCCCAAGCTCAAGCTGCACCAGTGCGGCCTGCCGTCGCAGATGGCCCTCGAGCTCTTCAAGCCGTTCGTGATGCGTCGCCTGGTCGAGCTCGGCAAGGTCGAGAACATCAAGGGCGCCAAGCGCGCGATCGACCGCCAGCTCCCCGCCGTGTGGGACGTCCTCGACGAGGTGATCCAGGATCGCCTGGTCCTGCTCAACCGCGCCCCCACGCTGCACCGCCTCTCCATCCAGGCCTTCGAGCCGGTCCTCGTGGAGGGCAAGGCCATCCACCTGCACCCGCTGGTGTGCGCCCCCTTCAACGCGGACTTCGACGGCGACCAGATGTCGGTCCACGTGCCGCTCTCCACGCAGGCGCAGACCGAGGCGCGCGTCCTCATGCTGTCCTCCAACAACCTGCGCTCGCCCGCGTCGGGCAAGGTGCTGACCGTCCCGTCCCAGGACATGGTCTTCGGCTCCTACTACCTGACCACCGCAAAGGGCGAGAAGAGCGACGAGACCCCGGTCTTCGCCGACTTCGACGACGCGCTGCTCGCCATCGACATGAACCACGAGCTCGACCTGCAGCAGCCGGTCGAGGTGCGCGTGAGCGCCCTCGACGCCAACGTCGTCGAGGGCGACCGCAGGCTCTTCCGCATCCTGACCGCCCGCGGCCAGGCCGAGGACCTCGACGTCACCGAGCACACCGCCCGCTTTGAGACCACGATCGGCCGCATCATCTTCAACCGTCAGTGCCTGCCCGCCGACTACCCCTTCATCAACTACAAGATGGTGAAGAGCGACATCGGCGCGCTCGTCAACGACTGCTGCGACCGCTACCCGCTCGCCGAGGTCGAGCCGATCCTCGACGCGATCAAGGAGACGGGCTTCCACTACGCCACGCTCGCGGGCCTCACGGTCTCCGTCTGGGACGCCACGATCCCGGCCGACAAGCCGCAGATCCTCGAGGAGGCCCAGGGCCGCGTCGACGAGATCAACGAGTACTACGAGGACGGCTTCCTGTCCGACGTGGAGCGCCACACCGAGGTCGTCAACGCGTGGACCGAGTGCACCGATCTTCTCGCCACCGAGATGCTCGCGGGCTTTGCCGAGGACAACCCCATCTACATGATGGCCGACTCCGGCGCCCGTGGCTCCAAGACCCAGCTGCGTCAGCTCGCCGGTATGCGAGGCCTCATGGCCGACATGTCCGGCGACACCATCGACCTGCCGATCAAGGCCAACTTCCGCGAGGGCCTCGAGCCGCTGGAGTACTTCATCTCCACCTACGGCGCCCGTAAGGGCCTCGTCGACACGGCCTCGCACACCTCCGACTCCGGCTACCTGACCCGTCGTCTCGTCGACGTGGCCCAGGACGTCATCGTCCGCGAGGAGGACTGCGGCACCGACGAGGGCGTCACCTACCCGCTGATCAAGCCGGGCCAGACCGACGTGGACACCGACCTCATCGGCCGCTGCGCGCTGAACGACATCGTCGACCCCGCCACCGGCGAGGTCCTCATCGCCAGGGACGGCTACGTCGAGTCCAAGGCCGACCTCGAGATGCTCGTCGAGCACGGCCTCAAGAAGGTCGAGCTCCGCGCGCTGCTCACCTGCAAGTCCAAGTACGGCGTCTGCCAGAAGTGCTACGGCTGGGACCTCTCCACGCGTCGTCCGGTCAACATCGGCACGGCCGTCGGCATCATCGCCGCCCAGTCCATCGGCGAGCCGGGCACCCAGCTCACGATGCGTACCATTCACTCGGGCGGCGTCGCCGGCGCCGACGACATCACGCAGGGCCTCCCCACGGTCGCCCGCATGTTCGACGTCGTCGGCAACGTCAACGAGAAGATCCTCGGCCGCGAGGCCGACCTCGCCCCCGTCTCCGGCGTGCTTCGCATCACGCCCGAGCAGGCCGAGTACCTCCTTCGCATCGTTGACGCGGACGACCCGACCCGCACTATCGAGGAGTGGCGCGTGCCCGCGTCCGTGCGCTTCATGCCGGGCGTCGAGGACGGCGTCGAGGTTCGTGCCGGTGACCAGATCACCCGCGGCTTCGTCAACTTCCGCAAGCTGCGCAAGCTGACCGACATCGAGTCGACGATGCACACCTTCGTCGAGTCGGTCAAGGACGTCTACACCTCCCAGGGCGTCGACCTCAACGACAAGCACATCGAGGTCATCGCTCGCCAGATGCTGCGCCGCGTCCAGGTGACCAACCCGGGCGACTCGCAGTACCTGCTCGGCCAGTACGTGGACCGCTACGTCTTCGCCGACACCGTCCGCAACGTGACGCTGGCCGGCGGCACCCCGCCCGAGGCGGAGCCGGTCATCCTCGGCACGCTCAAGGTGGCCAGCTCCATCGACTCCTGGCTCTCCAGCGCGTCGTTCATCCGCACCGCGGGCGTCCTCACCGAGGCCGCCATCGAGGGCGACGTCGACCACCTGCTCGACCTCAAGTCCAACGTCATCGTCGGCAAGCAGATTCCGGCCGGCACGGGCCTCTCGGCCTACCATGACGTGGAGCTCACCTACCACGGCACCAAGATCGACGGACCCACCTCGCCGCTCGCCAAGAGCCTGCCCGAGTGGGCGCCCGACGAGCTCAAGGGCATCGAGGAGCAGCTCCCCAAGCAGCTCGACTGGGTCGGCGACGACTACGGCTTCGGCGGCGTGTACTCCAAGAACGGTCGCACGCTCTCCAGCGAGGACGCCAAGCTCTACCTCTTCGACGACCTCGGCGTCTCGCAGCGCTGGACCAACAAGTTCAGCGAGGTGGGCATCGAGACCGTGGGCGACCTCATCGGCAAGACCGAGGACGACCTCCTGCGCATCGACGGCATCGGTGCCAAGGCGATCGAGGAGCTCCGCGACGGCCTGGAGGCCCGCGGCCTGCTCTACATCCTCGAGCCCGACGAGGACGAGGCCGACAGCGAGGACCTGTCCCAGCTTCTGAACATGGTCTTCTCGCCCGACGCCGATGCCGACATCATGCTCGGCACCGCCGCCCCGGCCACGCACCACTTCGACGACGACGAGCTGATCGGCGGCTCCGACACGTCGGGCGAGGGCTCCGACGTCATCAACGAGGACCTTGGCTCCCTCGACGACCTCCTCTCGCAGGTGGTCCGCCAGGAGAGCGAGACCCTCGGCGAGTAGGGAGCGCTCGTACCATACGCACCTGAAGGGCCGCCCGCCCTTCTCCCCGGCTCATTGCGCTGCGCGCAAAAGTCGCCGGGTGAGAGGGGCGGGCGGCCCGTGTCGTATGAGCGAAGGTCGCGGGGATCTAAGAAACTCCATGCTTGTCGCCCGGCAATCTAAGAAAGCGCGACGTTGTCCAGCTCGGGGCCTCCTCAGCGGGACAAGGGCGCTATTTCTCGGGGGACGCGAGCCTCCGTCCGTGGCGCTTCTAAATATCCCCGGGGTTGTCATGCGGGCATCTAGGAAAACGCGGCCTTGGCGGCTGGCGCTCTAGGAAAGCGCGACCTTGTCCGGGCGCACTCTAAGAAACGCGGCCCTTGTCGGCGGAGACTCTAGTAATCGCGGCCCTTGTACCGCGAGAGGGGCTCTGGGCAGTGCAAGGGTAGCGATTCCTAGATGCCCTGACGACAAGGGCGGGGATTCGTGGAGGTGTCAGCCAATCGGGCGCAGGGAGACGAGCTCGGAGGCGTACGGAACGCCAGACACGACGGCGCGGCCCCAGGAATCGACGCTCTCGAGGGTTCCGCGTGCCAGCTCGGAGCCGTCCTCGGCCGCAAGCACGCGGACCTTCTCGCCCAGCCACGCGAGGCGGGCAAGATAGTCGCTGCGGATGCCGTCCAACGGACGTTCGCCGGGTGCCGCGGCCCATGCGTCGACGCGGGAGACGACTCCCGATCGGAGGCGCTCCGCCAGGACCGAGAAGGGCGGCGTCCCTCCCAGCTCCGCCAGGCAGATCGCCCCCAGCCCGCGCGGCGCGAGCCCCACGTTCACGCCCACGCCGCAGACCGCGAACGTCCGGCCCGCGTCGTCACGAGCGGTCTCCACAAGGATCCCGGCGAGCTTGAGGCCGCGGGCGAGAAGATCGTTGGGCCACTTAAGCTGGGCCTCATTTGATATGTCAAAGGCTTCGAGCGCATCGAGGACCCCCAGCCCACAGGCGGCGGCCAGTCCCGGTAGCCGCGTCGGGTCCACGCGGGGGCGCAGCACCACGGAAAGGTAGAGGTTGCCGTCGGGCGACTCCCAGGCATGGCCGCGGCGCCCTCGGCCCGCCGTCTGGCGCCGCGCGGCGACGGCCGTCCCGTGGGGCGCGCCGCCGCGGGCGAGCGAGAGGGCGTCGTCGTTGGTCGACCCCGTCACGTCAAGGACCCTGAGATGCTGCTCGGCGGCCATGTTCCTCCGTTCGTCGGTGTCACAATTGTAGGTGGGCGATGTTAACGTCACGCATATGGAGACATCGTGGCAAAATGACCCCGCCTGTATAAGACCGCTTTGGGGCGCCCGTCTTTTGCTAGCCTACCAAAGAGATGTTGACGCGTTAACAATTGTCGCGCGCCGACAACGAAACAGGACGGAGGAGATATGGGGTTCCGCGTACTGGGCACCGGCTCTGCGCTGCCGGCGCGAGCCGTCACCAACGACGACCTCTCCGAGTTCCTTGACACGTCGGACGAGTGGATCTCGCAGCGCACCGGAATCTCCGAGCGCCGCCTGTGCACCACCGAGACGCTCGACGAGCTGGCCGTCGCCGCGTGCCGCGCCGCGCTCGAGGCCGCGGGCGTGACGCCCGACCAGCTCGATCTCATCGTCTGCTCCACCACGAGCGGCGACCACCTCATGCCGGCCGAGGCCTGCGCCATCGCCGAGCTCCTCGGTGCCTCCTGCCCCGCCTTCGACGTCTCCGCCGCCTGCGCGGGCTTCGTATTCGCCCTGGACGTGGCGGACGGCTACTTCGCCCGCGGTCGCGCGGAGCGCGTGCTCGTGGTCTCCGCGGAGAAGGTCAGCCGCCTCGTGGACTGGTCCGACCGTGCCACGTGCGTGCTCTTTGGCGACGGCGCCGCGGCGGCGGTCCTGGGGGCGGACGGGGAGAACCCGCTCGCCGTGCGCCTTACGACCGAGCCCTCCGTCGAGGTCCTGCACGTCCCCGGCGTCCCCGGCACCTCTCCCTACGACGAGACCGAGCGCCCCGCGCCGCACCTCGCGATGGAGGGCCGCCGCGTCTTCAAGTTTGGCGTGAACGCGATCGTGACCTCCGTCACCGAGCTCTGCGACGAGGCCGGCGTCTCCGTCGACGACATTGACCACTTTGTCTTCCACCAGGCCAACGAGCGCATCCTCTCGTCGGCCGTGAGCCGTCTCGGCATCGACGACGCCAGGGTCGCGCGTGCCCTCGCCGAGACCGGCAACATCTCGAGCGCCTGCATCCCGCTCGCGCTCGATCGTCTCGCCCGCTCGGGAGCCCTCGAGCGCGGCCAGCTCGTCGCCCTCGTCGGCTTTGGCGCGGGGCTCGACACGGGGGCGTGCCTGCTGCGCTGGTAGCGCGCCGCACGCCCCGACCCATCGGTCCATTGGAGCGCCCGCCGGGCGCATGGAGAAAGAAGGAGAACCAACAATGGCAGACCAGACCACCTTCGACCGCGTGTGCGACATCGTCCGCGAGCAGGCCGGCCTCGACGACACCGAGCTGACCGCCGAGACCAAGCTCTCCGAGGTCGGTCTTGACAGCCTCGCCACCGTCGAGGCCGTCATGGCGTGCGAGGACGAGTTTGGCATCGAGATCGACGCCGAGTCCAACCCCGCCACGATCGGCGAGTTCGTCTCCATGGTCGAGTCCCTCCTGGAGAACTAATCATGCTGCGCACCCCCATCTGTGACCTTCTCGGCATCGAGAAGCCCGTGTTCCAGGGCGGCATGGCCTGGATCGCCGACGCCAGCCTCGCCGCCGCCGTCTCCGAGGCCGGTGGCCTGGGCATCATCGCTGCGATGAACGCCAACGCCGACTGGCTCCGCGACCAGATCCACGAGCTCCGCGAGAAGACCGACAAGCCCTTCGGCGTGAACGTGATGCTTATGAGCCCGTTCGCGGACGAAGTGGCCCAGGTCGTCATCGACGAGCGCGTCCCCGTGGTCGTGACCGGCGCCGGCAACCCCACCAAGTACATGAAGGCCTGGAACGCCGCGGGCATCAAGGTCATCCCCGTCGTCGCCTCCGTGGCCATGGCGAAGCTCGTCCAGCGGGCCGGTGCCGTGGCCGTCGTGGCCGAGGGCACCGAGTCCGGCGGGCACATCGGCGAGACCACCACGATGGCCCTCGTGCCGCAGGTCGTCGACGCCGTCAAGATCCCCGTCATCGCCGCCGGCGGCATCGCCGACGGTCGCGGGGTCGCCGCCGCCCTCATGCTCGGCGCCGTGGGGGTCCAGGTGGGGACGCGCTTCCTCGTGGCCGACGAGTGCACCGTCTCCGACAAGTACAAGGAGATGGTCCTCAAGGCCAACGACATCGCCACGCGCGCCACGGGCCGCTCGACCGGCCATCCGGTCCGCGCCCTCAAGAACCCGTTCTCCAACAAGTACGCGCAGCTCGAAGCCTCGGGTGCGCCCGAGGAGGAGCTCAACGCCTTCGGTACCGGCGCCCTGCGCAAGGCCGCCAAGGAGGGCGACTTCGAGAACGGCAGCTTCCTCTGCGGTCAGATCGCCGGCATGGTCTCCGAGCGCCAGAGCGCCCTCGAGATCGTCGACGACCTCGTGAACGGGGCCGAGAAGGTCCTGGCTGGAGCAATGCAATGGGTAAAGTAGCCTTCCTCTTCGCCGGCCAGGGCGCGCAGCACCCCGGCATGTGCGCGGACCTCATCGAGTCCGAGCCCGCGGTCAAGGCCGTCTTCGACGCGGCCGACGCCGTGCGCCCCGGCACCACCGAGCAGTGCCTCTCCGGTACCAAGGAGGAGCTGGCGCAGACCATCAACACGCAGCCCTGCGTCTTCGCCGCGGACCTCGCGTGCGCCCGCGCGCTGGCCGCTCGCGGCGTGACCCCGGACGTGGTGGCGGGCTTCTCGCTCGGCGAGGTCGCCGCGCTCACCTTTGCCGGCGCCTACTCCGACGAGCAGGGCTTCGAGCTCGTGTGCCATCGCGCCGAGCTCATGGCCGACGCCGCCGAGAAGAACCCCGGCGCCATGCGCGCCGTCGTGAAGCTCGACGCCGCAACCGTCGAGCGCCTTGCCGCCGAGGCAGGCGATGCGTGGCCCGTGAACTACAACAGCCCGCTCCAGACCGTCGTCGCGGGTACGCCCGAGGCCTGCGAGAAGCTCGATCTTCTCGTCAAGGAGGCCAAGGGCCGCGCGATGAAGGTCGCCGTCTCGGGCGCCTTCCACAGCCCGTTCATGGCGGATGCCGAGCGCGGCCTCGCCGCGTACCTCGCGGACGGTCACGCTCCCGCCCGCCCGTCCGTGCCCGTGCTGGCCAACCGCACGGGAGAGGCCTACCCGGCCGACGAGGCCGAGCGCGTGGCGCTGCTCTCCAGCCAGGTGGCCAACCCCGTCCAGTGGGTCCGTACCCTGCAGAACATGGCCGCCGACGGCGTCGACACCTTCATTGAGGCCGGCCCCGGCAAGACCCTGACGGGTCTCGTCTCCCGCACGCTCGAGGGCGTCACGGCGCTGCCGTGCGAGACCGCCGAGCAGCTCGAGGCGGTTCTCGCCGCGCTCGCGGAGAAAGGGGAGTAGCCATGGCCGAGAAGAACGGCGCGCTCGAGCGCGACTCCGAGCGCCGTGTCGCCCTCGTGACCGGCGCCTCCCGCGGCATCGGCCGCGCCATTGCCGAGGGGCTCGCCGCCGACGGCTTTGACCTCGCGCTCGTCTACGCGGGCAACGAGGCCGCGGCCGCCGAGGCCGTCGCCGCCTGCGAGGCCGCCGGCGCCACCGCGCGCGCCTACCGCTGCGACGTCTCCGACCCCGAGGCCGTCAAGTCCACCGTCGACGCGGTCCTCGCGGACTTCGGGAGCGTCTGGGCCCTCGTCAACAACGCGGGCGTCACTCGTGACGGCCTGCTCGTGCGCATGAGCGACGAGGACTTCTCCCGCGTGATCGACGTCAACCTCAAGGGCGCCTTCCATACCGCCCGCGCCCTCACGCGCGCCTTCATGCGCCAGCGCGGCGGCCGCATCGTGAACATGGCCTCCGTCGTGGGCCTCATGGGCAACGCCGGCCAGGCCAACTACGCGGCCTCCAAGGCCGGCCTGATCGGTCTCACCAAGTCGCTGGCGCGCGAGCTCGCGCCGCGCGGCGTCACGGTGAACGCAATCGCGCCCGGCTTCGTGGAGACCGACATGACGGCCGTGCTCTCCGAGGGCGTGGTCGAGAGCTACGAGAAGCAGATTCCGCTCGGCCGCCTGGCGAGCGCGGATGAGATCGCCGCCGTGGCCCGCTTCCTCGTGAGCGACGCGGCGTCCTACGTCACCGGCGAGGTCATTCGCGTCGACGGCGGCATGGCGATGTAGTGATGATACGAAGGGACAGTCCCTTCGTATCATCAAAAAACCAATGATACGAAGGGACTGTCCCTTCGTATCATCGATGGGAGTTGAGATGGAGCACAGGGTAGCAATCACCGGCATCGGCGCCGTGACGCCGCTCGGAAACACCGCCAAGGAGACCTGGGAGGGCATGGTCGCCGGCCGCTGCGGCATCGGCCCCATCACCCACTTTGACACCGAGGGCTTCAAGGTCAAGGTTGCCGCCGAGGTCAAGGGCTTCGACGGGGTCGAGCTCCTGGGCAAGCAGGAGGCCTCCCACCTGGACCTCTACGCGCAGTACGCGCTCGTTGCCTCCGATGAGGCCATGGCGGACTCCGGGCTCGCCGAGGAGGGCGCGATCGACCACGAGCGCCTGGGCGTCTACGTGGGTTCCGGCACGGGTGGCATCAACGCCTTCGCCGACAACGTCCACACCATCGCCGCACGCGGCCCGCGTCGCGCCTCCCCCTTCATGATCACGATGATGATCGCCAACATGGCGGCGGGCAACATCGCCATCCGCCACAAGGCCCTCGGCCCCACCCTGCCCGTCGTGACCGCGTGCGCCACCTCTGCCCACGCGATCGGCGAGGCGTTCCGCGCGATCAAGCACGGCTACGCCGACGCGATCCTCGCCGGCGGCGCCGAGGCGGCCATCATGCCCGAGTCCATCGCCGGCTTCACGAGCTGCCGTGCCCTCACCACCAACCCCGACCCCGCCACGGCGTGCCGCCCCTTCGACGCCGACCGTGACGGCTTCATCATGGGCGAGGGTGCCTGCGTGCTCGTCCTCGAGGAGTGGGGGCATGCCGTCGCGCGCGGCGCCCACATCTACGCCGAGGTCGTGGGCTACGGCAACACCGACGACGCCCATCACATCACCTCCCCCGACCCGGAGGCCGCCGGCATCACCCGCGCCATCCGCCTGGCCGTCGAGGAGGGTGGCGTGAAGCCCGAGGAGGGCCTCTACATCAACGCCCACGGCACCTCGACCAAGCTCAACGACGCCTCCGAGACGCTCGGCTTCAAGCGCGCCCTCGGCGAGGAGGCCGCCCATGCGGCGCACGTCTCCTCGACCAAGTCCATGACCGGTCACATGATCGGCGCGACCGGCGCGGTGGAGGCCATGGCCTGCGCCCTCGCGCTCGAGAACGGCGTCGTGCCGCCCACGATCAACTACCGCACGCCCGATCCGGAGTGCGACCTCGACTACACGCCCAACGAGGCCGTGGAGTGCGAGCTCACCTGGGCCCTCTCCACCAACCTCGGCTTTGGCGGGCACAACGCCGCGCTGGCGCTGCGCGCCGCGGGAAGGGAGTAAGCATGGACTCCGATAAGATCTCCCAGATCGCCGACATCATGGCGACGCATGGCCTCGCGCGCGTGCGCGTGGAGGAGAGCGACGGCTCGGCCGTCGAGCTCGAGTACGCCGTCGCCGCCCCGGCGGCCCCTGCGCCCGCCCCGGCCGCGCCGTCCCTCTCGCCCGCCCCGGCGGCTCCCGCCCCCGCCCCGGCCGCCGCCCCTGTCGAGGCCGCCGACGCGCCCGCCGACGAGGCCCTCGACATGGCGCACACCACCGCCGTGCGCGCCCCGATGGTCGGCGTCTTCTACGCCGCCCCCGCGCCCGGCGCCGAGCCCTTCGTGCACGTGGGCTCCAAGGTCAAGAAGGGCGAGACCCTCTGCGTGATCGAGGCCATGAAGGTCATGAACGAGGTCACCGCCGAGGCCGACGGAGAGATCGTGGACATCTGCGTGCACGACGGCGACCTCGTCGAGTACGGGTGCTGCCTCATGAAGATCTACTAGGGGAGGGCAACATGAACAAGGAGGAGCTCAAGAGCCTGCTGCCGCACCGCGAGCCGATGCTTCTGCTCGACGAGGCGGAGGTCGTCGACGGCGAGGCCCACGGCAGGATCACCATCACCGGGGACGAGTTCTTCGTCCAGGGCCACTTCCCGGGCAACCCCATCGTTCCCGGCGTGATCCAGTGCGAGATGCTCGCCCAGAACTGCTGCGTCCTGCTCGCCGACGACCTGGCGGCCAAGGGCGCCACCCCCATGTACACGAGCCTCGACAAGGTGCGCTTCAAGCACCCCGTGCGCCCCGGCGACACCGTCGAGCTCACCTGCCGCATCACCAGGAGCCGCGGGCCCTTCCGCTTTGCCACGGGCGAGGCCCGCGTGGGCGGCGAGCTCTGCTGCCAGGCGGAGATGTCCTTCGCGCTCATGCCCGCGGGCAGGGCCTAGGCCGCCGGCCGAGAATAACGTCACGACGCCGGGGAGGCGACGATGTTCGACAAGATTCTCATTGCGAACCGCGGGGAGATCGCGGTCCGCGTGATTCGTGCCTGCAAGGAGATGGGCGTCAAGACCGTGGCGATCTACTCCACGGCCGACGCCGAGGCCCTGCACGTGGCCCTCGCCGACGAGGCCTACTGCATCGGCGGCCCGCGTCCCGCGGACTCCTACCTCAACGAGGACGCCATCATCACGGTGGCCCTCCAGTCCGGCGCCAAGGCCATCCACCCGGGCTACGGGTTCTTCTCGGAGAACTCGCACTTTGCCCGCGAGTGCCAGGAGTGCGGCCTCGTCTTCATCGGCCCGGACCCGGACGTCATCGACCGCATGGGCGACAAGGACAACGCCCGTCGCACGGCGCGCGAGGCCGGCGTCCCCATCGTCCCCGGCTGCGACCTGCTCAAGAGCGCCGAGGAGGCCGAGCGCGAGGCCGCCCGGATCGGGTGCCCCGTGCTGATCAAGGCGCGCTCGGGCGGCGGCGGGCGCGGCATCCGCAAGGTCGAGGACCCCGCCGACGCCGGCAAGGCCTTCACCGAGGCCCACGCCGAGGCCGAGGCGGCCTTCGGCGACGGTGAGTGCTACATGGAGAAGTTCGTCTCGCCCGCGCACCACGTGGAGGTGCAGGTGCTGGCCGACGCCCACGGCAACGTGGTCTCCCTCGGCGAGCGCGAGTGCTCCGTCCAGCGCCGCAACCAGAAGCTGATCGAGGAGAGCCCGGCGCCGTGCCTGGACGCGCATCCCGGCGTCCGCGAGCGCATGCACAAGGCCGCCCGTGACCTCACGCGCGCCGTGGGCTACGTGGGCGTGGGCACGATCGAGTTCCTCTTCGCCGACGATGGCAACTTCTACTTCATGGAGATGAACACGCGCCTGCAGGTCGAGCACCCGGTCACGGAGTTCGTGAGCGGCGTGGACCTCGTCAAGTGGCAGCTGCGCGTGGCGGCCGGCGCCGAGCTTCCCTTCGCACAGGAGAACCTCGACGCGCACGGCCACGCCATCGAGTGCCGCATCAACGCGGAGACTCCGGACTTCCTGCCGTCCTGCGGCGAGGTCACGATGCTCCACGTTCCCGGCGGCCCGCAGGTGCGCTTTGACTCCGCGCTCTACGTGGGCGCCGTCGTGCCGCCCTACTACGACTCGCTGCTCGGCAAGCTCATCGTCTGCTCGTCCACGCGCGAGGAGGCCATCCGCAAGATGCGCTCCGCCCTGGGCGAGCTGGTCGTGGAGGGCGTGGCCGAGAACAGCGAGCTGCATCTGGACATTCTCTCCAACCCCGAGTTCGTCTCCGGGAACTACCACACCAACCTGATGGAGCACCTCTATGAGTAAGCGGGAGAAGAGCGTCAACGCGCTGGAGAGCCCGGTGACCGAGGTCGCCGCGGAGTTCCCCGAGCGCCACGTGCTGATCAAGTGCCCCGGATGCCGTCGCGTGATCGACCAGACCAAGATGGCCGAGAACCTCGATGTCTGTCCGCGCTGCGGGCGGCACCTGCGCGTCTCCGGGCGCAAGCGCATGCGCATCACCGTCGACGCCGGCACCTTCGAGGAATGGGACCGCGAGCTCGCAGCCACGGACTTCCTGGAGTTCCCCGGTTACGCGGAGAAGCTCGCGGACGCCCGCGAGAAGAGCCACGAGAACGACGGCGTGGTCTGCGGCCGCGGCAAGGTCGGCGGCCACGACTGCGCCCTCTTCTTCATGAACGCGGAGTTCATGATGGGCTCGATGGGCTCGGTGGTGGGCGAGAAGATCTGCCGCACCTTCGAGCGCGCCACGGAGCTGGGCCTGCCGGTCGTGGGCTTCACCGTCTCCGGCGGCGCCCGCATGCAGGAGGGCACCACCTCGCTCATGCAGATGGCCAAGGTCTCCGCGGCGGTGCGTCGCCATGGCGAGAAGGGCCTGCTCTACGTCACCGTGCTCACCGACCCCACCACCGGCGGCGTCACGGCGAGCTTTGCCATGGAGGGCGACGTCATCCTCGCCGAGCCGGGCGCGCTCGTCGCCTTTGCCGGCCCGCGCGTGATCGAGCAGACCACGCACAAGCGTCTCCCCGCGGGCTTCCAGCGCTCCGAGTTCCTGCTCGAGCACGGCTTCTGCGACCTCATCGTGGAGCGTAAGGACATGGTCGCCACCATCTCCGAGCTTCTCGCCCTGCACCAGGGCGTGGTGCCGGGGGCGGGCGCACCCCACGCGCTGGCGCACGAGGAGCCCCGCCGCGGCCGCGGCGCGCGTCCCAAGCGCACCCCCGAGCCCGAGAGCGCCTATGACATCGTCAAGCTCACGCGCTCCACGGAGCGCGCGACCGCCCTCGAGCTGATCGAGCGCGGCTGGGATGGCTTCGTTGAGCTCCACGGCGACCGCCTCTACGCCGACGATGCCGCCATCGTGGCCGGCATCGCCTGGAAGGGCGAGCGCGTGATGACCGTGATCGCCATCGAGCGCGGCAACACCACCAAGGAGCGCGTGCGCCGCAACTTTGGCATGGCGCACCCCGAGGGCTACCGCAAGGCGCTGCGCCTCATGCGCCAGGCCGAGAAGTTCGGGCGCCCCGTGGTCTGCCTCGTGGACACCTCCGGTGCCTACTGCGGCATCGGAGCGGAGGAGCGCGGCCAGGGCGAGGCCATCGCCACCAACCTCGTGGCTATGAGCGGCCTCAAGACGCCGATCGTGAGCATCGTGGTGGGCGAGGGCGGCTCCGGCGGCGCGCTGGCGCTCGCCGTGGCCGACCGTGTCTACATGCTCGGCAGCGCCGCGTACTCCGTGGTCAGCCCCGAGGGCTGCGCCTCGATCCTCTGGAAGGACACCAAGCGCGCCGATGAGGCGGCCGCCGCGCTGCACATCACGGCGAGCGACCTCTCCGAGCTGGGCCTGGTCGACGGCGTGGTGGCGGACCTCGGGCTCACGCACACCGAGATCGCCCACGACCTCGCGCGCGAGGTCGAGCTCGCGCTCGACGAGCTGACCCCGCTGTCCGCCGACGAGCTCGTGGCGCGCCGCTACGACAAGTTCCGCGCGATGGGAGGCGACCGCACATGCTCGCTCTAGTCACGGACTCCACCTGCGGCCTCACCCGCAACGAGGCTGCCGAGCTCGGCGTTGACGTGCTGCCGATGGGCTACACCGCTACTGGCGTGCGCCATGCGGAGGGGTTTGTCGGCGAGAACGGGGACTATGCCGCCGCGCTCTCCGGGTCCGGCCTGGTGACCACCGAGGCCGTGCGCCCGTCCGCCTTCGAGCGCGCGTTCCGCCGTCACCTCGACGCGGGCGACGACGTGCTCTGCATCACGATCTCCTCGCGCCTCTCCGGCACGTACCGCAGCGCCGAGCAGGCGGCGGAGGCCCTCGCCGACCCGCGCGTGACCGTCTTTGACTCCTGGGAGACCGCCGGTGCGCTCGAGTTCCTCGTCCGTCGAGCGCGCGCGCTCGCCAACGCGGGGCGCGACGTCGCCCAAATCGTGGAGGAGCTCACGACGCTGCGAGAGTCCACGCGCATCGTCTTCTCCGTGCCCGACATGGCGGCGCTCTCCCGCAGCGGCCGGCTCGGCGCGATTCGTCGCGCGGTGGCAACGAAGCTCAACCGCTACCCGGTGATGGCGCTCGACGAGGGCGGCATCGTCAAGCTCGCCGACGGCCGCGGCGCCCGCGGCATGGCGGCCGTGATGGCCGGCCAGATCCCGGCGGGTACGACCGAGCTGCTGGTCTCGCACTTCGGGCCGCGCGGCGTGGAGGCGCGCGAGGTCCTTCTCGCCGCCCGCGAGCGCTTCCCGGAGGCTCACCTGCGCGTCAAGGACGGCGGCCCCGTGCTCGCCAAGCACCTCGGCCTCGGCGCCGTCGGCCTCTCCTGGGCCTAACCGCCGCGAGCGGGCGTTCTTCTCGCCCCGTCCGTGCCCTAGACTCCGGACTCGCCTTCCGCAAACTGTCGGCTTCTGCGCGCCGCGGGCACAAAATCGACCCCGCGAGCCGCAGAAACCGACAGTTTGGTCTGACGCGCCGCCAGTGCAGCCGAGAAGAACCTGCGGCCCGGGCATGAACGTCGCGTGGAGAATGGATACGCCCGGCACCGTGGCGTTTTGACAACTGCCGCGCATGCGCGTAATCTTCACCGTTGCGTCAATCCGGGGCAGAGGTGCTGCTCGGCCCTTGAATACGAGTAAATGAGCACGTCGTCGATAGTACAGAAGGAGAGAGCTTTGCCTACTATCAACCAGCTGGTCCGCAAGGGCCGCATGAGCGTCAAGGCCAAGTCCAAGAACGCCGCCCTGCAGCACAACCCCCAGAAGCGTGGCGTCTGCACCCGCGTCTTCACCACCACCCCCAAGAAGCCGAACTCCGCCCTTCGTAAGGTCGCCCGTGTGCGCCTCGTGAACGGCATCGAGGTCACCGCCTACATCCCCGGCGAGGGCCACAACCTCCAGGAGCACTCCATCGTCCTGATCCGCGGCGGCCGCGTGCGTGACCTCCCCGGTGTCCGCTACAAGATCATCCGTGGCGCCTACGACTGCGCCGCCGTGCAGAACCGCCAGAAGGCCCGTTCTCGCTACGGCACCAAGCGCCCCAAGTAGTCAACGCCGCGTAACCGATCGCAATCACTGAAGGAGATACACCATGCCGCGTCGTGCAGCAGCCAAGAACCACCGTCGTGAGGTCCAGCCTGACGCCGTCTACAACAACCGTCTCGTGACCCAGCTCATCAACAAGGTCCTCCTCGACGGCAAGAAGTCCACCGCCGAGCGCATCGTCTACGGTGCCTTCGACATCGTCGCCGAGAAGAGCGGCGAGGACGCCCTCACCGTCTTCAAGAAGGCCATGGACAACGTGCGCCCGACCCTCGAGGTCAAGCCCAAGCGCGTTGGTGGCGCCACCTATCAGGTGCCGATGGAGGTCAACTCCCGTCGTGCCACCACCCTCGCCATCCGCTGGATGGTCAACTTCTCCCGTGCCCGCAAGGAGAAGACGATGGCCGAGCGTCTTGCCAACGAGATCCTCGACGCCTCCAACGGCGTCGGCGCCTCCATCAAGAAGCGCGAGGACCTCTTCAAGATGGCCGAGGCCAACCGCGCCTTCTCTCACTACCGCTTCTAGTTCGCGAGACCGAGGAGAAGCCACATGGCAAAGGTTAAGTACAAGCTCGAGGACCTCCGCAACATCGGCATCATGGCCCACATCGACGCCGGCAAGACCACCACGACGGAGCGCATCCTCTACTACACGGGCAAGACCCACAAGATCGGCGAGGTCCACGACGGCGCCGCCACCATGGACTGGATGGTCCAGGAGCAGGAGCGCGGCGTGACCATCACCTCCGCGGCCACCACGTGCTTCTGGAAGGACCACGTCATCCAGATCATCGACACCCCGGGCCACGTTGACTTCACGTCCGAGGTCGAGCGCTGCCTGCGCGTCCTCGACGGCGCGGTCGCGGTCTTCGACGCCGTCGCCGGCGTCCAGCCGCAGTCCGAGACCGTCTGGCGTCAGGCCACCACGTACGGCGTCCCCCGCATCGCCTTCATCAACAAGTACGACCGCGTGGGCGCCGACTTCTTCCACGCCATCGAGACCATGAAGGACCGCCTGCACGCCAACGCCGTGGCGGCCCAGATCCCGATGGGCGCCGAGTCCAACTTCTGGGGTCTCGTGGACCTGGTCACCATGACCGCGTGGGACTTCAAGGAGGACGCCAAGGGCATGATCTACCCGGAGCCCATGGACGCCATCCCCGATGAGTTCATGGAGCTCGCCCAGGAGAAGCGCGAGGAGCTGCTCGACGCCGCCTCCAACTTCTCCGACGAGATCATGGAGGCCGTCCTCGAGGAGGCCGAGATCGACGTCGACGTCCTCAAGGCGGCCCTGCGCAAGGGCGTCATCGATGGCGAGCTCAACCTCGTCTTCGTGGGCTCCGCCTACAAGAACAAGGGCATCCAGGAGCTCCTCGACGCCGTCGTGGACTACCTCCCGAGCCCGCTCGACGTCGCCGAGATCGACGGCACCAACCTCAAGGGCGAGAAGGACGTGCGTCACGCCGACCCGAAGGAGCCCTTCGCGGCCCTCGCCTTCAAGATCATGACCGACCCCTACGTCGGCAAGCTCACCTACATCCGCGTCTACTCCGGTCAGGCCGAGGCGGGCTCCTACGTCTACAACTCGGTCAAGGACAACCGTGAGCGTCTCGGCCGCATCCTCGAGATGAACGCCAACGAGCGCGTTGACCGTGACGCCTGCTCCGCTGGTGACATCGTCGCCTGCGTCGGCCTCAAGAACACCACCACCGGTGAGACCCTCTGCGACGAGAAGCACCCGATCATCCTCGAGTCCATCGAGTTCGCGACCCCGGTCATCTCCGTCGCCGTTGAGCCCAAGACCAAGGCCGAGCAGGACAAGATGTCCGTGGGCCTGGCCAAGCTCGCCGAGGAGGACCCGACCTTCCAGGTCCACACCGACCACGAGACCGGTCAGACCATCATCTCCGGCATGGGCGAGCTGCACCTCGAGATCATCGTCGACCGTCTGCGTCGCGAGTTCAAGGTTGATTGCAACGTCGGTAAGCCGCAGGTCGCCTACCGCGAGACCGCCGGCAAGGCCGTCATGCACGCCGAGGGCAAGTTCGTCCGCCAGTCCGGCGGCCGCGGCCAGTACGGCCACGCCGTCATCGACATGGAGCCCAACGAGGAGGGCAAGGGCTACGAGTTCGAGAACGCCATCGTCGGTGGCGTGATCCCGAAGGAGTACATCCCCTCCATCGACAAGGGCATCCAGGAGGCGCTCGAGAGCGGCGTCATTGCCGGCTACCCGGTCGTCGACATCAAGGTCAAGCTCGTCGACGGCTCCTACCACGAGGTCGACTCCTCCGAGGCCGCCTTCAAGATCGCCGGCTCCATGGCGATCAAGGACGCCCTCAAGAAGTCCGACCCGGTGCTCCTCGAGCCGATCGAGGAGGTCGAGGTCGAGACGCCCGAGCAGTACATGGGCGACGTCATGGGCAACCTCTCCTCCCGTCGCGGCAAGATCGAGGGCATGGAGGACCGTCGCGACACCAAGGTCATCCGCGCCAAGGTGCCGCTGGGCGAGATGTTCGGCTACGCCACCGACCTCCGCTCTCAGACGCAGGGCCGTGCGAGCTACACCATGCAGTTCGACTCCTACGAGCCCGTCCCGAAGAACATTCGCGACGAGATCGTCGCCAAGAACGGCGGAAACGCTTCCTAAGTCAACGACCACGAGCCCTAGCTCATTTGGAGGTACAAAGTGTCAAGCCAGAAGATCAGGATTCGCCTCAAGGGCTACGACCACGAGGTCGTCGACCAGTCCGCGAAGCTCATCGTCGACACCGCCCAGAAGACGGGCGCCCGCGTGTCCGGTCCCATCCCCCTGCCCACCGAGCGCAACCTCTACACGGTCATCCGCTCGCCGCACAAGGACAAGGACTCCCGCGAGCAGTTCGAGATGCGCACCCACAAGCGCCTCATCGACATCCTCGACCCGGCTGCCGCCACGGTTGACTCGCTCATGCGTCTCGACCTCCCGGCCGGTGTGGACATCGAGATTAAGCTCTAAGGGCTGTAAGTTCTAACGCGTGTTGGGGCCCTCCGACCTTCCTACGAGAAGTGCGCATAGCGGAACTTCTCTGCAGAGGGTCGGGGGCTCTACGCGTATACGGCCTCGAGCGGACAGGATGCGACCGGGTGAAAGTCCCCTGTCTAGACTCGGCGCTCCTCGGCGCGCAGGAGGGCGAGGAGAAAGGCGAGGGTGACGGTGAGGTCGGCGTCGACCCCGCGCTCGATGCGCAGCTCGGTCGCCTCGCCCTTCTCGCATGGCGAGAAGGACAGCGTGGCGAGCTGCCTCTCGCCGCGCGTGAGCTCGATGTGGTCGCCGAGCCAGTCGCCGGAGATGCCGACGTCGCACCCGTCGAGCTTCCAGACGGCCGCCATGCCATGGTGTTCCCCGTTCAGCAGCATGTCCTTACGAAGGGATACCGTACCCACTCCGTCGATGCGCGCCTCCAGAGAGGGAGTCTGGATCCCGGCGGTGATCAGCCGGTAGGCCACGCGGGCTACGCGACGACCCTCGTGGTTGCGGATGACCCAGCGCTCCCCGCGGACCACGCGCGTGGTGTGGTCAATGGCATAGGGATTGCCTCCCTGGTCGTCCGCGACGGAGGCGGACATGTCTCGAGGGCCGCCCTGAGCGGTCAGGTGCAGGAGGAGTCCGCTGCGCAACGCCTCGCGCAGCACCGAGACGGAGGCCGCCTCCCGTCCGCGTGCCCGTGCTGCGCCCGCCACGGCGAGGGCGGTCGCGAGCGGTGTCAGCGAGAGCGCGGCGCCCGCGGCCGGACCCACTGCCTGCACGAGCGCCGGCGCAACGACGGCGCATCCCGCGAGCCCGATCGCCGTGCTCAACGCCAACGAGGCATGCGCCCTTCTCGACTGTCGTGCCTGAACCTCCATCATGGCTTCCACGCCCCCTTTGACCAGGGTGTCGACGGGCACCTCGAACAGCGCCCCCATCATGACGAGGGACTGTGCGTCGGGTGTCGTTCGGTTGGACTCCCAATGCGAGATGGTCTGCCTGCTCACGTAGAGCGTGGCGGCAAGCTCCTCCTGCGTGAGGCCGCAGGCCAGCCGGAGCTCCTTGATGCTCGAGCCTACGTCCATGGCGCCTCCTCTCGTTGGCAGGACCGTATCAGGGGCGCCTCCGGGTGTCTGTCAAATGTGGTGTACAGACGCGCTGAGCTGCTAGTCTTCGAACGCCTCGGAGAGATGGGTGATGATGTCGTCCGACTCGTACAGCGGGGCGCCGTCGATGAACAGACAGGGGACCTGCGGCTTGCCGCCCACGCGAACGAGCTCCTCGCGGGCGCCGGGGTCGGAGGTGATGTCGCGCAGGGGCATCTCGATGCCGCGACGCTCCATGAAGCGCAGGACCTTCTGGCAGTAGGGGCAGGCGGGCATGATGAAGAGCTCGTAGCGAGGGGTCATGGGTGTCCTTTCGGTCGGTGGGTCGGCGCTCTTCAGGGGCTTGTACCCTGCGGCGGGTCTTCCGCACTTCCGAATGCATAAAACTGTCCTTCGTGCTACAAAACTCTGGTTTCAAAATCAAAATGTCGATTCGTGTAGCGTGATTTTGGCCCAAAACAGCAAAACGATTCAATCGTGTATATTCTCAACTGGGCAAACTCGAAAAGTTTGAGTCGCGGGAGACGAAATTCGGGAAAACTACGCTACACGAACGAACATTTTGATTCTCAAACAGGGCCCAATGCAGCACGAGCGAACGTTTTGAACAATCCGACGCCGTCCGCCATGCGTTTCGAAGCCGAAACCATTGCCGTGTATGATGGCGAGAAGAAGACGGCCCGACGAAGGAGCATCCATGAACATCGTCTGCCTCGACCTCGAGGGCGTGCTCGTGCCCGAGATCTGGATCGCGTTCTCGGAGGAGTCCGGCATCCCGGAGCTCTCCCGCACCACGCGCGACGAGCCCGACTACGACAAGCTCATGGCCTTCCGCATCGCCACGCTACGCGAGCACGGGCTGGGCCTGCATGAGATCCAGGATGTCATCGCGCGCATCGACCCGCTCCCCGGCGCGCGCGAGTTCCTCGACGCGCTCCGCGAGCGCACCCAGGTCGTGATCCTCTCCGACACGTTCGAGGAGTTCGCGCGCCCCCTCATGGCCAAGCTCGGGTGGCCCACGCTACTGTGCAACTCGCTCGAGGTCGCGCCGTCCGGCGAGATACTCCGGCATCGCATGCGCTGCGAGAACTCCAAGCTCACTACCGTCCGCGCGCTCCAGAGCTGCGGCTTCGAGACCATCGCCGCCGGCGACTCCTTCAACGACCTCGCGATGATCCGCGCGAGCAAGGCGGGCTTCCTCTTCCGCAGCACGCCGCAGATCCAGGCCGACAACCCGGACCTCCCGGCGTTCGTCGACTACGCCGACCTCCTCGCGGCCATCACGGAGGCGCTCTAGCATGCCTAAGCTCTACGTGCTGCGCCACGGCCAGACCGTGTACAACCTGCAGAAGCGCGTCCAGGGTCACTGCGACTCGCCGCTCACGGAGCTTGGCGTCGAGCAGGCGCGCGCCGCGGGCCGCTGGATCGCGTCGGAGAGAATCCGCTTTGACCGTATGTGCTCCTCTCCGCTCGGGCGCACGCTCGCCACGCTCGACGTGGTGCGCGAGGAGCTGACCGCCGCGGGCATGACCGACCTTCCGCCCGTCGAGCCCGTGGACGGTCTCATCGAGCGCTGCTACGGCGAGTTCGAGGGCGGTCTCCAATCCGACGTGCCGGCCGACCTGTGGGACCCCGGCGAGGTGCTCGTCCCGTACGGCGGGGAGGGGAGCGTCGCGCTTCGTGAGCGCATCGTCGCCACGATGACCGACATCATGGGCACCCCGGGCGCCGAGACGGTGCTCGCGGTCTGCCACGGCTCGGCGACGCTGCAGTTCAAGCTCGCGTGGGAGCCGCTTGCGCGCTGCCCGCAGGACGTGCACCTTGGCAACTGCTGCGTGCTCGTCTACGACTACGACCCCGAGGCGCGCACCTTTGCCTGCGAGAGGATCGTGAACCAATCGGTCTGACCCTCCAGCTGCTCGGACGGCTCGCTGACCGAAATCGCCTCCGGGCGAGAGGGACCCCAGCGGTCCCTCTCGCCCGGTTTGTGCGGTCTATGGATACGCCCGGGGGCGCGGAAAGCGCCGCCGCAGCTCAGCGACCCTAAATAATATATGGAGACATTGTGTCGACCACGCTGCGCGTGTAGACTAGACAGGCTGCTCAAAAGGGGAGAGCTATGTCTCGACCCCAAGAGCCGCAGATACAGGACGTGGTCCGCTGGGGACGGGCGCAAGGGGCGCCCGAAATAGCCCATGACCACCGAGGGTTAGGAAAGAGCATGGTCAGCACGATCCTTGGCCGCAAGCTTGGGATGACGCAGATCTGGGACGAGGACGACAACGTCGTGCCCGTCACCGTCATCCAGGCTGGCCCCTGCACCGTCTCGCAGGTCAAGACGAAGGCGACCGACGGCTACGACGCCGTCCAGATCGGCTTCGGAGACATCTCCGCCAAGCACGTCAACAAGCCCATGGCCGGCCACTTCAAGGCCGCCGGCGTCGAGCCGATGCGCTACCTCCGCGAGGTTCGCGTCGAGAACGGCGAGGAGCACAAGACCGGTGACGTCGTCACCGTCGCCGACTTCGCCGACGTCAAGTCCGTCGACGTCATCGGCACCTCCAAGGGCAAGGGCTTCCAGGGCACCATCAAGCGCTGGAACTTCTCCCGTGGCCCCATGACCCACGGCTCCCGCAACCAGCGCCGTCCGGGCTCCATCGGTCAGTGCGCCTACCCCGCGCGCGTCCGCAAGGGCCTGCATATGTACGGCCACATGGGCGACGAGCGCGTGACGGTCAAGAACCTCAAGCTCGTCCGCATCGACGCCGAGCAGAACCTCATGCTCGTCAAGGGCGCTGTCCCCGGCGGCAAGAACGCTCTCGTCCAGATCCGCATGGCCTAAGTGCCAGGAAAACTCTTAGGCTAACAAGGAGGACAGAATGTCCAAGTACGCAATCAAGAACGTCGAGGGGGCTCAGGTCGCTGAGGCCGAGCTCGCTGACGGCGTCTTCGGCATCGAGCCGAACATCCCCGTGATCCACCAGGTCGTGGTGTGCCAGGACAGCTGCGCTCGTCAGGGCACCCACGCCGTGAAGAACCGTCACGACGTCTCTGGCGGCGGCGCCAAGCCCTACCGTCAGAAGGGCACCGGCCGCGCGCGTCAGGGTTCCACCCGTGCTGCTCAGTGGACCGGCGGCGGCGTCGTCTTCGGCCCCACCCCGCGCACCCACAACAAGCGCATCAACAACAAGATGGTCAAGCTCGCCATGCGCTCCGTGCTCTCCGGCAAGGTCGCCGACCAGGAGCTCGTGCTCGTCGACGCCCTCTCCTTCGAGAAGCCGTCCACGAAGCAGGCCAAGGCCCTTCTCGGCGCCCTCGGCATCGGCGAGAAGCGCGTGACGATCGTCGTCGCCGACGATGACGTCAACACCTACCTCTCGTTCCGCAACCTCGCCGGCGTCAGCGTCATCGGCGTCTCCGAGGCCACCACGCGCACCCTCATCGACAACGGCGCCCTCGTCATGACCGCCGACATCGCGAAGCAGTTCGAGGAGGTGCTCGCATAATGAACTCCGCCTACGACGTGATCATCCGCCCGGTCGTCTCCGAGCGTTCCTTCGACCTCATTGAGCAGGGCAAGTACACCTTCGAGGTGGCCAAGTCCGCCCCCAAGGAGGAGATCGCCAGCGCCGTCGAGAAGCTCTTCGGCGTCCACGTGGTCAAGGTCAACACCATGAACGTCTCCGGTAAGAAGAAGCGCGTTCGCTACCAGAACCCCGGTACCACGCGCTCCTGGAAGAAGGCCGTCGTGACCCTCGCCCCCGGCGAGACGATCGAGATCTTCGGCAGCCAGCAGGCCGCCGAGTAGCGCTTTCGCCCGGGCCCCGCTCGGGGCTCGGGCAGCATGCCGCGTATGATGGATACGCGCGGTACCGTGGTAATCCGGTGTCGGCTCGCCACTCCCTGAGCGGGCCGGCCAACGGAAAAGAAGGGAAAGGTTTCAATGGCAGTCAAGCACCTCAAGCCCACGAGCGCCGGCAGGCGTTTCCAGACGGTCTCGGACTTCGCCGAGATCACCTGCACCACGCCCGAGAAGTCGCTTCTCGAGCCCCTGCCCAAGAAGGCCGGCCGCAACAACAACGGCCGCATCACCACCCGTCACCAGGGTGGTGGCCACAAGCGTCAGTACCGCAAGATCGACTTCAAGCGCCGCAAGGACGACGTCCCGGCCAAGGTCGCCACGATCGAGTACGACCCCAACCGCTCCGCCCGCATCGCGCTGCTCCACTACGTTGACGGCGCCAAGGCCTACATCCTGTGTCCCGAGGGCCTGCACGTGGGCGACACCGTCGTCTCCGGCACCAAGGACATCGACATCAAGCCGGGCAACTGCATGCCGCTCTCCGAGATTCCGGTCGGCACGCTCGTCCACGCCGTCGAGTTCCAGCCCGGCAAGGGCGCCGCTATGGCCCGTGCCGCCGGCACCTCCGTCCAGCTCATGGGCAAGGACAACGGCTACGCCGTCCTGCGCATGCCCTCCTCCGAGCTTCGCCGCGTCCTGCTCACCTGCCGCGCCACCATCGGTGAGGTCGGCAACGCCGAGCACTCCAACATCGTCGTCGGCAAGGCCGGCCGCAGCCGCTGGGCCGGCGTCCGCCCGACCGTCCGTGGTACCGTCATGAACCCGGTCGACCACCCGCACGGCGGCGGCGAGGGCAAGAACCACACCTCCGGTCGTCCGTCCGTGACGCCGTGGGGCAAGCCGACGAAGGGTTACAAGACGCGCGACCCGAAGAAGGCCTCCAACCGCCTGATCATCCGTCGCCGCAAGTCCAAGTAGTCGGAACACGAGTAGTAGGAGATAGAAAGCATGAGCAGAAGTCTCAAGAAGGGCCCGTTCGTGGAGACTCGCCTCCTCGCGCGTGTCGCCGCTCAGAACGAGGCCGGCACCAAGGAGGTCATCAAGACCTGGTCGCGCTCCTCGACCATCTTCCCCGAGATGGTCGGTCACACGATCGCCGTCCACGACGGTCGCAAGCACGTGCCCGTGTACGTCACCGAGTCCATGGTCGGGCACAAGCTGGGCGAGTTCGCGCCCACCCGCACGTTCCGTGGCCACAAGGCCAACTAGGGAGGTTAGCTAGATGCCTCAGAACAACACCAACGAGGTCCGCGCGACCGCCAAGTACGTGCGCGTTGCCCCGCGCAAGGCCCGTGCCGTCGTCTCGCTGATCCGCAACCTCCCCGTCGAGAAGGCCCTCGAGGTCCTGCAGTTCTCCAAGCGCGCCGCTGCCGTCGACGTCGCCAAGGTCCTGCGCTCCGCGATCGCCAACGCCGAGAACAACAACGGCCTGCGCGCCGACAACCTCTGCGTCAAGCTCGCCTATGTTGACGAGGGTCCCACCCTCAAGCGCATCCGTCCGCGCGCCAAGGGCTCTGCCTCTCGCATCAACAAGCGCATGAGCCACATCACCGTCGTCGTCGCTCCGCGAAAGGAGGCGTAAGCGAGCATGGGTCACAAGGTTCAGCCTACCGGCTTCCGTCTCGGCATCACCGAGGAGTGGCGTTCCCGCTGGTACGCCGATAAGAACTACGCCGAGACCCTCGGCAACGACCTCGCCGTCCGCAAGTACCTCGAGAAGCGCCTCGCCAAGGCCGCCCTCTCCCGCGTCGACATCGAGCGCGCCGGCGACAAGGTCAAGGTCACCATCTACACCGCCCGCCCGGGCATCGTGATCGGCAAGAAGGGCGCCGACATCGACGTCCTCCGCGCTGACCTCGAGAAGGTCGCCAAGGTCGGCAAGGGCATGGTCAACGTCGACGTCGTCGAGATCAAGCGTCCCGAGCTCGACGCCAACCTCGTCGCTCAGTCCATCGCCGAGCAGCTCGAGCAGCGCGTCGCCTTCCGTCGCGCCATGCGCAAGGCCGTCCAGTCCGCCCGCAAGGCCGGCGCCAAGGGCATTCGTATCCAGTGCTCCGGCCGCCTCAACGGCGCCGAGATGGGCCGTCGCGAGTGGTACCGCGAGGGTCGCGTGCCCCTGCACACCCTGCGTGCCGTGATCGACTACGGCCAGTCCACCGCTCGCACCACCATGGGTGCCTGCGGCGTCAAGGTTTGGATTTACTTCGGCGAGAAGCTGCCCGGCCAGGCTACGCCCCGTCCGGCGCTCGAGGGCTCCTCGCGTCCTCGCCGTGGTCGCAATGAGAGGAGGGCTCGCTAATGCTCGCACCTAAGCGCGTCCTGCACCGCAAGGTCCAGCGCGGCTCCATGAAGGGTCACGCCAAGGGCAACACCGAGCTGCACTTTGGTTCCTACGGCATCCAGGCGCTCGAGGCCCACTGGATCACCAACCGCCAGATCGAGGCCTGCCGTGTCGCCATGACCCGTTACATGAAGCGTGGCGGCAAGGTCTGGATCACCATCTTCCCCGACAAGCCCATCACCAAGAAGCCGGCCGAGACCCGCATGGGCTCCGGTAAGGGCAACCCCGAGGAGTGGGTGGCCGTCGTCAAGCCGGGCCGCATCATGTTCGAGATCGACGGCGTGTCCGACGAGGTGGCTCGCGAGGCCCTGCGTCTTGCCCAGCACAAGCTGCCCATCAAGACCAAGATCGTCGCCCGCACCGACAAGGACGGGGAGGAATAGTCAATGAAGTACAAGGACATCCAGGCCATGAGCGACGATGAGCTCGCCAAGAAGCTGGAGGAGGGCCGCGCGGAGCTCTTCAACCTCCGCTTCCAGATGGCCACGAGCCAGCTCGACAACACGGCTCGCGTCAAGACCGTGAAGAAGGACATCGCGCGCGTCCAGACCGAGCAGCGCGCCCGTCAGATCGCCGCGGAGAAGTCCGCCGCCCAGAACTAGCAGGAGATATGACTATGGCTGAGACCGAGAAGAGGAACGCGCGCAAGGTCGTCACCGGGACGGTCGTCTCCATCTCTGGCGACAAGTCCATCACGGTGAAGATCGACTACCGCAAGCGTCACCCCAAGTACGGCAAGATGATGACCATCTCGAAGAAGCTCCACGCGCACGACGAGAAGAACGAGTGCGGCGTCGGCGACCTCGTGACCGTCATGGAGACCCGTCCGCTCTCCAAGACCAAGCGTTGGCGTCTCGTGGAGATCGTCGAGCGCGCCAAGTAAGTATCAGTGACAAGCTTCCCATGTGCGTCGCGCGTCTGGGCGCACCTCTGGGTGGCATACGTTCGGAGGAACACCAATGATTCAGATGGAGACCATGCTCAACGTCGCTGACAACAGCGGCGCCCGACGCGTGAAGTGCGTCAAGGTCCTCGGTGGCTCCAAGCGTCGCTACGCCGGCCTGGCCGACGTCATCATCGGCGCCGTGCAGGAGGCCACGCCGGGCGGCTCGGTGAAGAAGGGCGACATCGTCCGCTGCGTCATCGTGCGCACCACCAAGGAGACCCGCCGCAAGGACGGCAGCTACATCAAGTTCGACCAGAACGCCTGCGTTCTCGTCGACAAGGAGGGCGAGCCCAAGGGCACCCGTATCTTCGGGCCCGTCGCCCGTGAGCTCCGCGACCACAAGTACATGAAGATCGTCTCGCTCGCGCCTGAGACGCTCTAGGGAGTGAGTGAATATGGCGAAGATGAACGTGAAGAAGGGCGACAAGGTCGTCGTTCTCTCCGGTAAGGACAAGGGCAAGGAGGGCGAGATCCTGCGCGCTCTGCCCGCCGAGGGCAAGGTCATCGTCGAGGGCGTCGCCGTCGTCAAGAAGGCCGTCCGCCCGACCGCCCAGAACCAGCAGGGTGGCTTCGTCGAGAAGGAGGCCGCCATCGACGCGTCCAACGTCATGCTGGTCTGCCCCAAGTGCGGCAAGCCCACCCGCGTCGGTCACGACGTTAACGACAAGGGCGACAAGGTTCGCGTCTGCAAGAAGTGCGGCGCCCAGTTCTAAGAGCCTGAGCCCCACGAACCTGACGGGAGCCCCCGGATTTCCTTCGAGAAGTGCGCTTCGCGGAACTTCTCTCCGGAAATCCGGGGGCTCCTTCTGTTAACGCGTACGGTCAGGCTCGTTCTTGTCGCCGCCCTGGTCTGTGCTCTTCGATACGCGGCTTCCAACGCTTTAGGGGGTTGAAACGTTGGAAATCGCGTATTTGCGGGAGCGGATGGCAGGCGAGAAGAACGTGCGGATTGTGCATAAACGGTGCCGAGGACTTCGTCGTTCCCTTTTGTGGAGAAAGGGCGTAATATGTTTCCTTGCGTCTGTAGGTAGGGAGTATTCTGCCTCGGGCGCATGACAAGGCTCCCGGCCCCGCCAAGGCAGGGAGGTACGAGGTTGGAAACCCCGTGCTGAGAACCCCAGGATCTAAGGAGTGAACATGGCAGACAAGTACGTCCCGCGTCTCAAGGAGCAGTATTTCGCCACCGTGCGCGATGAGCTCCAGAAGCAGTTTGGCTACAAGAACGTCAACCAGATCCCCAAGATCGAGAAGATCGTGGTGAACATGGGCGTCGGCGAAGCCGCCACGGATGCCAAGGCCATCGACGGTGCCGTCGCCGACCTGCGTGCCATCACCGGCCAGCAGCCGCTGATCACCCACGCCCGCAAGTCCATCGCCACCTTCAAGCTCCGTGCCGGCATGCCGATCGGCGCCAAGGTCACCCTGCGCGGCGACCGCATGTGGGAGTTCTTCGATCGCCTGATCTCCATCGCCATCCCGCGCATCCGCGACTTCCGCGGCATCTCCCCGAAGAGCTTCGACGGCCGTGGCAACTTCTCCATGGGCGTCACCGAGCAGCTCATCTTCCCGGAGATTGACTTCGACAAGATCGACCACACCCGCGGCATGGACATCACCATCGTGACCACCGCTCAGACCGACGAGGAGGGCAAGGCGCTTCTGTCCGCCTTCCACTTCCCGTTCAAGGCTGAGTAGGTCGTATATCAACAAGACGTCCCGTGCGAGCGGGGCGCCGAGATTGCACTGAAGGAGGATTTGTGGCTAAGACATCGATGATCGTCAAGGCTCAGCGCGAGCCGAAGTTCTCTACGCGTACGCAGAACCGCTGCCAGCGTTGTGGGCGTCCCCACTCCGTCTATCGCAAGTTCGGCCTCTGCCGCGTGTGCTTCCGCGAGCTTGCGAGCAAGGGCGAGCTTCCTGGCGTCCGCAAGGCGAGCTGGTAGGACGCAGGGCTCTGGCGCCCAGGCGCACGCGCCACGGGTGCGGGCGAACCGGGCACTCAGGTTCATCATTACCGAAGGAGAATGATCCATGAAGATCACTGATCCCATTTCCGACATGCTGACGCGCATCCGCAACGCGAACGCAGCCAACAAGGCCGAGGTCTCCATGCCCTCGACCAAGGTGCTCGTCGAGGTTGCGCGCGTCATCTGCGAGGAGGGCTACATCGCGGGCTATGAGGTCGAGGACACGACCCCGCAGAAGACCCTCCACATCACCCTCAAGTACGGCGCTCGCCACGCCAAGGTCATCCGCGGCATCCGTCGCATCTCCAAGCCTGGCCTGCGCATCTACTCCACCGCGGACAAGCTCCCGCGCGTGCTCGGCGGCCTCGGCACCGCCGTCATTTCCACCTCCAAGGGCATGATGTGCGACCGCGACGCCCGCAAGCAGGGCATCGGCGGCGAGGTCATCGCCTACGTCTGGTAACTCTCGGCAGGAATGAAAGGAGACAGCCGTGTCTCGTATTGGTAAGCAGCCTGTCCAGGTTCCGGCCGGAGTCACTGTGACAGTCAACGGCACCACCGTCACCGTCAAGGGCGGCAAGGGTGAGCTCACCCGCACCTTCTCCGACCTCGTTGAGATCAAGGAGGAGGGCGAGGAGCTCCACGTCGTCCGCGTTGACGAGTCCACCGCCTCCAACGCCCAGCAGGGTCTCACCCGCACCCTCCTCCACAACATGGTCCTGGGCGTCTCCGAGGGCTTTGAGAAGAAGCTCGAGCTCACCGGCGTCGGCTACCGTGCCACACTCAAGGGCAAGGATCTTGACCTCTCCCTCGGCTACTCTCACCCCGTGGTCTACCCGGCCCCCGACAACATCACCTTCGAGGTGCCCGACAACACCCACATCACCGTGAAGGGCATCTCCAAGGAGCAGGTCGGCCAGGTTGCCGCCGAGATCCGCATGAAGCGCCCGCCCGAGCCGTACAAGGGCAAGGGCATTCACTACGAGGGCGAGCACATCCGCAGGAAGCTCGGCAAGGCCGCCAAGTAGCCTCGAGGCTTATAAAAGACCATCACCCCGTCAGGTGATGGCACGTCTAAGGAGAAGGAATGAACAAGCAGCAGGCGAAGAAGGCCGGTCTCAAGCGCCGCGAGCGCCGCGTCCGCGCCAAGATCTTCGGCACCGCTGAGCGTCCGCGCCTCAGCGTGCACCGCACCAACGCAAACATCTACGCTCAGGTCATCGATGACGCCGACGGCAAGACCATCTGCTCTGCCTCGACCCTCGACCCCGAGTTCCGTGCCACGGGCAAGATCGGCTCCAACAAGGAGGCCGCTGAGTTCGTGGGCGAGCTCGTGGGCAAGCGCGCCGTCGAGAAGGGCGTCACCGAGGTCACCTTCGACCGCGGTGGTCGCATCTATCACGGCCGTGTCAAGGCTCTGGCAGACGGTGCCCGTAACGCGGGCCTGAAGTTCTAGGAGGATTCAATGGCACGAGATCGCAAGCGCCAGCAGGACACGGATCTTCAGGAGCGCGTCGTCTTCATCCACCGTGTCTCCAAGACCGTCAAGGGCGGCCGCCGCATGTCCCTCGTCGCCCTCGTTGCCGTCGGTGACGGCAAGGGCAACGTCGGCCTCGGCATGGGCAAGTCCGCCGAGGTGCCCCTGGCCATTTCCAAGGGCGTCGAGGACGCCAAGAAGAACATGTTCCACGTGCCCGTCACCGAGCACGGGACCATCCCGCACACCGTCGAGGGCCACTACGGCGCCGGCCACGTGCTGATCAAGCCGGCTATCGAGGGTACCGGCGTCATCGCCGGCGGCCCCGTCCGCCCGCTCTTCGAGCTCGCTGGCATCACCAACGTGCTCTCCAAGTCCCTCGGCACCAACAACGCCATGAACATCATCAAGGCTGCCGCCGAGGGCCTCAAGGAGCTCTCCAGCCCCGCTCAGACCGCTGAGCGCCGTGGCATCACGGTCAGCGAGATGTTCGCCGGGAAGGAGAACTAACGATGGCTCAGTCCCTCAAGATCAAGCTCGTCCGCAGCGCCGTTGCCTCCGTCAAGAAGGACCAGACGGCCACCTGCCGCGCCCTCGGTCTCCGCAAGATCGGCGACGTCGTGGAGCAGCCGGACAACCCGAGCATCCGTGGAATGATCTTCAAGGTCAAGCACCTTGTGGTCGTGGAAGAGAACTAGGAGTCACTCATGCAGCTCAACGATCTGCGTCCCGCGGAGGGCTCGCGCAAGAACCGCAAGCGCATCGGCCGCGGCAACTCGTCCGGTCACGGCACCACGGCCGGTCGCGGCACCAAGGGCCAGCTCTCCCGTTCCGGCGGCGGCAAGGGCAAGGGCTTCGAGGGCGGTCAGCAGCCGCTCGCGATGCGTCTCCCCAAGCTCCCCGGCTTCAAGAACCACAACCGCGTCGAGTACGCTCCGGTGAACGTTGCCCGTCTCGACGTGCTGTTCGCCGACGGTGAGACCGTCGACGCCGATACCCTGGTTGCCAAGGGCGTCATCAAGCACAACTATGTTCCCGTGAAGGTCCTCGGCGACGGCGAGATCACCAAGAAGCTCACCGTCAAGGTGGACAAGGTCTCCGCCTCTGCCAAGGCCAAGATCGAGGCGGCCGGAGGAAAGGTCGAGCAGGCGTGCTAAAGGGAATCGCCAACGCGTTTCGCGTTCCGGAACTCAGGCAGAAGCTGCTCCTGACGGCGGCAATCCTGCTGCTGTATCGCTTCGGTGCCTATCTGCCCGTTCCGGGCGCCCCGTTCCAGGACCTGCTCGGTGCGTATCAGTCCGGGCTGTCCGAGAGCGGCGCCATGGCGGTGCTCAACCTGTTCTCGGGCGGAGCACTCTCCCGCATGTCGGTCTTCAGCCTCGGAATCATGCCCTACATCACGGCGCAGATTATCTTCCAGCTGCTCCAGGCCGTGATTCCGTCTCTTGGCGAGCTTGCCCGCGAGGGCGAGGCCGGTCAGCGCAGGATCACGCAGTACACGCGTTACCTCACGATCGGTCTCGCCCTGCTCAACGCCATCGGCTACCTCTTCCTGTTCAGGAGCTACGGCGTGAGCCTCGCGGACACCGGCGCACCCGAGATTCTTCTCGACATCATGGTGGTCTTCACCATGGTCGTCGGCGCCATGGTCATCATGTGGCTCGGCGAGATCATCACCCAGAACGGTGTGGGCAACGGCATGTCGCTCATCATCTTCGCGAACATCATGTCGGGCCTGCCCACCTCGCTCATCTCCTCGGTGACGGGCACGGGCAACATCGTTCTTACCGTGGTGACGCTCGTCATCATCGTTGCCATCATCCCGATCATCGTATTCGTTGAGCGCGGACAGCGTCGCATCCCCATCCAGTACGCCAAGCGCGTTGTGGGCAGGCGCATGATGGGCGGCCAGGCCACCTATCTTCCGATCAAGGTCAACACCGCCGGCGTCGTGCCGATCATCTTCGCCTCGGCGATCCTGTATCTGCCGGCGCAGCTCGCGGTGTTCTTCCCGACGGTCGAGTGGGTTCAGGCCTTTGCCAACGCGCTCTCGTCCGGCTGGATCAACTGGGTGCTCTCCGTCGTCCTTATCGTCGCCTTTGCGTACTTCTACTCGTCCATGGTGTTCAACCCCACCGAGACGGCAGACCAGCTGCGCAAGCAGGGCGGCTTTATCCCTGGCGTTCGCCCGGGTGCCGCGACGGCAGCCTACATCAAGAGCACCATCGATCACGTGACGCTTCCGGGCGCGCTGTTCATGGCGGTTCTTGCCGTGGTCCCCACGATCATCTTCTGGTTCACGGGCAACTCGCTCATCCAGGCGTTCGGGGGCACCTCCGTCCTGATCATGGTCGGCGTTGCCATGGACACGCTCTCCTCCATCGAGAGCCAGCTCAAGATGCACAACTACGACGGGTTCTTCAAGTAGGGCTCGTCGTCGGCAGGTAAGGTCAAGCAGCTAGGAAAGGCGGTCCGCATCATGAACATCGTTCTTCTCGGCGCCCCCGGCGCGGGCAAGGGAACCCAGGCACAGAAGCTCGTGGCTGAGTTCGGCATCGCCCACATCTCTACCGGCGACCTTCTGCGTGCCGCCATCAAGGAGGGCTCCAAGCTCGGCATGAAGGCCAAGGGCTACATGGACGAGGGCAAGCTCGTTCCTGATGACCTGGTCATCGACCTCGTCAAGGAGCGCCTTGAGGCCGACGACGCCCAGAAGGGCTTCATCCTCGACGGCTTCCCGCGCAACACCGCCCAGGCCGTTACGCTCGACTCCGAGCTCGCTGCCATGGGCCGCACGCTTGACGCCGCGCTGCTCGTCTCCGTTGAGCCCAGCGTCATCGTCGAGCGCCTGAGCTCTCGTCGTACCTGCCGCTCCTGCGGCTACACCGCCCCTGCCGGCGTGGACACCTGCCCGCGCTGTGGCGGCGAGATGTACCAGCGTGACGACGACAAGCCGGAGACCATCCAGCACCGTCTTGACGTCTACCAGTCTCAGACCGCGCCGCTCGTCGAGTACTACCGCGGTCACTCGATTCTCAAGGAGGTTGACGGGGACCGTCCGGTCGACGAGGTCTATGCCGACGTCAAGGTCCTTCTCGGTCTATGATCAAGATCAAGACTCCAGAACAGATCGAGCAGATGAAGGCCGCCGGGGCTCTGTCCAAGGCGGCCCTTCGTCGTGCCGGGGCGCTTGTTCGCCCCGGTGCGACGACGATGGAGATCGACCAGGTGGTCGAAGGATTCATCAGGCTCCACGGTGCCACGCCGACCTTCAAGGGCTACGGTGGCTTCCCGGGGAGCATCTGCTCGTCGGTCAACGAGCAGATCGTCCACGGCATTCCGTCCCCGACCGTCATCCTGCAGGAGGGCGACATCGTCTCGATTGACACCGGTGCCACCTACCAGGGGTGGGTCGGCGACAACGCCTGGACGTTCTACGTCGGCGAGCCGTCCGCTGAGTGGCGCGCGCTCTGCGAGTGCACGCGCGACTGCCTCAAGGCGGCCATCGAGCAGGCTGTCCCGGGCAACCACCTCGGTGACATCGGTGCTGCCGTGCAGGAGCTGGCCGAGTCGAACGGCTACGGGGTCGTCCGCGACTACGTGGGCCACGGCGTCGGCAGCGTCATGCACGAGGAGCCCGAGGTCAGAAACTACGGCAAGCGTGGTCGCGGCGTTAAGCTGCAGGCGGGCATGGTCATTGCCATCGAGCCCATGATCTGCCTCGGCACGTACAAGTGCCACACGCTCGCCAACGGCTGGACGGTCGTTACCGATGACGGCCAGCCGGCCGCGCACTACGAGAACACCGTCGCCATCACCAACGATGGCCCCGTCATCCTCACGCAGGACGAGCAGGGCCCGTGGTGTGCGATGCAGGGAGGCGCCGACGCGTAGGCGCCTCTCTTGTGTGCGTCTCATGCAGCACGAGAAGTGCCGTGTGGAACGTCCGTGAATTTTAGGTATGATATTTGGTCGCTGTCGGAGTGGAGAGGGTGTCAATTTGAGCAAGCAGGACGCAATCGAGCTGGAGGGCAAGGTCATCGAGCCGCTGCCCAACGCCATGTTCAACGTTGAGCTCGAGAACGGAAAGACCATTCTCTGCACCATCTCGGGAAAGATCAGGATGAACTACATCCGCATCCTCCCGGGCGACAAGGTCGTCGTGGAGATCTCTCCCTACGACCTCACGAGGGGACGCATCACCTACCGCTACAAGTAGGGGGTACGTCCGCTCTTCAGCTGTGGATATTCACGCCAGCGGCTGGGCGAGTAGATAGTTCGTATCAGCACTACCGGAAGGAAGACACATGAAGGTACGTCCTTCGGTCAAGAAGATGTGCGACAAGTGCAAGATCATCCGTCGCCATGGCAAGGTTTACGTCATCTGCGAGAACCCGCGCCACAAGCAGCGTCAGGGCTAAGGAAGGAGCTCCAAGTTGGCCCGTATTAACGGCGTCGACCTGCCGCGCGACAAGCGCGTCGAGGTCGGACTCACCTACATCTTCGGCATCGGCCAGACCCGCGCCACCAAGATCTGCGCGGAGACCGGTGTCAACCCCGATACCCGCGTGAAGGACCTGACGGAGGACGAGGTCACCAAGATTCGTGACTTCATCGACGCCAACTACACCACCGAGGGTGACCTTCGTCGCGAGGTTCGTCAGAACACCGCCCGCCTGATGGAGATCGGCTGCTACCGCGGCCTCCGTCACCGCAAGGGCCTTCCTGTCCACGGTCAGCGCACCCACACCAACGCTCGTACCCGCAAGGGCAAGAAGCGTCAGATCGGTGCCAAGAAGAGGGGCTAGGGAGTAGACAATGCCGCAGAAGAAGAACCAGCGCACCACCCGCGTGCGCCGCTCCGAGCGCAAGAACATCGCCGTGGGCCAGGCCCACATCAAGAGCACGTTCAACAACACGATCGTCTCGATTACCGACCCCCAGGGCAACGTGATCTCCTGGCAGTCCGGCGGCACCGTCGGCTTCAAGGGCTCCCGTAAGTCCACGCCGTTCGCCGCGCAGCTCGCCGCCGAGGCCGCTGCCAAGGCGGCCATGGAGCACGGCCTGCACAAGGTCGCCGTGTTCGTCAAGGGCCCCGGCTCCGGCCGCGAGACCGCCATCCGCTCCCTGCAGGCCGCCGGCCTCGAGGTGTCGGGTATCCAGGACAAGACCCCCATCGCGCACAACGGTTGCCGTCTGAGCAAGCGTCGCCGCGTGTAGCTAGGAGGAATATCAATGGCTATCGATAGGACTCCCGTCCTCAAGAGGTGCCGTCAGCTCGGCATCGACCCCGTTGTGATGGGCATCAACAAGACCTCCAATCGCGAGCCCAAGCGTCGTCGTCGCCAGGAGAGCGAGTACGGCATGCAGCTCCGCGAGAAGCAGAAGGCCAAGTTCATCTACGGCGTTCTCGAGAAGCAGTTCCGTCACTACTACGTCCTCGCGATGAAGCGCGAGGGCATCACCGGTGACAACCTGATGAGCCTGCTCGAGTGCCGCCTGGACAACGTCGTCTTCCGCCTCGGCTTCGCCCGCACCCGCAAGGAGGCCCGTCAGACCGTCCGCCACGGCCACATCACCGTGAACGGCAAGCGCGTCGACATCCCCTCCTACCAGGTGAAGGCCGGTGACGTCGTCGCCGTCGCCGAGAAGGCCCGCGACCTTCTCCCCATCAAGGAGGCCCTCATCTCCTCCGAGCACATGGCCGTTCCCGCCTGGCTCGAGGTTGACATCGAGAAGCTCAAGGGCACCGTCCTCCAGCTCCCCACGCGCGATCAGATCGACCTCGACATCGACGCGCAGCTGATCGTCGAGCTCTACTCCAAGTAGGCCCGACCAGATTTGGAGGTAGCAATGTCCGAATTCATTCGACCCCAGGTGTCGGTCGAGGAGATCAACGAGAACCTCGCCCGCGTGAGCGCTGAGCCGCTCGAGCGCGGCTATGGCGATACCCTCGGTAACTCGCTCCGTCGCGTGCTCCTGTCGTCGCTCTCCGGCGCTGCCGTCGAGGCCATCCAGATCGATGGCATCCAGCACGAGTTCACCACCGTCGAGGGTGTCTACGAGGACGTCACCGACATCGTGCTCAACGTCAAGGGACTCGTCTTCCGCTCCATGGGCACCGGCGACGAGGCCGAGGCCTCCATCTCCATTGACGGTCCGGCCACGGTCACGGGCGGCGACTTCGACATTCCCGCGGAGTTCGAGCTCGTGAACCCCGAGCACGTCATCTGCACCCTTGGCGCGGGCGCCCACCTCACCATGCGCATGCGCATCGGCGTGGGCCGCGGCTATGTCTCCGGCGAGGACAACGAGCGCGAGAACGACCCGATCGGGATCATTCACGTGGACTCGCTCTACTCGCCCGTCCGCCGCTGCGCCAAGGCCGTCGAGGCCTGCCGCGTTGGCCGTCACACCGACTACGACCGTCTCGTGCTCGAGGTGGAGACCAACGGCTCCATCTCCCCGCGCGACGCCGTCGTCGAGGCCGCCAACATCATCAACCAGCACATGACCGCGTTCATGAGCCTGGCCGAGGAGGACGAACCCGTCGAGGACGCCTCCATCTTCGCGACGGGCACCGTCGAGGACAACATTGAGCTCGACAAGCAGATCGAGGACCTGGACCTCTCGGTCCGCTCCTACAACTGCCTCAAGCGCGCCGGCATCCACTCCGTGCGCCAGCTCGTGGAGTTCTCGGAGAACGACCTTCTCAACATCAGAAACTTTGGCGTCAAGTCCATCGAGGAAGTCAAGGACAAGCTCGAGACCATGGGCCTGTCCCTCAAGGCCTAGGCGCGCCGGATTTAGGAGTAGCGAGACATGCGACACAACAAGAAGAGGGGCATGAAGCTGGGCACCGACGCCAGCCACACCAAGGCCATGAAGCGCAGCCTGGTTCGCGCCCTGTTTGAGAACGACCGCATCAAGACGATCGACGTCCGCGCCAAGGCCATCCGCGCCGACGTGGACCACGTCATCACCTGGGCCAAGAAGGGCGATGTCGCCAGCCGTCGTCTGGCCATCGCCACCGTGGGCGACAAGGACATCGTCCGCGAGGTCTTTGACAAGGCCCAGCAGGGCATGTGGGCCGACCGCAACGGCGGCTACACCCGCATCATGAAGCTCGGCCCCCGCAAGGGCGACGGCGCCGAGATCGTCATCATGGAGCTCGTGACCGAGCCCGTGAAGGCCAAGGCCAAGAAGGCCGCCCCTGCCGCCAAGGTGACCAAGGTCGAGGAGGCCCCCGCTGAGGAGCCCAAGGCCGAGGAGACCGAGGTCGTCGAGGAGGTCGCCGAGGCCGAGGAGACCGCCGCTGAGGAGGCTCCCGCCGAGGAGGAGAAGGCCGAGTAACCTCGCGCCGCTCATCGTACGTCCGGGCCCCGGCCGCGCGCCGGGGCCTTTTTTGGCTAAAGCGACCCGGGCTCGTCTCTGTAATGCCGCCAAAACCAATGTTTTGGGTTTCTCGCGTCGCTATGCTCGGGACGTGCCCTGAACCAGAGGTTTTCCTGAGGTTTTGGGCAACAAGTTTTATGTACTAGATGGTATTTGCAAGGAAATAAGAGGTTTTGCTCGCCTACCTGCAACAAAGCCCATGGTTTTGTATCAAATTGGCGAGAAGAACATCAAAGTTGTTGCCCAAAACATGAGGGGGGCGCCAGGGGTGCGGGCTCCCGGCGAGCGCGAGGAGGTGGGATATGATCGAGGTTAGGGACGCGTGCTTCTCGTATGACGGCGAGAAGAACGTGGTTGATCACATCTCACTCACGCTGGGTCCCGGCGAGCGGGTCACGCTGCTCGGGCGCAACGGCTCGGGCAAGTCGACGCTCGCACGGCTGCTGAACGGCTCGCTCACCCCGACGTACGGCACCGTCTCCGTTGACGGCGAGACCGAGGGGCTGGCGCGCCTGGTCGGCTACGTTCGCCAGGACCCGCGAAACCAGATCGTGAGCGCCGTCGTGTCGGACGAGGTGGCCTTTGGCCCTCGCAACCTCGGCCTGGCGCGGACCGAGGTGCTCGAGCGGGTCGACGAGGCACTCGAGGCATGCGGCATCTCTGAGCTGCGCAATCGCATGACCACGGAGCTCTCCGGCGGCCAGCAGCAGCTCGTCGCGCTTGCGGGCGTGCTGGCCATGCGCCCGCGCTATCTGGTGCTCGACGAGGCGACGTCGATGCTTGACCAGCAGACGCGTCGCCGCGTCGCGCAGATCGTGGGCGGCCTTGCGGACGTCGGCGTGCTCGAGATCTCCCACAAGCCGGTGCTCGATGGCCGTGAGGTATTCCTCGAAAGCGGACGGATGGCAGACCAGTTGAGCGTGTCTACTGCGCCCAGTCACGTAGAGCTGCCTAAAACACGGCACGCTCGATCCTGTCAACAGGTGCTCCGGTCTTCCGGTGTGACAGTTTTAGGCAGACTGCATGACGTGTCGCTCGATTTTCAGGGACTGGTTGTACTTACTGGTCCCTCGGGTGCAGGCAAGACTACGCTCGCTCGCGTGTTGACCGGCGTCCTCGTTCCAGATTCGGGATCGGTCACGCTCGACGGGCGTCCCGTATGCCCCGGCGACGTTGGCCTTGCGTTCCAGCGGCCCGAAGACCAGCTCTTCTGTGACACGGTGATCGATGACATCGCGTATGGGCCTCGCGTCCAGGGCCTCGCCGACCCAGTCGGCGCGGCGCGCGGGGCCGCGCGTGACCTCGGCATTGACGAGAAGCTTCTGGATCGGTCTCCCTTCGAGCTCTCCGGGGGTCAGATGCGCCGCGCGGCGCTCGCCGGCGTGGTCGCACCGCACCCGTGCGCCTACGTCTTCGATGAGCCTACGGCGGGTCTGGACGCGGGCGGGCTGGACGATCTGCGGTCCCTGGCGAGCCGCCTTGTGCACGAGGGCTCAAGCGTCGTCGTCATAACGCATGACCCCGACGAGTGGGAGTCGATCGCGCATACGACCGTCCAGCTCAGGGACGGCCGTGTTGAGAGGGTGGTGGAACATGCGTAGGGCTCGCGTGCCGGGTGCCTACGCCCCCGGCGACACGTTAGCGCACCGCGCCGACGCGCGGTCCAAGCTCATCGCGCTGCTGATTGCCTCAGTCGCGTCGTTCGCCGCCCCTGCGCCGTGGGGGCTGCTGCTTGTTGCGACGGGTCTCGTCACGGCGCTCGTCGTCAGCAAGACCCCTCCGGCGACGGTGCTCATGGGGCTTCGCCCTGCCGCGCTGATCCTGGCCCTCTCCGTGCTGTCAAATGCCATCATCCTGGTCGGGCAGCCGGGGCTTTCGACCGACGGCCTGGCGAGGGGAGTCACGGTCGTGTGCAGGATTGCCCTGGTCGTTGGGTTTGCGCTGTCCTTCTCGTCCACTACGGCGCCGCCAGCGATCGCCGACGCGCTGGCAGCCCTCATCTCGCCGCTCAGGCGTCTGGGCGTGCCGGTGGGCAGCATCGCGATGGCGGCGTCCGTGGCGCTGCGCTTCATACCGCTCACGGCAGAGGAGGCGGACCGCATACGGTGCGCCCAGCGGGCCCGCGGCGCGCGTCTCGACGAGGGAGGGCCGCTGCGGCGTCTCTCGAGCTGGGGGCAGGTTCTCGTCCCGCTCGTGGTGAGCCTGTTCCGGCGCGCGGACGAGCTGGCGAGCGCCATGTGCGACCGCTGCTATTCGGGGGAGCAGACCGCTCTCCTCGGGCCGCTCGGCGCGCGCGATCGGGCGCTCATTCTGCTCGTCGCGGCGTGGGGAGTGGCGTCGCTGCTGCTGTAGGGGCGACGGAGCCGCGGCGGCGTGCTAACCTTGCTCACGAAGGGAGGGGCCATGCCCGAGGACGGAACGCTGGTCATACGGCTCGGCTATCGCGGGGCGGGTTTTGCCGGCTTTGCCGAGCAGCCGAGCGTGCGCACGGTCGCCGGCGAGCTGCGCCGCGCGCTCGAGACCACGCTGCGGCGACCCTGCGAGCTCACCTGCGCGGGCCGCACGGATGCCGGCGTGCACGCCATCGCCCAGTACGTGAGCCTGCCCGTGAGCGGAGACGAGCTCTCGCTTCCCGGCACTCGCCTCATGCGCAGCCTCTGCGCCCTCACGCCCGACGACCTCTCCGTGCAGGCGCTCTATCGCGCGCCCGCGGGCTTCTCGTCTCGTTTTGACGCGCTCAGCCGCAGCTATCGCTATCGCATTGCGGCGTCCCAGGCGCGCCCCGTGCTCGCGTGGGACCACAGCTGGTGGTATCGCGGCGAGCTGGACGTGGAGGCGATGGCGGAGGCGGCGCGCCCGCTCCTGGGCGAGCACGACTTCAAGAGCTTCTGCAAGGCGACCTCGGCCGTGGGCAAGCCCACCTGTCGCTACGTGGCCGCGCTGGACGTAACGCGCGTGCGCGAGGCGGGCGAGGAGCTCGTGGCCATCGACATCACGGGCAACGCCTTCCTGCACAACATGGTGCGCACGATCGCCGGGTCGCTCGTGGAGGTGGGGCGCGGGCACCGCGCGCCAGGCTGGCTCGCCGACGTCCTCGCGGCGCGCGATCGCACGGCGGCCGGCCCCTGTGCCCCCGCGAAAGGCCTCACCTTCGTCGGGGTAGAATACCCCAAGCTAACTCTTTCGCCCTGGGAGTGAGTCTCCCGGCGAACCCTGCCTTGGAGGCCTGAACTTGGACTTTCTGCTGCATGTGCTTGAGCACAGCGTCCGGGACACGCTGGCGCTCGTCCCGCTTCTCTTCCTGACCTACCTCGCCATGGAGGCGATCGAGCACGTTGCGAGCGACCGCGTGCGCGCCGCCGTGGAGCGATCGGGGAAGGCGGGACCCGTCGTGGGCGCGGCCCTGGGGGCCCTGCCCCAGTGCGGCTTCTCCGCGATGGCGGCGACCCTCTATGCCGGTCGCGTGGTCACGCTCGGCACGCTCGTCGCAGTGGTGCTCTCCACGTCGGACGAGATGGTGCCCGTGTTCCTCGCCCATCAGGAGCCGCTGGGCAGGCTCATCGCCATCATGGCCTTCAAGGTCGTGGCGGGCGTTGTGGTCGGCCTCGCCGTGGACGTGGCGCTGCGCGCGTGGCATCGCGCGGGCGACGGTCACGTCCACATCCACGAGCTCTGCGAGCGCGAGCACTGCCACTGCGACGACGACCACGATCACGCTCACGAGCACGCCCACGGGCGCTGGTCCATCGTGCGCTCGGCACTGGTCCATACCGTCCAGGTGACGCTCTTCATCCTCGTCGTGACGTTCGTCTTTGGCCTGGCGATCGAATACGTGGGGCAGGACGCGCTCGGGGCACTCCTCGCCAACCACCCGGTTCGCGCGACCTTCGTCTCGGCGCTCGTGGGCCTGATTCCCAACTGCGCGGCGAGCGTCGCCATCACGGAGCTCTACCTCGACGGCGTGCTCGCGACGGGCCCCATGCTCGCGGGGCTTCTCGCCTCGGGCGGCGTCGGTCTCCTCGTGCTCTGGCGCACCAACGCCGACGCACGTCAGAACGCCCTCATCACCGCCTTTGTCTATGTCGTCGCCGTCGGGGTGGGCCTTCTCGTGGGCGCCTCGGGTATGCTGTTCTAAACGATTGGCGAGAAGGGCGGTTGATCATGCCAAGAAAGCGCGAGAGGTTCGAGCGGACCGACGTGCCGGAGCCGAGCCCCCGGCGCAGCCTCATCGGCGCGGTCGTTGCCGTTGCGGCCCTTGTCGTGACGGCGGGAATCGTCATGTTTGCCTGGAACCGTGCGACCCTGGAGAGCCGCATGGGCGACCGCTCCCTGGCTGGCGCCCTCTCCGAGCTCTCTGCGAGCAGCCTGGCGGGCCCCGCCGACGGCTACGTCGAGACGGGGAGCGAGATCAGCAGCACGCTGCTTCTGACCGCCAACAGCCTGGACGCGCAAGGGGCCTCGCTCACGGCGGCGCGCATCCTCACGATCAACGCCACGACGGGCACGGCGACGCTCGTGAACGTTCCGACCGACCTTGCCCTCGCGGTCGACGAGCAGCCCACGACCCTCTCCGAGCTCTTCTCGGGTCAGGGCTACGCCGCGTGCGTGGCCCCGCTCGGCAGGGCCGCCGGCCTGCGCTTTGGCAACGTCATTCTTGCGACTGACGACGTGCTGGAGGAGGCGGCGCAGCTCGCCGGGTCCGACGCGGAGACCCTCGTGAAGTCCGCGTCGGGGTTCCTCTCCAAGATCAGGACCAACATGGATGCCCCCGCACTGCTCTCGTTTGCGGAGACGCTGGCCGGGATCGGCGTCTCCAACCTCGCGGTCGTGGACGCACCGCTCATGGCGGAGACGACCACCGACGAGGCCGGCACCGTGACCGAGACCGGCCGACAGGTTCTTGACCAGACCCAGCTCGGCGTCGCCGTCGGCCGCCTTGCCGCCGCATAGCGCTGCCGCATCTCTGTCGTTTTTCTGCGCGACCTGCGAAGCCACATCACGCTGATACTCTAGAGAGAGTGTCCCCAGGGGTGCCCCGACGAGGGCGGGAGGATGCGGAGATGGCGTACGGCACAAGCAGAGGCCCGGTCGTCTCGGTGCTCATGGCAGTCCATGACGCCGAGGGGTACGTGCGTCGTGCCGTCGAGAGCATCCAGAACCAGTCCCTTCGAGAGCTCGAGCTCATCGTCGTCGACGCGGGATCGCAGGACTCGACCGCCCGGGTCGTCGAGGCCATGGCGGAGCGCGACCTCAGGATCGAGCTCGTGCGCGCCGACGCCTGCTCCCGGCAGGAGGCCCTCGATGTTGCCCTCGAGCGCGCCACGGGCCGCTACCTCTCCGTCGTCGATGCCGACGGCTTTGCCCGCCCGACCATGCTCGCCGACCTCGTCGGCCGTGCGGAGGACCGGGCGCTCGAACTGGTTATCGGCGGCGTGGACCTCTGCCTGCTCGGCGCCGACGGCCGGGCCTCGGAGGTCGAGCTCGCGGCCGACGAGACCACCTTTCCCACGCAGCACGACTTCAGGAGCGCGGCATGGCGGCTTTTCGCCTCCGGCCAGCTGCTCCCTGCCACGGGCAAGCTCTTCTCTCTGGGGCGCGCTCGCGAGCTTGGCCTGCGCTTTGGCTCGGACCTTCCCTCTGATCACCTCTTCGTCCTGGGCTACCTACAAGACGTGGAGCGTGTGGGCGTCATCGGCGGCACCTGCTGCCACATTGACCGTCGCACTGCGCCCGCGATGCGACGGTTCGAGAGGCCCGAGGGAGGCCGCGCTCTCGACCGCGAGCATGCGGCGCTGCTCTCCCTCTATCGACACTGGGGGCTTGAGGGCGACGCGGCGAGCATGGAGATGCTCCAGAGCCGCTACATGGAGCGGCTGGTGGCCTGCGTCGAGGGCGTGTGCGGAAGTGGCCTTCCCCCCGCGGAGCAAAAGGCCGCTGTCGGGCGCCTGATTGGCGCCGACCAGGCGCGGCTCGCCGCCTCCCTGGCTCGTCCGGCGAGCAACGCGGCGCGCTCGATGCTCGCCCCCGTGCGGAGCCGTAACGTGGGGCTCGTCTGCGCGCAGGCACGGCTCCTCTCGCTGCTCGGTCGCGGGCGCACCGTGTGGGCGATGCCGGATGCCTTCATCTAGAGTCGCCCGCCGCGCCGGCTCAGGGCGGTCCTGACGGTGAAGGTGAGCCCGTTGGCGCGCACGCGATAGAGGCCCTCGCGGGCAAGGTACGCAAGATGGAGCAGGCGACCGCCGCGCGGCTCGGAGACACCGCGGACGCGCGCGTAGAGCTCCCGCCCCGCAGCAGAGACGCCGGCCTCGCCAAAGACCAGCTTGGGGTCGAGCCGCGCCATCGAGCGCTCCACGAGCTCGCGGACCCCGGGCGCGTCCTCCCCAGCGCCCTCGATCGTGATGAGGGCATAGTTCACGCCACGCAGAGCCAGGGCGGAGAGAACCCGTCGGTCGGACACGCCGGCGCGCTCCGCGGCGTCCATCATCTCGTTCCAGCGCTCGAGGGGGACGAGCGGCGACCTCCCGGCGAGCGCCTCGGCCTCGCGCAGGTCGCGCTCGTGGTAGACGTAAACGCAACGGTCCGTGTAGGCGATCTTGTCGGTGCGGCAGAGCGTCTCCACCAGAAACGGGTTGTCCGCCCAGCCCGCGCCGGGGACCTCGGGAAAGCGTATCCCCGCCTGGACGAGGTAGGCCCGACGATAGGCGCCGGCCCAGATGGCGGGGTGATGGCGCAGCAGCTCCACGCCCTCGCCTACGGCGAAGGGCTGGTGACGGGGCCGGACGCGGCCGCGGTACGGACAGCTCACGCGAAGCTCGCCGCCCTTCCCGTCCGGGACGACGCGCCAGTACGGCGCCCTCACCACGTCGACGGCGTCCGCCCCGCCCAGCTCCGCGGCGCAGGCGAGAAGGTCCTCGTAGGCCGTGGGGACGAGCAGGTCGTCCGGCTCGACGATGGCGACCCACGTCCCGCGGGCGGCGGCGATCCCGCGGTTGCAGGAGGCGCCGTAGCCCTCGTTGGGCTTGTCGATGATGACGATGCGCGTGTCCTGTGCGGCGTGGTCGCGCACGATGCGTGCCGAGGCGTCCGTGGACCCGTCGTTCACGCAGATGATCTCGAGCTCGCGGTGCGTCTGCGCCTCGATGCTCTCCAGGCACGCTTCGAGGGTCTCCCCGGCGTTGTAGATCGGAACGACCACGGACACGAGGTCGTGGCCATGGGATGGGTTTATGGCGCTCATGACCCTCCTTGGCTCGGGGGCTCCCTGCGGCGTACCCTATAATACTAGGGCGTCGTAGGCGGGCAGGGTGCCGGGAACGAGAGGAAGACAATGAGGCGAGCCGCGATCGTCATCGTGACCTTCAAGCGTCAGGCCCTTCTCGGCGGTCTTCTTGACTCCGTGCTCGAGCTTACGACGGCGCCCTGGCGCGTGGTGGTGGTCGACAACGAGAACTCCGGCGAGACGGCGCGCATCGTGGCCGACTTCGAGACCCGCGCCAACGCCCGCTGGGGCCTCACGACGGACGACCCCGACTCGCTGGGGGGCACCTCCCGTGCCCTCTACGTTCCCATGGAGAGCAACACCGGAGGCTCCGGCGGCTTCTCGGAGGGGGTGCGACGTGCCTACGAGCTGGGCGCCGAGTGGTTCTGGGTCATGGACGACGACGTTGCCGTGGAGCCGGACGGGCTGGAGACGCTGGGCCGCTGGAGCGAGGAGACCGAGGCGGTCATGGGGCTGCGGCGCGACTTCGACGACGGGCACTTCTTCTGGCAGTACCGCTTCTGGCCGCGCCTGGCCATCTACAACCCGCTCTCACGCGACAGGTGGCGGCAGGGCGAGCGCTTCAAGCTCTGCAACGCCCTGTGCTTCGAGGGCGGGTTCTTCTCGCGCGGGGTGGTCGAGAAGATCGGCCTGCCCGACGCCCGCTTCTTCATCTACCTGGACGACGCGCTCTATGGCTACCTGGCGAGCAAGGTGACGGACGTGTACTACGTCCCCGACTACGTGCTCTCGCGTCGCCGCGAGGTGGCCAACCAGGGGATCGGGTCGGTGCGCCAGCTCAACTCGACCTCGGACATGGCGCGCTACTACATCACGCGCAACCGGGGCTACCTCGCCCGCTACTTCAAGCTGTACGGGGAGTACAGCGCGGTGGGCTTTGCGTTTGGCACGCTCCTCACGTTTGCCAAGGAGCTCATCAGGATTCTCGTCGTCGACCGGTCCCACCTCGTCTCCGGGATGCGCCGGCTCGTGGCGGGCCAGCGCGAGGCGCGCAGGATCCTCCATGACCCCTCCTGGGAGCCGATGCCGCCGCTCGCCGAGCGTGGCGTACAATGAAGAACCGTGACGCGAGGGGAGAGGACCGATACCCGTGGCCGAGAAGAGAGACTTTCTCGATGAGCTGATAGACCTGCAGAGCGACTGGCGCTCCCTCAAGGAGATGCCCAACCAGATGGTGGGATCTCTCATGGACGGCGAGGAGCAGAAGGTGTTCAACCCCGCCGACTACAAGGAGAAGCCCTTCGCCAACTCCGGGCGCTGTCTGCGCGTGGCGAGCGAGCGTACCGACGTCTGCTCGCGCTGCCTCGACGTGTGCCCCACGCACTCGATCACCATTCACAACAAGTCCGTCTCGGTGGCCGACGACTGCCGCAAGTGCGGGCTGTGCGCGGCCGTCTGTCCGACGGAGGCCTTCGCGACCCGTCGTCACATGCCACGCCAGCTCTACGATCAGATCGCCCGGGTGGCGTCCTCCTACGAGCAGTGCTACATCACCTGCACCCGTGCGCTCAAGCGCCTGCCCCACGGCAACGAGGTCGTGCTCGCGTGCGTGGGTGCCGTGCCGCGCGACCTGTGGTTCTCCCTGCTCGCGGATTACGACAACATCAGCGTCTATCTGCCCGTGGGCATCTGCGACCGCTGTCGTACCACCACGGGCGAGGAAACCTACGTGGACGCCATCGGTACGGCCGAGGAGTGGGCGGACGCCGCTCTCGGCTTGGAGGCCGAGGAGTCGGAGATGACGCACGAGCTCACGCGTGCCTACAAGCGCAGCCAGTTCGTGAGCGGGGCGGTGACCTCCGTGGAGCGTCTCGTCACGCGCACCAACCCGGCGCTTGCCGGCGCCAAGGCCGTGGCCAAGAAGATCTCCGACCACTCGCAGCGCCTCAACCGGCTCCAGAAGGAGCTCGAGAACGCCGTGGGCTCCAAGACGTCGGGCAACCACGTGCGCATCCTCACGCAGAGCCGCAAGCTCATGATGGGGGCGCTCCAGCACGACGAGACGCTCGCCGAGCTGGTGAAGCTCGAGGTCCCCGTCTGCGACCACTCCCGTTGCACCATGTGCGGAGACTGCGCGAAGGCGTGCACCCTGCATGCGCTCGACCTCGGGCGCGACGGTCAGGTGACGGTGCAGAGCGCGTACTGCGCGAGCTGCGGCGCCTGCGTGATCGCCTGCGAGGAGGGCGCCCTGTCCATGGAGCCGATGGACGTGCGCGAGCTGGTGATCCCAGACAAGGTCGCCGAGGAGGTCGCGCGCAAGAAGGCCGCGGCAAAGGCCAAGGCCTCCGAGTACATGGAAAAGGGCAAGAAGCAGCTGAACCGCGTGGCCGATGCCCTGGAGAAGCTCGACGAGACGGGCTCCGACGGCGCCGACAAGAGCAAGTAGTAAGGAGAAGAACGTGTCCCTTTCCATCGGTATCGTGGGCCTGCCCAACGTGGGCAAGTCGACGCTGTTCACGGCGCTCACCAAGAAGGGCGGCCTCGCGGCCAACTATCCCTTTGCCACGATCGACCCCAACGTGGGCATCGTGGACGTACCCGACGAGCGCCTGGGCAAGCTGGCCGAGATCGTGAACCCCGGGCGCATCGTACCCGCGACGGTTGAGTTCGTGGACATTGCCGGCCTGGTCAAGGGTGCCAACGAGGGTGAGGGCCTGGGCAACCAGTTCCTGGCTAACATCCGCGAGACTGACGCCATCTGCGAGGTCGTCCGCTACTTCTCCGACCCCAACGTCATGCGCGAGGTCGGTCGCGTGGGCGAGTTCGTGGACCCTGCGGGAGACGCGGATACGATCATGACCGAGCTCATCCTCGCAGACATCCAGTCCCTGGAGAAGCAGCTGCCGCGCCTGGAGAAGGAGGCCAAGCGCGACAAGGAGCTCGCGGCGAAGGCCGACGTGGCGCGCCGTCTGCTCGACTGGCTGAACGAGGGCAACCGCGCCGCCACGATGGAGATGACCGACGAGGAGCGCGCCGAGACCAAGGGCCTCTTCCTGCTCACGATGAAGCCGATCCTCTACGTGGCCAACGTCGACGAGGACCAGCTGGGCGAGGAGCTCGCGCCCATCGACGGCGTGACGCCGATTCCCATCTGCGCCAAGGTGGAGGCCGAGCTCTCCGAGCTGGAGCCCGAGGAGGCCGCCGAGTACCTGGCCGACCTGGGCCTCGAGAAGAGCGGCCTGGAGACGCTCGCGCAGGCGGCGTACCGCCTGCTGGGCCTCCAGAGCTACTTCACCGCCGGCGAGATGGAGGTCAAGGCCTGGACCGTGCGCGTGGGCGCCAAGGCACCCGAGGCGGCCGGCGTGATCCACTCGGACTTCGAGCGCGGCTTCATCAAGGCCGAGGTGGCCAGCTACGAGGACTACGTGGGGCTCGGCGGCGAGGCCGGCTGCAAGGCGGCCGGCAAGCTGCGCATCGAGGGCAAGGACTACGTCGTCCAGGACGGCGACGTCATGCACTTCCGCTTCAACGTGTAGCCTGGGGACGGACGTTCTTCTCGTCCCTTGTTCGAGCGCCTGCTTTGTCAATGAGGCGGCCTGTCCCCGCGAGATGGGGGACAGGCCGCCTTTGCTTGCGATGGGGTTGCGACGCTACGCCACGTCGGTCCCGAGCACCACGATGACGTCGTAGTCCGTGGAGTAGCCTTCGGTGTTCTCCTCGACGTTGGACTCGCTGATGCCGAGCGTCTGGGCCACGCCGAGCGCGGCGGAGCGGCCGTTGCCGTTGTAGTAGACCCTCGAGGCGGTGTGGTCCATCGAGCTGGCGCTGTCGGCGTACGGCATGAAGCCGGCTCCCTCGAGCTCGGTTGACTTGGTGGCGGCCAGGCCCGGCACGGAGGTGCCGTTGAGCACGAGCACGCTCCCGGAGAAGGTGGCCTCCTCCTCTGCGGGGGTGGCCCCGCCCTCGTCCGCGCCCGTGCTGTCCGCCGAGGAGACGCCGATGGAGCCAGCAACGCCACGAGTGAAGTCGTCCTCCTCGCTCTCGTAGGGAGGCTCGCCGGCCTTGACGCGCTCCATCATCTCTTCCCAGCCCACCTCGTCGGGCATCTCGTACCAGACGTTGTTGACGTACTCGGAGATCGTGGGGGTCTGGCCGGAGTAGAAGCCGGTGTCGACGTTGAAGCTCTGGAACTGCATGGCAAGGCTCACGATGTCCGTGACCGTGAGGGGGTAGACCGTGATGCCCTCGGCGAGCGCGGAGACGGCGTTGACCATGCTCACGGGGTCGAGCGTGAGGATCTTCTTGATGATGGCGCCGATGACCATTCTCTGGTTGGCCGCGCGATAGAAGTCGCCGCCGCCGTAGTCGTCATAGGCGTGGCGCGCACGGCAGAGCGCGAGCGCGGTCGCGCCGTCGAGGTGGTGCTCGCCCGCCTTGAGGTCGATCATGGCGTACGTCATCTCGACGACGTCGACGGGCAGGGTCACGTCGATGCCGCCGATGGTGTCGACGATGGAGATGAACTGCTCGAAGTCGACCTCGGCGTACGCGGTGATGTCGACGCCGGCAAACTCCTCGACGACCTCCATCATGTAGGCGCCGCCGCCGATGGAGTACGCGTCGTTGATCTTGCGCTCTCCGTTGGCCCCCATGTCGACCAGGGTGTCACGAGGGATGGAGACGAGCGTGACCTTCTGCCCCGGCGCGTCGACGCGCGCGAGGATGATCGTGTCCGAGCGGAAGTTCGAGTCGTCGGCGCCCCACTCGTCCGCGCGGTCCTGGTTCTTGTCCACGCCGAGGAGGAGCATGTAGAACGGGTCCTGCAGCTCGACGGGCTCGGTGAGCATCGCCCGCATCTCGTCGGAGACGTTCTCGTGGAAGGTGCTGTTGGTGCGGACGATGAAGGCGGCCGCCGCGGTCCCGACGCCCACGAACGTCACGAGGAGCATGACGAGAAGGACGCGGAGGACGCGACCGCGACGCTTCCTCTTCCGTCGCGCGGTGTAGGAGCCGATGCCTTCCGAGCGAGAGGGGGTGTGACGGGGGTCCGTCGAGGCGGATTGACGCACCGTGGACGGCGTGTGCGCGGGGGCGGCGTGAGAGGCGTGGCCGCCGCCGTGGTTGCTCTGCGAGCGGCGAACCTGCTCGGCTCTGGTCATGCGCCGGTGTTTCCTATCGGCCACGCGAGGGCCCTCCTTGTGTGTTTAGCCGCAATTGCCCTGTCGACTGATGACTCAGACTCACAAATGATACGCAAGAGAGATGTGGCCTGAGTGTAGTGGGGGCAAAAAACGCTGTATTCTCTATAAACTGTCACTGTTTGATAAAGCCTGAAGGCCAAGGGAGAAGAGACACATGAGTGAGGCCACCCCCAAGCAGTTCGTGGCGGTTCTGGACTTTGGTGCCCAGTACGGTCAGCTAATCGCGCGTCGCGTGCGCGACCTGCACGTCTACTCGGAGATCGTCCCGTGCGACATCCCCGCGGACGAGCTCGCCGCCATGAAGCCCTCCGCGTTGATCCTCTCCGGCGGCCCGGCGAGCGTGTACGCCGAGGACGCGCCCAGCGTGGACCCCGCGATCTTCTCGCTTGGCCTGCCGGTGCTGGGCTTCTGCTACGGTCACCAGATCATGGCCGTGACGCTGGGCGGCGAGGTCGCGCACTCCGAGGTGGGCGAGTACGGCCCGGCGATCATCGTGCGCGACGGCGAGTCCGCGCTCTATGCGGGCACGCCCGACGAGCAGACCGTGTGGATGAGCCACCGTGATGCCGTGAGCCGCGTGCCCGGGGGCTTTGTCGTCACGTCGCACACGGACGTGTGCCCGGTTGCGTCCATGGAGTGCGCCGAGCGCAAGCTCTTCTCGACCCAGTTCCACCCGGAGGTGCGTCACACCGAGCATGGCCGCAGGCTGCTGGAGAACTTCCTCTTTGACATCTGCGGGCTCGATGCCACGTGGACCATGGACAACATCATCGACGAGAAGGTCGCGGAGATCCGCGCGCAGGTGGGCAACCGCAAGGTCATCCTGGGCCTCTCCGGCGGCGTTGACTCCTCCGTGGTGGCTGCCCTCGTGCACCGCGCGATCGGCGACCAGCTGACCTGCGTCTTCGTCAACCACGGCATGCTGCGCAAGGGCGAGCCCGAGATGGTGGAGGAGGTCTTCCGCGACCAGTTCCAGGTGCCGCTCGTGCACGTGCACGCCGAGCAGCGCTACGAGCGCTTGCTTGCCGGCGTGACCGAGCCGGAGGAGAAGCGCCGTCGCATTGGCTCCGAGTTCTGGAAGGTCTTCTTCGACGAGGCCCAGAGGATCGGCGGCGTTGAGATGCTCGCCCAGGGCACCATCTACCCGGACATCATCGAGTCCGGCGCCCGCAAGACCGGCGGCAAGGCGTCCACGATCAAGAGCCACCACAACCTGATTCCGTTCCCCGAGGGCGTGCACTTTGACCTCATCGAGCCGCTCGACCACTTCTTCAAGGACGAGGTGCGCGAGCTGGGCGTGGCGCTGGGGCTGCCGGACCGCATGGTCTACCGTCAGCCGTTCCCGGGCCCGGGCCTGGCGATTCGCATCATCGGCGAGGTGACCTCGGAGAAGCTGGAGATCCTCAAGAACGCCGACGCCATCGTGCGCGAGGAGCTCGACGCCTACAACGAGCGCCTCTTCGAGGAGACAGGCGAGCGCAACTCCGAGCACAGCTGCTGGCAGTACTTCGCCGTACTGCCGGACATTCGCTCCGTGGGCGTGATGGGCGACGAGCGGACGTATGCGCGCCCGGTGATCGTGCGCGCGGTGGAGTCGAGCGACGCGATGACCGCGGACTGGGCGAAGCTGCCCTACGACGTGCTGGGCAAGATCTCCAGCCGCATCGTGGCCGAGGTCCCCGGCGTGAACCGCGTGGTGTACGACGTCACGCCCAAGCCCCCCGCCACGATTGAGTGGGAGTGATTTTCCCCTCAAAACGGTTCGCAACAGCTTATAGCGAAAAGTAACATTTCCGCAGGTAGACGAAGGGTTTTGGCTTAGTCGGCCAGAACCCTTCGTCACACAAGAAAACGCTCCTTTCGGGACGATTCTTCCACGGATTCTTCCATGGAAGAACGCATGGAACGGATCAGAAAGGAGAGGAAATGCGGGAGGATTGGAACCAGCTCGAGGCCAGGGAAGACCACGCCTACTTCATGGCCGAGCTCGTCGACATGTCGCCCGAGAGCTTCACCCTCGAGGAGAAGAGGAAGATCCTCGACGACATGATCGCCAGCTCCTCCGCCATCGAGAACAGGATGCGCGAGGACTTCGCGAAGCTCGACGAGGTGACCCAGACCAGGCTCCTCGACAGCCTCGGAGCGTCCGGCTGCAGGGACCGGGACTGGTGGTACCGGATGCTCATGGACGGACCGGTGCACAGGGAGTTCCCGACCATCTGACACAAGGCAAGGAGCCCCGCGACCAATGAGAGAAGGTCGCGGGGCTCCCGCCCTGTTCAGGTCGTAAGGCCAACCGAGCATAGGGCGGAAGGAGAGGGGCGCGGGGCTTTCCAACCCTTCCCACACGCCTGCGGGCTATGGCCGGGGCCCTCCGGTGCGTGGAAAGCGTTGAAAAGCCGTGCACCGGGCACGGCCCTACCGGTCGAGCCTGCCCACCAGCCAAAGCAACGGCAGGAACGGTATCAACGCCAGGCACAGCAGGAGGGCCAGCGCCGTCGCCAGCCCCCATGCCAGGTCCTCCCGCGTCACAGCAGAATCTCGTTCACGCGCGCCTGTACCGCCGCGTAGTTGGCGCCCAGGCGTCGCTTGCGTTCCTCACCGTTGCCGTACTCGCCGCGTATGACGGCCTGGGCCAGCGCCTCGATGTCCGCACCGCCTGCGCCAGAGGATGCGCCGCCAACGCCAAGAATCTCGTTCACGCGAGCCCGCACGGCATCGTAGCTGGCACCCAAAGCGGCGCGGCGTGCGTCGCCGTTGCCGTAGTCGCCCCGGATCACCGCCCGCGCGAGCGCCTCGATGTCGGGCGCGGCGGGCTGCCCGGGGGCGGCCGGGCCGCCCAGCAGGATCTCGTTCACGCGCGCCTGCACCTCGTCGTAGCGGGAGCCCAGGGCCGCGCGGCGCGCGTCGCCGTTGCCGAACTCGCCCGCGATGACGCGCCGGGCGAGGTCCTCCACGCTGCCCGAGGGAGCGGAGCCCCCGCCCGATGGCGCGGCGGCCGCGCCGCCGCCCGTGATGCGCGCCCTGAGCGCCGCCCACTTGTCGGCGTCCACGTAGGGCGCGGGGCAGCGCTTGCCCGTCACGTCGTAGTGTGTTGATGTGCAATAGGAAGTGGTCCGAATGAGCACCGGCTTCTGAGCGCCGCGTGCATCTGAAAATGAGCAGTTTCAGCACGAGGGCCGCCCCCCCTGGGACCAGGGGCGCGGCCCTCGCCGTAGGGTTGTCCCGGGCGGGCACTTTGGCGAGGCCGCCCGGGAAGGATGGAGGAGATGACCGTGCCCCTGGACACAAGGAATGATATACGGTCGATGGACGCGGAGGGGCTGCCGAGGGCCGAGATCGCCCGCAGGCTCCACCTCAGCCGCGGCACCGTCGCCAAGTACGCCGACATGGAGGACCTGTCGCCCGCGCCGCCGGTCCCGGAGCCGAGGCCTCACCCCGCGCTCGAAGGGCACGCGGGATGGGTCGACGCAGTCCTGGAGGCCGACCTCGGAGCGCCGCGCAAGCAGCGTCACACCGCCAAGAGAATATACGACCGGCTCGTCTCGGAGAGGGGCTACAGGGGCTCCTACTCGACCGTCCAGCGCCACGTGCGCGAGTGGAGGCTCGCCCGCGGCGCGGGCGCCGGGGGCGGCTACCTCGAGCTCGAGTGGGCGCCCGGCACCGCGCAGGTCGACTACGGCAACTTCGAGGCCGAAGTGGCCGGCGAGAGGCTGCGCCTGAAGCTGCTCGTCGTCTGCCTGCCGCACTCGGGCGCGCGCTACGCCGTGGCGGGCAGGTCGCAGCGAGCGGAGTGCATGTGCGCGGGGCTCGCCTCCATCTTCGGCTGGGTCGGCCGGGCACCGCGCGAGCTCGTCCTCGACAACGCCACCGAGGCGGGGCGCCGGGTCCGCGGGGAGGTGACCGAGTCGCACCTGTTCTCGCTGTTCCGCGCCCACTACCGCGCGGGGAGCCGCTACTGCAACCCCTACTCCGGCAACGAGAAGGGCGCCGTGGAGAACGCGGTGGGGTTCCTCCGGCGCAACCTCCTCGTGCCCGTGCCCAGGGTCGGCTCGCTCGCCGAGCTGAACGCGCTGCTGCGCGAGGGCTGCGACCGGCTGAACGCCTCCTCTCGCGCCCGCGACGGCCGCCCCACCCCCGAGGCGCTCTCCGAGGACCTCGCCTCGATGCTCGCGCTGCCCTCGGCCCCCTTCGACGCCGTCCGCTGGGTGAGGTGCCGCGCCGACAAGCGCGGCGTGGTGACGGTCGACGGCCGGGGCTACCTGGCCGGGCCGGCCTGGCACTCCAGGGAGCTCCTCGTCGGCGTGCGGGCGGAGACGGTCGAGGTCCTCGCCGACCGCGGCCGGAGGGTCGCGCTGCTGCCTCGGGCGTTCGGCGACGGGCCGGCGGTGCGCAACCCGCTCTCGCTCGTGCCGGCGCTGGTGGCCCGGCCGCGCGCGTTCGGCGAGTCGGTGATCAGGCGCGACATGCCCGAGGGGCTCGTGCGCGCCATCGACTCCCTCGACGCCCGGGGGCGCCGGCGCGTGCTCAGGGCCATCGGCCGGGCGGCCGCGGCGAGCGGCTTCGACGCGGCCTGCGCGGCGGCGCAGGGGGTTCTCGACGGCGGCCGGGTCCCCGACGACGCGACCGTCGACGTGCTCGCCAGGAGGATCGCCTCCGGCGCCCTGGGCGAGGCGGGCGGCGCCGACCTCTCCGTGTATGACGGCTTCCTGAGAGGGGGCGGGGACCGTGCCTGCTAGCGAGGAGCTCTCGAGGAGGGTGGTGGAGGCCGGCAGGAGATGCTCGCTCACGACCTCCGTGTTGGAGGAGTGGTCGCGCCTGGGCACTCCGAAGCAGGTAGAGTACCTGGCGGGGTACCTCGAGGCCGAGCGGGACAGCCGCGACGCCTCGAAGCGCGCGTCGCTGCTCCGGCGCTGCGGGCTGCCGGCGCCGAAGACCTTCGACGGCTACGACTGGTCGGCGGTGTCGTGGCCGGAGGGGCTCGGGCGCGAGGACCTGCTCTCGCTCTCGTTCCTCGACCGCCGCGAGGACCTGGTGCTGATGGGCGACGTCGGCACGGGGAAGACCCACATGGCGAGCGCGCTGTGCCAGCTCGCGTGCGACGGGCGGCTCGAGGCCCGCTTCTTCACCGCCTCGTCGCTCGTGATGCGCCTGAGGCGGGCGCGCGAGGAGGGCAGGCTCGACCGCGAGATGTCCCAGCTCTCCCGCGCCCGCCTGCTCGTGATCGACGAGCTCGGCTTCCTGCCGCTCGACGCCGACGGGGCCCGCCTGGTGTTCCAGGTGTTCGCCGACGCCTACGAGCGGCAGAGCGTGGTCATCACCACCAACCTCGAGTTCAGCCGCTGGGGCTCGGTGTTCGGCGACGACCAGATGGCGGCCGCCGTCATCGACCGCGTCGTCCACCACGGGCGGCTGGTCCAGTTCCGGGGCGAGTCCTACCGAGTGAGGCACGCCCTCATGCAGGAGGGGTAGCGCTCAAAAAGCCTGTGCACGCATCGTGCGCAGGCTGCTCAATTTCCGATGCTCATTCCGCTCAAAAAAGCTTGACGAAACACAGTAGTGGCGGATGACGCGCGTGATCCCGTAGGTCGCCCGCAGGTACTGGTAGATCTCCGCCAGCGCGGCGATCTGCGCCTCGGTGAAGTCCTCGCCGGCGCTCACGACCTCCACGGAAACCGTCCGCTGGTTCTCGGCGAAGTTTCCGACCGCCCACGCCGTGTCCTCGAAGCGCACCGACTGGCGGATCGACCCGTCCTTGTCCACGAACAGGTGTGCCGACGCCTGGGCGCCGGGGCGCGAGAAGTAGACCAGGTTGTTGTGCGCGCTCGCGGACGTCGCGGTGTAGTGCACCGCCATCCCGTCGATGGCGCGCCCGCCGCGCCCCGCCGTGTAGTTCGCGGGGTTCGCTTGGATGAACTCGACGACGTTCACCCCTCATCACCGCCCTCCGGGTCGAAGTCGTCCGGGGCGCCCTCGCATCGCGCCGCCTCGATCGCCAGCAGCTGCTCGTCGATGGGCTCTCTCGTCCCGTCACTCATCGCCGGCCTCCTTCTTGGTCGTCGCGGCGCCCAGCTCCGCCATGACCGGCGAGAGCACCGCCATCACGAGCGCCACCGCCACGGCGCGCCACGTCGGCTCCAGCACCGCGCAGCCCACCAGCATGTCGACGTTGGCCACCACCACGCCGAGCACGCCCTGCACGATCGTGCGCGCGAGGCGCCACGGCCACTCGTTCGACGTCAGAAACGCTTCCATAGCTATCCTTTCCTCAGGTTGTCGATCTCCGCCTTCACGACGGCGACGTCCTGCTCCAGGGCGTAGGTGCGCTCGACGAGGCAGTTGTGCCTCTCGACCTGCCTCGTCAGGTTATCGATCTTGACCTCCATGACCGCGCGGCTGCGCGAGTTGGACACGAGCACCCCGACAAGGGTCAGCACCCCCGTCACGAGCGCCGCGACGACCGACTCCATGCGCGCCTCCTCCCTCGAGCGGGAACGCCCCGCCCCTCGGGAGAAGTGTCCGATGCGGTCACAAACGAGCATGTCTAGCTGCGGGTATGTTGCGAATCGTCACGTTCCGTCACTTCACGAAACGGCTCACAAGGGAAACGATCTATGGTGCCTTCAGGACGGTCGTCGCGATCATCGGCCTCCTCCGGGGCCGCTCTTCTTCGAAGCGCCGCCCGGTCTTCGCCTCGCATGTGGCAGCCCGGATGGCCGCTCGGAAAAGCGCTCATGTGTCAAAGCTTAACGCGCGAAAAACGGATGGGTTATATCCCGCGACACTCCGAAAACAGTCACTCAGAATGTAAAGATGTCTTGACATTCTGGCGCGCTTTGGGTATATCTAGAAATGTAAAGAGAGTTTGACATTTCAAGGCCGACTTCGACAAGCGGAGGGGGGTAGAGGCAATCGCAAGACCGGTCCCACTATGCGGCGGGAGGTAAGTGAAATGAAGAAGATGGACGAGATGGAGAGGAGCATCCAGCTCCATGCGGAGGAGTGGGGGTACAGGGCGGCCCTGCTGTCCCTGAGCGCGTGGGCGCTCTTCAACTGCTGGCAGGCGCTCATGTACGGTTCCGAGTACAGCCCCCTGCCCGCCCTGATCCTGTGCCTCGCGGTATGCGTCCAGGGATTCTCCCAGATGGCAATGAGGCGCAGGATGGTCGCCGGGGACGAGGAGTACCGGGAGCCAAACAAGCTCCTGCGGGCGGCGGTGGCCGCGATCGTCGTCATCGCGCTCGCCCTGTCGGTCGGGGCCTACCTCCTGGCAAGGGCCTAGGCCGCCATGAGGAACATAGTAAAGCAGCTGAGAAAGCAGGCCGGGCTGCGCCAGGAGGACATGGCGAGGGAGCTTGGCGTGAGCCGCCAGACGATCATCGCCGTCGAGAACGACAAGTACAACCCCACGCTCGAGCTCGCGATGAAGATCGCAAGGCTGCTGGGGCTTCACGTGGACGAGATCTTCTATCTAGATGACTGATGGGTAGGCCTCTCCTTCGCGCCGCCACGCGGCAGTCTCATCCCGAGTCCGCTGCGGCGGCGCGTCCACCCCTCCGGCACATGCGGCGCAAGCGCCGCACGCGCCGGAGGGGTGCCTGTTTACCTACCCTGCTGTGAGGTATCCCGCTCCGCCAACGCCGTCGATCCTCATGTACTGGTACCCCGCCCGCGAGCTCGCGAACGTCGTGCCCGCGCCGCCCACGAGCGACGTGCACTGGTAGAACGTCTGGAAGCCCGAGACGCCGGACGAGGGCAGCGCCCAGTCGGCGTCGGCCCAGATCGTCACGAGCGCTCCGCAGCCGCTGAAGGTGTAGGAGAGGTCCTCCAGGGACGACGGATCGAGACCCGAGAGGTCTATCTCGACCAAACTAGCGCAGCTGTTGAAGGTGTGCTGCATCTCGCGCACGCCCCTCAGGTTCCCCATGCCCGCGACCTCGGTTATGTTCTGGTGCCCGTAGAACCAGTAGTTCGTGTTCACGTGCCCGTAGGTCGACATGTCGGTGGCCATCAACACCCTGGAGACGTCGTCGCGGTGGTTGTACCACGGCTGGTAGCCCACCGAGTTGTACCGGGCGTTCGCGCACAGGCGCCCGGACGCCAGCACCTCCCGCCCGGGCTCGGGCGCGACCGCGGCGGTCAGGACGAGTTCGCCGTCTGCGTAGAGGAAGCAGCGGAACCACTCGCGCTCGTCCTCAGCCGGGTCCGGGTGCGTCAGCACGCCGTCGGTCTCGAAGTGCAGGTGCTTCCAGTCGTCCATCTGCTCGGGCACGTAGCCCCTCTCGCCAACGAGGCGTCTGCAGCCGCTGAACATGAGGCTCCCCGTCTCGACCGAGCCGTAGAAGTTCTCCGCCCAGATCGTCTCCAGCGAGGCGCAGCTCACGAACATCTGATTCATGTTGGTCGGCGTGGTGAGGTGCCCGAATCCCTCGACCTCGACGAGGTTTTCGCACCCGTGGAAGAGGTAGGCCGCGCTCGCGAGGCCGCTGCCCTCCATGTCCGCGTCGATCACGGCGCGCGTCACGAGGGCCTTGTCGTCGTCCCAGGGGCGAGCCCCAGCCGAGGGGTAGCCGGCCGGATCGACCTCCCACGCCCTGAGTATGGTCGCGCCCTCCACGTCGCTGGAGCGCCCGTCGCGGTAGTTGAACTCCAGCGTGCCGTCCGAGAGCAGCAGCGCGCGGATCTTCACCCCCGTGTCCCACGTCAGGGCGAGGATCGCCGGCGCCATCTCGGCGGGCTTGTACGTCTCGGTGCGCCCGTTCTGCGCGCGGATCGCGTCGGCGATGTCGTGGAAGTAGGCGTCGGAGATGATCCCGATGCCCTCTATCTCGGGCATCTGCAGCGTCACGTCCTCCTTCGTGCCGTCGAGCGCGAGGATGCGGGGCGCCATCTCGGCCGGCCGCATCGCGTTCGGCCCGCCGCCCTTGAGGCGTATCGCGTTGGCGATGTCGGTGAGCACCTGCTTCGGTATCGTCCCCACTGCCATCAGAACACCTTCTCCGAGAGGTCCTCGAGCGCCGCGATCTGCTGCGCCACGTACTCCTTCGTCGCGTACGGCGAGAGGTCGGGCGTGCCGCCCGGGGCGCCGTCAGCCCCGTCCTGGCCGTCGCGGCCGGGAACGCCCTGCGGCCCCCGCTCGCCGCGCTCGCCCTTGAGGCCGGAGAAGGCGAACGCGAACGTGCGCGCCCCCGGCGCGCCGCCGAGCGTCACGGTCACGAACGGCTCGCCCGTGGTGGCGTCCACCGTCGCGGTGGCCCCGACGATCTCGGCGTCTGCGCCGTCCCGCCCGTCGGCGCCCGGAGCCCCGTCCAGCCCGTCGCGGCCGTCGGAGCCGGGCTGCCCCGGGGCACCCTGCGGTCCGCGCAGCGCCTCGAGCTGCTCGGGGCTGAAGTCCTCGTAGGCGAAGGCGTCGCCCTTGGGGCCGCGCAGGTCCGCGGAGCTCGTGCCGCTCGCGCTCGTCACCGTGAGCACGGTGTCGGCCCACGAGTGCGCGCAGCTCATGCCATCCGCGCCGTCCCGGCCGTCCGTGCCGTCCTCGCCGGGGTCGCCCTTCGGGCCCCTCAGCGCCGACAGCTGTTCGGCCGTGAAGTCGGCGTAGGTGAACGGGTCTCCCTTGTCGCCCTTCTCGCCTCGCAGGGACTCGACCTCCTCCTCCGTGAGGTCTGCGAGCGTCATCTTGTCGCCCTTGGGGCCGCGGAGGCCTTCCAGCTGCTCGGCGGTGAAGTCCTCGTATGTGAAGGCGTCGCCCTTCTCGCCGCGCTCCCCGGGGTCGCCCTTGTCTCCCTTGGGCCCGTGCCGGAGGGTGGCGGTCGTGGTGCCCCGTGCGTCCGTGACCGTAACCACCGCGCCCGCGTCGGTCTGGTCCACCCGCGCGACCGGGCTCACGCCGTCGGCGCCGTCGCGCCCGTCGGCCCCCGGGGCGCCGTCCCTTCCGTCCGTGCCGTCCCTTCCCGGCGTCCCCGGCTCGCCGTCGAAGTCCCCGCGCTCGGCGGCGGCGAGCAGCTGCTCCCTCGCCTGCGCGGCGGCCTCCGCGGCGGCGTTCGCGGCGGCGACGGCCCCGGAGGCCCCCTGCGCGTCCTCGAGCGCGCCGGCGGCGACCTCCGCCGCCTGCTCGGCGCTCGCCACCGCGCCGGCGATGATCTCGTCGGCGCCCTCGAGCTTCTGCAGCGCCTCCAGGAAGAGCGAGTACCCGTCATCGCCCCCTCCGCCGGCGCCCGTGAGCGCCTGCACCACGCGCACGGGGAAGGGCAGCGTGGAGATAGCCTCGCCGCCCTGGCGGACCATCACCTGGGCGTCGACCGTGCCCTCGGCGCACGTCATCGCCGCCGGCCAGAACACCTGGAAGCTGCCCGCCGCCGCGTCCACCGCCTCGAAGGGCTCGCAGCCGCGCCGGCGCAGCTCGCGGTGCCGCCACAGCAGGTAGACGCTCGCCCCGGAGAGGTCCACCGGGGCGCCGCCCCGCTCCACCGTGAGCGCCAGGCCGCGCCCCTCGGCGTCGGCGGGAGAGGCATTGAAACACCCGCCGAGCGGGGAGTCGCACCCGTCCCACGTCACCTGCCGCAGGCCGTCGCCCGCGAGCGCGAAGCCGTTGCCGTCAGCCATGTCAGAACCCCCTCGTCCCAAGGTCCTCGTAGGATGCCACCGTGTCGGACGCCGTGGCCGCCGTCTCCTCGACCGCGCTCACGCGCGCCGCCACCTCGGCGGACGCCGCCCAGGTCGTGCGCTCCACCGTCCCCAGCGTGAGCCGCGCCACCGGCTCGCCCTCGCCGAGCTCCCGCACGCGCCGCACGCAGCGGGCCCGCAGGTGCCACGCCGGGGCGCGGGAGTCGTCGACCACGGCCACGTTGTCGCCCAGCCGCACGCCCGCGCCGCCGTCCACCGCCGCCACGTCCACCTCGTAGGAGACGCGCGGCGCGCACGCCGCGCGCAGGGCTGATCGCGTCAGCCCCATGAGCTCGTAGGGATCCTCGCAGTCCGGGAACACCACGTGCCCGAACCGGTGCGCCTTCCCTCCCGCGCCGTCGGGCCGACCCCAGACCTCGCGCGCCGCGTCGTCGCCCACCCAGTTCACGCCGCCGTTCACAGACCCGAAGGTGAGCCGCCTCGTGTAGCCGCCCGTGGGCACGCCCTGCTCGTCGAGGATCGGCAGCCCCTTGCCGTAGCCGTAGAGCGCCGTGAACACCTCGTCCTCGAGCACCGTGCGCGTGCACGCCGCGAGCGTCTTGCCGTATGAGAAGCGCGCGCCGCGCCAGCCGCCCCGCCGCGCGGGAAGCGCGATCGTCCTCGCAACCACGCGTCCGCCGGAGACGGCGATCTCGGCCTCGGCCTCGCCTCCCCACACCTCCTCGACGCGCCTGAGCGCCGCGAGCGCGTTCGCGTGGTAGATGAGGCAGCCGCGCTGCGCGTCGCCCACGCCCACCTCGCCGGGCACCCACCGCGTGTGCGCGAGCACGCGCGCGAGCGCCTGCCTGGCGGTCTTCGCCACCAGCTGCTCCTCCTCCACGAAGTCGCCCAGGAGCTCGCAGAGCGAGGACTCGGCGTAGACGTGCGCGGGGGACCCCAGCGGCTCGTCGGTGCGCACCACCACGTGCTCGCACCAGGTGCCGTCGGCCGGGTCGCGCCACAGAAGGCGGCAGCCCTTCTCCGGAGCGTGGGCGCAGTCGAACTCGATGGTATCCTCGCCGCCCACCTCCTCGGTGTGTGTCACCGCGCCCACGGCGGGCAGGATCCCCAGCCGCTCGTCGAAGCGGTCGAACAGGTACAGCGTCGGCACCATCTAGAGCCACCGCTCCCGCCACGCCACCGTGTGGGCGGAGCATCCCGAGAAGGCGAGCGTGTGGGCGCCGGGGGCAAGCGAGAAGAACGTGCTCTCCACGGCCACGTCGGCGGAGGCGTCCGCGCCGCCCACGGTCACGGTCTCGGCGGCGAAGTCCATCACGACCTCGTCGCCCGCGGAGAACGCCCTCTCCACCAGCACGTAGCGCCCCAGCTCGTCGGCGACCCTCACGGACGGGCCCGCGGCCGCCGCGAGCGTCACCGTGGGCCAGGTCGCCCACGTGCCGCCGACCGCGAGCGCCGTCCCCGCGCTCGCCCTCTCGGCGCCGTAGGCCACCGGGTCGAAGCAGGTGAACTCCACCTCGCAGGAGCCGTCCTCGAAGAGCGAGTCCCATGCCGTAACGCCCGTCACCACCGCGTCGCGCCACGCGAGCCCCGGCTCGCCGGAGATCGCGAGCTCGCCGCCGCCCGGCGCGACGAGCCAGCCGTACAGCCTGTGCCGGACCTCGCTGCGCTGCGACGCGGAGAGCGAAGCCCCCGCGTCCAGGAACAGCCTCACGGCGAGGACGCGCGGCGGCAGCTCCGAGCCCAGCAGCACCGCCCCCGGCCTTCCCGGCACCGCGAGCGCCCGGGGCTCGAGCGCGTGCCCGGCAGGCTCCACCAGCTCGGCCGTCACGTAAGCCGAGAGGTCGTGGCCGTTGTAGACAAGCGCGCTCACAGGCGACCCCGCGCGCGCCCGTAGGCCGTCGCGCGGCGCTGCTGCTCGCGCCCCATGCGGTCGGTGTCGGCGGGGGCGGCCTTCCACGCCGCGCCCCGCGCCGCCCGCTGCAGCGGGTTGCTCTTGCGCACCACGTCCCGATCGTCCATGCCGCGCCCCGCGCGCACCCTGTCACTCATCGAAGTCCCTCTCAATCGTCAAGGAGAGCGAGAAGCCCCACAGCCACCTCCCGGACCCGTCGCGCCCCAGCGGGCGCGGCGCCGCCGTGTCCGCCGCGACGACGCGCAGGTGCCACCCGGCGTCCCGCCCCGTCCAGTCCGCGCGGCGCAGGTCGCGCTCGACCGCCCGCGCCGTCGCCTCGGCGTCGCGCGGGTCGTCGCAGCAGACCGTCACGCCCACCGGGAGCGCGCCCCGCTCCGTTCCGTCGGCCAGCCGCGCGTCGCGGGCGAACTCGCCCGCCGCGACCACGATCGGCTCGCAGCAGAGCCGCGCCGCGGGCGGCGCGGTGAACACGTTGCCGTAGCCCAGGGCGCGCAGGAGCGCCGCCACCACGTCGGCAGCGCCTCCGCCCCTCGTCTCCCAGTCGGCGGGGGCGCTCGTGCCCGAGACGCCGAACTCAAACCGAGCCATCAGCCCACCTCCAGCTCCCAGTGGTGCACCTGCCCGCGGACCACGCAGCAGCGCCTGCACGAGAGCACCATCACGCTCGGCCCCGCGCCCACGAGCACGCGCGAGCCGGCCGGCACCTCGAAGGCGCCCTCCGAGTTCACCGCGTCCACGATCACGCGCCCCGACCCGCCGTCGGCGCTCCGGTGCGCGTCGGTGACGACGCTCTCGCGCCGCTCGTAGCGCACGTGGCGCACCATCACGGTCGGGAGGTACGTCCCGTCGCCCGCCGCCGGCCACACCAGCATGTCGTCGGGCAGGAGGCGTCGCGGTATCGGCCGGAGGTAGCGCACCTACCTCACCCCCGCGAAGGCGAGCCCCGTGCCCGCCAGCTCCGCGAGCACGGCCTCGCGCGCCACCTCGGCGCCCGTCGTGCCGTCGTCGCGGTAGTTCGTCACGGAGAAGTCGCCGATGCTGAAGCCGCCCACGCGCCCCTCGCCGTACTCGGCGAAGGCGTCCGCCGCCGCGCACGCCGCGCGCCGCCAGGCGCACGTGAGCTCGTCGCGCCAGCGCTCGTCGGGCGCGCGCCGCCCCGTGAGCGCGCCCACGCAGCGCAGCGCCGCCGGCAGCGCCTCGGCGAACGCCTCGGCGGGAAGCGCCCCGCCGTAGGCGTCCTGGTAGAAGGTGAAGTCGACGGGCGCGGGGCCCGCGCCGGCCGCGCCCGTCGCTCGCGTCGTCACGCCGCCGGCGCGCAGGAGACGTGCACGCCGTCCAGCTTGTTGTCCAGCAGCTCCACGATCCCGTACTTGCGGTACTTCATCATGTAGCTGTCCAGGTTCTCCAGCTCGTCGGGGGAGAAGACCCTCGACGCCACGTGCTTGTCGAACTTGATGACCGCTGAGCGCTCCACCACCATGTAGTTGATGTCCTTGGCGCCCGCCGCCTTCGCGTAGCCGAACTGGTCGGCGTCGCCGGAGTTCAGCGCGATCGCGCTGTAGAAACGCGTCTGCGGCACCTCCACGATGCGGCTGAAGCGCTCGAGCACGCGGTTGGAGCGCGCCGGGTTCGCCAGCGAGAAGTCGTCCAGCACGCCCTTGAGCGTCGGCGTGATGAAGAGGATGCGGCTCCCGGTCGTCACCTCCGCCTCGTCCATCGCGTTCGTCGCGGCGCGCAGGCTCGCCAGCACGTCGTCGGCGTCGGCGTCGGCGAAGTCCTCCGTCGCGGGCGTCACGCCCGCGTGCCCCGCGATCTCGGAGAAGGTGAAGGCGTCGGCCTCCGGCGCCACCTGCGTGCGCTGCAGCTCGGAGCCCGCCGCCACGAAGCAGTCGAGGACGCCCGCCTCCTCCACGTCCATGACGTCCGCGAGCAGCTTGATGCCGCGGTCGTAGTTGAACGTCTTGGTCTCGAACTCGTAGGTGATGGATCCGGTCTTGTACCCGACGTTGCGGGTGTAGTCGCCGAGGCCCGTCACCTCGATCTTCGGGACCATGATCTCCTTGGCGTTGCGCCCGGCGCGCGCCATGCGGCGCGGCGAGTTCAGGCACGTCGAGCACGCCGCGCGCTTGTAGACCTCGTCCAGGACGGCGGTGTAGTTCCTGGTGTAGGCGATGCTGTTGGCCATCTGCTACTCCTCGCTCTCGGGAAGGCCGGCGATCTTGCGCCAGCGGCTCATCTGCGTGGACTCGTCGGCCCCGGCGGCGCCGGCGCTCGGGAGGCCCGTCGCGCCGGCCGGCGCCGGGGCGGGAGACGCCGAGAAGAGCCATGGCTCGGCGGCCTTGAGCTTCTCTACGTCGTTGTCGTGGTCGGGCAGGAGCGCGCGGGCCGCCTTCACGTTGCGCGCCCCGGCGAGCTGCAGCTCGAAGCCGACGCGCTCCTCGTCGCCCCTCCGGCGCAGCTCGTCCATCTTCTTGCGCAGCTTCTCGGCGCCCTCGGCGGTCTTCGCGGCCTCCGCGATCTCGCCCTCGAGCTCCGCGATGCGCGCGTCGCGCTCCGCGAGCGCCGCCTCGTAGTCCGCGCGCGCCTTGGCGGCGCCGTCGTCGGCCCTGGGAGTCGCTCCACCGCCCGCGGCAGCGCCCTCTCCGCCGGTCACCTGCGCCGACGCGTCCTGCGCCTGCTGCGCCGCGCCCTCATCGACCTGCTTCGTCTCGTCCTGCAAGCCATCCATCTGCCCGTCCTTCCCGTAAGGCGGGCAAAGGAATAGCCCGCACCCAAACGATGGGTACAGGCTATGGGTGTGTCACAAGATCAAATCATCTGGAATGAGTACCTGACGTGGCGCTGAGAGAAGAAGTAGATTATGCTCATGCAATGAGCGCTCTTTCGTCTTATGCAAAGCAAAGGCGCAATACCACCACATTTGCCAGAATCCAACGAGCAAAATCTGGTTGTCATTGAAGCCTTTTTAGAAGCTGCAAAGCGATATGCTCGTGGCGGATATGATGTAATTGTAGATGGGATTGTCGGGCCATGGTTTTTGGAGCCATGGAAAGCTCTTGTTCGGGAACATTATGAGGTGCATTATATTATTTTAAGGGCAAGTAAGGAAGAAACCTTAAAGCGGGCTGTTGAACGCTCAAAGTTAGACCGAAAAACAAATATCGAATTGGTAGAAACAATGTGGGAGCAATTTTGCAATCTGGGAATATATGAATCGAATGTTGTAGATACGACCAATTATTCCATTCAAGAAACTGTTTCCGCAGTACAAGAAAAAATCGCAAGTAGGGCAGCATTGTTGTCTTAGATTGTTTTGGTGCAATTCCCATTTATCGAGCAGATGAAGTTGGGGAGCCGCCTGGAGGCGGCGGTGCCGAAGGATAAAATAGGAGATGTTAAGGTTATGAATAATGAATACGATAATGAGAAGTTTTTTGAAGAATATGCAAAGATGTCCCGCAGTAAAGAGGGGTTAAAAGCTGCTGGTGAATGGCATCAATTAAAACCTTTGTTTCCTTCGTTAGAAGGAAAATCTGTTCTTGACTTGGGGTGCGGATATGGCTGGCACTGCAAGTTCGCAGAAGAACAAGGAGCTACAAAAATATTAGGGATCGATTTAAGTAAGAAAATGATTGAGGAAGCCCAAAAGCGCAATTCAGGAAATCAAATTGAATATCGTATTAGCGGATTAGAGGAATATGACTATCCAGAAAATGAATGGGATTGTGTTATATCTAATTTAGCTCTGCACTATATAGAGGACATAGTGGAAATATTTCAAAAAGTGTATAGGACATTAAAACCAGGTGGAATTTTTCTTTTTAATATCGAACACCCTGTTTTTACCGCAGGAGTTGGGCAGGATTGGATTTATACAGATGATGGGAAACCGCAATATTGGGCGATTGATAATTACTTTATAACAGGAGAACGAAATACACATTTTTTAGGATGTGATGTAGTAAAACAACATCACACACTTACACAGATTATAATGGGATTGCTGAACAATGGGTTTGAGCTTAAAGTTGTAGAGGAAGCAGACTTTTTAGAAGAATTTGATCCACGCTATAACGAAGAAGGTGTATCAGAACTTGATGAACAATTTGAGCGGTTGCCAGACGGACACGAAGCAAAACGCAGTTACTATTTAGGCTTCCGACAAGCACAAAGTGAAGCAAGACCAAACATTGTTATTAGTCTATTGAAGTTAAATTAGATGCTAAAAATTTGTAATTAAGAAGGAGTGATTACATGAACAAAAATATAAAATATTCTCAAAACTTTTTAACGAGTGAAAAAGTACTCAACCAAATAATAAAACAATTGAATTTAAAAGAAACCGATACCGTTTACGAATTGGAACAGGTAAAGGGCATTTAACGACGAAACTGGCTAAAATAAGTAAACAGGTAACGTCTATTGAATTAGACAGTCATCTATTCAACTTATCGTCAGAAAAATTAAAACTGAATACTCGTGTCACTTTAATTCACCAAGATATTCTACAGTTTCAATTCCCTAACAAACAGAGGTATAAAATTGTTGGGAGTATTCCTTACCATTTAAGCACACAAATTATTAAAAAAGTGGTTTTGAAAGCCATGCGTCTGACATCTATCTGATTGTTGAAGAAGGATTCTACAAGCGTACCTTGGATATTCACTGAGTATTTTCCCCCTTTGATACCACCGATTATTGCCATTCGATACCGGCGGTATCGCGAACCGATACCGCCGGCGTTTTCGATAGATACCGGTGACGCGCACGCCCTATTCGAAACCGGCCCCCAGCTTCCTCCTCATGTTCATCTCGCCCATGTTGACCCATGCGGCGCCGTGGACGATGCGGTCCATGATGGCATCGGCGTGGACGCCGCCGCCGAGCCTGGCGTGCCAGTCCTTCTGGCGGAACTGTGTGCAGAAGACCGTGGAGGCCGTGCCGTAACGAGCCTCCATGAGCTCGAGCAGGAAGCCCCGGAAGAGCTCGTCCGGCCTGTCGAGCAGCCACTCGTCGAGCACGAGCACCTGGAAGGCCGCGTACTTCCTCGTGATCTTCCTCTCTCCGCCGGGGCGCTCGCGCGCCTCGCGCCACAGCTCCTCCAGGTCGGGGCAGCGTATATAGCAGGCGCGCATCCAATAGATATACGTATAG